>NZ_JAJJNF010000001.1:0-640312 GCF_021245805.1 Mangrovimonas futianensis
AACCCCAGTATCTCAAACTTTCTATGAACTTACGCTCCCGGTTTCCCCGTTTGCGGGTGCAAATATACCACCCTTTTTTCCTATCCAACAAACTTTTCCAAACCTTTTTTTGAAGTTTTTTTGAAATTGAAAATCAAAGATTGATTTTCAGAGCTTTACAAGATAAGAAAAAATCTTTGTTTTGAAAAACCTTATAAAAAGAAATTCCAAACAATACCAAAACGCAGTATAAAATCTCTGTATGGGTAGTTTGGCGCGGAATAATAATCGTATCCAGTCCACGCTGAATTGAAGTGTTCTGCCTTAAAATAAATGCGCGCCGTTCTAACCTTCGCATCGATAAAGAAATCAAACATAGGGAAACCTCCAAACTTACGATCTGTTTGAACATAGAACTCTGCCAAAAGTGGATCATAAGCATTCATATAATATTCGGTAAAATAATTAAAGGTGACTCCCGTTTGCAGGAACAACGCATTTCTGAAGAAATGGTTCTGATAATAAACTGTGTTGCGTGTTACAAATTCTGGAGCATTGAATACCTGGCTGTCATCTTCAATAGTTTGGTATACTATAGAGTTATCTATTCCAAACTTACCTAACTTCACATCCTTATTTAATTGAACCTTCAAATATCCAATTGTGCTATTATTCTGAAAGGGTTTAACTAAATCTGAAGTCTCCTCCTTTTTATAATAGGCATAATCTGTAATAGTGGAAATATCAACCAGTACTTCAGCCCATTTTTGAGACAAGATTCCAAATTGTAAGTTTTGAGTCTTTACATTATTAAAGTTATTTCGCCAGTTATAGTTCTTGTAACTACTTTGATAAAGCAGAAAGTTATAGTTGGGAGCTTTGGAACTATGATTGATCTTTGCAGACAATAATATATCATCTATGATATTAAGAGTAGCCTGTCCCGTTATAAAGTTACCATCAAAGTCTCCCGCCACGTTTAAACCAAAATCTCCTTTTATATTAAATCTTCCAATTTTATTGGTATAACCTCCTCCTATATTATATACCTTTCCATTAAGCCTATTGGTGATGACCTCTTCATTTAAGATAACTAGCTTGTCATATCCATAGTTGAAGTCATCCATTCCAGCCTGGAATCTTAAATCACCGAGAAGTTCGTTTCTATATTCTGCATAAGCTCCTAAATGAAAATCTTCTAAAGTAGCCCGATCTCTTAAATTACTTGCTTGAAATGCATCACCGAAATACTCATTGGCTGCACTTTGGTTGAATTCATAATACTTGTCTTCAAATGAAATGACATTTCCTACTTTTAAGGAACTATCAGAAATCGAATCCTTTTCTTGGATTAATTTATATGTGTGATCTAAATGAAAGCGCTTTCCTTTTAATATGTTTTCCGCATTTTCAAAGTTTACATCAAATACACCTCGATCCTTAAAATCGGGATTACCGGATTCAAAATATATGATATTATCATCCCGTATCCCTCCATTTTCTTGATTCAACAAATCCTGAATAACGATATGTCCGTTGGCCGAGTACCTTTTATCCTTAGAATCATAACTGGAGGTAAACCTAAAGTTTCCCGTACTGGTCAATATATGTTGGTATTTACCTAAAGACCGTAGTCCTTTATATGCCACAGAAAAATTAAACTGCTTGGACGTATTAACCGTAAAGAAGGCATCAACCTGTTGCCCTTGCTCAAATGCCGACTTATAATAAAGTTCTGTAAATGGTGTAGGCACATGATAATAATTGATATCCTCAATCTCCATATAATTAAAATGTCTTGCCCTTGCACCAAAAAGTGGCATTAGTTTTTCATTATCTAAGTTATATATTAAGGTATTATATGTTTGCCCAACATTATTAAACTTCAGCAACCCAAAAGCATCTCTCCTAAGGTAGTTCCACTTATATTCTTTTTTTATTGTTAAAGAAGTATCCACATGAGTCGTATCTCGTTCTGGAGATATTATAAGATACTGCTCAATTTTAGCATCATAATTAATAATGTTCTTATTGGAGGTACTTTTTGTAGACCCTCTTCTTTGTTGGTTTTCATCGTAATCTCCAGTTGGAGTTAGGCCATCTGTTGATTGAATTATTTGCGAATATGTAGAAAGGCCAAAACCAAACAAAAAAAGTGCTAAAAATATCTTCTTCATAATAATTTTTCAGACCTTGCAAAGGTATGTACAATTTATCATAACGCGATTATACTAAGAATTATTTAAATGCTCAAGCTGAAATATTCTGAATTTAAATTTGAATGTGGAACAGATGAAGCAGGGAGAGGTTGCTTATCTGGTCCGGTGACGGCGGCGGCCGTTATTTTACCAAATGACTTTTCAAACAACCTTTTGAATGACTCCAAACAATTATCTGAAAGGAAACGGAAATTCCTTAGGCCTATTATTGAACAAGAAGCACTTGCATTTGGTGTGGCTCATGTTTTCCCTGAAGAAATCGATGCCATCAATATTTTGAATGCCTCCATTTTGGCAATGCATCGGGCCATTGAGCAATTAAAGATAACACCGGAATATATCATTGTTGATGGCAACCGATTCAAACCCTTTAATGAAGTTCCTTTTGACACTATTATTAAAGGAGACAGTAAATATTTATCGATTGCAGCTGCATCTGTTTTGGCAAAAACCTACCGTGACGATTATATGGAACAGGCTCATGAAGAATTCCCTCAATATGATTGGAAAAAAAATAAAGGATACCCAACCAAAAGACACAGGGAAGCCATAAAAAAATTGGGGCCGACAAACTACCACAGAAAATCATTCAAACTACTTCCAGAACAATTAAAGTTAGACCTATAACAATTATATTTGCACAAACCCTCTTTAATGAAAAACCTAAAATATGCCATTCTTTTTGTGGTGCTTGTTTTTAGTTGCTCCAAAGAATCTTCAAAAAGGCAACCTTTAGACTATTTACCCCAAAAACCAGAATTTGTTTTTAGAATTAACCAATTAGAAGGATTAAAAAGCTCCTTAAAGAATAATGACCTTCTAAAATCCCTTTTTTCCTCGGAGGTTTCCCAAAACTTAACCGACAAGTTGGATTTGATTCAGCACTTTTCTACAGAGGAAGAAATTTTATTAAGCTTCATTCATGATCAAAATGATAGCCTACAATATAGCCTAGCTACTCACCTCAATAAATATTTATTCCAAATCGATTCTTTACCGAATCATAAATTAGAGACCATCACAGATCAAGGTTTTACCTTTTCCAAAACCACTATTGACCAACACATATTATATAGTGTAATCAAAGACAGTATTTTTATTGGAGCGTCCACATTAGATTTACTTCAAAACTGCCTTAAATCTAACATCAAAGGAAGTGAATGGTTAGAATTACTAAACTCTTCAAACAGTGGTTCTGATTTATCCGTTTTCATAAATAATAAGAATCATTCCATTCCTCAAAACATTTTCTATCTAGACTCTATTTCTTCAGCGTCCTTTAGTTCATACTATAATTTAGATATAGACTTGAATCAAGATGCTGTTATATATAATGGTGTAACGAAAGCAACTGATTCTACAAAAAGTTTCATCAATCAGTTTAAAGGCATTCAACCCCAAGAAAATGAATTGGCCAAAATCACCCCAGCTAATAGCGATGGCTTTCTAAGTTTCACTTTCGCAAACTACAGCCAACTGAAACCTCAATTGAGATTACCTGAAATCGCAGATTCCCTAAAAGTAGAAACTTCCCTCTTTGATAATATTATAGAGGTAGGTCTTATTTTTGAAGGAAATGACCAAGCTGTCGTTTTAAATTCCCTAGACGACCTATCTACTTTAGAATCTCTAGAATCATCCTTGATAGAAACCTATAGACAAGCGGAAATCCATGAGTTTAAATATCCAGAATTATTTCATCAATCTTTTGGAAGCTTAGCACCCTATTCAACGGCCACCAAATATTGCCAGTTAAATCAGTTTTTTGTTTTTTCAGATAGTTACGAACTTTTACAAAACATTATAGTCAACTTTCAAAATAATACCACCTTATCTCATCGAGACTATTATGAGGATATCAAAATGCAGTTAAGTGACGAGTCTTCACTTTTAATGGTAGGGAACCAGGAAACCCTAAGTAACTTCTTCGAAAAAAATCTTAATGAAGAACAAGCATTTAAATTAAACCAATATAAGGTTTCTGCCATTCAATTTATCTACGATCAAGATTTCGCACATATTAATGGTATTTTCAAAAAGGCCAAAACAAAGGCTGTTGACAATTCCATTTCAGAAGAATTTTCAATAGAACTTGATGCTGCCCTTATTAATGAGCCCAAGTTTGTATCAAATCACATCACAAAAGAGAAGGAAATAGTAGTTCAAGATATTAAGAACAACCTTTATCTTATTTCCAATTCTGGGAAGGTTCTTTGGAAAAAGCAACTACATGGACCTATACTTGGTCAAATTAGTCAAATAGACATGTATAAAAATGGAAGGCTTCAATTAGCTTTTGCCACCCCACATCGGGTTTATGTTTTGGATCGCAATGGCAAGGAAGTAGATCCTTTCCCTTTAAAATTCAATGACGATATTACCCAGCCATTAGCTGTATTTGACTATGACAATAACAAAAAATATCGTTTAATCATTACCCAGGGTAACAGAATCTATATGGTTGATGGTAGAGGGAAATCGGTAAAAGGATTCAATTTCAAAGGAACAGAAAAGAACCTAGTACATGCTCCGCAACATATAAGAATAGGAAATAAAGACTACCTCCTATTTCAAACAGAAGACAAAATTTACATTCAAGACCGCGTTGGAAAAACAAGGGTAACCCCGAAAAATCAATACCAGTATTCAGATACCGGCATCTATGAATTCGAAAACAAATTCATAACTACAACAAAAGACGGTATTTTGGTTACTATTGATCAAAGTGGAAATACGGCATCAAGAGATTTAAAACTGACCGATCATCACAAATTGGTAACAACTTCCAAAACATTAGTTGCAATGTCTGAGAATAGATTGACTATTAAGGATAAAACCATAGAACTTGATTTTGGAAATTATACCGATCCCGATATCTTCTACTTAAATGACAAAATCTATGTGACTGTAACTGATTTGCAAACCCAAAAAGTCTATTTATTTGACAGTAATGCCAAACCTATTAATAATTTCCCAGTTTATGGAACTTCAAAAATGGCATTAGACAACATCGACAAAGACAGAAATTTGGAATTTGTTACCCAAGGAGAAAATAACTCCATCTTAATTTACCAAATCAATTAATCTTTTCAAGCTATGATAAAGCGTTCCCAAGCCTCAATCTCTAAGTTAATCATTCATAAAGTTGGTAATAAGTTTAACCATACCAAAAATGCTTTTTCTGAAGATATTGTAAGATTTGATGATGCCAGTTACGATTTAATGCTCCCATTTTTATTACGCCCTTTTGGAAGTGTGGTTCAGAGTTATAGGTTCAACCACCATGCTAGTATTGCATTAAATGAGATCAACACCTATAGTTCTCAAATTTTTGAAGATGACGATCATTTTGTTGAAACTTCCAAACATATTGTTGAGCATCTTTTTGAGCAATCTAATTCTGCACAAATAAAAACGGGAGATGTATTGGTAGTTTTATTTGAGGGTATTGAATACAATGAAATCACAACCAATGCTGTTGGCATCTTTAAAATAGAGAATAAAGTGGACTTCTTTCAAACCTATTTAGAAAATAGCAGTTATGATGTGGTTGTTCAAAAAGGAATAAATTCAAAAAAAGTTGATAAGGGGTGCTTGATTTTAAATCAAAGCGATGCTGAAGGGCGTATTATTTTGAGCGCCGACAACAATAATTATGATGCGCAATATTGGACCAAGCAATTTTTGAATATCAAATTTGCCGATGATGCTAATCAGCACACCCAAACTTATATTGAATTATGTAGAGATTTTTCTGAGGAAGTTTTGAAGACTTCTTATGGCAATCAAGAGCAAAGTACCTTTTTGGCCAAAACTATTGACTACTTCAAGGAACATGAAAGTGTGGATGTGGAAGACTTCAAAGACGAGGTGTTTTTTGAAGACAAACACAAAGAGCTCTTTGACAATTACAAAAAGAGCTTTGAAAGTGAGCTCGATATTGTGGTTAGAAATCACTTTGACGTGGCCGAAGCTGTAGTAAAAAAGGAAAAGCGAAAGTTAAAAACCGAAATAAAACTTGATACCAATATTCAAATAAAACTGGATATTGATGCTCCCGATGCTTCGGAGGAGTATTTAGAACGAGGCTATGACGAAGAAAAAAAGATGCATTACTATAAAGTTTATTTCAACACAGAGGGATAATTCATTAAATTTATAATGACCCTTTTTTAATAAAAGAGCACTAACATGAAAAAAGTTCGTTACCTCTTTCCTATTCTCATTTTATCTGCGCTTGCTTTACAAAGTTGTAAAGATGATGATTGCTACATACAAGTAAGTAATCCCGTTTATAATCCAGACACAGGTACCTACTCAGATCAAATGAGCAGGGTTCCTTGTGAGGAAGGTAATCGATAATCTCTGGGGTTAAATTAAAATCTCCTTATTTGTTGAAATAAATTCTGCTTCAAAAAGCTCAGTAAAATGCTTTAACAATTTGGATTTCACCTCTTCCATATCAATCTCCTTTTTACCCAGCTCCATATTTAGAGACGTTACGGCTTTACCTTTAATTCCACAAGGAATCATATTGTCAAAATAGCCCAAATCTGCATTTACGTTTAAAGCAAATCCATGCATGGTTACCCAGCGACTCGCTCTTACGCCCATGGCACAAATTTTTCTAGCGAAAGGTGTTCCTACATCCAGCCAAACTCCCGTTTCTCCTTCACTTCTTTCCGCCTTTAATCCGTATTCCGCTAGTGTGAGAATAATCATTTCCTCTAAAAGTCGCAGATATTTGTGAATATCAGTAAAGAAATTATCTAAATCCAAAATCGGATATCCTACAATCTGTCCTGGACCATGGTAGGTGATATCTCCTCCTCTGTTTACTTTGTAAAAGGCTGCCTCTTTTTCTGCTAATTGCTGTTCAGAAATTAATAAGTTGGAGATGTCGCCACTTTTACCCAAGGTATAAACATGCGGATGTTCTACAAAAAGAAAATAGTTGGGAGTTTCAAGAGTTGTTTCCTCCCGTCTATTTTTGATTTTCACATCAACTATTTCCTGAAATAAGGATTCCTGGTAGTCCCATGTATCCTTATAATCCCTTCTTCCTAACTCCTGTAATTGAACTTTTTTATTCATCTATTCATCTTCTAGTTCCACTTCCACGTTTAACAATTCCGGATTTTTCAAATAATCCATAAAATTTAACTCTAGGGTCATGGTCTTTTTATCCTCACTAAACAACGCATCTTCATGAGACGCTGACTTTATTTTTCTAGGGAAATGATAATTCAACTTATAGGTTGAACTTGCCAAAATAGGAGTCAAATCTCCCATACTGTCAACCAAAGTCTTGTATACTTCTTGATCTTTCATCACCGTCTCCCTTTTAAACAAATTTCCTTTAAGGCTATAAGTAAGTTCTGATCCATTTGCATTTGCCATGGCAGAAAAAGGATTACTTGTATCTTTAGTATCCACGCCTCCTTCCCCTTGGAAATTACTCACATTATTCATGGCTTTAAAAAGGTCATCCAATTCTGAAATCGAATTAAAATCTGAGAACAAATCAAACTTCATGGTTTGTTCTTTGGAATCCATAACCATGTGCATTCCAAAAGCCTCAAGGTTTTTTAATTTCTCTTGCTCTTCTTGGCTTAATTTTGAAATACTGTCTTTTTTAGCCTCCAGAAAATCCTTAAAATACAAAATAGAATCTATCGATTTCTCACCGTCCTTGGACATCTCGTCCCCAGCCATCTTCATTAGTTCAGACGCATCCATGCTAAAGGTCATTTTTCCAGATCCATCTTCTTGAATATAAATGTTTTCTGAAAATTGACAACTGGTTAATAAAAGTATAGCGACAAAAGTTAGGGTAAAAAATAGCTGTTTCATTTGTAAATTTTAAGGTTGGTACAAAGATACAAATTAAGACTTAGGATTATTCAAAATAACCAATGCAGCAATAACTCCAGGAACCCAGCCACAAAGCCATAATAAAAAGACTATTAAAATAGAACCGCAACCCTTATCCAATACGGCTAAAGGTGGGCAAATGATAGAAAGTAATACTCTCCAAAAACTCATAATAATTTAGTTTATTGATTGATGTACTCATTTGTCGAAAAACAAGATGACTTGTTACAGGATTTTCCAATATAATAAATTGAAATAGTAATGAATACTAGTTATCTTTGTGCCTTCAAAAATTACACAAATAATAGTATATGTCACAGTTATCTGAACAAGAAATCGTAAGAAGAGACAAACTTGCCAAATTACGCGAGTTAGGTATCAACCCATACCCTGCAGATTTATTTCCTGTAAAACAGACGTCCAAGGGAATAAAGTCTGATTTCGAGGAAGGAAAGAAGGTTGTGGTTGCTGGTAGATTGATGTCCAGACGTATACAAGGAAGTGCCAGTTTTGCAGAATTACAAGATAGTGAAGGACGAATTCAAGTGTATTTTAACCGAGACGAAATTTGTACTGGTGATGATAAAAGCAAATACAATGATGTCTATAAAAAATTGCTGGATATCGGGGATTTTATCGGTATTGAAGGTGAATTATTTAAGACAAAGGTGGGTGAAAAAACCATCATGGTTAAGGATTTCACGCTTTTAAGTAAAGCTTTAAAACCTTTACCATTACCTAAAGTTGATGCTGAAGGGAATGTACACGACAAATTTGACGACCCCGAATTAAGATACAGGCAGCGTTATGCCGATTTGGTTGTAAACCCAAATGTGAAGGAAGTCTTTGTAAAACGTACTAAGCTATTTAATGCGATGCGTGATTTCTTTAACAATGCTGGTTATTTTGAAGTTGAAACTCCAGTTTTACAACCCATTCCTGGTGGAGCGGCAGCTAGACCATTTGTAACGCATCACAACTCTTTGGATATTCCTTTATATATGAGAATAGCCAATGAGCTTTATTTGAAACGATTAATTGTAGGTGGATTCGATGGTGTCTATGAGTTTTCTAAGAACTTCAGAAATGAAGGAATGGACAGAACACACAACCCAGAGTTTACAGCTATGGAAATCTATGTCGCTTATAAAGATTATAATTGGATGATGGATTTCTGTGAGCAATTGTTGGAACATTGTGCAACAGCTGTAAATGGAACAACCAAGGCGACTTTTGGAGATCATGAAATAGATTTCAAAGCACCTTACAAGCGTGTGACCATGGCCGATTCCATTAAGGAGTTTACTGGTTTTGATATTACTGGCAAAACAGAAAATGAGATTAGGCAAGCGGCTCAAGGCATGGGCATTGAAGTTGATGACACCATGGGTAAAGGAAAATTGATTGATGAGATCTTTGGTGAAAAATGTGAAGGCAATTACATCCAACCGACGTTCATCACAGATTACCCAAAAGAAATGAGTCCGTTGTGTAAAGAACATCGTGACAATCCAGAACTAACTGAACGTTTTGAATTGATGGTTTGTGGAAAGGAAATAGCTAATGCGTATTCCGAATTAAACGACCCAATTGATCAAAGAGAACGTTTTGAACACCAATTAAAATTGGCTGACCGAGGTGATGATGAAGCAACCCAATTTATTGATTATGACTTTTTGCGTGCTTTGGAATATGGTATGCCTCCTACTTCTGGAATGGGAATTGGAATGGATCGTTTGATCATGTTTTTGACTGACAACCAATCGATACAAGAAGTACTATTCTTCCCGCAAATGAAACCAGAGAAAAAGGCTCCAGAAATGACCGAGGATGAAAAAGGGGTATACAACATTTTGAAAGGACAAAGCCCTATTGATTTGAACCAGTTAAAAACACAGTCTGGATTGAGCAATAAAAAGTGGGATAAAACCATCAAAGGTCTTACTAAAAATGGTATTGCCAAAGTGAACAAAACTGATGAAGGTTTGTTTGTGGAAATGGCTTAAGCACAAAACTTTAACTAAATTATAAGAAAGGAACTACGTAAATGTGGTTCCTTTTTTTTTAATTTTAAGTAAACCGTAACATCAACAATATGAAAAAGATCCGATTAGTTCTGTGTGTTTTAACCATGGTATTTTCAATTAATATCCAAGCTCAACAGTCTATTAATAACCAAAAGTCTAAAGTGGAATTTAAGATTAAGGGTGGAGGCCTTTTCACAGTTAAGGGAACTTTTTCAGGAATGAAAGGTGATTTTAAATTTGATTCTACTCAATTAAATACTTCCAAATTTGATATTTGCATCGAAGCAGCAAGTATTGACACAGATAATAATAAACGTGATACTCATTTAAAAAGTCCAGACTTTTTTGAAGTAGAAACCTACCCATCTATTTGCTTCAATTCAAAATCGGTATCCAAAACAAAAGATGGCTTTGAAACCACAGGAGATTTAACCATTCATGGTGTTACCAAAACTGTAACAATCCCCTTTGGTTTCAAAAATAACACCTTTGAAGGCAGCTTTGCTGTTAACCGCTTTGACTATAAGATTGGTGAAGACATCGGCACTTTTAAAGTTGGTGAAGAAGCCGAAGTCACCATTATATGTCATGTGAATTAGTCCCTAATTAGTGGCATTGTACTACAGCGTAATAAACCTTCCTGCTTAGCAATTTCAGCATAGGGCACCTCTTCGACTGTAAATCCATTTGATTTTAACCATGCGTTTAACCTCGTGAAATTTTGTTCGGAAATCACAACATCATCAGCTATTGAAAAAATATTACTGTTCATGTGGTACATTTCCTCCCTTGTAATATGAAATAGGTTTTCCTTTCCAAACAAATCAACCAAATACATATAATCGCTTTCTTCTCTAAAACCGCTTTTATAGATGATTCCCTTATTTTTTCCTACAGGTTGAAAGCAACAATCTAAATGAAGCGCATTATCTCTCGGCTCAATTTTAGATTTTACTAAATCAAATTCTTTCACTTTTTTGTTAGGAAACATATCTTTAATGAACTGAACCCCTTGCATATTGGTTCTGGCCGTTATGTAATTCGGGTAGTCGCTACCTTTGTAAGTACCAACAAAAATATGGTCATTCCACAACATAACATCCCCTCCTTCAATATGCACTTCTTCTGGTGGTCTGATTACTTTTCGGGGGTCTATTTGATCAACGACATATTGAATCGCATCCAATTCCTTTTCCCTATCAGGTAAAATATTGGCTTTTATAAAATAATCATCGATAACAAAAGCAATATCTCGTGCAAAAATTTGATTACAATCTTCTATTAAGTGAGGTCTAAAAACTTGTACATCATATTTTTCAAATACCCTGGCTACGGCTTCCATTTCCCTGACCATATCCTTCTCTAATGGATAAGTTCCTGCCAAAATATGTTCTAAGGACTTAGGGTCATAAGCCTCATCCACTGTTGGTGTAGGACCATTGCTTACAGCGGTACCTAAGACAACAGCTCTTAATCTAGATGTTTCGTTCTTTACGTTTAATTGTAGCATAAATAAGAATACAAAAAAAGCTTCATAGTTGCTTATGAAGCTTTCATTATTAACATTTTAAAAAGTTTATCTATCTTCTAGGTTTACAAACGGTCTATGAGTTTCACCAATGTAAACTTGTCTAGGACGTCCAATTGGCTCTTTGCGAAGTCTCATTTCTCTCCATTGAGCAATCCAACCTGGTAAACGACCTAAAGCAAACATCACAGTAAACATTTCTACCGGGATTCCCATGGCTCTATAGATAATACCCGAGTAGAAATCTACGTTTGGATACAATTTACGTTGTACGAAATAGTCATCACTTAATGCTTCTTCTGCCAATCCTTTAGCAATATCTAAAACTGGATCTGTCACACCAAGGTCTCCTAATACTTCATCAGCTGCTTTCTTAATAATTTTGGCTCTTGGATCAAAGTTTTTGTAAACACGGTGTCCGAATCCCATCAAACGGAATGGATCGTCTTTATCCTTAGCCTTGGCCATGTATTTTTTAGTATCACCTCCATCTTGTTTGATACCCTCCAACATTTCAAGAACAGCTTGATTGGCTCCACCATGTAATGGTCCCCAAAGCGCAGAAATCCCAGCTGATAAAGAAGCAAACAATCCTGCATGAGAAGATCCTACGATTCTTACGGTTGATGTTGAACAGTTTTGCTCATGATCTGCGTGTAAGATTAATAACTTATCTAAAGCATTAACTAAGATAGGGTTCTGTTCGTAGGTATGGTTAGGTTTTTCAAACATCATTTTTAAGATGTTTTCTACGTAACCTATTGAATCACTTCCGTAATTTAAAGGTAAACCTTGTTTTTTACGCATCGTCCAAGCCACCAACACAGGGAATTTACCCAATATTTTAACGATAGCTCTGTACATGTCTTCTTCTGAATTCACATTCACAGAAGATGGGTTAAAAGCAGTTAACGCACTTGTTAAAGATGCAATAACTCCCATAGGGTGTGCCGACTTAGGGAAAGCGTCTATAATTTTCTTTACATCTTCATCGACAACAGCTTCCGCTTTGATGTCTGCATGAAATTTTTCATTCTGTTCTTTGGTAGGAAGTTCTCCAAAAATCAAAAGATAAGCAACTTCTAAAAAGTCAGCTTTTTCAGCTAGTTCCTCAATGGCATATCCCCTATATCTTAGAATTCCTTTTTCTCCATCCAAAAAAGTGATAGCACTTTCGCATGAACCTGTATTTTTAAATCCTGGATCAATTGTAATGGCTCCACCAGTAATAGATCGGAGTGCTTTGATATCTATGGCAACTTCATTTTCAGTACCAACTATAAGAGGAAAATCATATTTTTCACCATCAATTTCTATTGTAGCTTTATCTGACATTTTTATATTATTATTTTAAAGTGTAAATTAATTTTTTCAGCAGGCTCAAATTTACGAAATATCTGACTATTTAAGAAGAAAGTTAGTAAAGGTTTTGTTAATTAAGATATCATTAAAATTGATACAAAAAAATAGGCAGTTATTAAGAAAATAATAACCCGCATTCAGTCAAAAGATTAAGCGTCCATTATTTAAATTTAATTCTTAATAACCTTAGCAAAATGAAATCCTTTAACTGTTTGAATCTTTATTAAATACATGCCATTTTTATAAGATCCCAAATCTAATTGAACATGCATTTCATTGAACTCTGCTAAACTAAGACGTCGACCCTTTATATCCAAAACCTCCAACGATTTTACAGGCAATGATGAAGAAGCAATTTCAACAACCCCATTTGTTGGATTCGGAAAAATTTTGATGCTTCCTTCTTGGGCTGTATTCTCGATTAATGAAAGACTCTCAAAACTGGTGATGGCCTCATTGGTTTCTATGTGTAGGTTGTAATCAAAATAAATTTCTGCCGAATTACTCACTGTGTCACCTACCTCCAAACTTTCCAAGGTCTTTATTTTATAGGACACATGCCCCTGCTCTTCGGGACCTAAATCGATATTATCAAAATAAAACTCCAGTAGATTTCCTTCCATCCTTGTTTCCATGGAGTGGGAAGTAGACAGAATCTGTAAAGAATTTAAATTGTAGTCACTTTCATTGAGGACATCCTTAATAACCACAAAGGTAGCGGCGGCATTTCCTGTATTTTCAAAGTTGATGGTGTAATGCAAATAGTCGCCTATTTTTTCTATTGGGGCTATATCCCCCTCCAAACAAACCTTATCGTTGGGATCAAAGGCTCCGACTACCGTTTGGTTCAATTCAAAGCTATTATCCTCAGGGTTTTCATCTTCTAGGCCTCCAACAATTTCTACCGAAAATGTTAGAACATCATCAATATTGAGAGAAGGTGTCTCTGTAGGGGCATTTAAGTTAAAAGTAACAAAAGTACTTCTCGACTCAAAAGGCAATAATTCCTCAAAATTCCATATCAACTCCCCATCATTTAAGTCGTTTTGTTCCTGAGATACCGATACCAACTCCATCAGGGAGGCATCAAAATTTAAACTGACTTGTCCAGAGGTCACTTGATTGCCATTGTTTTTAAAGATCAATTCATAATAGGCATCAAAACCCGGTTGGGCATTACCTATTGGGGTCAATACCACTTCCAGATCATGGTGAGTCCCTAGAGGTGAAATACAGAAATCTTGAGGGGTAGTATTATTAAGATTGTCTTCAAATACTACAATGGCATTTTCTGGAGAAATGTTGAACCATTCTGGATGTTCTATAGAGGGTGTAAGGATAAAAGAGCCATTTTGGGAATAAAACGAATAATTCCCTCCAGAGTTCACATAACTGACTTCTTCAGAATCTTCTGACTCCACCTGTATCAAAACATTGGAAAAAGATTCGGTTCCCGTTTGGCATCCGTCATTATTTAAATCAAATAGAACTTGACCTGTGATTGTGTTATAATTTCCACCGGGGGTAAAACTGCAGTAAGAAGAAACAGTTAAAGGAACATTTAACCAACCATCTGAATTAGCCTCTGCATAAACTAAATCTAATTGTTCTTCATCAGCACATATAAAGATTAAGTCTTCATTTGAATAGAAATTTAGAAATTCTTCTGAAGTTCCATTCTTAATATTCAATGATTGGATATTGCTAAATAAAATTTGTACAGACTGTAAATTAACACATTGACTTAAATCAAGGTTATCAAGAGGGGCATCAGACATATAGGTTTCAAAACTACTTAAGTTAGGATTCTCACCGACAATTAAGGATTCAATTAAAGGTGCATTACCCATCGTAATACTCTCTAAATTCGGTAGCTGACTTAAATCCAAAGTAGTTAAATTAGCACCTCCAAAGGTCAAATCCACGAGATTAACACAAGGACTCAAATCAATAGTACTCCAACTACCTCCTATACTTAAGCTTTCCAAATTTCCAATAACCGGAGTAAAATCTAAACTAGTTATAGGCCCTCCTATACTCAATGTTTCTAAATTAGGACAATATGACAAATCTAAAGCAGCTATCCCACCAAGGCTAAGATTAAGCAAGCTTGGAACTTCTGTAAGCTCCAAATTAGTGATCCCTTCCAAACTTAAAAATTCTAAATTTTGACATGAGGTGAGATCCAAACTAGATAAAAAATCTGAGGCATAAAATCTCATGTGGGTCAAATTTGAATGATCTTCTCCTAAAAAAATTGAATTTACCCGATATTCCATCAAATCAAGAGATTCTATATTAGGACTATTAGAAAGGTCTATATCAACCAAATTTAAATTACCAGACCCAGGTTCACCTGCAGAAATTTCTGTAATTGCCTCGTTGCATATTAAAGAGAATGATTCACTATTACCTGCTATATTCAGATCGTTAATGGCTGTTTGAGAAATATCAAGTTCACTAAACGAATTATTTGAAGCACCCAAAGAGACCAAATTATTTTGCTGACCTAATTCAATAGTTTCCATTTGATTATTGTAAATGATTAAGGTTTCTAAACTTGATGTTCCGCTCAAGTCAATAGTTTGAATATTATTGTTAGATACATTTAAATATTCCAATGAGCTACAACCAGAAACATTAATTTCGTTTAATGAAACGACATCTAACACACTTGAAAAAGGTTCGGAAAAATCCACATGAATCAATGCCGTGTTTTGGCTTAAATCAACACTACTAATTTCATGAGGAGAGCAAATCAAATGCGTTAGATTTACAAAATATTCGATACCTGTTATATCGGTTAGGGTACTACCATATACATCATAATAACCTGAAACAGAAAGTGAAGTTACCTCTTGGGCTTCAGATACTTGTATTTCACCATCATTATTTGTATCTATATTAGCTGCAAGCAATTGATCCTTAAAGGTCTGGTCTGGAAAATTGATTATTTGTGATTGAACGCTTAGGGAGAAGAGAACGAATAACAAATATGTATGTTTCATGATTGGTTAGTTTTTATATTAATAATTGGATTACTCCATTTTTATTAATTCTTTATCACCTTGGAACCATAGACTCCGTCTTGAGTTTTAATCTTAACAAAATATACTCCCTTTTGATAAGCAGATAAATCACATATCGTTCGCCTTTTATTTAATTCTAAAGAATTCAGTATTCTGCCATTCATATCAAGAACCTCTAACAATTGTATTGGCTATGACGGGGATACAATCATTACCTCTCCGAAAGTTGGATTCGGAAATATTTTGATACTTCTTTCTTGGACTGTATTCTCAATTAATGAAAGACTCTCAAAACTGGTGATGGCCTCATTGGTTTCTAGGGGTAGGTTGTAATCAAAATAAATTTCTGCCGAATTGCTCACTGTGTCACCTACCTCCAAACTTTCCAAGGTCTTTATTTTATAGGTCACATGCCCCTGCTCTTCGGGTCCTAAATCGATATTGTCAAAATAAAACTCCAGTAAATTTCCTTCCATCCTTGTTTCCATCGAGTGGGAAGCAGACAGAATCTGTAAGGAATTTAAATTGTAGTCACTTTCATTGAGGACATCCTTAATAACCACAAAAGTAGCGGCGGCATTTCCTGTATTTTCAAAATTGATGGTGTAATGCAAATAGTCGCCTATTTTTTCTATTGGGGCTATGTCTCCCTCCAAACAAACCTTATCGTTGGGATCAAAGGCTCCAACCACTGTTTGGTTCAATTCAAAGCTATTGTCATCAGGGTTTTCATCTTCTTGGGATCCAACAATTTCCACCGAAAATATTAGAACATCATCAATATTGAGAGGAGGTGTCTCTGTAGGAGCATTTAAGTTAAAAGTAACAAAAGTACTTCTCGACTCAAAAGGCAATAAATCCTCAAAATCCCATATCAACTCCCCATCATTTAAGTCGTTTTGTTCCTGCGATACCGATACCAACTCCATCAAGGAGGCATCAAAAGACAAACTGACTTGTCCAGAGGTCACTTGATTGCCATTGTTTTTAAAGATCAATTCATAATAGGCATCAAAACCCGGTTGGGCATTACCTATTGGAGTCAATACCACTTCCAGATCATGGTGAGTACCTAGAGGAGAAATACAGAAATCTTGAGTGGTGGTATTATTAAGGCTGCCCCAAAATTCAAACGTCGCACTTTCTGGAGATACACTGAACCAGTCTGGATGTTCTATAGAGGGTGTAAGGATAAAAGAGCCATTTTGGGAATAAAACGAATAATTCCCTCCTGAATTCACATAACTTACCTCTTCCATTCCATCTGACTCTACATGTATCAGGACATTAGAAACCGTTCCAGTTCCAGTTTGGCATCCGTCATTGTTTAAATCAAATAGAACTTGACCTGTGATTGTGTTATAATTTCCACCGGGTGTAAAACTGCAATAGGTAGTGACTATTGGGGTTGGAACAGGCAGACCATCATCAGTTGCATCTAAATACACATCATCATACTGTTCTTCATCTACACAAATAAATTCCAAAGATGGATTAAAATATAAATAAGTTTCTTCTGAACTTCCATTCTTCATATTTATTGAATTTAAATTAGAATCTATCACATTAATTGTATCTAAATGAATATTCTGGCTCAAATCTAAATCTCCAGAAATCCCTCCGACTTGAATAAATTGCAGATTTAAATTTTGACTTAAATCCAATACGGGATTACTACCTCCTCCTATACTTAAATGTTCCAAATACTCACATTCACTTGTATTTACCATTGTGTTTCCTCCCAAACCTAAAGACAATGTTTCTAAATTTGGGAAAGGACTTAGATCCAAGTCAGTTAATGTTAGAGAACCTGTTGCTCTAAAAAAAGTTAAATTGGGGTGGTTAGCCAGGAGTAAGGATTCTAGGGAGAAACCTCCAACATCAACAGACTCTATATTGGCGCTATTAGTTAAATCTAAAATTATTGACCCATAGATGGGAGGAGAAATTGGGTCGCCATTTAGACCTACAGTAGATAATTGAGTTAATTCTTCATTACCGATTAACAAAAAGGGATTTTCATTATTGATATTAGTTGAATTATTATTCGATATAGTTAATTCAGTAATTCCTGTTTGGGAAATGTTTAAACCGGAAAAAGCATTGTTTTCAGTATAGAAAGACAACAAATTATCGTTCTGGCCAAACTGTATATTTACCATATTATTTCCAATAATATTTAAGGTTTCTAGGTTTGTCAATCCGGATATATTTAAACTGCCTAAGTAATTAGGTGTCGGATTTAAATATTCGTCATAATCAGGATGAACAAAATTTATGTGCTCCAAGAGAGTGTTTTGACTTAAATCAACTTCATCAATATTGTGTTGATAACAACTAAAGTTGACCAAATTAGTAAAAGCCTCAATCCCGGTTAAATCAGTAATATAATCAGAATCTGAGGGCCCAGAAACCCATAAAGTGGACACCTCTTGGGCTTCAGATACCTGAATTTCACCATCATTATTTGTATCTATGTTAGATGCCAGCAATTGATCTTTAAAGGTCTGGTCTGGGAAATTGATTATTTGTGATTGAACGCTTAGGGAGAAGAGAACGAATAACAAATATGTGTGTTTCATGATTGGTTAGTTTTTTTATATTAATAATTAGATTACTCCAATTTTTATTAATTCTTTATCACCTTGGAACCATAGACTCCGTCTTGAGTTTTAATCTTAACAAAATATACTCCCTTTTGATAAGCAGATAAATCACATATCGTTCGCCTTTTATTTAATTCTAAAGAATTCAGTATTCTGCCATTCATATCAAGAACCTCTAACAATTGTATTGGCGATGACGGGGATACAATCATTACCTCTCCGAAAGTTGGATTAGGAAATATTTTGATGCTTCCTTCTTGGGCTGTATTCTCGATTAATGAAAGACTCTCAAAACTGGTGATGGCCTCATTGGTTTCTATGGGTAGGTTGTAATCAAAATAAATTTCTGCCGAATTGCTCACTGTGTCACCTACCTCCAAACTTTCCAAGGTCTTTATTTTATAGGACACATGACCCTGCTCTTCTGGACCTAAATCGATATTGTCAAAATAAAACTCCAGTAGATTTCCTTCCATCCTTGTTTCCATAGAGTGGGAAGCAGACAGAATCTGTAAAGAATTTAAATTGTAGTCACTTTCATTGAGGACATCCTTAATAACCACAAAGGTAGCTGCTGCATTTCCTATATTTTCAAAATTGATGGTGTAATGCAAATAGTCGCCTATTTTTTCTATTGGGGCTATATCCCCTTCCAAACAAACCTTATCGTTGGGATCAAAGGCTCCGACTACCGTTTGGTTCAATTCAAAGCTATTGTCATCAGGGTTTTCATCTTCTTGAGCTCCAACAATTTCAACCGAAAATGTTAGAACATCATCAATATTGAGAGAAGGTGTCTCTGTAGGGGCATTTAAGTTAAAAGTAACAAAAGTACTTCTCGACTCAAAAGGCAATAAGTCCTCAAAATTCCATATCAACTCCCCATCATTTAAGTCGTTTTGTTCCTGCGATACCGATACCAACTCCATCAGGGAGGAACCAAAAGACAAACTGACTTGTCCAGAGGTCATTTGATTGCCGTTGTTCTTATAGATCAATTCATAATCGGCATCAAAACCCGGTTGGGCATTACCTATTGGAGTCAATACCACCTCTAAATCTTGGTGAGTCCCTAGAGCTGAAATACAGAAATCTTGAGAGGTAGTATTATTAAGATTGTCTTCAAATACTACAATGGCATTTTCTGGAGAAATATTGAACCAGTCTGGATGTTCTATGGAGGGTGTAAGGATAAAAGAGCCATTTTGGGAATAAAACGAATAATTCCCTCCAGAATTCACATAACTGACTTCTTCTGAATCTTCTGACTCCACCTGTATCAAAACATTGGAAAAAGATTCGGTTCCCGTTTGGCATCCGTCATTGTTTAAATCAAATAGAACTTGACCAGTGGTTGTGTTGTAATTTCCTCCGGGTGTGAAACTGCAATAAGGGTGAACTACCACTTCATCACCAAAAATATCCGATAGCTCCAGTACTTGAAATTCATCTGCACAAATAAAATTTAAACTAGAAGATGAATAATTATAAATATCAATAGTCTCCTCCGAGATACCATTTTTTAGATTAACAGACTCCAAACTAGAGGAAGATATTGAAATATCTTGAAGTTGGAAATTGTCACTAAAATCAAGGTGGGTAAGAACAAAAAAATCATCCTCCTCCCAATATTCTTCTAAATTAAAATTTTCAAGATTAGGAAATGCCGACAAATCAATTTCAGAGAAATTTGACGAAACACTTAAATATATCCAAGTTAGTAGAGGGTGATATCCTAAATTTATGGAATGGATTCCAACATCCTCTAAAAAAATAGACAATAAATCTGAACAAAGAGAAACATCCAAATGACCTAACTTGCCAAAAGAATTAGCAAACACCTCCAACTCCTCATTACCGATGAAGGTATAGGGTAATGAATTACCCTGAATGAAGAATTCATTGATTTCTGTTTGAGAAATATCCAACTCCATAAATGCATTATAACTTGCCTTTAAAGTTGTTAAATTCACATTTTGACTTAAATCAATACTTTCCAATCCATTCCCCGAGATATCCAGATAAGCTAAATTAGAACAATTTGTTACATCCAATTCATTTAAAGTATACCAATTCAACGTACTTGAAAGCGGTTCAGAAAAATCTAAATAAGTTAAAGATGTATTTTGGCTTAAATCAACATAACTAATTTCATGCGGGGAGCATGTAAGATGGGTTAAATTAGTAAAATATTCAATTCCGGTGATATCATTAAGGATTGAATTATTAACTTCTGTTGTGTAGCCTGAAACTGAGATATATGACACTTCCAACGCTTCCGATTCCTGGATTTCACCATCACTATTGGCATCTATTTGAAACCAGCTTCCGGAAAGATTTTTAGCTATTTGATTAGATGGTGAAGATGCCAGCAACTGATCTTTAAAGGTCTGGTCTGGGAAATTGATTATTTGTGATTGAACGCTTAGGGAGAAGAGAACGAATAACAAATATGTATGTTTCATGATTGGTTATTTTACATAGAAAAGCATTTTTTATAAAAGAATTCCTTTAAGTTAATAAAAAAAGGCCTACAATTTGCATTGTAGACCTTTTTTCCGTGTTGTATGTAAATGAGTTTACTTCACCTTAAATGCTTTTTCCTGAGGAAAATAGGCTACATCACCCAACTCTTCTTCAATTCTCAACAATTGGTTGTACTTGGCCATACGATCACTACGAGACGCAGATCCTGTTTTAATTTGACCACAATTTAAAGCCACAGCTAAATCAGCAATTGTGTTGTCTTCTGTTTCACCAGAACGGTGTGACATAACAGAAGTATAACCAGCATTTTTAGCCATATTAACAGCTGCAATAGTTTCAGTTAAAGACCCAATTTGGTTTACTTTGATAAGGATTGAGTTTGCAATTCCGTTTTCGATTCCTCTTGATAAACGCTCTACGTTAGTTACGAATAAATCGTCTCCTACCAACTGTACTTTATCACCTACCAATTCAGTTAAGTAACTCCATCCTTCCCAATCGTTTTCATCCATACCATCTTCGATAGAGATAATTGGGTATTTAGATACCAATTCAGCTAAATATTCAGCTTGTTCTTTACTTGTTCTGGTGACACCAGTTTCTCCTTCAAATTTAGCGTAGTTGTAAACACCATCTTCATAGAATTCAGCAGAAGCACAGTCTAAAGCAATTTTAATTTCTTCGCCAAATTTATATCCTGCATTTTCAACTGCTTTAGCAATCGTTTCGATAGCATCTTCTGTTCCGTCCAAGGTAGGAGCAAATCCTCCTTCATCCCCAACAGCTGTACTTAAATTTCTATCGTGTAATACTTTTTTCAAGTTATGGAAGATTTCAGTACCCATTTGCATCGCATGTGTAAAGTTTTTCGCTTTAACAGGCATAATCATGAATTCTTGGAATGCAATAGGCGCATCACTGTGAGAACCTCCGTTGATAATATTCATCATTGGAACGGGAAGTGTATTTGCAGACACTCCTCCAACATAACGATACAATGGCATTCCCAATTCGTTAGCAGCAGCTTTAGCCACTGCCAAAGAAACTCCTAAAATAGCATTTGCTCCTAATTTCGATTTATTAGGCGTTCCATCCAATTCTATCATCATTCTATCAATTAGGTTTTGTTCAAAAACTGAAACACCTAATAATTCTTGAGCAAGTACTGTGTTAACATTTTCAACTGCCTTAGATACTCCTTTTCCCATGTAGGTATTCCCACCATCTCTTAGCTCTACCGCTTCGTGTTCACCTGTTGATGCTCCCGAAGGCACTGCAGCTCTACCTAAAATACCATTTTCAGTTATCACATCTACTTCAACAGTAGGGTTTCCACGGGAATCTAAAATCTGTCTCGCGTGAATATTGGTTATCATGCTCATAATGTTCTTTTTATAAAATTAATTTCCTTAACAAATTTACGAAATTACCAGCCTTTTTGCACCTTCACAAGGCATATTTATGTAATAATCTAACTACATTGTTTTCGAATAAAAAAAACCTCAAAGAATGGCTAAAATCTTTGAGGTTTTTCTTTATTTATTTTTGATATTCTCTATAAATTGATCAAAAAGATAGGATGCATCGTGAGGTCCAGGACTTGCTTCTGGGTGGTATTGTACCGAGAAGCAATTCTTATTCTTCATTTTAATACCAGCAACTGTATTATCGTTCAAATGAATATGTGTTATTTCAATATCGGGATGCTTTTCTGCTTCTTCCCTATTGACAGCAAAACCATGATTTTGAGAAGTAATTTCTCCTTTACCAGTAATTAGGTTCTTTACAGGGTGATTGATCCCTCTATGACCATGGTGCATTTTATAAGTGGAAATTCCGTTTGCCAATGCAATAACTTGGTGTCCCAAACAGATACCAAACAAAGGTAAATCTCTTTTGATAATTTCCTTTGCAACCTCTTGCGCCTCTTTCAAAGGTTCAGGATCACCTGGACCATTGGATAAAAAGTACCCATCCGGATTCCAAGCTTCCATTTCTTCAAAACTGGCATTATATGGATATACTTTAATGTAAGCATCTCTACTTGCCAAGTTTCTTAAAATATTCTTCTTTATTCCAATATCTAAAGCTGCAATTTTGATACTTGCATTTTCATCTCCATAGAAATAAGGCTCTTTAGTAGATACCTTTGATGACAATTCCAAACCATTCATATCTGGAATTTCAGCCAACTGCTTTTTCAATCCTTCAATGTTATCTACTTCAGTTGAAATTACAGCATTCATAGCACCGTTGTCTCTAATATAACTTACTAAAGCTCTTGTATCTACATCAGATATAGCCAAAAGGCTATATTTATTTAAAAACTCGAGCAAGGATGAATCAGCGTCCTCCCTAGAATAATCATAACTGAAATTTCTACATACTAAACCAGAAATCTTTATTGAATCTGACTCAACCTCTTCATCATTAGCCCCGTAGTTACCAATGTGTGCATTGGTAGTAACCATAATTTGACCAAAATAAGAAGGATCTGTAAAAATTTCTTGATACCCAGTCATTCCAGTATTGAAACAAACCTCACCAAAAGAAGTTCCCTTTTTACCGCCTACTGATTTTCCATAGAAAATGGTTCCATCAGCCAATAGAATAATTGCTTTTTCTCGCTTGTTGTATTTCATTTGTTTAGAAAAGTTTTGCAAAATTGCATAAAAAAAAGGATAAACTAAAATGTTTACCCTTTAATTATGTGAGAAAGATGTCCAACTACAATGTATCATAGTAGCTAGCAACTCTTTTTACTTGTTCAGAATCTTTTAATGATATTTTGTTATCCTTTATAAACTTAAGTAGTTCAGCGGAATGTTCTGGGAATAACTCGGCAAATTTCTTCTTATTATTAGGGACTTCAATAAATTCATCTCCAATTTTAACCAAAACAATCTCTTCCTTATCATAATATGCCGGTTTGGTAACAACCTTGGTCATTGGGTTTACTGAAGCCTCTTTTAAAACAACTTTGAACTTTTGAAATAGAATGGCTTTTTCACCTATATAAAGAACCTGATGTAGTTCATTGGTTTTTGGAAGAAACACAAATTTATCTCCGTTCTTCTCAAAAAATCGAATATCATAATTATTGAAGGTAAATACTTTTCCTTGACCAATTGGAACGAAAAGCTGATCACTAACTAAATTATAGTTTGCTCCCTGAATCATATAGCCTTTTCCACTTTTTGTAACGATTTTAACTTTCCCCTTTTGACTGTCAAACAAGAAAGCATCCTTGACGTCAATACCCGTTTTAGCATTGACAAACCTTCCAAATTTACTATTATCATCCAAGAGGGCTTCTAAATTTTGAATATCGGTAGGTCCTTCAAAATTAGCTAACAAATCCGATGCCATTCCCCCTCTCATGTCAATGGGCACCTCAATACCATTTTCAATTTTTGTTGGTCCCGTTGGTCCTAAAGCCTCATAAGGACTGGTAGAAGGCATTTGGGAGTAACTGAACAAACTAAAAATCCCAATCGAAATACTTAAAATTGTTTTCATTTTCATAAGTGCTTTTTTAAAATGTTAATTAATAAACCAGACAAAAGTCAAAAAACACCATGGAAATTGGAAGACACTTCAATAGTAATTGACTTTATATCAATTAAATATACACAAAAAAAAAGGGCTGAAAATAATTTCAGCCCTTTTTTTCCTACAATACTTACTATATTGTATTATAATATTCTATTACCTTTATGATGTCATTGTTATTTTTCAATGATATATTATTGCTTTTGATATATTTTGCAATCTTACCACTATCATCTCCAAACGCTTCTAAGAATTTCTTCTTTTTTGAGGGTAATTCAAAAACTTGATTATCTCTTCTAAGCACCATTACCTCTTCTTTAGTATAATATGCTGGCTTGGTAATTTCGTTAGTCAGTGGATTTGTCATTGCTTGTTTAAGCTCTAAATCAAACTTCTTAAATAAGGATCCCTTGTCACCTTTAAAAACAATTTCATGTAATGGCTTAGATTGACCTGGTATAAAAACAAACTTTCTATTTCCTTTTTGAAAATACTTGATATCAGCATTATTGAATGTGAAAGACTTCCCATCTTCTAGTGGTACACTTAACTCTTGCTTGCTTAAATTGAAATTAACATCTTTAAATGAATAAGCTTTTCCAGACCTGGTGAATATTTCCACTTTTCCACTAGTATCATCAAATAAGTAAGCATCCTTTACAGAACCACTTTCTCCTCTAGCATTGACAAACCTTCCAAATTTTGTGTTTTCATCCAAAACGCCTTCTAAAATAGCTGCATTGGTTAATTGTGCAAATCCTACTTGACAAGTTAATAGTAAGACTGTTAAATAAATTAAATTTTTCATATCGATTTTATTAAGAAAGCGACAAATATAAAAAAAGGATAGACTTTGATAGCCTATCCTTTTACAATTAACATAAGTTAACAGATTTTTATTCCTCTTCTTCTTTAGAAGCTTGAGTATCTTGAACTGGAGCAGCTGGCTTTTCAGCTTTAGAACCACCTCTTCTACTTCTTCTTGTAGTTTTCTTTTCTGGCTTAGAAGCATTATAGATTTCATTGAAATCTACTAATTCAATCATTGCCATATCAGCGTTATCTCCCAAACGATTACCCAATTTAATAATTCTGGTGTAACCTCCTGGACGATCTCCAACTTTAGGAGCAACTTCTCTAAACAATTCTACAACAGCATCCTTTTGCTTTAATCTAGAGAAAACAATTCTTCTATTATGAGTTGTGTCTTCCTTAGATTTAGTTACCAATGGCTCAACAAACAATTTTAAAGCTTTTGCTTTAGCAACTGTAGTGTTGATTCTTTTGTGTTCAATTAAAGAACAAGCCATATTGGCTAACATTGCTTTTCTGTGAGCAGTTTTTCTACCTAAGTGGTTTACTTTTTTTCCGTGTCTCATGACATTAAAATTTAATCTTCATCTTGCTACAACTCCTTCGAGGAGCAAAATATGAAGAAGTTAGTCTTTATCTAATTTGTATTTTGAAAGATCCATTCCAAAGTTCAAACCTTTAACGTTTACAAGCTCTTCAAGCTCAGTTAAAGACTTTTTACCGAAGTTACGGAACTTCATTAAGTCGTTTTTGTTATAAGAAACCAAATCACCAAGGGTATCAACCTCTGCTGCCTTTAAACAATTTAAAGCACGTACAGAAAGATCCATATCCACTAATTTTGTTTTCAATAACTGTCTCATGTGAAGTGATTCTTCATCATAAGTTTCGGTTTGAGCAATTTCGTCTGCTTCAAGAGTAATTCTTTCATCAGAGAACAACATAAAGTGGTGAATTAACACTTTAGCTGCTTCTGTTAAAGCATCTTGAGGATTTATAGAACCATCAGTAATGATTTCAAATACCAATTTTTCATAATCCGTTTTTTGCTCAACACGATAATTTTCAATACTATACTTCACATTTTTAATTGGAGTATAGATTGAATCAGTAAAAATAGTTCCTATTGGTGCAGAAGCTTTTTTGTTTTCTTCAGCAGGAACATATCCTCTACCTTTTTCAATGGTAATTTCCATATTAACACTTACTTTAGGATCTAAGTTACAGATAACCATTTCTGTATTTAATACTTGGAATCCTGAAATAAATTTCTGAAAATCACCTGCTGTAATTTGTTCTTGTCCAGAAATTGAAATTGATACAGACTCATTATCTACATCATCAATCTGTCTTTTGAAACGCACTTGTTTCAAGTTCAAGATAATTTCTGTTACATCTTCAACAACACCAGCAATAGTAGAGAACTCATGATCTACACCTTCTATTCTCACAGAAGTGATAGCAAAACCTTCTAATGAAGATAAAAGAACTCTTCTTAAAGCGTTTCCTACGGTTAAACCGTATCCAGGCTCTAACGGTCTGAATTCAAACTTACCTTCATAATCGGTTGAATCGATCATGATTACTTTGTCCGGCTTTTGAAAATTAAATACTGCCATTTTTTTCTTCGTTTTAATTGTTATTTAGTTGCGCGGTCTATAAGTTTGAAGAAGTACGAATAGACCCTTTGGCTAAATACCAATGTGGTTAATTTATTATTTAGAATATAATTCGACGATGAATTGCTCGTTGATATTTTCTGGAATTTGGATTCTAGCTGGAACAGATACATAAGTACCTTCTTTCTTCTCAGTGTTCCAAGTAATCCATTCGTATACTTGACTAGAATTTGCTAATGATTTATCAATAGCCTCCAAAGATTTAGATTTTTCTCTTACCCCTACTACATCACCAGCTTTCAATTGGTAAGAAGGAATATTTACAACTTCACCATTTACAGTAATGTGTCTGTGAGAAACTAATTGTCTAGCACCTCTTCTTGAAGGAGAAACACCCATTCTGTAAACTACATTGTCCAATCTAGACTCACATAATTGTAAAAGTACCTCACCAGTAATTCCTTGTGCTGCTGTAGCTCTTTTAAACATGTTTCTAAATTGACGCTCTAAAATACCATAGGTATATTTAGCTTTTTGCTTCTCCATTAATTGGATAGCGTATTCAGATTTTTTACCACGACGCTTGTTAGCACCATGTTGACCTGGAGGATAATTTCTTTTTTCAAAAGATTTATCATCTCCGAAAATAGCTTCACCAAACTTACGAGCTATTTTAGTTTTAGGACCAGTATATCTTGCCATTTCTAATTGTTTTTGAGAGTGATTATGGATTAAGGTCTTAATCTTATCCTCCGATAATCGTTAACCTCTCGTTAATACTTGTTATTTTTTTCGGTGTGCAAATATACAAAAAAATTAATATCAGCCATGTACTCAGCTGATATTAATTTCTTTATGAATATTTACGAGTAATAATTATACTCTTCTACGTTTTGGAGGTCTACATCCATTGTGTGGTAATGGAGTAACGTCAATGATTTCGGTTACTTCAATTCCAGCATTGTGTAAAGATCTAATAGCAGATTCTCTACCATTACCAGGACCTTTAACATATACCTTCACTTTTTTCAAACCAGCTTCTTGAGCAGTACCAGCTGCATCTTCTGCTGCCATTTGAGCTGCATAAGGAGTGTTTTTCTTAGATCCTCTAAACCCCATTTTACCAGCAGAAGACCATGAAACCACGTCTCCTTTTTTGTTGGTCAATGAGATAATGATGTTATTGAAAGAAGCATTAATATGAGCTTCTCCAACTGCATCAACTATAACTTTACGTTTTTTTGTACTTGACTTTGCCATATTTCTTAGTTTCTAGCTGTTAGTTTTTAGTTGTTAGAATCCTAAACATTTCTATTTCGAACAGATTCATCTAACTCTAATAACTAATGACTAATGTCTTAATGATTATTTACCTGCCATTTTTTTGTTGGCAACAGTTTTTCTTCTACCTTTTCTGGTTCTAGAGTTGTTCTTAGTTCTTTGACCTCTTAATGGAAGTCCAGCTCTATGACGAATTCCTCTATAACAACCGATATCCATTAAACGTTTGATGTTTAATTGGGTTTCAGAACGTAATTCACCTTCAATAGTATAAGCTGATACAGCCTCACGAATATTTCCAATTTCGTCATCTGTCCAATCTTGTACTTTAGTGTTCTCGTCCACCTTAGCGGTAGCTAAAATTTCTTGTGCTCTACTTTTACCTACTCCGTAGATATAAGTCAAAGAGATTACTCCTCTTTTGTTTTTTGGTATATCAACCCCTGCAATTCTTGCCATAACTATCCTTGTCTTTGTTTGAATTTAGGATTCTTTTTGTTAATTACGTAAAGTCTACCTTTTCTACGTACGATTTTACAATCGGCGCTTCTCTTTTTTATTGATGCTCTTACTTTCATAGTATTAGTATCTATAGGTTATGCGAGCCTTTGTTAAATCATAAGGGCTCATTTCTAATTTTACTTTATCTCCTGGTAACAATTTAATATAGTGCATACGCATTTTGCCAGAAATGTGAGCTGTTACAATATGCCCGTTCTCTAACTCCACACGAAACATCGCATTTGATAATGCTTCTATAATCGTACCGTCTTGTTCTATTGCTGCTTGTTTTGCCATAGGTCTAATGTTAAGCTACTGCTTTTCTATTTTTACCAGTTTTCATCAAGCCATCATAGTGTCTATTCAACAAGTAAGAGTTTACCTGTTGCATTGTATCTATTGCAACTCCAACCATAATCAATAGCGAGGTTCCTCCAAAGAACAAGGCCCAACTTGATTGCACACCTAATAACTTCACAATAATAGCCGGGAACACGGCAATCAATGCTAAGAAAATAGATCCTGGCAACGTTATTTGAGACATAATCTTGTCCAAGTATTCAGAAGTTTCTGTACCTGGTCTAATTCCAGGGATAAAACCACCACTACGTTTTAAATCATCTGCCATTTTATTGGTTGGTACTGTAATTGCCGTATAGAAATAAGTAAACACGATAATTAACAATGCAAATAGCACATTATACCATAAACCAAAAATATCAGAAAATTGAGTTTGTAACCACTGTCCAACTGATGAGTCCCTCATTATAGAAGTACCTCCAATCAAACCAGGAACAAACATGATTGCCTGAGCAAAAATGATTGGCATTACACCAGAGGCATTCAATTTTAAAGGAATGTATTGTCTTGATCCAAACACATTCTTTTCATAACCCCCAGTTGCAGTTCTTCTTGCATATTGCACAGCAATTTTCCTAACCGCCATTACTAACATGACCGAAGCCAAAATAATTACCAACCAAATTACCAATTCAAAAACAATCAACATCACTTGGTTGTTCTCCATTCTTGAAGAGGCATTTTGTAAAAATGAAACAGGTAATTTAGCTATGATACCTACCATAATCAATAAAGAGATACCATTACCAATTCCTTTATCAGTGATTTTTTCACCTAACCACATAGCAAATATGGTTCCTGTTACCAAAATAACTATGGATGAAAAATAAAACACACCTCCTGTTCCTAACAAAAAGGCACTTTGTGGAATACCAAACGCTGTAGGTAAACTAGCTAAATATCCCGGTGCTTGTACCAAACAAATGGCAATTGTCAACCAACGGGTGATTTGGGTAATTTTCTTTTGCCCACTAGCCCCTTCCTTTTGTAGTTTCTGTAAATAAGGAATAGCAATTCCCATTAATTGAACTACAATTGATGCGGAGATGTAAGGCATAATACCCAACGCAAAAACCGAGGCATTCGCAAATGCTCCCCCGGTAAATGCATTTAATAGTCCTAACAACCCTGTTTCTGTATTAGATTGCAAACTCTCTAATTGAGCCGCATCAATACCAGGTAAAACCACTTGCGCGCCAAAACGATAAACTAACAACAGTCCTAAAGTAAGGATGATTCTGTCCTTTAGTTCATCTATTTTCCAAACATTTTTTATTGCTTCTATAAATTTCATGCGCTAAAAAGTGATTATAAAGTTACGGCTTCTCCTCCAGCAGCTTCGATAGCAGCCTTTGCTGAAGCAGTAAATTTATGAGCAGATACATTAATTTTTGACTTCAATTCTCCTCTACCTAAGATTTTAACTAGATCATTCTTTCCAGCCAAACCTAAAGATACCATAGTATCAAAATCTAAAGTATCACTAATCTTTTTATCGTCGATCAATTGTTGTAAAGTATCCAAATTGATTCCTTGGTACTCAACACGGTTAATGTTGGTGAAACCAAATTTAGGAACCCTTCTTTGAAGTGGCATTTGTCCACCTTCAAATCCGATCTTCTTAGAATACCCAGAACGAGACTTAGCTCCTTTGTGTCCTCTTGTAGAAGTACCGCCTTTTCCAGAACCTTGTCCACGTCCAATACGCTTCCCTTGACCTTTAACTGAACCTTCTGCAGGTTTTAAATTACTTAAATCCATTTCAGTGTTTTATTATTTTGTTTCTTCAACAGAAACTAAATGTTTAACTTTTTCAACCATACCAAGGATATTTGGTGTAGCATCGTGCTCAACTACTTGACCCATTTTTCTTAGACCAAGCGCTTCTAGAGTTCTCTTCTGTCTCAAAGTGCGGTTAATTGCACTTTTAACTTTAGTTACTTTAATCTTTGCCATCTCTATCCTTTATATTAACCGTTAAAAACTTTTTCTAAAGATACACCTCTATCACGCGCTACTGTTTGAGCACTTCTCAATTGTAATAAAGCATCAAAAGTTGCTTTTACCACGTTATGAGGGTTTGATGATCCTTGAGATTTAGATAATACGTCATGTACACCAACTGCTTCCAATACTGTTCTTACAGCACCACCAGCAATTACCCCGGTACCAGGAGCAGCAGGAATAATGTTTACTCTAGCTCCACCATATTTACCTTTTTGTTCATGAGGTAATGTTCCTTTCACTATAGGAATACGTACTAAGTTTTTCTTTGCATCTTCCACTGCCTTAGCGATAGCACTAGCCACATCTTTAGATTTTCCTAAACCGTGACCTACTACACCAGCTTCATCACCTACTACTACGATAGCAGAAAAACCGAAGGCTCTACCCCCTTTGGTTACCTTAGTAACTCTTTGTACTCCTACCAAACGATCTTTAAGATCTAATCCGCTTGGTTTTACTAGTTCTGCACTTTTATATTTTTGATACATAATTTCTTAAAATTTAAGTCCTGCTTCTCTAGCTCCTTCAGCTAATGATTTTACTCTTCCGTGATATAAATACCCACCTCTATCAAAAGAGATAGTTTCTACACCGGCCTTCATAGCTTTTTCAGCAACTGATTTACCTACTAGTGCAGCGATTTCCATTTTAGTTCCTGTTGCAGAACTAATGTCCTTATCTCTTGAAGATGCCGAACTGATTGTTTTACCAGTTACATCATCAATGATTTGAGCATATATTTCTTTATTGCTTCTAAAAACAGACAATCTTGGTCTTGCTTCTGTACCAGAAACTACCTTACGTACTCTGCTTTTAATTCTTAATCTTCTTTCGTTCTTTGTTAATGCCATAGCTTAAATGATTATGCAGACTTACCTGCTTTTCTTCTAATTTGTTCACCAACAAACTTAACTCCTTTTCCTTTATAAGGCTCTGGCTTACGGAAACCACGGATCTTAGCAGCAACCTGACCAACTAATTGTTTATCGTGAGACGTTAACTTAATGATTGGATTTTTACCTTTTTCAGAAACAGTTTCAACTTTCACTTCTGGAGCTAGGTCTAATACGATGTTGTGAGAAAATCCTAAAGCCAAATCTAATTTTTGACCTTGGTTACTTGCTCTATAACCAACACCTACTAATTCCAATTCTTTTGTCCATCCGTTAGATACTCCGTGAATCATATTGTTCACCAAAGCTCTATATAGACCGTGTTTAGCTCTTTCGTCTTTTAAATCTGAAGAGCGCTCAACGATTACTTGACCTTCTTCTACCTTTACGGTTACATCTTCGAAATCTTGTGTTAATTCACCTAATTTTCCTTTAACAGTAATTAGATTGTCCTTCACTTCAACTGTAACTCCTTCTGGTATTGCAACTGGGTTTTTTCCTATTCTTGACATGTCTTCTACTGTTTTAAATTAGTAAACGTAACACAATACTTCACCACCCACTTTTTCTCTTCTTGCTTGCTTATCAGTCATTACTCCGTGAGAAGTAGAGATGATAGCAATACCAAGACCGTTTAAGATTCTAGGTAGATCTTTTGAACTTGCATACTTACGTAAACCTGGCTTACTGATTCTTTCGATCTTTTTAATGACAGGCTCCTTAGTTTCCTTATTGTACTTAAGGGCAATTTTGATAGCTCCTTGTACAGTATCTTCTTCAAATTTGTAACTTAAAATATATCCTTGATCGAATAATATTTTAGTTATCTCTTTTTTCAAATTAGAAGCAGGGATCTCAACCACTCTGTGGCCAGCACGCACTGCGTTTCTAATTCTTGTTAAATAATCCGCAATAGGATCTGTATACATACTAATTGATTTTGTGATTCCGGTTTTCGAGTATTACGCTCTCGAACCTAAAACCTGATTATATAAATAATATTACCAACTTGCTTTTTTAACTCCTGGAATTAATCCTTTGTTAGCCATTTCACGGAACATGACACGGGAAATTCCAAATTGTCTCATATAACCTTTAGGTCTTCCTGTTAATTTGCAACGGTTGTGCATACGTACAGGAGAAGCGTTTGCAGGTAGCTTTTGTAATGCTTCATAATCACCAGCTTCTTTTAAAGCTTTACGTTTTTCAGCATATTTAGCTACTGTTTTAGCTCTTTTTACCTCACGGGCTTTCATTGATTCTTTAGCCATATCTTAATTCTTTTGAAATGGTAATCCTAATTCTGTTAATAATGATTTTGCTTCCTTATCAGTTTGAGCAGAAGTAACAAAGGTAATATCCATACCTGAGATTTTGTTTACCTTATCGATATCAACCTCTGGGAAGATAATTTGTTCAATAATCCCCAAATTGTAATTACCTCTTCCGTCAAAACCTGTAGCTTTGATTCCATTAAAATCTCTTACTCGCGGTAAAGCTGAAGTAATCAAACGGTCTAGAAATTCATACATTCTTTCTCCACGTAAAGTTACTTTGGCACCGATAGGCATCCCTTTACGTAATTTGAATGAAGCCACGTCTTTTTTAGACATGGTAGAAACCGCTTTTTGTCCAGTTATCATTGTTAATTCATCCACTGCGTGGTCGATTAACTTTTTGTCTGCAACAGCAGCACCTACTCCTCTAGATAATACAATCTTTTGAAGTTTAGGAACCTGCATTACATTGTCATAACCAAATTCATCTGTAAGAGCAGCAATTACTCTGCTTTTGTACTCTTCTTTAAGTCTCGGTGTATATCCCATAACTATATTACTTCATTAGATTTTTTGGAAAATCTCACTTTCTTATCACCTTCCATTTTCAATCCAACTCTTGTTGTCTCACCTTTTGAGGTCAGCAAAGATAAGTTAGAAATATGAATTGGCGCTTCTTTTTCTACGATTCCTCCTTGAGGGTTCTGTGCACTTGGCTTGTTGTGTTTCTTAATCAAGTTTACACCCTCAACGATCGCTTTGTTCTTATCTATTAATACTTGTAAAACCTTACCTTCAGCACCTTTGTGGTCTCCTGCGATAACTTTTACTGTATCTCCTGATTTTATTTTAAGCTTTGTCATCTTATTTTTCATTAAAGCACTTCTGGTGCCAATGATACAATTTTCATGAATTGTTTATCACGAAGTTCTCTAGCAACAGGACCAAATACACGTGTACCTCTCATCTCACCTTGAGCATTTAAAAGCACACAAGCATTGTCATCGAATCTTATATAAGATCCGTCTGGTCTTCTTACTTCTTTTACAGTACGCACTACTACAGCAGTAGAAACAGCACCTTTCTTAACGTTACCATTAGGAGTAGCTTCTTTAACTGAAACTACAATTTTGTCTCCTAAGGAAGCATATCTTTTTTTAGTACCACCAAGAACACGAATAGTTAGTACTTCTTTAGCTCCTGTATTGTCAGCTACTTTTAATCTTGATTCTGTCTGTACCATAATTACTTCGCTCTTTCAATTATTTCAACTAATCTCCAGCACTTAGATTTACTCATAGGTCTAGTTTCCATGATCCTTACAGTATCTCCAATGTTGCATTCGTTTGTTTCGTCGTGTGCGACATATTTCTTAGTCTTTAACACGAACTTACCATACATAGGGTGCTTTACTTTTTTCACCTCAGAAACTACAATAGATTTCTGCATTTTGTTACTCGTAACAACACCTATACGTTCTTTTCTTAAATTTCTTGTTTCCATTTTCTGCAGACTTATTGTAATTCTCTTTTAGTTAATTCAGTCGCAATTCTAGCTACTGTTCTTCTTGCAGAACGAAGTTGAATTGGATTCTCTAGAGGAGAAATAGCGTGAGCCATTTTCAATTCTGCATAGCTCTGTTTTGTCTCACTAAGTTTTTCCTGTAACTCAGCTACAGATAATTCTTTAATTTCTGATTGTTTCATAATATCAAATAAATTATGCTTCGTAATCTCTTGCAACAATGAACTTAGTTTTAACCGGTAACTTTTGAGCGGCTAAACGCAATGCTTCTTTAGCAGTTTCTAAAGGCACTCCACCTACTTCAAAAAGTATTCTACCTGGTTTAACAACAGCAGCCCAATATTCAACAGCACCTTTACCTTTACCCATACGTACCTCTAGAGGCTTCTTCGTGATTGGCTTATCTGGGAAAATCTTAATCCAGATAGATCCTTCTCTCTTCATATAACGGGTTGCAGCAATACGTGCAGCTTCAATTTGACGTGCTGTAACAAAACTTGAGTCTAATGATTTTATTCCAAAAGTACCACTTGAAAGACGGTGCCCTCTTCCGGCATTTCCTTTCATGCGTCCTTTTTGTTGCTTACGAAATTTTGTTCTTTTAGGCTGTAACATGATTTCTGTTCTTTAAAAAATTACTTTCTGCGACGAGATTTGTTATTGTTGTTACCTCGTCCACCTCCACCTTTTCCTTGCTTCTTAGATAGACCAACAAGCGGAGAAAGCTCTCTTTTACCATATACTTCGCCTTTCATAATCCACACTTTAACACCCAATCTACCATAAGTAGTATGAGCTTCTACAAGTGCATAATCAATATCGGCTCTAAATGTTGATAATGGAATACGTCCTTCTTTGTAGTGTTCGCTACGTGCCATTTCAGCACCGTTTAAACGACCACTAATTTGAATTTTAATTCCTTCAGCATTCATTCTCATGGTAGCGGCAATTGCCATTTTGATAGCACGTCTGTAAGAAATACGATTCTCAATTTGACGAGCTATACTAGAAGCTACCAAGTACGCATCAAGTTCCGGTCTTTTAATTTCAAAGATGTTAATTTGAACCTCTTTGCCAGTAATTTTCTTAAGCTCTTCTTTTAACTTATCTACCTCTTGACCACCTTTCCCGATAATGATACCAGGTCTTGCAGTAGTGATAGTAACGGTTACAAGTTTAAGCGTACGCTCAATAATTACTCTTGATACACTAGCTTTAGATAGACGAGCATGAATATACTTTCTGATCTTATCGTCTTCGGCAAGTTTATCACCATAATCGTCTCCTCCATACCAGTTAGACTCCCATCCTCTGATAATTCCTAAGCGATTCCCGATTGGATTTGTCTTTTGTCCCATACTCTTATCTTAGCTTTGTGTGTTATTGTTAGCTCCAACCACTAAAGTAACATGGTTAGAACGTTTTCTAATTCTGTGTGCACGACCTTGTGGTGCTGGACGCAATCTTTTCAACATTGCTCCGCCATCCACTTTAATCTCTTTAACAAACAATTCAGCTGTTTCAATATCAGCATCTTCGTTTTTAGCTTGCCAGTTTGCAATTGCAGACAATAACAATTTCTCTAAACGGTTAGATGCTTCTTTCTTACTGAATTTCAAAATATTAAGAGCTTTCTCTACGCTTTCACCTCTTACTAAATCAGCTACTAAACGCATTTTTCTTGGAGATGTAGGACAGTTATTAAGCTTAGCAAAAGCAACTTGCTTCTTCTGTTCTTTAATAGCGTCCGCCATTTGTTTTTTACGACTTCCCATAGCTTATTACTTTTTACCTTTGTTTTTTGCACCTGCGTGACCTCTAAAAGATCTAGTTGGTGAAAATTCTCCTAATTTATGTCCTACCATATTTTCAGTTACATAAACTGGCACAAATTGACGCCCGTTATGTACTGCAATAGTTTGTCCAACGAAATCTGGAGTAATCATACTTGCTCTAGACCAAGTTTTAATGACTGTTTTTTTACCAGATTCTACGTTATCTTGAACTTTTTTGTCTAATTTATAATGAACGTAAGGTCCTTTTTTTAATGATCTTGCCATGACTTATTATTTCTTTCTACGTTCTACAATATACTTATTACTCGCTTTTGTCTTAGAACGGGTTCTATAACCTTTAGCAGGTATACCTTTTCTAGAACGTGGATGACCTCCTGAAGCACGACCTTCACCACCACCCATTGGGTGATCTACTGGGTTCATTACTACTGGTCTAGTTCTTGGTCTTCTACCTAACCATCTAGATCTACCAGCTTTACCAGATACCATTAATTGGTGATCTGAATTGGAAACAACACCGATGGTTGCCATACAAGCAGACAATATCATTCTTGTTTCACCAGATGGCAATTTGATAGTAGCATACTTACCTTCCTTAGCCATTAATTGTGCAAAAGTACCAGCACTTCTTGCCATTACAGCACCTTGACCTGGTCTTAACTCAACACAACTAATAATAGTTCCTAATGGGATGTTTGCTAATGGCATTGCGTTACCAATTTCTGTTGGCACCACTTCACCAGAAACAACAGTTTGTCCAACTTGTAATCCGTTTGGAGCTACCATATATCTCTTCTCTCCATCTTCATAATTCAATAGAGCGATGAATGCAGTTCTGTTTGGATCGTATTCAATTGACATTACTTCAGCTGGAACATTTGCTTTGTTACGCTTGAAGTCAATGATACGATATCTCTTTTTGTGACCACCACCTAAATAGCGCATGGTCATCTTTCCTTGACTGTTTCTACCACCAGATTTTTTCTTCGGAGCTAATAAACTTTTCTCCGGCTTATCAGTAGTAATGGCGTCAAACCCATTTACTACTCTAAAACGCTGACCTGGCGTGATTGGTTTTAATTTTCTTACTGACATCTTTTTGTCTTATTACATATTGCTATATAAATCAATCACCTCTCCGTCACTCACAGTTACAATTGCTTTTTTGATAGCATTTGTTTTACCGTGCTGAATCCCAGTTTTTGTATAACGGGTTCTTCTTTCTGGACGGACATTTATCGTACGAACTTGTTCAACAGAAACACCATAAGCAGCTTCAACCGCTTTTTTAATTTCTACCTTGTTCGCCTTTTGGCTCACTTCAAAAGCGTAAGCATTCAAAGTTTCACTTTGAGTAGTCGCTTTTTCAGTAATAATAGGTTTTATTAAAATACTCATTGCCTTCCTTATTTACTTAAATTCGATTCAATTCCTTCTAATGAGCTCTCTAAAAGCACCACTTGATTCGCATTCAAAATCTTGTAAGTGTTTAATTCTGAGTTATTTACAACTTCAGACCCTTTTAAATTGCGCGACGACAAATATACATTATTATTTGATGCACCCAACACAAACAAAGATTTTTTATCCTCTAGTCCTAAGGCTTTTAGCACAGCTGTAAAGCTCTTAGTCTTTGGAGTATCAAATGAAAAATCTTCTAATACTACGATAGAGTTTTCATTTGCCTTAATTGATAAAGCTGATTTTCTAGCTAAACGCTTAAGGTTCTTGTTCAATTTGAAACCGTAGTTTCTAGGAGTAGGACCAAACATACGTCCACCACCTTTAAAAACTCCAGACTTGATACTACCAGCTCTTGCTGTACCAGTACCTTTCTGTTTTTTAATTTTTCTAGTACTACCTGCAATCTCTGCTCTTTCTTTAGACTTGTGAGTTCCTTGTCTTTGGTTAGCCAAGTATTGTTTCACGTCTAAATAAACAGCATGGTTGTTAGGCTCAATAGCAAACACATCTTTAGAAAGCTCAACCTTTCTACCTGTGTCTTTTCCGTTTATATCTAAAACTGCTACTTTCATTACTTCTCGATAATTACATAAGAGTTTTTGTGTCCAGGAACACATCCTTTAACAACAAGTAAGTTCTTTTCAGGAACTACTTTTAATACTCTTAAATTTTCAACTTTTACTTTTTCACCACCCATACGGCCAGCCATACGTATTCCCTTGAATACACGTGCTGGATAAGAAGCAGCTCCAATAGATCCTGGTGCTCTTAAACGGTTATGTTGACCGTGAGTAGCTTGACCTACACCACCAAAACCATGACGTTTAACAACCCCTTGGAATCCTTTTCCTTTTGAAACTCCAGAGATATCAACAAACTCTCCTTCAACAAAATGCTCAACAGTGATTGCATCACCTAATTTGTACTCCGCATCAAAACCTTGAAATTCTACGACTTTGCGCTTAACAGAAGTACCAGCTTTTTTGGCGTGACCAATTTCAGCTTTAGTAGCACTTTTTTCTGTCGCGTCATCGAAACCAAGTTGTAAAGCTGTATAGCCATCAACTTCTTCGGTTCTGACTTGGGTAACGATACATGGACCTGCTTCGATAACAGTACAAGGAATGTTCTTTCCTTTGTCATCAAAAATGCTGGTCATTCCGATCTTTTTTCCAATTAACCCAGACATAATTATTAATTTAATTTATTATTACTTACTTATTTAAAAAACTTCAGGGTCAAAATACCTTTCAACCCTGAATTGTATTTTTTCCGTTTTTCCTTTGCACGCAGCTCCGGACATGTACTTGTCAACTTATCCAGCTAACAAACGAAGTGTACTTACACTTTGATCTCTACTTCAACTCCACTTGGCAATTCAAGCTTCATTAAAGCGTCGATAGTCTTTGAGGAAGAACTATAGATATCCAATAATCTCTTATAAGAGCTTAATTGGAATTGCTCTCTACTCTTCTTGTTTACGTGCGGAGAACGTAGTACAGTGAAAATTTTCTTGTGTGTTGGTAATGGAATTGGTCCAGTTACAACAGCTCCAGTACTTTTTACTGTCTTCACAATCTTATCAGCAGACTTATCTACTAAATTGTGATCGTATGATTTTAATTTTATTCTAATTTTTTGACTCATTTCCTTAAAATTTAAGCTTCAACTCCTTTAGCCGCTTTAATCACTTCTTCTGCAATGTTAGAAGGTGTTTCAGCATAATGTGAAAATTCCATGGTTGATGTTGCTCTACCAGAAGAAAGGGTACGTAACGCTGTTACATATCCAAACATTTCAGATAATGGCACATCAGCCTTGATAACTTTAGAACCTGCTCTGTCGCTCATGTTATTAACTTGACCACGACGACGGTTAAGGTCTCCTACAATATCTCCCATGTTTTCTTCAGGAGTCAACACTTCTAATTTCATAATTGGCTCCATGATTACAGCTTTTGCAGCTCTAGCAGCAGCTTTAAATCCTAGTTTAGCAGCCAATTCGAATGACAATTGATCAGAATCCACATCGTGATAAGACCCATCTGTTACAGTTACTTTCATAGAATCTACTTCATAACCTGCCAATGGACCATTAACCATAGCCAATTTAAATCCTTTCTCTATAGAAGGAATGAATTCTTTTGGTATGTTACCACCTTTAATTTCTGAAACGAATTCAAGACCTGCTTTTCCTTCTTCAGCTGGTTCAAGAGTAAATACAATATCAGCAAATTTACCACGACCACCAGATTGCTTTTTGTAAACTTCTCTGTGCTCAGCTTTTCTTGTAATTGCTTCTTTGTACTCAACTTGAGGCTGACCTTGGTTTACTTCAACCTTAAATTCTCTTCTAAGACGGTCAACAATGATATCTAAGTGAAGCTCACCCATTCCAGAAATAATAGTCTGTCCTGAAGCCTCATCTGTTCTTGCTGTAAACGTTGGATCTTCTTCAGCCAATTTAGCCAAAGCCATTCCTAATTTATCAACATCCGCCTTAGTTTTAGGCTCAACAGCGATACCGATTACTGGATCTGGGAAGTCCATAGATTCTAAAACGATTGGTGCCTTTTCATCAGATAAGGTATCTCCTGTTTTAATATCCTTGAAACCTACAGCAGCTCCAATATCTCCTGCCTCGATATATTCAATAGCATTTTGCTTGTTTGAGTGCATTTGGTAAATACGAGAAATACGCTCTTTTTTACCAGATCTATTATTCAAAACATAAGATCCTGCATCTAAACGACCAGAATAAGCACGGAAGAATGCCAAACGACCTACGAATGGATCTGTAGCAATCTTAAATGCCAATGCAGCAAAAGGTGCAGAAACATCTGGCTTACGCTTAACTTCTTCTCCTGTATCAGGATTTGTACCTACAATCGCATCTTTATCTACGGGCGAAGGCAAGTAACGACATACGGCATCCAATAAGAATTGAACCCCTTTATTTTTAAATGAAGAACCACATACCATAGGAATGATAGACATATCCATAACAGCAGCTCTTAAAGCAGCGTGGATTTCATCCTCTGTAATAGAGTTTTCATCCTCCATGAATTTCTCTAACAAACTTTCATCATATCCAGCAACTTCTTCAATTAAGTTAGCTCTGTACTGGCTAACTTCTGCTTTCATATCTTCAGGAATGTCTACAACGTCAAAAGTTGATCCGAAGTTATCCTCATGCCATATAATAGCACGGTTTTTAACCAAATCAACTACACCTCTAAAGTCTGCTTCATCACCAATTGGCAATACAATTGGAACGGCGTTAGACCCTAACATATCCTTAACCTGTTGGCATACTGCTAAGAAGTTAGATCCTTGACGGTCCATCTTGTTAACAAATCCCATACGAGGCACTTTATAGTTATCAGCTAATCTCCAGTTAGTTTCAGATTGTGGTTCAACACCATCAACAGCACTAAACAAGAATACCAACCCATCTAATACACGTAATGAACGGTTTACCTCTACAGTAAAGTCAACGTGACCAGGAGTGTCGATAATATTAAAGTGATAATCTTTTGCTTCAGGAGTTGGAACACCATTTTCTCTTGGAAACTGCCAAGTACAAGTCGTAGCAGCAGAAGTAATGGTAATACCTCTTTCTTGCTCTTGCTCCATCCAGTCCATAGTAGCGGCTCCATCATGAACTTCACCGATTTTATGGCTTACCCCTGTATAGAATAAGATACGCTCTGTAGTTGTCGTTTTTCCAGCATCAATGTGTGCTGCAATACCTATATTTCTTGTGTATTTTAAATCTCTACCCATTTATATTAGAATCTAAAGTGTGAGAATGCTTTGTTTGCTTCTGCCATCTTGTGAGTATCTACTCTCTTCTTAACGGCCGCTCCTTCTTCTTTAGCAGCAGCTAAAATCTCTGATGCCAATTTTTGAGCCATTGACTTTTCGTTTCTTTTACGCGCATATCCAATCAACCATTTCATAGCTGTTGAAATCTTACGGTCTGGACGAATTTGCATTGGAATTTGGAAGGTAGCACCACCAACACGACGGCTACGTACTTCTACGTGAGGCATCACATTAGATAAGGCATCTTTCCACAATTCTAAAGCAGTCTTCTCGTCGTCAGTTTTCTTTTGGTCTACAATGTCAATCGCATCATAAAACACTTTAAAAGCTACAGACTTCTTACCATCCCACATCATCATGTTAACGAAACGCGTCACTAACTGATCGTTGAAACGTGGATCTGGCAACAAAGGTCTTTTTTTCGCTTGTCTTTTTCTCATGTCTTCGTCTTAAAAAATTTTACTTTTTAGGGCGTTTTGCTCCATACTTAGATCTACGTTGCGTTCTTCCTTGAACACCTGCGGTATCCAAAGCTCCACGAACAATGTGGTATCTAACTCCTGGTAAATCCTTTACCCTTCCACCTCTTACCAATACTATCGAGTGCTCTTGGAGATTATGTCCTTCACCTGGGATGTACGCGTTTACTTCTTTACCGTTAGTTAACCTTACCCTTGCTACTTTACGCATAGCTGAGTTCGGTTTCTTAGGTGTAGTCGTATATACACGAGTACAAACGCCACGTCTTTGCGGACACGAATCCAAAGCAGCCGATTTACTCTTCTTGGTAATCTTGGCTCTTCCTTTTCGTACTAATTGTGAAATTGTTGGCATAAATTTTTACTAATTTTATACAATACCTCTTCTTTGAGGGCTGCAAAGGTAGAAATTAAATTTAATTTTTCAAATCATAACAAATTAATTTTCAATCTCATTTAAAAAATAAAAGCCTCTTTATATTAAAACATCTCTTTTTGAGTTAGTTTTACATACCAATAAGAATTTTTACCGTTGCAGAAATCTTATCTCACACTCCTTATTATATATATCTTTTTTACTACAGATACTGTTTGTCAAGAACTTCATCTCAGAATTCTATCTAAATCCATTTCAGATTCAGCAAAAATAGATTCTTTAGGTTATGCAAAAATACATCTAGATGTCCTATCCATTGAAAAAGAATACGCCCTTTTTAAAGAAAGGACATATCAATCTGGTTTTTTAGATGCTGAATTTGACAAACTAAGGAAAACAAATGATTCTACTTTTTTAGGCTTGATCGACCTGAAAAAAAAATATGACTCTATACATATATATTTTGACAACATTCCGAAAGAAGCAATAAAAAAAATAAGCGACACTTATACTGACACGTTTTTCACCCTTCCATTTTTTGATTTAGAGGAAAGTTTGAATAAATTAAGTTTGACGTTATCAGATTTAGGGAATCCATTTATCGCTTTTCAACTTGACGACATTCAAGCTGAAAACAACTATTTAACTGCTAAATTAAAAATCAAAGACAACCAAGATCAACGTCATATCGACGATATTAAAATTAAAGGTTACGAAAAATTCCCTAAGTCATTTGTTAGGCATTACCTCAAAATAAGGAACGGTCAAAATTTGAACATTTCCGAAATCAAGGAAAAGGTTACCAGATTAGACCAATTGTCATTCGCAAATTCTATTAAAGACCCAGAAATCCAATTTACTAAAGATTCAACCATTCTATACCTCTATATAGAAAAACAAAAAATAAACAATTTTGACGGCTTTATAGGATTTGGAACCAATGAAGAAACTAATAAAATAGAATTTAACGGTTACTTAAATTTAAACTTGACAAACAACCTTAATTTTGGGGAGCGATTTAGCTTGACCTACAAAAGCGACCAAAACGATCAAAGAAGGTTTCAAACAAATATAGAAATCCCCTATCTCTTCCAGACACCACTGGGAACTGAATTTGAATTAAGACTGTTTCGGAAGGATTCAACTTTCACAACTAGCGAGCAACGCGCCAATCTCTTCTATCAATTTAATCCGAAACATTCAATATATCTAGGCATTCAAGGTGTGCAATCTGAAAATCTTTTAAGTCAAGAAGCCACAATTCCCCTTAACGATTATAAATCTACCTTCTATAATGTAAGGTATGTATTCAATTTACGACAAAGCAACAGACTATTCCCCACAAATTCGTTGTTACGATTCCAAATCGGAACCGGAAAAAGAACATTATCCGGAGAAGATTTGGCACAAAATCAAATATTGGTAGACGCATTTAAAATCTTTAATTTAAATCTCAAAAACAGTATTTACGTTAGGTTAAATACCTTCCTATTGGATAGTTCCAATATCCTTGAAAATGAACTGTCATGGTTTGGAGGAATCAATTCTATACGTGGGTTTGAAGAAAATAGTTTAGCTGCTAATTTATATGCCTTCATCAATACAGAATACAGGCATTCACTTTCAGAAAGTATTTATATTCATACCATTATAGATTTTGGATACCTTGAAAACGAGCTTTCAGCTCAGCAAGAAAACCTCTACAGTTTTGGTCTTGGGTTTGGACTTTTAACCAAAGCAGGATTATTGAAATTTAATTATGCCAACGGGAAAACAGAGTCTCAAAATTTCAAGTTTTCCAACTCCCAGGTGCATTTAAGCCTCACTTCTTTTTTTTAGAGTTTTCTTAACGTTAATCCAACAAACTTTTTAAAAAAAATGAAAATTTTAACCTGCTAATGTTGTTTAATTAACTTTTTATTATGATTTTTGGCGTAGACTAATTCAAATAAAATATAAAATGAAAACAAAGTTTAGTGGAATTCTAACGCTATTCTTAGCGTTTGTTGTGCATCTTTCCTTTGCACAAGAAAAAACAATTTCAGGGACAATTTCGGATGAAAACGGATTGCCGCTCCCTGGAGTTAATATCATCGTTAAAGGTACGACCAATGGTACTCAAACAGATTTTGATGGAAATTATTCCATTTCTGCGAGCCAAGGAAGTGTCATTGTCTATACTTTTGTGGGTTACACTCCAAAAGAAATGACAGTAGGATCTTCTTCTACCATTAGTTTTGCCATGGAGCCCGATGTTCAAGCCATAGACGAGGTAGTTATCTCGGTTCTTGGTACTAAGAGAAAACTTGATGAGATTACCACAGCCAACCAAGTGGTAAAAGCAGAAGAGTTGACTCAGGCTCAAAACCCTAACTTAGTACAAGGTTTATCTGGTAAGGTATCTGGTCTACAAATTAACACTACTAACAGTGGAGTTAATCAAAGTACTCGTATCGTATTACGTGGTAACAGATCCTTGACTGGTAACAACCAAGCTTTAATTGTAATTGATGGGGTAATTTCATCATCTGAAATTTTAGCTAATATTGACCCTAACTTAATTGAATCTGTAAACGTAATTAAAGGTGCTAACGGTGCTGCTCTTTACGGTTCTCAAGGTTCTAACGGGGTTTTTATTGTAACAACTAGAAAAGGTGGTACTACTGACAAATTCAATGTTTCAGTTAGTTCATCTGCTTCTTTTGAATCAATCGCTTACATTCCTCAAAGACAAAATAGATATGGTCAAGGATGGAATGGAGAGTTTGTTTCTTATGAAAATGGTGGATGGGGACCTGAAATGGATGGTCAACTTAGACCAGTTGGTTTACCATTAGCTGATGGATCTTACAGATATTTCCCATACAGCGCAATTGATGATAACATCAAGGAATTCTTCCAAACAGGTACAACTTTCCAAAATACTATTAGTTTATCAAACGGTAATTTGGAAGATGGTTATGTGTTCTTATCTGCCAACAAAGTAGATACAGAATTCGTTATTTCTGATGACAAGGCTAACAGAAACACCTTTAACTTTAAAGGAGGTAAAAAAGTTGGTAAGTGGACATTAGAAGGTAACGTATCTTATTTAACTAGTAAGACGCAACAATCTACAGGAACATTGTATACTGAATTATTACAAACAGCAACAAACATTCCAGTAGAAGAGTTTTCTGAGCCTAACAATGCTACTCACTGGACTTCTTACTACAGATCTCCATACTGGATTAGAGACAATGAAAGACAAGAAGATCGTTTTGATATCTGGACTGGTGTTGTAAACTTAGGATACCAACTTAATGATAACATCGATATCCTTTATAACGCGAGTATCAGAACTAGACAACGTAGTGGAAGAAACTGGGTTAATGGTTATGTAGATACTGAAAACGTAGGTGGTGGAGATCATACAACTATTTCTTCGTTTGGAACTTACAATGACAATTACAGAAACTTTTATGGAGATTTATTAGTTAACTTTAATTACAATTTAACTGATGATATCACATTAAAAGCGAATATCGGTCACAACTTACAGGATAATTTATTTATCCAAACTTCTAACAGTGGTAGTAATGTTACAATTCCTGGTTTCTATAACATTAGTAACGTAACAGGAACACCAAACGTTGGTAACTCCACTGTTAGAAGTAGAAGAATTGGTCTATTTGGAAACGTGGATTTAGGATTTAAAGATTTCTTATTCTTAAACGTAACCGCTAGAAATGACTGGGTTTCTACATTAGACCCTTCAAACAACTCATTCTTCTACCCAGGGGTAGGTTTATCTTTTGTTCCTACAGAAGCGTTTGATATTACTGATGGTCCAATAAACTACATGAAAATTGCTGCTTCTCACGTAAAAGTAGGTAATGATGGTGGTATCGGGGCATATGAAGTAGTTCCAATTTATGGGCAAGCTGCAAACTTCCCTTATGGTTCATTAAACTCATTCTTAGGAGACACAAGTATTACTGACCAATTCTTGGAGCCAGAATTCGTAACTTCAACAGAATTTAACTTAAACGTTGGATTGTTCAACGATAGAGTAACTGTTGATGGTTCTTACTATTTCTCAAAAAACACGAACCAAATTGCTAATACTTCTGCATCTTATGCATCTGGTGTTGCTACATCTAGAGTTAACATCGGTGAAACTGAAACAAAAGGTTTTGAAATTGATTTAGGAGTTAAGCCAATCTGGTCTGCAGATCCAAGAGGATTACGTTGGGAAGCAAGATTCTCTTATGCAACTAACAAAACTGACGTTATCAAAATTAGTGATGATACAGATGAGTTAGCATTACAATCATTCCCTAACAACGCTAACCCAATTGGTGTGTTTGCAGTTGTAGGTGAAGAATTCCCTACTATCAAAGGTTCTGCTTATGAAAGAGATCCTCAAGGACGTGTTATCATTGATCCTACTACAGGAACGCCAAGAGTATCTAACGAATTACAAATTTTAGGTACTGCGAATCCTGATTATATCTTAGGATTAAATACTTCTATCAGCTACAAAGGTTTCAGATTATCTGGTGTATTTGATTACAGAACTGGTCACCAATTCTGGTCTGGATCTAAATCTTGGTTATCTTGGTCAGGTCACTTAATTGAATCTGCTCAAAATGGTAGAACTGGATTTATCTATCCAAACTCAGCTATTCCTGATGGAAATGGTGGATATGTAGCAAATACAAGTGTTATCACTGGTGGTACTACTTACTCTAATTACTTAAACTACTTCTCTAACGATTACTATACTGTTGCTGAAAACTTTGTGTTAGATGCTACTGCATTCAAGTGTCGTGAGTTGTCTTTAAGTTATTCATTATCTCCAAAGATGTTAGATAACACTGCTTTAAGTTCTTTAACTTTAGGTGTAAACGCAAGAAACTTGTTTACTATTCTTCCTAAGGAGAATAGAGGTTATAACGATCCTGAAACTTCCAATACAACTGGAAATGGTCAAGGTTTAGCAGCAGTTAACCAATACCCTGTGACAAGATCAATTGGTATGAGCCTAAATGTAACATTTTAATAATTGCTTGAAATCATGAAAAAATTAAATAAATTATTTACACTATTAATTGCATTGACGTTACTAAACTCATGTAGCAATTACTTAGACATAAACGATCCGATAGACAACCCTACGGCAGATTTAATCTCTCCTGACCTAATTTTGGCAGGAGCACAAACGAGAATTTATTCCACTCAGGCTGGTACAATGAATCGTTTAGGGAATGTCTTCATGAACAACTGGTCTGCTAACGTTAACGCCTTTACTGGTGGATTTAACGAAGAGTACCAAATGATTATGACTAGTACCTTTTACAGTAGTATTTGGGATGGTCTTTACATTCAGTTAGGTAACTTTCAAGCTATGATTGATTCTAACTTCGAAGGTTACAATCAGCACGTGGCTATAGCTAAGATTATGAAGTCTTTCTATTTCCAATATTTAGTTGACCTTTATGGTGATTGTCCTTACAGTGAGGCATTCCAAGGGAATGACAATTTAACACCTGCTTATGACGACGAAATGGCTATTTACAGAGCTTTAATCGTTGAACTTGACGAAGCTATCGCTTTAATCCAAGATGGATCAGGTTATGCAGTAGGAGTTGAAGATGTTATCTATGGTGGAAACATGGCAAGTTGGGAGCGTTTTGCTAACACTGTTAAGCTTAAGATTCTTATGAGAGAAGCTACTAAAGCTGAAACAGATGGTGAAACTGCTACTTACTTAAATGAGCAATTTGCTTCATTATCTCAGAATTTCATTTCAACTGACGTAACCATTAACCCTGGATATGCTCAAGATGCAGGACGTCAAAATCCTTTCTACGGTACTTATGGTTATAACGTTGACGATTCTGAAACTACCTCACACCGTTTTGTTAGAGCATCTAAATATGCTGCTGACTTTGTAAATGGTACTCCTGGTATTCCAGATCCAAGAGGAAATGAAATCTATGAGGCTATTGGAGGAGTAGTTATCGGTGTTGAGCAAGGTATCGATAGTAACGATCCTAACATCCCAGAAGATATCTCTCCTATCGGTCCTGGTCTTTTAAAAGGCCATGATCAAGATGGTATTCTTATGTTAGCCGCTGAAAGCTACTTCTTACAATCAGAAGCTGCTTTTAGAAACTATATTTCTGGAGATGCTAAGGCTTTATTCCAAGCTGGTATTACCGCGTCATTTGACTATTATGATCTTTCTGCTACTAGTTACATCGCTAATGGTGATGCAATCAACGAAATTGGTTGGGATGGATCAGCAAACAAAATTGAGGCTATTATGACTCAAAAATGGTTAGCTACAAACGGAATCAATGCAATTGAATCTTGGATTGAATATACAAGAACTGGATACCCTGAAATTCCATTGGCTTTGTCTGCTCAAAGACCAAACAAGCCTAATAGATTATTATATCCAGCTTCTGAGTTAATTGCAAATGCAGCAAATGTACCTAGCCAAAATGCAGAAACTGCATTCAGCACCTACATTTTCTGGGATGCTACTCAAAATTAATCTTAAAAAAAATTGAATATGAAAAATTTTAAATTATTAACCTTATTATTTGTAAGTGCACTTTTTAGTGTTTCTTGTATCGTAGACGACGAAGATGAGACGTTAGATGCTATGGCCAATACACCTTATGTAGTTGGTTTTAAAACAGCATCATTTACTGAAAGTTATTTTTCAGATGAAGGACCTATTGAATCTTACTATCCGTTAAATTTAATAGGTGGTATGGATGGAACACCATCAGCTTCTAATATCGTTGTTAATTACAGCGTGAATCCAGCATCTTCTGCAACTGAAGGTGTAGAGTTTGATTTCATGGATAACTCTGGAACAATGACTATTCCTGCTGGTCAAAGATTTGATGAATTCGGTATTTATATCAATACTGGTAATTTAAATCCAACTGAACCAACAAGACTGATTTTAGATCTTGAAGGTGTTGCTTCAAACAACGCTACTATTTCATCTTTCAACACTACACTTACCATTACCTTTGTAGGTTGTCAATCTCAATTAGGTGGACAAAACTATTTGGTTACTGGAACAAGAAGTGATGGAGCAAGCTTTAGTATGGGAGTTGAACCACTTGTAGAAGTGGGTGTAAACACATTCCATACGTTAACTACAGGTCACTGGGCTGCAGGTTCTTTACAACCTGATCACGGTTTCTCATTTGTAGATGTATGTGGTGAATTATCTATTTTACCTGATCAATACTTAATGAATGCCTATAGTAATACTTGGGGTGGTGTACAATACCCAGATGCAAGTTCAGGTGCTCATGGAGTTGTTGATGAGAATGGAAACTTTACTATTATTTATTCAATAGTATTATCTGGTACGAACTACATCTATACCATGACCTATACGCTTCAATAAAAATCTCTTAAACGACATTAAAAATGAAAAAATTAAATTATAAATTATTCTTGTTTGGTTTATCCCTTCTAGCATTTGGATGTATGGATGATGATCAAGATTATCCATCACATAACAAACCAACTGCAACAGTAACTACTACAGATTTGGATGTTACTGAAGGTGATGATCCAGTAATGGTAACAATCACAATTGACAGAGCAATTTCATTAGATTCTGACTTTAAAATCGATCTATTATCTGATCATTGGGATGATGTAGCTATTTACGGAGAAGGAGGAAGTGATATTCACCTTTCAGAATATGAAAATGGTCCTGAAGGTTGGTATGTAACCATTCCAGCTTATTCAACTTCAGTAAGTTTTTATGTTGAGCCTCTTTACGATATCTATCCAGAGGGAACTGAATCTGCAAGAATCAGAGTTTCTCAAGGATATGCTGGTAACTCAATCGTAGGTGCTGGATCTGAATTTGCTGTAAACATTAGCAACATCACATCAAATGATTTTCAAGTTACTCTAAGATGGGATGGTGAATTCACTGGAGCTGATGGGGATACTCACGACTGGTGTGGAGCTGACTTCGATTTAGAGTTTTATGATGCTAACTTCGGTCTTTTAGCTGCTTCATGGTATGATTGTCCAGAATCAATTACAGTTCCTGAAGGTGTTTTACCTAATGGAGACTACTGGATTATCCCTGGATTCTATTCTATGGTTTACTCTGGATCAGAGTTGCCAGAGGCTGCAACCAATGCTCCTGCTTCTATCATTTTTGCCAAGCCTGGTGTTTGGGTTGAAGAAGTAGATTTAAGCACTGTTTGGAATACTGCAACTGGAGGTTTAGAAGAAGGTAATGATGATGCTTATTTAGTTAAATTTGTTTTAACTATTGAAGGTAATACTTACACAGTAACAGATATTGAAACTGGTGAAACTATTGTTTCTGGTAAATCTGCAGCAGGAATTTCTTCTGCAAATCTTCCAGTGAAATTTAAAGGGTCTAGATCCTAATTTAAATTAAACAATAACTCATAATTAAAAGCCTGCTTTTTTAAGCAGGCTTTTTTATATTTTTACATCATGAAAAACGACACAGAAATATTTGGGATTAGAGCCATTATTGAAGCTATCAATTCTGGAAAAAATATTGATAAGGTATTCTTGCAAAAAGGTTTGAAAGGTGATTTGTTTAAAGAATTGGAAAGCCTAATTCGATCAGAAAACATTAATTACTCCTATGTTCCTATTGAAAAATTGAATAAGTTCAAGAATAGAAACCATCAAGGTGCCGTTGCCCAAATCGCTCCGATTGCATTTCATGATTTGGATGCTCTTATTCTTGAAACTTTAGAATCAGATGTTACTCCCCTATTTTTAGTCTTAGATCAATTAAGCGATGTTAGAAATTTTGGGGCCATCATACGAACCGCTGAATGTACTGGTGTTCATGGTATCATCATCCAGAAAAAAGGTGGTGCTCCAATTAATGCCGATACTGTAAAAACCAGCGCTGGAGCTATTTTCAAAATTCCTATTTGTAAAGTTGATCATATTAAGGATGCTATCTTTCATCTACAAGCTTCAGGTATCAAAGTTATTGCAGCTACCGAAAAAACAGACAACGATTTATATGATGTTTCGTTCGCTGAACCATGCGCCATTGTTATGGGATCTGAAGGAAAAGGGATTAATCCATCCGTTTTAAAAATTGTAGATGATCGCGCAAAATTACCTTTATTAGGTACCATAGAATCGTTAAACGTATCGGTCGCCTGTGGTGCTTTCCTATATGAAGTGATTAGACAACGTCGTTAATCGTCATCATCCTTTTTTTTATAGATATAGTTATAAACTATAGAATCCTGTGTGTCTTCTTCCAGATCGACCTCCTCAGGTAATTGTTCAATAAAATTCCCATCGGCGTCAAAATGCTTTAGAAAGGGATCGTCATCTTCATTGAAATCGTCCTTTTCCCATTCATATTTCTTGGGTTTTGCTATTTGCTTTCTAAAAGCCAGCGCAAAAAATAAGCCAACCAAAAACCCTGATAAATGGCCTTCCCATGAAATTTCATCCTTTATAGGAAAGGTATACCATATCATTCCTCCGTATAGGAATACAACCATCAAAGACAAAGCTATTAACCGATAGTGTTTGGCAAAAATTCCTTTGAAAAAGGTAAAACTAACTAAGACATAAATTAACCCACTAGCGCCAATATGATAGGAAGGCCTTCCTATCAACCAAGTCATCAAACCACTTAGTAAGATTCCAAAAATGATTACCTTCCATGCTATGGGCCTATAAAAGTAGAACAGTGCTGCAGACAGGATCAAAAGCGGCAAACTATTGTGAAGCAAATGGGTCAAACCAGAATGAATTAAGGGACTTAAGGCTATACCTGGAATGCCCTTAACAGCCAATGGGTAGATTCCTAATCTAGTGAAATTAAAACCGAACCGAACCTCAGCCCAAAACACTACCCAAATGGACAAAACAAATAGTAATGGGTAAACAACTACCCCATTAGAAAATTGAAATGAGTCTTCTTTCATATGTTTCATCTATCAAATTTCTACCCAAGAAGAAATGTAATGATAAATTGTCAGTATTTCCCCTTCCATCCATACTGAATCCATCATAATTCCATAATTTTACCACATGAACGAACCATTGGCAGAACGTTTAAGACCAAAAACCCTCGAGGACTATATAGGACAAGACCATTTGATTGGAAAGGAAGGTTCTCTATTCCACCAAATCAAACAAGGACTTATACCTTCCATGATTTTTTGGGGTCCTCCTGGTATAGGCAAAACGACATTGGCCAATATCATTTCAACCGAGACCAACAGACCTTTCTATACCCTAAGCGCCATAAATTCTGGAGTTAAGGATGTGCGAGATGTTATTGAAAAAGCCAAAAACAGTGGTGGTCTCTTTACTGCTAAAAACCCGATTCTATTTATTGATGAGATTCACCGATTCAGTAAATCACAACAGGATTCTTTACTCCAAGCGGTTGAAAAAGGTTGGGTAACCCTTGTAGGTGCCACTACCGAGAACCCAAGCTTTGAAGTTATTCCCGCTCTATTATCCCGTTGCCAGGTATACATCTTAAATTCCTTCAGTAAAAGTGATCTGGAAGCCCTTTTAAAGCGGGCTATGGAAAAAGATGAACATATATCTCAAAAAAACATAAAACTTCTGGAAACCGATGCATTATTGCGCCTTTCTGGAGGGGATGCTCGCAAATTGCTCAATATTTTTGAACTTGTTGTGAATTCTGAAGATTCCAAGACGGTTGAAATAACCAATGATTCTGTTCTCAAGAAAGTTCAAAACAATACGGTTCGTTATGATAAAACCGGGGAGCAACATTACGATATCATTTCAGCCTTCATTAAGTCTATCAGAGGAAGTGACCCTAATGGAGCAGTATATTGGTTGGCCAGAATGATAGAAGGTGGTGAAGATGTTAAATTCATTGCCCGCAGGTTGTTAATATTAGCTAGTGAGGATATTGGAAATGCAAATCCCACGGCTCTTGTTATTGCCAACAATGCCTTTCAAGCTGTTTCTGTTATAGGTTATCCCGAATCGCGCATTATACTGAGTCAATGTGCCACCTACCTAGCCTGCTCTCCAAAAAGTAATGCCGCATATGAAGCTATCAATTCGGCTCAACAATTGGTGAAGCAAACGGGAGATCTCTCTGTGCCTTTACACATCAGAAATGCACCTACCAAATTGATGAAAGAGTTGGGTTATGGTGACAATTATAAGTATGCGCATAGCTATGAAAATAACTTTGCTGAACAGGAATTTTTACCAGACGACATCAAAGGCACCAAGCTCTATGAGCCAGGTTCTAATTCCAGAGAAAATGCCCAAAGGGACTTTCTAAAATCACGTTGGAAAAATAAATACCGTTATTAGAATTTAATGACGAGTGTTGTGGTTTTGGATTCCCCACTGCTCTTGTCACTTAATATCCATTCATCATTTGATTTGTAAACAATAGCGTCCCTGCCTTTAACCAAAAACATATCTGCTTTCGGAGTTTCTAGGAGAACCATAACAACCTTAGGGGTACTATCAACCAATTGATAGCCTCCTGCAATTTTTTGGGCATATAACATTTCATATGCTACCTCATTTTGCTCAACTACAGTCTTAGGTTGCGGAGCTGTTACTGTTTCTACCGTAGCAACTTCAGCTACTTGTTTTACCGGTGCCTTAACCTCATTACTCTCAGCAACGGGAGCAACTGCCTTGGCTTGAGCCATAGAACTAGAGGGTTCATATGAATAGTTTAAAGCTTCCACGGAGATAAATGCTTCTCTTAAAGCTTGGTTATAAGCCACTTTATACTGTTTATCTTTGCTCGTTCCTTCGGCTCCTTCAAAAACCACTCTATTTTGACAGTTTTTTAAAACGACCTTTAGTTTGGTTGTAAACAAACCCGATTCATTAACAACATCTGATTTTAATCCCAAACACATGTTATTATACAATTCATCAGGATACGTATCATCTTGCATGACCACTTTGAAACCGTACTTCTCAAACAGAAATTTACTAAGGGAATTGAGTTGGTATTGGTCTGCTTCTTTTACAAAATCATATTTGTTAGGTACTATGACATATTTATAATTATTGATGCTCTCCTGTGAAAATCCTGATTGAACAAACAGTAGACCAACAAAAAGGGCGTATAAAACTTTCTTCATTTCTATTCTTTTGTAATATGGATTAAAGATACAATTATAAATAGTTCTTTAATTGTAATAAATTCCTAATTTGTTTCACCTCGGTCCCAACATTCTCATTTTTGATATTAAAGCAAATGGCATCCAATCCACAATTTAAAGCACCCAATACATCGGCCTCCAAACTGTCCCCAATCATAATACTGGAGTCTTTTGAAGCCTCAGCTAAATCCAATGCAAATTCGAAGATATTAGGATGTGGCTTTTTAACTCCTACCTTTTCAGAATCGGTAATGGTTTTGAAATAATGGTCAATTTTGGAATTCTTTATTTTGTTATACTGCACTTCGCTAAAACCGTTTGTAATGATGTGCAACCTGTAATTGGGATATAAATAATCCAAAATATCCAAAGTCTCTTCAAACAAATGGTTAAAAGTGCCTAAGTATGCAATATAATCGATAGAGAGTTTGTTGATCAAATCGTCCGAAACTTTGTAATCCAGTCTATCAAAGGAATCACTTAACCTTCGATACCTCAAGGTTGCCTTATCAACTTTATCTTCTCTGTAAAGTTTCCAATAATCTAAATTTATGGGTTCGTAATGGAAGAGAAATTCTTCCAAATCCAAGGACACCTTATTCAGGCTAAATATCTTCTCAAAAGTTAAAGCCGAATTCCTATCAAAATCCCATAGGGTATGGTCTAAATCAAAAAATATATCGGTGATGCCGTTAATCCTCATCTGTTGAGTCTAATATCAAATTAAACAATTCCTTGAATCCTTTCCAACGGTCCAAATCACTAAAAGTATAATTATGGAACACCGGGATAAATTCGCCATTGACCTTTTTTATCTTTGAAATCATAGACTGTAAGGCTTGTTTTTTATCCAGTTGCGAATGTATTTTCAGCATGGAAAAGTCCATCATATGGTATGAATAAATCTTAAGTGGTGTCTGAATCTCAAAATCCAAATCATAAAAGAAAAAAGGCGTACAAGTACCAGCGCGAAATCCAAAATGACGTGTATAACCCATGGTGTAGTCCTCTCCTATCTCCAGGTCTACCAAATTTCTGTAAGATTCTGGCAAGTTCACCTTTGAAAAGGAATTTCTAGAGGCCGTAAGGGTAGCATAAATAATGCCTTCCATTCTTTTTTTCTCCTTTTTTAACCGCTCCATGTCTGTAAGCGCTAGAAAGGAAACTTTGAGCCCTACCTGACAGTAATCTGACACCTGCTTGATGAGAGACACAAAGGATTTATTGTTTATGTTCACTCCCTTATCATAAGTAGACAAATCACCTACCATAAAGAAAAATATGAACTTGTGATGTGTGGTTTTCTGCCTGTTGATGATATACCTAAAAGTATCATCTGGGTCATGTTTTAATCCCATCAACACAGAATACCTCTGGTAAAGTCTTTTCAATTTAAGGGAAAATAAATCGCCTAGGGTACCCATCAAATTTCGTAAAACGCCCTTACTTTTAAATTGATACGGACAGGGAACATCAATAATGGGCTTGATTCGGTAGGCGCGTTCATCAAACACATAGTCTGGAAATTGGGCCGTAAGCACCTCCTTAAATTTGTAGGCCCAAATATCTACAACCGGTTGCTGAAGAAAATCATGCTTGAAACCTAAGCTCTCTTCTGGCGAAAACCTTCCGTATTCATCTTTTACATGAGGCAAATACTCTTCATATCGCGATAGCATGTAAAAAGTAGCCGCAAAGATATCAAAGGGGATACTGCTCTTCTCTCCTGCTGGGAAAAAGCACTTGGTATCATCCCATTTCATGACGTGTACCTCTATGTCTGATAATCCTTGTTCGAACAACAGTTCATGACTTTTCACAAATAACTCACTGCTTAAGGGCTGCTTGGTGTAAGACATTTTTAAGCTGTCATGAGCGATAAATTCCTCGATGGTAGTGGTAAAATCTACCGGAATATTTAAGATACGCGTAAAGATTTGCTTGAAAGCATACTTAAGTCTGGGCGTAATTTTATGAGTGTAAACAAGTAGCATGAATTACATGAGATTTTCATCGGCAAAACTAAAGTAAGCCTTTTCTGTGATGATTAAGTGATCCAGCACTTTTATATCCAAACTTTCTCCTGCCCGTTGTAGTTTTTGTGTAATTTGTTTATCGGCTTCACTGGGGACTAAGGTTCCTGACGGGTGGTTATGAGCCAAAATCATACTGGTAGCTCCTAATTCTAAAGCGGTTTTCATAACCAAGCGCACATCTACCAAGGTTCCTGTCATACCTCCTTTGCTGAGCTGTATTTTTTGTAGCACCTTATTGGAGTTATTGAGATAGATAATCCAGAACTCTTCATGTGCCAGCTCCCCTATTATGGGTTGCATCAGTTCGAAAACCGAACTACTGGAGGTGATTTTCTTGAGTTCTAGGGCTTCTTCTCCCCTGCGCCTTCTTCCTAACTCCATGGCCGCCGCGATAGATATGGCTTTGGCTTCCCCAATACCTTTAAACGCCATAAGCTGTTTGAGACTTAGCTTACCCAAAGCACTTAGGTTATTGTCTACACTTGCCAATATACGCTTGCACAATTCCACGGCACTTTCTTCCCTACTACCAGAGCCAATTAAAATGGCCACCAATTCAGCATCACTGAGGACACCTCTACCCTTGTCCCGCAGTTTCTCTCGAGGTTGGTCGTCTTGGGACCAATGTTTAATTGAAAAAGAAGCGTTTTTTTGCGTCATGTAGTAAATATAAATATTGTAACTTTCAACTGCAATTTTTAGCACCTTGTTATGCTATCATTATTTGACCCGACCTCCTATCAAGAGATTTTAAGCCGCCTGGAGCAACTGCAACCTGATAGTGCTCGCCAATGGGGCACGATGGATGCTTCCCAGATGTTGTGGCACTGTCAAGGGCCTTTAAAAATATCATTAGGGGAACTGAAGCCCGACAAGCCCAATGTTTTTATGAGGGCTATGTTCTCGCTGTTTAAATCTTCTTTGTACAATGACAAGCCTTGGAAACCCGGATTGCCCACCTCCAAAGAGTTTGTAGCAACGGAAGCCAAGGATTTTGAAAGCGAAAAGGAAACCTTAGCAAAACTTATTGAGGGGTTTCATGCTAAAAGGGATGCGGGTAGTCTTCCTCCACACCCTATGTTTGGCGATTTTACCATGCCCCAATGGGGACAAATGCAATACAAACATTTGGATCATCATTTTAGGCAGTTTGGGGTGTAGCCATTGGATTTCTTATCTGCCATCGGAAAATTTATAATAAATACGATGACATTTTAAAGTTAACCCAAGAACTTATGGCGCAAATTGAAAGGTAGTTGCGCATTATTTCATGGTTCCTGTAATGAATCATGGTTTATAATTTCTACTTATTATCAGAAGTTATAAAAAACTCATCTATTAAAAGTGGATATATCGTCCTTAGTTTCTCTTGCTCCTCTTTGTAAGCATTACTTTTGTCATATCTGTGCTGTTTAAAAACCGTCTGTTTTTGCTCTCTTAATTGAAAAGCCGCTTTGTAGTGCGCTGATAGGACATCAATATAATTTTGATAAGAAACATCTTTTTCGCATTTATATTGGATTAAGGTTTCCGAATTGATAAAAGGTTTTAAAATAGCAACCAATTTCTCTCTTTGAACCGGTGTATTGTTAAACAGGTAATGCGTTTTACTGAGATAGATCTGCAATGTATCAGTGTATTGTATGGATGATTCATCAAACAATGGAGGAATATGAGGTTGATTTTGACTGAATTTTATTCCTTCCATTTCTTTGTAACTTCTTTTCCTGATAAATTTCCTGTCAAATAGTTGGTACTGGTAGTTATCCTCACCCAATTCATAATTAAACCTATGTATCCCAGCCCATATAACCTGGGCTTCTAGTGATTTTATGTAATGCAAATCTATATGTCTATTGGCGGAAATGGTAACCGAAGTAAAAGGTATTAATTCTGATCTAGTCCTTGATTTGAAGGCAAGCACTTCGGCTGTTACTTCTTCAAGGGTAAACCTTGTTCCCATAGTATTTTGAATAATAACTTCACCATTTTCATCGTAAACAATTTTAAATTGTAATTCTAAACTACCATCAATGAAATGATCCTCCTCGTAATAAAATGATTGAGGCAGCTCTACTATGGGATTTAAATAAAGCATTTGCTTGTCTATTTTATTATAATTGATAACCTCCCATTTGCACAATATTAATGAGAGCATCACTAGGAATAGGGAATGGCCCCCCATCCATTTATACCCTTTTCTTCCTAAGACCTGAGAAATTGTTTTCCAGCTATCTAAAAAGAATACCAAAGGCAGCAATAAAGAGACTTTCAAAAAAACACTGATCTGCTCAAAGGTCAAAAAGGTCATCAGACTGGCTCCCAGCATAAATCCCATTCTTAATGCCCAATATGCAAAATTGAAACTCAGGAAGATTTGGTCTGTTAATATCCTAGAGCGCTTCAGGTTCCTTCTCGAAAAAACTTTTTGAGGCTTACTAAGTAAGAAATTGACCATAATCCCATTTCCAAAAACCAGAGATAAAGAAGCAAACAATAGGTTAGACCACCACCTATCCTGATCGCTCAAGATTTCTGGAATTCTGACAAAGGAAAAGGACATTACTCTAAAAACCTCCCTAATAGTATAGGCAAAAGCATAAATAACCATGGTAGAAGCCAAACCCAACAGAATTCCTACTACCCATGTTTTGATAGAAATCTTTCTAAAATTGACGGATGCGTCATGGAAAACATGATTAAGTTTCATAGTGGGCTAGTTATGCTTTATAGGTGTCCTAATTTCCAAAAAAGTTACTATTGGAAGCAATTACTTTCCTAAAAACAATTGAGCTTCCTAAACCTTAACCAATTTCCAAGCTCCTCTTTTAAACCAAATAATGCCAACAATGGCTATAAGGACTTCTGCCAAGGTGATGGCCAAAAAGACAGCCTTAGGCCCCCAGTCTAAAGTGATAGCGGTCAAGTAAGCAAAGGGTAATTGAAACAACCAAAAGCAGAAAAAGTTGATATAGGTAGGCGTTTTGGTATCACCGGCACCGTTAAAGGACTGGATCACCACCATGCCATAGGCATAAAAGACATAACCCGCAGCCAAAACCCGTAAACAAAGCGAACCATAGGTTATGACCTCGGGCTCATTAGAAAACCACATGATGATCTGTTTGGCGAATATGAGATATACCAGTGACACCAACCCCATAAAAATGGCATTATACTTACCCGTTATCCAAACCGATTTTTCGGCTCGATCGGGTTGTTGGGCTCCTAGATTTTGACCTACCAAAGTAGCTGCTGCGTTGCTCATGCCCCAAGACGGCATGAGGGTAAACATCATCACCCTGATGGCAATGGTATATCCTGCCAACACTTCACTTCCAAATTCGCTCATGATACGCATTAAGAACACCCAACTGGAGGTTCCTATTAAGAATTGGCCAATCCCCCCTAGCGAAACTTTAATCAAGTTGAACATGACCGATATCTTGATGGCTATGTCCTGAAGGGTTACCTTGATTTTCCCAATACCATAAAACAATACCACCAATTGATATAAAACGGCTGTACCACGACCAATAGTAGTGGCAATGGCTGCCCCTTTTACGCCAAAGGCGGGAACAGGACCCCAACCAAAAATAAAAATGGGATCTAAAAGGATGTTCAAACCATTGGAAAGTATTAAGGTCCACATGGCAATGGAGGCGTTCCCCGCACCACGGAAAATGGCATTGATCATGAACAACAGCATAATGGTTAAATTACCACCTATCAGAATTTGGGTATAGCCATAGCCTTCGGAAATGAGATCGGGTTCGGCGCCCATAAGAGCCAAAATTTCCTTGGCATACCATATACCCACGATACTGACTATAATGGATACCAAGATTCCCAAGATAATCACTTGCACCGAGGCCTGTGATGCTCCTTTGAGATCCTTCTCTCCTATTCGGCGTGCCACAATGGCTGTAGCAGCCATACTAAGCCCAATGGCAACGGCATAGACCAAGGTCACCACCGATTCTGTTAAACCGATGGTTGCCACCGCATTGACACTTACCCTAGAGACATAAAAAATATCGACCAGGGCAAAGATGGACTCCATGAGCATTTCGAGGATCATGGGTATGGAAAGCATGAAGATGGCCTTACGAAGGCTCCCGGATGTAAACTCCTGTTCGGCTCCTGAGAGTGCCATTTTGAAATATTTAAATAGCTGTTTTATAGAGGGTGTGGATTGCATGGGATTAAAATAGTTAAATGAAACACTTCAAACTAGTAAAAGCTACTACTTTATCATCTCATTTTGAAATTAATAACTTTTTCAGGTTAATACCTAAAATCGTTTCTCTTTTAATTTTTTTTTACTTTTGATTCATATGAAAAATCCCACATCTTTATTTTCGCCATAACCAACCTCTTTAGATTTACCCAAACAAGAATTAATGAATCATTTAAGACACTTAAAATCAGATATATCTAACTTTATATTTAAGAACAGGTAATCACTTTTATTGAAAAATAAAACCAAAAGACATGAAACAACTTTTTCCTCTAATTGTATTTTTTTTGATTTTCAACTGTAAACCCAAGCACCAAATCACTAAAAGTCAATCCATATCAAAAGAAACTAAATTCACTTATGTGAACCCAATCTATACCTACAGCAGCAATCAAGTATTTCAAAATCTATTCAATCAATTTGAAAAATCAACAAACAAAACCATTGATTCTTTATTTCAGGTAGATTCCAATCAATATAGAATTGTCAACAAATCAAACCTTACACCACAGCCACTAAAAGAAAGTGATATTACTTCTTTTTTTGAATCAATAAGGGAAGGGTCAGTTTTTGTTCCAGAAGCTATTAAGCTGGAGACAACTCAAGATAGACATCCTGTTATGTTTATTTCCATTTCTCCAAAAGCTGAAATGTTCCAAGGTAAAATACCACTTATATCAGACTCAAAAGTAGAAATAGCGATTGTTAAAAAGGATTCTTTAATCTTCTATGATTACTCCTCTTCCGGAACTACTTTGAACAAAGGGTTTAGGAGAAACTTATTAACTGATTTAAATAAAATTTATTCTAATTTAAATTAAGCATATTTGATTTTGATTTATAAAACAGGTATTGAAAATTATTTTTTTAATTAATCAACTCGGTTACCTCATCAAAATCCAAACCACCATAATTACCAGAACTCATTAACAACAAGGCACTGTTTTCTAGATTTCTTGAAAACAGATCGGTTTTAAAATCTTCTGGATTGGTGAAAATGGTCAGGTCTTCCCTGTTAAAAGCCTGTTTGATTTGCTCATGGGTGACCTCATCTAGTTTTTTAATCTCCACGGCATGTGGCGAATAAAATACCACCGCAACATCGGCAGCGTCTAGGGCTCCTTCATATTGTTTTAAAAACTCGGCATTGAGGCTGCTATAGGTATGCAGTTCTAAACAAGCCACCAATTTTCTATCTGGATATTGGTCTTTTACCGCCTTTGTGGTAGCTTCAACTTTGGAAGGAGAATGGGCAAAATCCTTGTATGCCACACTGGTTTTTCCCTCGGCAATTTTCTCTAGTCGTTTACTGGCGCCCTTGAATGTAGAAATAGCTTCATAGAAATCATCTTCATCGATGCCCATGTGCTGACAAATCCATTTGGCTCCGGCCAAGTTGTTTAGATTGTGGGCTCCAAACACTTCAATGGGGAGTTCGCCTTCTGGTGTTTCCAAAAGAGTTTCGCCATCTTCTACCTTATATTCTGGAGTATGATATGGTAACTTTCTGATGGTATTTTCACTAGCTTCTACCACCCTAACTACTTCGGGATCTTCGGCATTGTAGGTAATGCTTCCCCCCTTGACAATGCTATCTACAAAGATCTGGAACTGCTCCACATAGTTTTCATAGGTAGGAAACACATTGATGTGGTCCCAAGCGATGCCACTCAACAAAGCGATGTTGGGTTGGTACAAATGGAATTTTGGACGCCTGTCTATGGGCGAACTTAAATATTCATCGCCTTCTAAAACAATAAAATCATTGTCGTCGGTTAGTTTTACCATGACATCAAAGCCTTCCAGTTGGGCACCCACCATGTAATCTACTTCCATCTCATGGTAATGCATCACATGGAGAATCATGGACGTGATGGTGGTTTTCCCGTGGCTACCTCCAATAACTACACGCGTTTTATCTTTGGACTGTTCGTACAAAAACTCAGGGTAACTGTATATTTTTAAGCCTAGTTCTTGAGCCTTCAACAATTCTGGATTATCCTCTTTGGCATGCATTCCCAATACGATGGCATCCAACTGGGAGGTGATTTTTTCTGGAAACCAACCAAAGGCTTCAGGCAACAAGCCCTTAGCCTGTAGACGCGATTTTGATGGTTCAAAAATAGTATCGTCGCTTCCGGTAACTTGATATCCTTTATTGTGTAAGGCTATGGCCAAATTGTGCATTGCTGCTCCTCCTATGGCTATAAAATGTACGTTCATATGGGTGTAGAATTGTGAATCAAAGATAGGGGATTTGTATTATTTGATAAAGCTTACCGCCTCATTTTATTAGGCTCTTACTCTCCAGATAATTCTTGTAGCTTGTTTCTTAAATCGTCATCCTGTATAGCCTCTACCCCCTGTTTAAGAACTTGTTTGGCCTTTTCCTTTTGGTTGGTTTCCATATATAATTGAGCCAACTCCAAATAGCAGGTTTTAGAGCCTCCTATTTCTAAAGCCCTTTTTAAATGGGTTTCGGCCTGGTTATAATCTTCATTTTCCTTAAAAATAAAACCCTTGGCTAGATGTCCATCTACTGGGGAAAGGGTCTCAAGTTGATTGGCAAATTCTAAGGACTTGTCTGTAGAACCTCCTAAAATGGCAGGCAATTCCATATAAAACTTCACAAGAGCCCACCTTACATCAATATGCCTAGGATCTAATTCGGCAGCCTTTAATAAGGAAGCTTTCACATCTGATATTAAACCGATACCTGCCAGTTTATTGGATGCCGCTTTCATTCCTAAGGCACCGCCATACTTGTATTGGTAGTTGGCATTATCGGGATGTTTGGATTTCAATATGTCATATTGCTCAACGGCTTCATCCCACATTTCTTGATGGGAATAAATATCTCCCAAAAGTTCTACGGTCTCCAAATCATTTGGGTTGGCCTCCAATTTCATTTCCATATAACTTTCTACATCTGCAAACTGGTTGTTCATCAAGATGCTCTTAACCTCATCATCCAAGGTTTGGGATAAGAGGCCTATGGGAAATATAAATATGATACCTAGTCGCCACATATTCCAAAGGTAATTTTTCTTTTTGACTTGGTAAATACCTACTTTAACTCAACAGAACACGTAGTTGCCTCAATATCTATTTTTTGGTACAACTTTTGAACTGTATTTTGTAGAAAATATATTACATGAAACCACTTGCCATCACCTTCTTAATAAGTCTTATGACCCTAACAGGTTTTTCCCAAACCGATCCCTATCCTAAACTTTGGAAACAGGTAGAAAGCTATGAGCTTGACAATTTGCCCAAATCTGCCCTAGAAGTTGTTAATGATATTGCCACTTTAGCGAAAAAGGAAGGTAACAAGCCGCAGGAAATCAAGACCCTTATTTACAAAAGCAAGTTTGCCTTGATTCTGGAAGAAGACGCTCAATTAAAAGTGATTCAAGATTTCAAAACCGAAATACACCAAGCAGAAGCCCCTACCAAAAATCTGTTGGAAAATATGCTAGCCACGATGTATTGGCAATACTTTCAGCAAAACCGCTGGAAGATATACAACCGCACTGAAACTACACAGAAAGTAGATTCGGTGGATTTCAGAACGTGGGATTTGAACACGCTTTTTAAAGAAATACAAAAGCACTATCAAGCCTCTTTGGAACCCGCAGATGTTCTAAAAGAAACACCTATTGAAACCTTTAAGTTATTACTTACCGAACAAAAGGATTCTAAGATTTATAGACCAACCCTTTACGATTTGTTGGCACACAATGCTTTGGAATTTTATAAGACCGATGAGAGTAGCATCACCAAACCAACTGAAGCTTTTGAGATTGACAACGACCGATTTTTATGTCCTGCTGATAAATTTTCAAGCTTAAACATCACTTCGACTGACTCTACTTCGCTACCATTGCAAGCCTTGAAGTTGTATCAGGATTTGATTCAATTTCATCAAACCGACACCCAAGCGGATGCCCTAGTAGATGTTGATATTGAGCGTCTCAACTTTGTAGAAAGCTATGCCAGTTTCCCCGACAAACAGGACATCCTGATTCGTACTTTAAAGGAAAGTCAAGACACTTATTCTGGTCAAGCGGTGAGTACCCTTTATGGTTTTGAGGAGGCTCAGCAATATTATTATCAAGGACAAGGTTACCAACCTCGTACCCAAGAAGAGAACCGTTGGAAAGTCAAAAAAGCTTATGACTTGTGTGAGCAACTTATTAAAAATTTCCCTGAAAGTATAGGCGCTGAAAAATGTGAGGTGCTTCAAAGTTATATCTCCAGAGAAAGTTTAAACTTAATGACCGAAAGCCATCTTCCCATTCAACAGCACAGTAAAGTTCTGGTAACTTATAAAAACATCCAAGCTTTAGAATTTAAGGTGTTTAAACTTACCGAAAAACAATACAAGACCTACCAAGAAAACCATAGGGAAGACTTGCAATGGGAATTCATTAAAAAGTTGACCGCTAGCCATGTTTGGGAAACCACCCTAAAAGACGAAGGTGATTACCAGTCTCATAATACAGAAGTATTGGTGCCTCCATTGGACAACGGCAGGTACCTTATGGTAGCTCTCGTGAATAATGAAGCAAACACCTTTGCTGCCCAAACTTTTCAAGTGACCAACTTGGCCATTACTGAAACTTCTGATGAGTTGAATCAATACTATCAAGTCATTAATCGAATCAATGGCGCACCTATTGCTAAGGCCAAAGTGGTATTAAGCTATCAGAAGAACTACAATGGCTCTTATATTACCAAATCGTTTACTTCGGACTCAAAAGGAATAATCCAAATTCAAAAACCCAATGAGTATTGGAGAAACATAACTATGGAAGTGACCTATGGAAACGACCGAGCCCACTTTGGGAATCATTATATCAGTCAACACTACAATCGTTCTGAAACCGATGTGGATTATAAAGGTTTTGTGTTTACAGATAGGAGTATTTACCGTCCTGGTCAAACGGTTTATTTTAAGGCCATTGCCATGAAAACAGTCCAAGGAAAGTCTGAAGTCATTCCCAATCAATTGTTTTATGTGGATGTGTATGATGTGAACGATGATGAAGTTGCTGAATTGGAATTAAAAAGTAATGAATATGGTTCTGTTGCTGGGGAGTTTATATTACCTAGCTCCGGTCTAAACGGACAATACAACATCAATTTTCATGGAGATGGTAATGATTTGGATGTTGAATATTACTTTTCGGTTGAAGAATACAAACGTCCCAAGTTTGAAACCAAATTTACGCCTATCACTGATACCTTTCGCGTAAATGATTCAGTTACTGTCCATGGAACTGCCCTTGCCTTTGCCGGTAGCAACATTACCGATGCCAAGGTGACCTATCGGGTGGTGCGCCAAGTGCAATACCCTATTTGGTACCGATGGAATCCTCGTGCCTATTACAGTGAACCTCAAGAAATCGCTCATGGAGAAACTACCACTAATGCTCAAGGTGAGTTTGAAGTGGTATTTAAGGCGCTTCCGGACACTGCAGTGAGCAAGGAAGATCAACCCACCTTTCAATATGAGGTTACAGCAGATGTAACAGACATCAATGGAGAAACACGTTCGGCTACCGCTACGGTAAATGTGGGTTATCATGCCTTGACAGCTAGTATCCAAGCTCCGAACAAATGGGATAAAACCTACAAAAAAGAGTCATTGACTCTTATCACCAACAACTTAAATGGGGCATTTGTTCCTACTGAAGGGTCTTTAAAAATTTATAAACTACAGGCTCCTGAGCACGTTTTGAGAGATCGTCCTTGGTCAGCTCCCGATTGTCCTTTGATGACCCAAGCCGAATTTAAAACACATTTTCCCCATGAAGCCTACCAAGATGAAAACGATGTTAATACTTGGGAACTTGGGACTTTGGTCAAAGACATGGCTGTCAACACAAAGGATTCTAAAGAGGTGATTTTGGGGAACATGAAATCCTGGGAATCTGGTTTGTATAAAATCATTTTTGAAACCAAGGACCGCTTTGATCAAGTGGTTAAAGCTGAGCAGCAAATCACGGTGTTTAGCCCCAAAGACAAAACGCTGGCAGACCACCAACTATTCCAATTCCATACAGATAAGGATCGCTATCAAGTGGGTGAACATGCCGTCATTTCGGTAGGATCTGCTGCTGAGAACATCACTGTGACCATAGATATTGAGAAGAACCACCAAATTGTAGAGACCAAACTCTTGACATTGAATAACGACATGGTTTCATTCGAAATCCCCATCACCGAAAAAGATTTGGGTGGTTTTGCCATCCATTACAGTTTTGCCTTTGCCAACGGTTTTGAAAACGGTAGCCAAACCATTCAAGTCCCTTATCCAAGTAGCGATTTACAGATTGAGACTAAGACCTTTAGAGATAAGCTGCAACCGGGAAGTGAAGAAACTTGGAGTTTTATTATTAAAGGACCAAAAGGGGAAAAAGTTAGCGCCGAGTTGTTAGCCAGCATGTATGATGCGTCTTTAGATCAATTTAAAACCCATGATTGGCGTTTTGATCCTTTGTATCAACTTATTTACTCCAGTCGAGGCCATAGAAGTTCTGGACAAAGTTTTGGCAGTAGTAATTTTCGGGTTTTTAATGATACACGTCAGCCATTAAGTTACCCTCATCAAAGTTATGATGGTTTGAATTGGTTTGGGTTCCACTTAAAAAACAAGTGGTTTAATAAACAATATCTCAATGAGATCAGAATAAGGGACATAAAAAGCAAATATGATTCTAGTATAAGTAAAGGATTTATTTCTGGAACAGTCACGGATGAATACGGATCACCATTACCAGGAGTAAATGTGGTCATTAAGGGCACTAATAATGGAACCCAAACGGATTTTGATGGCAACTTCTTAATTCAAGCAGATAATAATGACCAACTTATTTTCAGTTTTGTTGGATACACTAATTTAAATTACCAGGTAAAAACAGATAATGCTCTAGTTATATCCTTGACTCCTGACAGTAACAATTTGGATGAAGTAGTTGTTACAGCTTTAGGATTTAAGAGAAAAAAAGATGAAATTACTACGGCTAATCAGATTGTTAAAGCTGAAGAATTAACGCAACCCCAAAACTCTGATGTCGTTCAAGGTCTTTCCGGTAAGGTATCTGGACTCCAAATAAATACAAATGGTGGTGGCTCCAGAATAGTTTTGCGCGGAAACCGATCAGAAACAGGAGATAAACAAGCCCTCTTGGTTCTCGATGGAAAGATTGTTTCTATAGAAGAATTGGAAAGTATGGACCCAAGTCTTATTGCAAATGTAAATATCCTAAAAGGTGCCAATGGCACAGCTCTTTATGGATCGCAAGGAGCCAATGGGGTTTTTATAATTACCACAAAAAAAGCCATCTTACAAAATGTAACAGCTAGAAAAAACCTTCAAGAAACGGCCTTTTTCTTTCCGCAGTTGCAAACCGATAAAGACGGGAACCTGAGCTTTAGTTTTACGACGCCAGAAGCCTTGACCCAATGGAAACTGCAACTGTTGGCGCACACCAAAACACTGGAAAGTCAAGTCACCCAATTAAACACCATGACCCAAAAAGAATTAATGGTGTTGCCAAACGTGCCACGGTTTTTAAGACAAGGTGATGCCATTTCCATCAGCACCAAAATTTCCAATCTTTCAGACAACGCTTTAAGCGGTAATGCCATGTTGCAACTGCAAGATGCTAGCACGGGTAAGGATATTACAAATGAGTTACTATTCCTTGGACAAGCTCAGGATGACAATCAAGGGATACTACCTTTCTCTGTTGAAAAACAAGGGAACACCCAAGTCTCTTGGAACCTTCATATTCCTGATCATGTAGATGCACTTCAATATAAAATTGTGGCACAAGCTGGGGAGTTTAGCGATGGCGAGCAAAATGCTCTACCTGTGCTTTCCAATAGAATGTTGGTTACCGAAACCCTACCCATGTGGATTAAAAGCAACGAGACCAGAACGTTTACGATGGATAAACTAAAAACCAACACCTCAACCACTTTAAAACACCACAAACTCACTTTGGAAATCACTTCCAATCCGGCGTGGTATGCGGTACAAGCGTTACCGTATTTGATGGAATATCCGTATGAATGTAATGAACAAACCTTTAGTAGGTATTATGCCAATGCCTTGGCAAGTCACATTGCTAACAGTAATCCTAGAATTAAAGAAGTGTTTGACCAATGGCGCAACTCCGATGCTCTAATAAGCAATTTGGAGAAAAACGAGGAATTGAAAAGTCTGTTGATACAAGAAACCCCATGGCTGCGTGATGCTCAAAGCGAAACCGAACAAAAGAAACGTATCGCTTTGTTATTTGACATGAACAAAATGACCAATGAGCTGCAAAACAGCTTGAAAAAACTGGAGCAAAACCAAATGGGTTCTGGAGCTTGGGCTTGGTTCAACGGTGGGAAACCTAACCGTTTCATCACGCAACATATTATTACTGGGTTTGGGCATTTAAGACAATTGGGAGTCACTACAAACAAACTTGGACAAGCTCAGGGTGACACCGAAATGATAAGAAAAGCTCTGAATTATCTAGATCAAGAATTTGTTCAGGAATACAAGGATTTGACCAAATACCGTAAAGATGTGGATCTATCAAAAGACCATTTAAGTTACAGTCAGATTCAATATTTATACATGCGTAGTTTCTATCTTGAGGTTGAACTTTCAAAGGAAGTGGCCACCATCAAGAGCTACTACATGAATCAGATCAAGGACTATTGGACTTCCAAATCCTTATATGCCAAAGGAATGATGGCTATGGTTGCCTTTAGAAATCAAGATTCAGTAACGGCTAACAAGATCCTGAAATCCTTAAAAGAAACCAGTATCACCAATGACGAATTGGGTATGTACTGGAAGGACAATGTGGCTTCTTGGTATTGGTATCAAGTACCTATTGAGACGCAAGCCTTAATGATTGAAGCATTTTCTGAAATTGAAAACGACACTGAAACGGTAGACAATCTAAAAATCTGGTTATTGAAAAACAAGCAAACCAATCAATGGAAAACTACCAAAGCCACTACCGAAGCGGTGTATGCTTTGTTGCTTCAAGGTAGCGATTGGTTGAGCGTCACCGATGCTGTGGAGGTTCTGGTTGGTAATCAAAAAATTGAGCCTTCTAAATTAGAAAACGTCAAGGTGGAAGCTGGTACTGGGTACTACAAAACATCTTGGAGTGCTTCAGAGATTCAACCTGAGTTAGCTGATGTCACATTATCCAAAAAAGGAAACGGAATTGCATGGGGTAGTTTATACTGGCAATATTTTGAAGACTTGGATGCGATTACCTCTGCGGAATCGCCACTTTCTTTAAAAAAGAAATTGTTCTTAAAAACAAATACCCATACAGGTGAAAAGATTTCAGAAATCACAAAAGACACCTCCTTAAAAGTAGGTGATTTAGTGAGAATTCGTATTGAATTAAAGAGTGACAGAGATATGGAGTTTATACACATGAAAGACATGCGCGCTGCAGGCTTGGAACCTATCAACGTACTTTCTGCCTACAAGTATCAAGACGGCTTGGGGTATTATGAAAGCACCAAAGATGCCTCTACCAATTTCTTTTTTGATTATTTACCCAAAGGTGTTTATGTTTTTGAATATGATTTAAGAGTCAATAATGCTGGAGAAATGAGCAATGGTATTACTAACATACAAAGTATGTATGCCCCAGAGTTTAGTAGTCATAGTGAAGGACAACGCATTCACATAAAATAGAAACAAAAAATCCCGCAATTGCGGGATTTTAATTTATTTGGATGGTGGCATACTTGGCCTGACCTCAATTTTACTTGGTAACGTTCGGGGATTCATTTTAATTAAATCGACCACCAACTCACCGATGTCTTCTATCTGGATTTTCCAGGAATCACTGTCATTTGGTTCATGACCATTGAAATAAGTCGATACTGACCCCGGCATAATGGTACTCACCTTGATTCCATATTTTCTCAAATCTAACATAGCTGCTTGAGTAAACCCAGTAACACCAAATTTACTAGCATTATAAGCCGATCCGCTAGCGAAGAAATTAGTCCCAGCCAAACTGGAAATAGTGATGTAATAACCTTCAGTATTTTTTAGAGCATCCACACTTGCCTTTAATGTATAAAAAGCACCTGTCAAGTTGGTATCGATTGTTTCCTGCCATTGCTCTAGTGTCAAATCTTCGATGGGAGCAAAATGTCCCAATCCGGCATTGGCGATGACAATGTCTAGGTGTCCAAATTCATTCACCACATCCTTGACCGCCTCTTGTATGGAATTAAAATCAGTCACATCTCCTTTTAATCCTACTGCTTTGGCCTTAGTTGTTTTATGGGCATTTAATCTTCCAGCAGCATCATGAGCCGCAGCGCTGCTTCTACTGGTCACTGCTACATGTACTCCTTGTTCTAAGAGTGCCTGTGCAATTCCAAATCCGATGCCTTTTGAGCCACCTGTGATTAAAGCTACTTTATTTTCCATTTTTTTGATATTTAAATTATTCTTTCGGTAATCTTTTGGTTAAATAGGCCAATTGTCCCATATGGTTGGCTTGATGCTCCATCACATGAAACCAAGCCCAATGATTGGACATGCCTTTATTGGTTTTTGAAAACCACTTATCATCTTTGGTTTTCATGAGTTCCTTTGTTTTGTTTCTCACTTCATTATATAAATCCATGTAATACTGAATGGGTTTTCCTTGAAATTCTGCTCTAGCTTCATCCCCAAGGCTTAGTGCCATCATCCATTTATCCTTTTCAGCTTCATTAAAGTCTCGCTTTTCAAAGGTAAATACTTGGTAATAGGCCTCAGTTGCGGCTAGGTGATAAATGAGTGCGCCAATTCGGTTGGAATTATCGTCCAACAGAAAATCTGTCTGTTCCTGATTTAAATCTTTCACTAAATATTCAACCCTACCCTTTAAATTGTCAAGCATGACAATCATATTCCCTATATCATGGGAATATTCTTTGGGAGGTTCAATGGTATACTGGGCCTGTAAATTGATACAAACTAATAGAAAAGTAATAAGGATTGCTTTTTTCATTATTTTTTGGATTGGTTTCCAACGAAGTTAAAACAACCCAAGAGTAATCAAAATAGCCTTAACAGCATCTTAACGAACTTCCTGAGGAGGCGGGAACTTTTCAAAGGCTTTCTCTACAATATTTTGCATGTGCTTGGTGCGCTCATCTGGTGTAGCCTTATCAAAATAGGGAGAATCCATTATCGCTTGATAAATCAACCCATTTTGATCTAAAACATCTATTTGTATCACCCGGTTTGTTTTATCCTGACCTAAAGGAATACCAACCGAAACACCACCGCCTACCTGGCCTCCACCACCGCCTAGACCCAATCCAACAGTGCTCTGCTGCATGGAATGATAATCGGAAGTTTTAATATTTATAAGCAACTCGGCATTCTCTGATAAGGTAAGTCCTTTGTTTGTCAAATGAGCATCAATGGCATCCAACAACCTATTTTCATCCAACTCACTCAACCCAGAGTTCATCTGTGGGTAATAGTTAAATGTTTTGTATTTGGAAAAATCAATATTTCTATCGTAGTCATGAGTAACCTGAATACTGTGGCACCCCATAAAAAGCAATAGAAAAAGAAAACTTAATTTTCTCATATCTTTTATTTTAAAGATATAAAATTAGAAATTAAGAAGGGGCCTTTTAGTCATTCAACATGCCCCACAATTTATCTTTCAAAGTTTGAAGTCCTTGATGTGCCACCGAAGAAATAAACATATAATCTATAGGTAAGATAGCGTCCAATTCGGTTTTCATCTCTGCCTTTAATTCTTCATCCAACATATCACTTTTGGAAATAGCAATCATACGCTGTTTATCCAACATCTCTGGATTATATCTTCTAAGCTCATTTAAAAGGATATCATATTGTTCCTTGATATCTCCCGCATCGGCAGGAATAAGAAACAACAATACCGAGTTTCTCTCAATGTGTCTTAAGAAATAATGCCCCAAACCTTTACCCTCTGCAGCTCCCTCAATAATACCAGGAATATCGGCAATTACAAAAGTTTGATAATCTCTATGTTGAACAATACCTAAATTAGGTTTTAGGGTTGTAAACTCATAATCTGCTATTTTAGGTTTGGCAGCTGTGACCACAGATAACAACGTAGATTTTCCTGCATTAGGGAATCCCACCAAACCAACATCGGCAAGAACTTTAAGTTCCAGAATAATCTCCTTTTCTTCACCAGGAATACCTGGTTGTGCATATCGAGGCGTTTGGTTGGTGGGACTCTTAAAATGCCAGTTTCCACGACCTCCCATACCACCTTGAGCGATGATTTTTTCTTCGCCATCGTCGGTAATTTCAAAAAGGATTTGATTGGTTTCTTTATCACGAATGACCGTTCCCAAAGGCACTTCCATGTAGATATCTTCTCCATCTGCCCCCGTACTTCTTTGCTTACCCCCATGTTCACCATGACCGGCCTTAAAGTGGCGCTTAAATTTATAATTGTAAAGCGTCCAAAGGTTTTTATTCCCTTTCATTATCACGTGACCTCCACGACCACCATCGCCTCCATCAGGTCCACCCTTGGCTATATATTTTTCACGGTGTAAATGTGCAGATCCTTTACCTCCATTTCCAGAAGCTATATGAAGCTTCACATAATCAACAAAATTCCCTTCAGTCATATTTCTAAGTAACTGCCTATTTATTTAATGATTTTTTTATATCCCTAAAGTAAAGGGTATATAAAGAGGTTTCACTTTTACAAAAGTCAAACCCCTTGCAACTTTTCAAGTTTAATTTACAAACTTCGTATTAAAGTTTATCGATCACCTCGCTTAAACGCTGGGTGATTTCTTCAATACTACCAACGCCATCTACTCCAAAATATTTATCTTCCTTGGTGTAGTAGTCTTTCAAAATAGCTGTTTTACTGTAATACTCTTTGATTCGATTTCTGATGATGGATTCATCAGCATCATCGGCTCTACCACTGGTCTCTCCTCTTTTTAACAAACGTTCCACCAATATTTCATCATCTACTTCTAAAGCAATCATGGCGTTAATTTGAGAATCCTTCTCATCCATTAACTCTGCTAAGGCATCTGCTTGAGCAGAAGTTCGCGGAAAACCATCAAAGATAAAACCTTTGGCATCTGCATTTTTTTCTACCTCAGCATTCAACATATCAATGGTTACCTTATCGGGTACCAACTCACCCTTATCCATATAGGATTTGGCCAACATACCTAAAGCGGTCTCGTTTTTAATGTTATAACGAAACACATCTCCAGTAGAAATGTGAACCAGATTATACTTTTCCTTTAAAAATTCTGCTTGTGTTCCTTTACCGGCACCTGGAGGGCCAAATAGGACAATATTAGTCATATGTTGTGTAGTTTTTAATTGATAAATTTCAGGCAAATCACGTCCCAGACCATTATAGTCAAGGCCATAACCAACAATAAATTTTTTCGGTATTTCGATACCTTTATAGTGAATTTTGAAATCCTTTTTGTAAGCTTCCGGTTTATAAAACAAAGAGGCTATGATAAGTTGTTTTACTCCTTCGTTATTAAATATTCGATGCACTTCATGAAGGGTGTTTCCAGAATCGATAATATCCTCAAGTATCACCACTGTTCTTCCTGATAAATCTTGAGTCAAGCCTATGAGACGTTGTATATCCTCTGTAGATTTCAATCCCTCATATGAAGCCAATTTTATAAATGTTACCTCACATGCACTGGGGTATTTTTTAACAAAATCACTGACAAACATGAAAGAACCGTTGAGAATACCCACAAACACTGGAATTTCATCCTTTAGGTCACGAGAAATTTCATCAACCATTCGTTGCACAACGGCATCTATTTCTTGGGCTTTAATAAAAGGTCTGAATTCTAAATCGTGAAGTTTTACCACCGGTTTATTTATTTTGGAAAACAAAGATAATCAAATGTTAAAAGTTTTGCGAATTTGACGCCACATTGTTGCGCTTTTTGTTTTATCACAGGCATTTGATTTGTATTTTTGCCCAAAAACAAAGCCTTCATGAATTTATTTTCTTCAGATTTTAAACTAGGTATTTTAGGTGGTGGTCAATTAGGAAAAATGCTCCTTTACAATACCAGAAAATTTGACATATACACCAGCGTTTTAGACCCCAGTAACGAAGCTCCTTGTAAAATTGCCTGTAACGAATTCCATCAGGGAGACCTAATGGATTATGATACGGTGGTTGCTTTTGGGAAACAGGTTGATGTTTTGACTATAGAAATTGAAAACGTCAATGTAGATGCCTTGGAAACCTTGGAAAAAGAAGGCATTAAAGTGTACCCTTCTTCTAGAACACTAAGAACCATTCAAAATAAAGCCAAACAGAAGCTTTTTTATGTAGACAATCAAATTCCAACAGCTGATTTTAGTCGGTTTGCTTATACTTCAGAAATCAAGGAAGCCATTAGCAATGGCGGCATTCAATTACCATTTGTATGGAAAAGCGCCCAATTTGGATATGATGGAAATGGTGTTAAAGTGGTACGCAAAGTTGAAGATTTAGAAGGACTTCCCAATGTGGAATGTATTACTGAAACAATGATTCCTTTCAAAAATGAGCTTTCGGTCATTGTAGCCAGAAACCCAAAGGGAGAAATTAAAACCTATCCTGTGGTAGAAATGGAATTCCATCCTGAAGCTAACCAGGTAGAATATGTAATCTGTCCTGCCAGAATCGATGAGGGTGTAGCAAAAAAAGCTCGTGAGGCAGCTTTAAAGACTTCTGAAGCATTTAACCATGTAGGGCTGTTGGCGGTAGAAATGTTCCAAACCCAAGAGGACCAAATTTTGGTTAATGAAGTGGCCCCTAGACCGCACAATTCGGGGCACCAAACCATTGAGGCAAGCTATACGTCTCAGTTTGAACAGCACCTAAGAGCCGTTCTCAACTTACCTTTAGGAAAAACGGAAAGTACTGTTGGCGGAATTATGGTAAATTTGGTTGGCGCTGAAGGTTATACCGGTGATGTCATTTATGAAAATATTGAAGCCATTATGGGTATGGAGGGTGTAACTCCACATATCTATGGGAAAAAACAAACCAGACCATTCAGAAAAATGGGACATGTGACCATAGTGAATGAAGATATAAATGAGGCCAGACAAATAGCCGAACAAGTAAAAAAGACCATTAACGTAATCAGTAAATAAGTTATGAGCAAAGTAGGAGTTATCATGGGAAGTAAAAGCGACTTGCCAGTTATGCAAGAAGCTATTGATATATTGGAAGGATTTGATATTGAGGTGGAAGTTGATATTGTATCGGCACATAGAACACCAGAAAAATTATTTGATTATAGTAAAAATGCTCACAGCAGAGGCATTCAGGTCATCGTTGCTGGCGCTGGCGGTGCAGCTCATTTACCCGGGATGGTAGCATCATTATCCCCTCTACCTGTCATTGGGGTACCCGTTAAAAGTAGTAATTCCATTGACGGTTGGGATTCTGTTTTATCTATTCTTCAAATGCCAGGAGGTGTACCAGTTGCTACCGTAGCATTGAATGGTGCCAAGAACGCTGGTATTTTAGCCGCCCAAATTATCGGGAGCTCAGACAAGTGTGTTTTAGATAAAATTATTGCTTATAAAGAAGGCTTGAAGATGAAAGTCTACGAAGCTGCGAAGGATTTAAAATAAAAGCCTCGGTATCCCTACCGAGGCATTCAAGCTATTAATCAATCATCTTAAAGAGTAAACTTTTAAACTCTTATGAAAAATCTTCGGCAAAAGTAAAAAAACATTTCAGATTACAAAGAAAAAAATTTGTTAATGTTATGCTAATCAAGTTCTTAGTAAGAAAAAAAGGACGTTATTCTGATTAAAGAAATTTACAAAAAAATGAACATTTTAAATAAACCATTTGACAATCAATATCATACAGCTCCCTTCTCAAAAATAAAAAATGAGGATTTCCTTCCGGCTTTTATTCAGGGAATTGCAGATGCTAAAAAAGAAATTGATGAAATTTGTGAGAATAAAGAGGCACCAAGCTTTAAAAATACGATTGAAGCCTTAGATTTCTCTGGAGAACAACTGGATAGAATCTCAAGTATTTTCTTTAATCTAAATTCGGCCGAGACCAACGACGAGATCCAAAAAATAGCGCAAGAAGCTTCTCCACTACTTTCTGAGTTTAGCAACGATATCACCTTAAATAAAACGCTATTTGAACGAGTTAAAGCTGTTTACGATCAAAAGGAGCAATTGAATTTAACCAAGGAGCAAGAAACACTTCTTGACAAAAAATATAAAAGCTTTTCCAGAAACGGAGCAAATCTCCCTGAGGACAAAAAGCAACAATTACGTCAAATTGATAAAGAATTGAGTCAACTCAAATTAAAATTTGGAGAAAATGTGCTTGCTGAAACCAATAAATACGAACTTCATATAACGAATGAAGAAGATCTGGCTGGTTTACCCGAAGACGCTAAGGAAGAAGCTAAACAAACAGCAGAAGCCAAGAAAAAAGAGGGCTGGGTGATTACACTGCAATACCCAAGCTACATTCCTTTTATGACCTATGCAAACAATAGGGAATTACGGAAAGAACTGGCTATTGCCTTTGGAGCCAAAGGATTTCATGGAGATGTATTTGACAACCAAGAAATAGTTCTCAAAATAGCTAAATTACGCCATCAAAGAGCCAACCTTTTAGGCTATCCTACTCATGCCCATTTCGTTTTAGAAGAGCGTATGGCAAAAAATCCTGAAACGGTTACTACCTTTTTACAGGATCTCTTGGAAAAAGCCAAACCAGCAGCTGAAAAGGAATTTGAAAAGTTATCAGCTTTTGCCAAAAAATTAGATAGTATCGACCATTTAGAAAAATGGGATGGCGCTTATTATTCAGAAAAATTAAAACAAAAATTGTTTGATTTAGATGACGAGAAATTGAAACCCTATTTTAAACTTGAAAATGTTATCAATGGTGTGTTTACAATCGCTCAAAAACTATATGGCTTACATTTTGAAGAAATTGATACGATTGACAAATATCATGAAGATGTTTTGACGTACAAAGTTACCGATGATAACGGAAATTATGTTTCTATTTTCTACGCTGATTTCTTTCCTAGGGAAGGTAAAAGAAATGGTGCCTGGATGACGGTTTACAAGCCGCAATATGTGAAAAATGGCATTAATGACCGACCACATATTTCCATTGTTTGTAATTTCACTAAACCCACTAAGACAAAACCATCTTTGCTTACATTTAATGAGGTGACCACCCTATTCCATGAATTTGGTCACGCCTTACATGGCATGTTGGCAAACACAACTTATCCAAGTTTATCTGGGACTAGTGTTTTTTGGGACTTTGTAGAATTACCTAGTCAAGTTTTGGAAAATTGGTGTTATGAAAAGGAGGCCTTAGAACTTTTTGCCACCCATTATGAAACCGGTGAGGTAATCCCAATGGATTTGGTTGAAAAAATTAAGGAATCTGCCACCTTCCATGAAGGAATGCAAACCTTAAGGCAGTTAAGCTTTGGTTTGTTGGATATGAGTTGGCATGGAATTGACCCAACTGATATTTCTAATGTAAAAGTTCATGAACTGAAAGCTTTTGAAAGTACGAAATTATACCCTGACGTAGCAGAAAATTGCATGAGCACGTCATTTTCACACATCTTTCAAGGTGGTTACTCTTCTGGGTACTACAGCTACAAATGGGCGGAAGTTTTGGATGCCGATGCTTTCGAATTTTTTAAAGAACAAGGCATATTCAGCAAAGAAGTAGCTAGTAAATTTAAGGATAATGTGTTGTCTCAAGGGGGCACAGATGACCCCATGGTGCTTTACAAACAATTTAGAGGTAAAGAACCACAACCAGAAGCCCTATTAAGGAGAGCTGGATTGATAGAGAAATAAGGGATAAAGAAAAGGGTGATAATCATCGCCCTTTTCTTTTGAATTCTATGCACATCGCGAAACCGTCTTAACTATTTAGCAGCAATAATAAAATTCATAATAAACTTTTTAGGTTACCTATGATTCAAAACTTTAGACCAAGTTTTAAAAATGTGTATCTTACCACCTATAACCAATACATTTAAACATGTCTAAAACCAAACTCACTATACTTAGCAACGGAAGCGTAAAAGTAGATGGCGATTTTGAAATTGTCGATAAAGAAGGTAACGTTTATGGCCTGGGAGGCCGAACTTTAGTTTCACTTTGCCGCTGTGGAAGATCAGAAAACAAACCATTTTGTGATGGTAGTCATCGCAACCATTTTGAACATGAGGCAAATGCATTTGATCTTCCACCAAAACCCTAAAGATTTATAATCAAATTCAAAAGTCTTTTAAATAGAGCCTTAGTTTTAAAGGTTTTAGTAGTTTCCTTTTAGAACTAGTTCTTGCAGAAAATAAACTTTCAATTATTATTGAAAGTTTAAAATATTTTATATATTTGACTCATGAACTATCAAGAAGCCAAAGAAAAGTTTATCAGCACTTGGGGGAGTTTAGGCTCCCTATGGGGCATCAATAAAGCCATGGCACAAATTCAAGCGCTTTTATTTATCTCTACCAAACCCTTGTCTATGGAAGACATCATGGAAGAGTTAAAAATTTCAAGAGGTAATACCAGTATGAATTTAAGACAATTGATGGACTGGGGTATCGTTACCAAAGAAATCATTCCAGGAGAACGTAAAGAATATTTCACAACAGAAAAGGATGTGGAAGAACTGGCCAGACATATAGCCAAAGAACGAAGTAGACGTGAATTAAAACCTGTATTGAAGGTTTTAAAGGAGGTTTCAAATATTGATAGCGATCAAAGTGAAGAAACAGAGGAATTGAAGAAACAAACCAAAGCGCTTCATGATTTAACCCAACAAGCCGATGACATGCTTAACAAAATAGCTGACCAAGATCTTAATTGGGTGACTAAAACATTTATCAAGATTATGCGTTAATTTTTTTAATACAATGTTTCATTTTTTTCTGAAAGTTTAATAATTAAAAAATGTTTAAAAATTTATCTATTTTATTTATCGCCTTAACCTGGTTAACTAGTGGACTATTTTTTAAAATAATTCCAATGAATCAAAGGCATGAAAATATAGTTGCCAGAATTTTGGGTCATGCATTTGCTTCTGAAATGACACTTTTAATCGGATTTTTAGAGGTCATTCTAGGCATATGGATTCTTTCCAAAAAATTAAATCATTTAAATGCCTTCATTCAATTGATTACGATTTTAGCCATGAATATTTTGGAATTCACTCTTGCCAAAGATTTGCTCCTGTGGGGTCCATTTAATATTGTATTTGCATTTCTTTTCATGGCCTTTATTTGGTATACCTATTTCCAAACAAGAACAATTAAAAACCACGATTATGCTCCAATTACTAAAAAATCATCCCTTTGATGTCAAAGCGCATTTTGACATGTCTTTAGTATTGACCTTTGCATTACCTAAAGAAACACTTAATCCCTTGCTCCCTCCCTGCTTGCAGTTGGACACCTTCAAGGATACTTATGGGTTTTTAGCAGCTGCATTTGTAAAGACAAGAAACCTAAGACCTTCTATTTTTCCTGAATTTACAGGTCAAGATTTTATATTGGCAGGTTACAGAATATTTGTAAGGTACCAAACAGCTCAAGGAAAGAGATTGAGAGGTTTATACATTCTAAAATCAGAAACCAACAAAAATAGAATGGCCTATTTAGGCAACATATTTACTCATTATAATTATACCTCAACGGATATTGAAATGGAAACCAGCATAGCCGATGAGCTCATTATTCGTTCCAAAAAGTCTAAATTAAAAATCGTTTGCCATCCTGGAAGGGATGATTGCGTCTTACCTCAAAATTCTCCATTTATCTCATGGAAAGAAGCTAGAAGATTTGCAGGACCATTACCTCACACTTTCACTTTTAACGAACATACAAATGAGGTTTTAATTGTGAAAGGTCTTAGAAACGATTGGCACCCTAGACCTGCGTCCATCAAAGAATATCATATACCATTTTTGAATACATTAAACTTGGAACCGACCCCAGCTTTAGCCAATGCTTTTATTGTTGAAAACATTCCCTACCAGTGGAAAAAAGGAAAAATTGAATCATGGAAACAAACAGAACAAAATTTCAAGGCGTAAAAAATATATTAAACTTTAATCGCCATTATTATTACCTAGGATTTGGCGCATTAATTCTTTTCAGTCTTGTTGCCTATATATTTGAAATACCCACTTTTTGGAACCAATTAGTCATTATATTTATTCTTCTAGGTTTGGCAATGCCTTTATTAGTATCGGCATATGTGTATGATTATTCCGGATACTACAAACTTGAATGGCTTGAAAACAAACGAATAAAAACATCAAACTCTTTAAGCATTGTCAACATACATGCAGGCTTTGATGAAACTAGTCATTTGTTGAATAAAAAATTTCCTAAATCCAATCTTCGAGTCTTTGATTTTTACAACCCGAAAGATCATACGGAAATTGCCATTCAACGTGCCCGAAAAGAAGGCATAAATCATTCCAAGACAGAACAGATTTCGACAGACCTTATTCCATTAGAAACCAACTCCTCAGATCTAATATGTCTGCTATCGGCGGCCCATGAAATAAGATCAAATCAAGAAAAAGTGATCTTTCTTAAAGAATGTAAAAGAATTTTAAAATCTACAGGTAAAGTTATTATGGTTGAGCACTTAAGGGATCTACCAAATTTTATGGCATTCCATGTAGGTTTCACTCACTTCTTTTCGAGAAAAACTTGGAAAAAAAGTTTAAAACAAGCTGGATTCTCAAAAATAAGCGAAGAGAAATTCACTCCTTTTTTATCAATTTTTACAGTTGAACCTTAAAACAATTCCATGGAAACTCATATTCAAATTATCGGCATCTTCTTAGTTTTACTGGCCTTAGTCCACTTTATATTCCCGAAGTATTTTGGATGGAAAACGGAACTTCAAAAACTAGAACTCATAAATAAGCAACTCATGGTTGTCCATACTTTTTTTATTGCTTTAGTAGTATTTTTAATTGGTATTCTTTGTATTTTTTATTCCTATGAATTAACCCATACTTATTTTGGTAAAATAATAGCATTGGGTCTAGGCATTTTTTGGTTTATCCGATTAATCTTCCAATTACTAGTTTATTCCCCAAAACTATGGCGAGGAAAATCATTTGAAACAGTTGTTCACATTTTCTTTATTATCATGTGGACTTACATGAGTTCCAGCTTCGCTTTAACATATTATTATTAAATCAGTTACCAACTCATTTTTTTAGTTTAAATTTGAGTAAAAGAATTGCTGTTATGCCTAGCCACAAACTAGATCCCAACCGGTGGATTGATAGGTATTCTGATTACCTATTCAATTATACCATATCTCGAGTGAACGACCGGGAAATGGCCAAGGATTTAGTACAAGAAACTTTCTTTGCTGCCTTAAATTCCATGAAGAATTTTAAAGGTGAAGCATCTGAGCGTACCTGGCTTATATCTATTTTAAAAAGGAAAATAATTGACTATTATCGTAAGATAAACTCCAAAAAGGGTCAAGCCGAAGTTAAGATCAATTACAATGAGGAAGACAACAACGGTGATTGGCTGGAAGAGCAAGTTTCTGATCCCTTTGATAAAACAGCAGAAGACCAAATGGAAAACGATGAACTTGGAAATGCTATTTTTCAATGTTTGGATAAACTTCCAGAAAAACAGGCCGCTGTATTTAAAATGAAAACTATAGAAGGTTTGGATACTGAAACGATTTGTAATGAATTAAACATCACTGCGTCTAACCTGTGGGTGATCATTCACAGGGCAAGAACAGCCCTAGCTGATTGCATGGAAAAAAACTGGTTTTAACCTATGTCTGAAAAAAAATCTATCTTGTTTATCTCCTGTGATGAAGCATATCACATTTGTGACAAGTCCCAGTATAATGATGCCTCCCTTTGGGAAAAACTAAAACTGAATTTACGATTAATTTGGTGCAAGCACACCAGAGGCTACATATCAAAAAACAAAAAGCTGACCCATTCCCTCAAGCAATCCAAAGTGCAATGCATGAAGCATTCCGAAAAACAATCCCTTAAAGACCATTTCTCAAAAGAACTCCAAAAGCAAAACCAAAGCCAACCATAAAACAGGAATGCCTTCCACCCAGAAAGAACAATAATATTCAAACTGTTCCTTTTTGGATGCCCAAATAAATGCCAAAGTAACCAAAGCAATAAAACAAACGGCGGTTAAAAAATGACAAGTAACCGAGGCCTTGAACAATTCCAAAATCACAAACAAAAGCATCAAAATGACACCAACCATTTTTGTGTTTTTGATTCCTATTTGCTGCGGAATCGTAGCCAGTTTTAGGCTATCATAATTCAAATCCCTGATTTCAAAAGGAAGCATCAGTGCTAACACAAATAAAAATCGCTGCACTAAAGTAATTAGCGCATCAGAATTCAATTGAAAATCATTATTGACCAAGGGTAAAATGACGGTTACCCCAGCCCATGTCAAACCAATGATATAAACCTTGACTCCTCCTACATTTCTTAAATTTTGTTGGTGGTCAAAAAGAAATTTTCTAGGCAAAAAGGGTATGGCATATAAAAATGTTACGATTCCAAAACCTACAATATATAGCCAGGTCATTTCCTTTAGTTTCAGTCCGAAATAAATCATGGCCAAGAAACTCAACAATGAAAAAACTTGAATCACTTTAAGCCAATGTGCCAAACTCCTGTGATGAAACCTAGCCAAACCAAAATATTTCACAAAATTATATCCTGTTATCGAGGCAAAAAAAATGAATCCGATAAGAAGGGCATCCCAAGGAATACCAAACTCCAATAAGGTAATCCATGTAAGAGCACACACCGACAAAGCCACATGAATACTGCTATTAATATAAAAATTGAATAAAGCCTTAAATCGAGACATATAGCAAAAATAATCAAAGTGTTAATAACCGTTTTTTTTGGTTAAAAACTTTAGTCTTCAATAACAAAAATACATATAGAAATGCGTACTTTTGCGCCTTAAAACACAACTTAAATTTGATGGATACAACCTCTTTTGCACTTCGTCATATAGGACCTGATCAACAGGAACAACAAGATATGTTAAAAACCATTGGTGTAGATAGCTTAGACCAACTGATCTATGAAACCTTACCTGATGGAATCAAACTAAAAAAAGAACTGAATTTGGATGAACCCATGAGTGAACAAGAATACCTAGTTCACATCCACAACTTATCCAAAAAAAATAAGGTTTACAAAACTTATATCGGTTTGGGGTACCACCCTACCATTCTTCCGGCGGTCATTCAAAGAAATATTTTGGAAAACCCAGGATGGTATACGGCCTATACTCCCTATCAAGCTGAAATTGCTCAAGGAAGATTGGAAGCTTTATTGAATTTCCAAACCATGATTACTGATTTGACTGGAATGGAATTGGCAAACGCCTCCTTGTTAGACGAAAGTACTGCAGCTGCAGAAGCGATGAGTCTGTTGTTTGCTGTACGTGAAAGAGCTCAGAAAAAAGAAGGCATTAATAAATTCTTTGTTTCAGAAGACATTCTTCCACAAACCCTCTCCCTATTACAAACAAGAGCTTTACCAATTGGTATTGAATTGGTTATTGGAAAAGAAAGTGAATTTGATTTCTCACAGGAATTCTTTGGGGCTATTTTACAATATCCAGGAAAACATGGTCAGGTTACAGATCTTAAATCCTTTATCGAACAAGCCAAAGAAAACGATATAAAAGTAGCTGTTGCGGCTGATATATTAAGCCTAGTAAAGCTGGAAGCACCAGGATCTTTTGGTGCTGATGTTGTGGTTGGCACAACCCAACGTTTCGGTATACCAATGGGTTATGGTGGACCTCACGCTGCCTTTTTTGCAACTAAAGAAGCCTATAAGCGTGACATCCCAGGAAGAATTATTGGTGTAACCAAAGATTTGGACGGTAATCGTGCGCTACGTATGGCACTTCAAACCCGTGAGCAACACATTAAACGTGACAAAGCAACTTCCAATATTTGTACTGCTCAAGTACTATTGGCAGTTATGGCCGGAATGTATGCTGTGTACCACGGACCAAAAGGACTTCAGTTCATTGCAGATCGTGTACATAGCGCTACGGTTCTATTGGCTGATGCCCTTAAAAAATTAGGTTTCAAACAAGTCAACACAGACTATTTTGATACCCTTCAAATAAAAGTAAAAGCTAAAAAGGTTAAGAAAATAGCCAAGGCTAAAAAAGTCAACTTTTATTATCCAGATGATGAAACCGTTACCATTTCATTGAATGAAACCACAACGGTTCGTGATTTGAATTATTTAATATTGGTATTTTCTGAAATTGCTGGAGAAGAAGCCTTCACTATTGACGACATTACCTATGCAAATGCCATTTCTGACAAGTATCAACGTCAATCAGAATTCCTCACATTAGATGTATTCAATTCTTACCATTCTGAAACAGAATTGATGCGTTACATCAAGAAATTGGAGCGCAAGGATCTTTCTTTGAACCATTCTATGATTTCTTTGGGATCTTGCACCATGAAGCTTAATGCAGCTGCAGAGATGTTACCTCTAAGTATCTTTAAATGGGCTAATGTTCATCCTTTTGTTCCAGAAAAACAAGCAAAAGGATACCTAACTGTTTTAAAAGAGCTTGAAGATCAATTGACAGAAATCACAGGATTTGCTGCAACATCCTTGCAACCTAACTCAGGAGCACAAGGTGAGTATGCTGGTTTAATGGTTATAAAAGCTTATCACGAATCTAGAGGTGAAGGACACAGAAATATTTGTTTGATTCCTTCTTCTGCTCACGGTACCAACCCTGCTAGTGCGGTTATGGCTGGTATGCAGGTAGTAGTGACCAAATCTACTGATAAAGGAAATATTGATGTAGAGGACTTACGTGAAAAAGCTGAAAAATATAAAGACAATTTATCTTGTTTAATGGTGACCTACCCATCTACTCATGGGGTATATGAATCTGCCATTAAAGAAGTCACTAAAATCATCCATGACAACGGCGGACAAGTCTATATGGACGGAGCCAACATGAATGCGCAAGTAGGATTAACCAATCCTGGTAGAATTGGCGCTGATGTTTGTCATTTGAATTTACATAAAACATTCGCCATTCCTCATGGTGGTGGTGGACCTGGAGTAGGACCTATTTGTGTTGCTAAGCAATTGGTACCGTTCTTACCTGGAAATCCAGTAATAAAAACAGGTGGAAAGAAAGCTATTACAGCTATTTCGGCTGCACCATTTGGATCTGCTTTGGTATGCTTAATTTCATACGGTTACATCAAGATGTTAGGAGCACATGGTTTAACCCACGCCACCAAAACAGCTATTTTGAATGCCAACTATATGAAGCAAAGACTACAAGGGCATTTTGACACCCTGTATTCTGGAGAAATGGGTAGAGCAGCGCACGAGATGATCGTAGACTGTAGACCATTTAAAGCTAATGGTATTGAAGTAACAGACATTGCTAAACGTTTGATGGATTACGGTTTCCACGCGCCAACGGTATCATTCCCTGTAGCTGGAACCCTAATGATTGAGCCAACCGAAAGTGAAAGCAAAGAAGAGTTGGATCGTTTTTGTGATGCCATGATTTCTATTAAAAAGGAAATTGATGCTACGTCTAAAGATGATGTCAATAATGTATTGAAAAATGCACCGCATACCTTGGAAATGTTAACATCGGACACATGGAATTTCCCATACTCAAGAGAAAAGGCTGCATTTCCATTACCTTATGTTGGAGAAAATAAGTTTTGGCCAACCGTTAGACGTGTTGATGATGCGTATGGTGACCGTAATTTGATATGTACTTGCGCCCCAATAGAGGACTATATGGAGGCATAAGCCATTTTTGGACATCGTATAAAATTATAAATTAAAATTTGCTTTTAGTTTATTATGCCTACCTTCATGGCCTAATAAATTAAAAGCATTTTTTATGGGCATCAAAATAACTGGTGTAGGAAGTTATATACCAGAAAACATTGAGAAAAACTCTGATTTTAATCAACACTTATTCCTAAATGCCGACGGCTCTCAAATCAGTTCCCCTAACAGTGTTATAGTTGAAAAATTTGAAGCCATTACAGGCATTCAAGAAAGGCGCTATGCCGACAGGCATTTGGTCACCTCTGATATGGGAGCTTTTGCAGCCGAAAAAGCCCTAACCGATGCCAATATAGACCCAGAAACGCTCGATTACATAATTGTGGCCCATAATTTTGGAGATGTTAAATATGGCACCAATCAAGGTGACATGGTTCCTGGGCTTGCAGCAAGAATCAAACACACCTTAAGAATTAAAAACCCAAAATGCGTTGCCTATGACCTCTTGTTTGGCTGCCCCGGATGGCTAGAAGGTGTTATTCAAGCCCAAGCATTCATCAAAGCAGGAATGGCTAAAAAATGTTTGGTTATAGGAACCGAAATGCTATCAAGAGTTATTGATAAACATGATAGAGACTGCATGATCTTCTCTGATGGTGCAGGAGCTACGGTTATTGAGGAAACTGAAGAAGAAGGTGGCATATTGGCTTTTGATACGGCGAGTTACACCTTTGATGAGGCCTATTATTTATATTTCGGCAATTCTTATAATCAGGACCAATCTAAAGCGAATAGTTACATAAAAATGCAAGGGAGAAAAGTTTACGAATTTGCATTGACCCACGTTCCTCAAGCTATGAAAGCTTGTTTGGACCAAAGTGGCTTGGATATAAAGGATGTAAAAAAAATATTTATTCACCAAGCTAATGAGAAAATGGATGAAGCTATTGTGAAGCGTTTTTATAGAGCATACCGTATGCCAGAGCCTGAGAACATCACCCCCATGAGCATTCATAAACTAGGTAACAGTTCCGTAGCCACCATTCCTACTCTATATGATTTGGTAAAGAAAAATAAATTGGAAAATCATGTTGTAAATAAAGGTGATGTCGTCATTTTTGCCAGTGTAGGTGCCGGAATGCATATCAACGCCATGATTTACAAAGCCTAAATTTAAAAATCAAACTAGCGTTTTAGAGTAAAATGAGACCTGTAGAATCCAGGATTCCCTTGATCATCTAAATATTCTACAGTAAACCAATAATCATCTGAAGGCATTTGCTGACCCTCATAGGTTCCATCCCACCTGTAATCACGTGGACTTAAAACGGCCAGTTGTTTTCCAAAGCGATTGAATATTCTTAAAGTATAATCACAACTTTGAGATTCTGCCTCTGGCCCCCAAAAGTCGTTTTCTCCATCTTGATTAGGAGTGAAAAATGATCTTAATTTGTAACATCCAAAACCATCCAAGCATCCCAATCTAACGGTCTCTATAACACCTACACAGCCGCTACTTACCTCAACCAAGGATAATCCATCATAAATCCCAGAAGAGAGCCCTAGCAGCGTAAGGGTCCCGTCAGAGTCTGAGCTAAACACTTGGTATTCTCCGTCATCCTGGATGCCCCCAGAAAAATAAATCTGGTACTGTTCGTTTGGCAATAAGTCATTAATGATAATTTCACCATCTGTGGCAGCACAGTTTGAAGGGATAATAGGTTCAAAATCTAAAACCAGATCTTGTGATTCTATTTCAAAAGAACCCAATGTTTTGGAACATCCAGAACTCAACTCCAACACTTCCAGAGATCCATAGGTCCCTGCATCAAGTCCCATAATTGTAAGAATGCCATTGGAATTACTTTGCAAATTCAGCGCATATGGAGAACCGCCATGAGAATAACCCACTTCATAGGAAGCATTTGGCTGCAAGCCATACATGTAAAGGGCAGCATCTGACTCTCCACATCGTGATGCGGGTGCCACGTCCAACTCGATCTCCAATTCAGGTGCAGAAATCAAAACATCTTCAAATTGGGCAAAACAGCTAGTTTCAACTTCCACCAGTGTAAAACTGGTATACAAACCTGCTGACAAACTTGTAAACTCCAATTGACCTTGGGAATTGGACATTTGAATAAACTCCCCCGTTTCACCATTACCATTCACATAGCTTAAAGAATACTCCATTTCTGAATTCAATTCTGAGAACATCAAAGCGCCATCAGTAGTATTGCAAGCCGTTGTTCCGCTTATATTCAAAACCGTTTCCATTTCGGGAGCAATGAGTTCAACTGGCTCGATAGTTCCGTGACAGTCATCATTACCTATTTCTGAAATGGAAAAATTATCGTACAGACCAGTTCCCAGGCCGGTCATAATAAGCTGGCCAGTGTCCGTTGATTCAATAATGAGGTTTTGGGGAATTCCATTAAGAGTATAGGCAATTTCAAAAGAAGTTAACGGATTTAAATCTAGACCCGTAATGGTGATCACTCCATTTGTAGCTAGACAACCCGAAGGCTCAGCAAAATACCTCGCCAAACTTAAAATAGGGCTAGGAATCTGGTAATACCCTAAATCATCAAAACAGCCTGTTTCAATATTTGTTATAGCAATGTCATAATAGTATCCTGGCTCTAGATTATTAACCACCATGGCCTCTAATCCCGAAGTTGAAACTACTTCAGAAAAACTTTGATTATTTATGGAATAAGTAATCTCATAAACAGCCGGATTAGAATCAGAAACGGCAAAAGACATAACTGCGTCCTGACTGTCACAGCCCGAAGGAGGAATGATAGAAAAACCCGCATCAAAAAGATCTCCTTCAATTTCAATTGCATCAAACTCTACATGGCACCCGGTATTGATATCTTCAACCGTAAGATTAATATAAAACCCAGGCGCCAATCCAGAAACTGTTATTAACCCAGAAAAATCTGAAGTAAGTGTAACATCTTGAAAACCCCCAAAAATATAAGTCACATCATAATCTGTAAAGGGCTCCAGACCAGAAATCTTAATATTACCATTTGCAAAACACTCACTGGCATTTACTACAGCTGAAATAACTGCTGGTAGAGGTACGTGAGGGACCTCTACAGTGCCAAAGGATATTTGGTCACCTAAAACCAAGTTTGTTAACATCAAGTTTTGATAATCTCCTGACGGCAAATTATTAATGGTCAAAGTACCATTGGTATTGGTCGTCAAGGTTAATGTTTGTAAACTACCGTTGTGATATTGAACCTCATATGCTGTATTGGAATCCAATTCAGTAATTATAATAGCCCCGTCCATAGAGGAGCATGAACTAGGAGTTATTACCTCCAGTTGAGGGTCCAAATTATTTTGAATAACGTTACCCCTAGCAACACTAAAAATATGAAACCAGACTAAGCTTAAAATAACTAGAAAGATCCTGATATTTTGGAAAGATATTTTCAAACAGCAATTTTCTATAAATATAAATCAATCAAGCCTTTAAAAAAAATCCTACGTGAAAATTATGAATTACAAAAAAAGCCTACATCTTCTTTAACAATTATAAATTATAACAACTTTATTTTGAAATTATATATTTGCACCATGTCATTTATTCCTACCAGATGTACGAGAAAACATATCCAAACAAAAGATTTAAAAACACATTAGAATTCTTATACAAACATATTTCAAAGGATTCAAAGGTTTTAGATTTGGGGGTTTCAAATCCCTTTTCCGAAATCATGAAAAAGGAAGGATTCCAGGTATCTAACACCAAAGGTGAAGATTTGGATTTAAATACCGAAGCCATTGAAAACTCTAATGCAGACGTGGTCACCGCTTTTGAAATCTTCGAACATTTACTCTCTCCTTTTACGGTTTTAAAGTCAATAAAAGCAGACAGATTAGTTGCAAGTATTCCTCTGAGACTTTGGTTTTCTCCTGCATACAGAAGCAAAACAGACTTGTGGGATAGGCACTACCATGAATTTGAAGACTGGCAATTTGATTGGTTATTAGAAAAAGCAGGTTGGAAAATTTTGGATCGACAAAAATGGACCAATCCAACAAAAAAACTGGGAATTAGGCCCATACTAAGATGGTTCACTCCTCGTTATTATATTGTTTATGCTGAAAAAATTCAATAATTGAACTTTTACATTGTTATACCTGCCCATAATGAAGCGGATTCCATAGGAGACACCTTAAATTCTCTAGTCCATCAAACTTTATTGCCAAAAAAAATTGTGGTAGTCAATGATCATTCTTCAGATGATACTCCAAACATTGTAGAAGAATTTTCAAAATCCCATAACTTCATAGAACTAGTAACCGTTACCTCTTCCAATGAACATTTACCTGGAACCAAAATCATCAACGCCTTTTATAAAGGATATGATACCTTAGATGAAGCATATGATGTTATTTGTAAATATGATGCTGATTTGATCTTTCCATTGAACTACTTGGAATCATTAGCAAATCACTTCAAAGAATCACCTAAATTGGGAATGGCAGCCGGTGTTTGTTATATTGAAAATAATGGTCAATGGGTCTTAGAAGATTTAACAGGAAAAGACCATATAAGAGGTGCGTTAAAAGCTTACAGAAAAGACTGTTTTTTGGAAATAGGCAAGCTAAAAAGAACCATGGGCTGGGATACCATTGATGAACTACTAGCTAAATTCTACGGCTGGAACTTCTTTGCAGATGACACACTTCATGTCAAACATTTGAAACCCACCGGAGCTTCTTATAATAAAGCCGCCAAACATTTACAGGGTGAAGCAATGTACAAAATGAGGTACGGGCTAATACTCACCACCATTTCAGCTCTAAAATTAAGTGTTAAAAAGAAAAGTTTCAATTATTTTAGAGATTACATAGCTGGCTACCTTAAAGCCTTAAAAGAAAAACCTGAATTCACGGTCACCAGCGAAGAAGGTAAGTATATTAGAAATTACAGATGGAAGGGGATTCTTAAAAAATTATATTAAAATTTCCATCCCGATCCATCCCATTTGACTTCCATTTCTTCCTCTAATCTATCTTCCATTTTTGGAAAAAAATCAATGCCAGTTAACTTCTCTATAGAATCGACAGATACAATATATGGCTTAATTTTTCTTTCCAAAGCCCGATTAGGCATCAAAAAAGCAATGGCTTTGGGCTTACCCTCATTATAATCCAGGATTATTTTATAAAAGTATTCTGGAACAGCCACCTTCTCTGACCCGATGGTTTCAAGGCCCGGTTTTAAAACACCGCCTGTGACCACATAAACCCCATGGTATGATTTAGCCCAATAACGCACCTTTTGCTCCAGACTATTCCAGATACCAGAATTAAATTCATGATTCTGTGGAGAAATATTACTAGTCAAAAAAGTTTCGTTGAATAAGTCCTCATCAAATTGCCTATCTGCCGCAGGACATAAATGTCCTCTATCGTAACCCGAGTTTTTATAATTTCTCCAACTAGCAGCACCTGTTGGTATGGCTTCATCGACTTCAAAGTAAGGCCGTTTTCGGTCCACATCAGAAAGTTGATCCTCCAAAAGCTCATAAGCAACCCATTCTGCTTGCTCATAGGCTTCACTATATGACAAGGAATAGCCTTGATGATGCACGATCACACCGGTTGTACTACTGGGCAAAAAAAAGAGATTGGTTCGATCACCAATCTCTCTTCCTTCTTTAACTATGCTTTCTTTTTCCTTTTGATTTAAAAAAGTTTCAAAGGAAAATATCCCAACCACAATAGCAATCGCAATTATGGTGTAGATTTGATTCTTTTTCATCACTTCAAAGAAGACAAGCTTGCTTTTAATGTATCTATTTTTGCCAAAGCATCCGCTTCCTTTTTTCGCTCAGCTGCAACAACCTGCTCTGGCGCATTATTTACAAAGCGCTCATTGGACAGCTTCTTTTGGACAGATTTCAAAAAGCCTTCGGTGTAATTCAACTCTTCCATTAATTTTTTCATCTCCTCTTCCACATCAATAGCACCCGACATAGGGATGAAATATTCATTGGATTTCACCCTAAAAGTAATAGCCCCATCAACAGCTTCGTTGGTATACTCAACACCTTCTAAGTTTCCTAATTTTTGAATGACACTATCAAAAGTAGGCTTAACCTCTTCATTATTTATTACCGAAAATGCCACAGCATCTTTAAAAGCAATGTTCTTATCTTTTCTAATCGTTCTTATACCCGAAATCACTTCTTGAGCCATTTCAAATTCTGAAATTAAAGCTTGATCAAATGACTTTTGAGCGGGCCACTTAGCTACAATCAAAGCCTCTTCTGGTGTACGATCTGAGATAAATTGCCATATTTCCTCAGTAAGGAATGGCATAAACGGATGTAAAACTTTTAAATTGTCTTCAAAAATGGTAATAACACCTTGAAGGGTTTTAGCATCAATAGCTTCTCCGTATGCTGGTTTAATCATCTCTAACAACCAAGAGCAGAAATCATCCCAAATCAACTTATAGGTTGCCATCAAAGCATCACTTAATCTATATTTTGAAAAATGGTCTTCAATCTCTACAAGAGTTTGCTGAAATTTAGCTTCAAACCATTCCAAGGCTATTTTACTAGATTCAGGTTGTTCGATAGTTTCATCAACATCCCATCCTTTGATTAACCTAAAAGCATTCCAAATTTTATTTCCGAAACCTTTTCCTTGTTGACAAAGTGCTTCGTCAAACAACAAGTCATTTCCTGCTGCAGAACTTAATAACAGTCCTACTCTGACACCATCTGCACCAAACTCTTCAATCAACTTCAAAGCATCTGGAGAATTACCCAAAGATTTGCTCATCTTTCGGCGCTGCTTGTCTCTAACCAGACCTGTCAAATACACATTTTCAAAAGGTCTTTCTCCCTTATACTCATACCCAGCAATAATCATTCTGGCTACCCAGAAAAACAAAATATCTGGTCCTGTAACCAAATCGTTTGTTGGATAGTAATATTTGATTTCCTCATTTTCTGGATTTCTGATACCATCAAAAACACTCATGGGCCATAACCAAGAAGAAAACCAAGTATCCAAAGCATCAGAGTCTTGGGTTAAATCTGAAGTCTTAAGTAGGGCATTTCCTGTCTTTTCTTGAGCCAAGACAAGAGCATCCTCCATAGTTTCTGCAACGACAAAATCTTCCTTTCCATCACCATAGTAAAAAGCAGGAATTTGCTGCCCCCACAATAATTGTCGGGAGATGTTCCAGTCTCTGATGTTCTCCATCCAATGGCGATAGGTATTTTCGAACTTTTTAGGAAATAATTTAACTTCCTCATCCTCTAAAACCGCCTTAATGGCTGGTTTCACCAAATCTTCCATTTTCAAAAACCATTGATCTGATAATCTTGGTTCAATGACAGCTTTGGTTCTTTCTGAAGTTCCTACTTTATTGATGTGATTTTCGGTTTTTACCAAAAATCCTTTTTCTTCCAATTCTTTGGCAATTTCCTTACGAGTAACAAAACGATCTTTCCCCTCATATTGCAATCCGTAGCTATTTAATGTGGCATCCGCATTAAATATATCAATCACTTCCAGGTTATGCTTCTCTCCCAGGTTCTTGTCATTTTCATCGTGTGCAGGTGTCACCTTCAAGCAACCCGTACCAAATTCTACATCCACATATTCATCCTCAATGATAGGAATGACTCGATTACAAAGTGGCACAATGGCCTTTTTGCCTCTTAGATGGGCATATCTTTCATCATTAGGATTGATACAAATTGCCGTATCTCCTAAAATAGTCTCTGGTCTTGTGGTAGCAATAGTTACCGTCTCATCACTGCCTTCAATAGGATATGATAAGTAATATAATAATCCTTGACGCTCCTCATAAATCACTTCTTCATCTGACAAGGTCGTTTTTGCCTCTGGATCCCAATTCACCATGCGGTACCCTCTGTAAATTAACCCTTTGTTATAAAGATCTACAAACACCTTAATTACAGATTCACTCATTTCAGGATCCATAGTGAATTTGGTCCTTTCCCAATCGCAAGAGCAACCCAATTTTTTAAGCTGTTCCAAAATAACCCCACCGTACTCATGAGTCCAATCCCAAGCATGCTTTAAAAACTCCTCTCGACTTAAATCGTTTTTATCAATTCCTTCCGATTTCAATTTAGCTACCACTTTAGCTTCAGTAGCTATGGATGCGTGGTCAGTTCCGGGCACCCAACAAGCATTTTTACCTTGTAAACGAGCTCTTCTAATCAACACATCCTGTATGGTATTGTTCAACATATGTCCCATATGAAGAACTCCAGTCACATTTGGAGGTGGAATAACAATGGTATATGGTTCCCTATTATCAGGTTTAGAATGAAAGTAATTGTGTTTCATCCAGTAGTCATACCACTTACTTTCAACTTGGTTAGCATCATATTTTGATGGAATATTCATACTTTGGAATAGTTTTTGGAATATATCCCGCAAAAGTACTTATATTTTGTTGTTTTTCGAAATAAGATTTAGGCCTTAAAATCAAGGATTTCCATTTTTTTTGGGCGCATTACATCTAATTTTTTTGCGTTAGGCACAAAAAGTGAGTATGTTTACAATGAATTAAATAGAAATATTATGAAAAATTTAATTACAATCTTGTTTGTTGGATTATTGACCTTGAGCGTTTCAGCACAGGATAAGGTAGCTAAAATTGAATTTAAAACAGACGTTATTGACTACGGAACCATAGAAAAAGGCGCTGATGGTGTCAGAACATTTGAATTCACCAATACTGGAAATGCCCCACTGATTATAACTAATGTGAAGTCAAGCTGTGGTTGTACGGTACCTGAGAAACCAGACGGACCAATCATGCCAGGGGATACAGGAGAAATCAAAGTTAAGTATGACACAAAACGTGTGATGCCTATTAGAAAATCGATTACTGTAACTTCTAATGCTGAAACTCCTACTGTAGTTTTAAAAATCAAAGGAGAGGTCATTGACCCTAGTAAAAGTAGCGTTCTAGAAAAAAAACAGAAAAGCTTAATGGAAAAATAATTCCATAGGAAGTATCATTTAATAAAGCCTTGAGAAATCAAGGCTTTTATTTTTTAAACGGGGATTCTAATTCAAATTTAAATTCCAAAACATCGCCATTCCTATCTACTTCAAGCTCTATTTCCTTACCTACCTCTTCATAAAATTTTAACATCACCTCTTGTAGTGTATATTTTTCGCACGGTCTACCATTAACAGATAAAACTACATCACCCAATTCAAGACCTGCCCTCTCTGCCGCAGATCCCGGTCTAATCTCAACAATTGAAAAAGCTGGTTTTAATGCCAATTTATAGCTGGGATTCAAAACTATTTTAGTTGAGGGCATATTATTATCTTCTCGATTAACTTGTTGCATTTCATAGTAAGCTTTTTCTTCTGTTATTAATCGAACTCCATCGTGCTCCAATTCAATCCCTGAATTATTATAGCTGAAAGGATCCTTAAAATGTCGGTTCTTTTTAAAACTAATTTTTGAATTGGGGTAATCGACCACCAAATTAAATCGTTTCAAAATGTTTCCTGCCAAACTGCCATCTCTGCCTTTAATTTTTTTGATATAGGCTATATCAGATGTGTCAGGAAAAGACACATTTGTATTCTTTAATTCAAATTCTTTTAAGATAAACTTCTTTAACTTGGAACGTTTACCATGAACACTTCCGCTTAACCCATGCCCCAAGAAATCATTGAAATAAGATTGATTGTTTACAATCCTCTTATTTTCAAATAGCCAAAGTGCGTCACTCCCGCCTGTATCAACCAATAACTTCACAGGAATTTCCTCTTCCATTAAAACTACAGCTACATCAACATAGGGTTTGTTCTTATGTAATTCCATTTCCAAGGACACACAACTTTTGCAGTGCCTATAACGAAATATTTTGGGATCTGTAATCCGAATAAATCTTGAAGAATAATTGATTTCTACTATCAGGTCTTTAAAAAGGTCAAAGCCAATGATTCCATGCAAAGGAAAACCCAACCTTGGCGTAAAATTCAATGCCGAATCATAAATGATGTACAGATCTTGATTGACATTAATGGCATCTCCCAACTGCACTACATTTCCCTCTGACTTGATGGATTCCACAGCTTGACCCTCACCCAAACCTCTAAGAAAAATGGTTGATGTTTTTTCTATTTGAAGGGAATCTGTCAGATTTAAGAAATTAAAAATAATAGGTTTGCTTACCCCAGTATCCAAAAGAAAAGACAATTCTACCCCATTCACTTTTATCGGTATGACTATTAAATTATTAACTAATTTAAAATGGATTTTATCCGATCCCTTTTTGTTTTGAATCACATATCGTCCTTGAGCCAAACTGAATTGAAAGGAGCATGCCAAAATCAATGTCAAAACATACCGCATCATAAGCTATCAAGCGATTCTATTTCATTGAATTTACAAATCTTTAGGAAACCTATAATTTTTTGCATTTATTTTTAAATAAAGTTTAAGATTATTTCGAAATTTGCACTCCAATAAAATTAAAAAAATACTATGCCTGCAATATCCAAAAAGGGGTTAGACATGCCTCAATCCCCCATAAGAAAATTGGCACCTTACGCTGAAAAAGCCTATGCTGAAGGAAAAACGGTTTACCATTTAAACATTGGTCAGCCAGATATTAAAACGCCTGAAATTGCATTAGATGCTGTAAAGATTCACAGTTTGGATATTTTGGCTTACACCAGATCTGAAGGTTCTGATGATTACCGTCAAAAAATTGCAGGTTATTACGAAAAAAATGACATTCACGTTTCCAAAGATGATATCATCGTAACTACTGGTGGTAGCGAAGCCTTACTCTTTGCTTTTGGAAGTATTATGGATATAGATGACGAAATTATTATTCCAGAACCTTTTTATGCCAATTACAATGGCTTTTCTACGGCTTCAGGAGTTAATATTGTTCCTGTCATTTCTAAAATAGAGGACAACTTTGCGCTTCCTGCTATTGAAGAATTTGAAAAGTTAATCACACCCAAAACAAAAGCTATCCTTATTTGTAATCCTGGAAACCCCACAGGATACCTTTATTCAAAAGAGGAGATAAAAAAACTTGCGGCTATTGTTAAAAAACATGACTTGTTTTTAATTGCTGATGAAGTTTACCGTGAATTTGTTTATGACGGGATTGAGCATTACTCTATTATGCAGGAAGAAAGCATTCAAGAAAATGCTATAATGATTGATTCGGTTTCTAAAAGATACAGCATGTGTGGCGCTCGAATAGGTTGTTTGGTTTCTAAAAACAAGGAAGTTATTGCAACAGCTCTTAAGTTTGCTCAAGCAAGATTAAGTCCACCTACCTTAGCTCAAATTGCCAGTGAAGCCGCCTTGAACACGCCTCAAAGTTATTTTGATGAAGTAAAAGCTGAATATGTATCTAGAAGAAATACCTTAATCGAAGAACTAGAAAAAATTGAAGGCGTAAAAGTAGCCAAACCCAAAGGAGCCTTTTATTGTGTTGCGGAGTTACCAGTTAAAAACGCCGATGATTTTGCCCAATGGCTTTTGGAACATTTTGTTGTTAATGGAGAAACTGTTATGGTTGCGCCAGCTGCCGGTTTTTATTCAACCCCAGGAGTTGGACTGAATCAAATCAGGATTGCGTATGTTTTAAATGAAAACAGTTTAAGAAAAGCCGTTAACATCCTTAATGAAGCTCTTAAAGTTTATCCCAATTAGTGATTATTCATAAAAACATATCACTAAAACCTTATAACACCTTTGGAATAGACGTTAAAGCCAGTTCATTTATCTCTATATCAGATGTTGAAGAATTAAAGGAGGTTCTTGATTCAAAAGAATACCCTGATAAATTTATTTTGGGAGGTGGCAGCAACATGCTCTTGACTAAAGATGTGGATGCACTGGTCATTCATGTAAATCTGAAGGGAATAGAAATTTTAAAGGACGATTCAGAACATGTTTGGGTTAAGGCAAATGCTGGAGAAGTTTGGCACGAATTTGTTCTGTTTTGTCTCAAAAATAACTTGGGTGGAATAGAAAATTTATCGCTTATCCCCGGGAACGTAGGGACCGCCCCCATTCAAAATATTGGCGCCTATGGTGTGGAACTTAAGGATGTCATGGAAAGTTGCGAAGCCTTAAACATCAAAACCAAGGAAATTAGGAGTTTCTCAAATGCTGAATGTCAGTTTGGATATAGAAATTCTATTTTCAAAACTCAAGAAAAAGGAAATTTCATCATCACTAGTATCACTTTTAAGTTGACCAAAAGAAATCACGTTTTACACACAGAATATGGTGCCATTACTCAAGAACTGGACAGTCTTGAGATACAAAACCCTACCATACAAGATGTTTCTCGAGCAGTCATAAATATTAGAGAAAGTAAACTTCCTGATCCAAAAGAGATTGGAAATAGTGGTAGTTTTTTTAAAAATCCTGTCATTTCTTCCAAGGCATTTGAAAAGCTCAAGGAAAATTTTCCAGATATTCCTGGCTATGTTCTTTCAGACTCTGAAGTAAAAGTCCCTGCTGGTTGGCTTATCGAGACGGCTGGATTTAAGGGAAAAACGTTTAAAAACTACGGTGTGCATACCAAACAAGCGTTAGTACTCGTTAATTATGGTGGCGCTTCAGGGCAAGAAATTTATCAACTGTCAAAATTAATCCAAACGACCGTACGTCGAATTTTTGATATTTCAATTGAAGCAGAGGTAAATATTATTTAATTTGCCCAGATTTCTATATTTTTGGAAATCTGCTTTGATTGAACTTATAAAACACTTTAACAAATAATAGCTTGATTTCACCCATTGAACAAAGAATAGTTGACTTGTTGGAACGAGGCAACAAACAAGCCATATCCTTGCTTTATGAAAACTATGCAGATGCGCTTTTTGGTGTTATAAAAAAAGTTCTATCAGATGATGACCTTGCCCAAGATGCATTGCAGGAAACATTCATTAAAGTTTGGAAAAAAGCCAAGACTTATGACCCTTCCAAAGCCAAACTCTTTACATGGCTGTATCGCATAGCGTATAATACTGCTATTGATAAAGTTAGGTCACAAACAAATAAGGATAGTAAGGAAATCCAAATCGACATTTCAAACGTATATAAATTGACTTCCGAAAGTATCAATCAAGATGTTCTAGACATCAAAGAGCATTTAAAAACTTTGGATGAGAAATATCAGATTGTATTGAATGCCCTATTTTTTGAGGGTATGACGCAACAGGAAGCAAGTGAGGAATTGGATATTCCTCTTGGAACAATTAAGTCAAGATTAAAAATTGGACTTCGTGAGCTAAAAAAGATTTACGATCCAAAATAAAAAAGTCATGAATGATAAAATAAATACTTTCTTACATTCTGGTCTGTTGGAAAAATATCTGATGGACGAAACAACATTGCAGGAAAGCTTGATGGTGGAAAATTACATCGCCAAGTACCCTGAAGTTGAGAATGCATACAACACCTTGCAACACAATTTGGAAATCGTAGCCAAAAGCAATGCTGTTGAAGCGCCTCAAGCGATCTTGGACAACATCCTTGATGAACTTAATGAAGAAGACACTTTTGAAAAGGAAACCCCGGTTATTAATTTAAATTCTAGAAAAAAGACAAAAAAGTGGTACCACCTAAGTATAGCAGCTAGTATTGCTACACTTATTTTTGCAGGAACCTCTTATTTTCTATACACCCAAAATCTAGACTTAAAAAATAACTTAAGCCTTCAAAAGCATGAAAGCCAAGTAATTGTTGATGAAATTTTTGATCTCAGAGGAGACATTGACAAGATTATGAAGCAGTTCAAGCAATTGAACAATCCGGAAACTGAAAAATACATCATTAATGGAAACCAACGCGCCAAGAACTTAAAGACTGTCGCTTATATTAATCCCAAAGAAAGAACTTCTATGATTGATGTGGTTTCATTACCTAAATTACCTGAAGACCAAGAGTATAAAATTTGGGCTCAATTGCAGGATAAAATGGTAGACCTGGGAATCTTAACTGAAACCGATAGGCAGCTGAAAGAAATCCCTTATACCGAAAATGCTCTTGGATACAGTATTACTATTGAATCTAAAGGGAATGAGCATGAAACGGCTACAAAAGAAAATAGTGTTGCTGAAATTTTATTAAAAAATAAGAGCAACCAATAACTAAAAATAACACTACTGAGAAAAGAAAGCGGGTTTCAAAATATTGGAACCCGCTTTTTATGTTTTGAACTTAAAATTCCTAACTTTGCAAAAAGAAAAATTATGAAGCTTCTTTTAGTTACTTTAATATTATTAGGTTTGGGATTTGCTGGTATTGCAATTAAAATCTGGGCCAAAAAAGATGGAAAATTTGCAGGAACTTGTGCAAGTCAAAATCCGATGTTGAATAAAGATGGTGAGGCATGCGGATTTTGTGGAAAAACTCCAGACCAATTTCAAAACTGTAACGAACCTCAACATTCTTAATATTTGATGACCTGGCTTGATTGGGTTTTCTACTTTTTTTCTGGAGTAGTAGGTATTCAAGTAATCTATTATCTATTTTTTTTAAAGTTACTCCCATCTGGTAAAGATAAAAGGAGGCAAATAGGTGTATCTCCCAACTTACCTGTTTCAGTTATTGTTTGCGCTAAAAATGAAGCTGAGAACTTAAAATCATTTCTCCCTTCTATTTTAAATCAAGACTACCCTAAGTTTCAAGTTATTTTGATCAATGATGCCTCACGTGACGATACACTAGAAATCATGGAAGCATTTCAAGAACAATTTTCAAATATCAAAATTGTTAATGTGAGGAACAATGAAACCTTTTGGGCCAATAAAAAATATGCTCTAACCCTAGGTATCAAGGCAGCAGAATACGAACACCTTTTATTTACCGACGCCGATTGCAAACCGGTTTCCAACCATTGGATCTCTGAAATGAGCAAACAATTTTCAGAGTCAAAATCCATTGTTTTGGGTTATGGTAGCTATGCCAAGATTAAAAAATCTTTTTTAAATAAATTAATTCGGTTCGAAACGCTTTTAACGGCTATTCAATACTTTTCTTATGCTTCTTGGGGCAATCCTTACATGGGTGTTGGTCGCAATCTAGCCTATACCAAAACTGAATTTTTTAAGGCTAATGGCTTTATCAACCATATCAAAGTAAGATCCGGTGATGATGATCTTTTTATAAATGAAGTGGCCAACGGGAAAAATACCACTATTTGTTCTTCTGAAGAAAGCTTCACGGTCTCACAACCTAAAACCTCTTTCAAGGCATGGATTCATCAAAAGAGAAGACATATTTCAACGGCGAAACTTTATAAATCGAAGCATAAGCTTCTTTTGGGCCTATTTTACAGTACCCAATTACTGTTTTGGACCCTTCCCATTGTCCTTTTGATATTTTTATTTCAATGGCCTTGGGTTGTCGGATTAATTTCGTTTCGATTTCTTATTCAATGGGTTGCATTGGGAAAAGCTTCGAAAAAATTAATGGAAAAAGACCTTGTTCCAATAATTCCCGTTCTAGAATGTTTTCTCATCTTTTTCCAATTAATTATCTTTATAACTAACCTCATATCCCCGCCCAAGCATTGGAAATAAAAGAAGCCATAAAAAAAGCCAAGGAAAATGATCAAAAAGCATTTAAATTTTTATTGGATTCCTTTTGGGATTATGTTTATGGTTACCAAATAAAACGTACCGGTAATGAAAATGAAGCCGAAGACATTACCATACAAGCATTTTCAAAAGCCTTTGATAAAATAGCCACTTTTGACGAATCATATTCGTTTCAAACTTGGATCATTACCATCTCAAAGAACATTCATATTGATATGGTACGGAAAGAAAAAAATAAAATTTCCCAAACTATTTCCAATCAGGATGAAGATTCCCTAAATCAAATTCTAGATGAATCGCCTTCTGCCGAAGACCAGTTGATCATAGAACAAAACTTGGCTAAATTGCTTAAAGACATCAAAAAGCTCAAGCCCCATTATCAAGAAATCATCAACCTTAGATATTTCCAAGAGCTAAGCTATCAAGAAATATCAGATGAGTTAAAAGAGCCCATGAACAATGTTAAGGTAAAACTTTTAAGAGCCAAAAAACTGCTTGCCGAAATCATTAAAACAAAATGAAATCGCGGTTAAAAAAACTAGGCCCTGGCTTAATGTTTGCTGGAGCCGCCATTGGGGTATCGCACTTAGTACAATCTACAAGAGCAGGAGCCGATTTTGGATTTGGATTGCTTTGGGCACTTTTCTTCATCAATATCATAAAATATCCATTTTTTCAATTTGGACCAAAATACACCTCAGCCACTGGGGAGAGTCTACTGGATGGCTATCATAAGCTAGGAAAACCCATTCTATGGATTTATTTCCTACTGAATCTGGCAACAATGTTTACCATCCAAACAGCAGTTACAATCGTTACCGCTGGATTGGCATCCACCCTCTTCGGGTTTAATTTACCTATTGAATGGTGGGCATTTATTGTTTTAGGCATTTGCTTTTTTATTCTATTAAATGGCAAGTACTCCTTTTTGGACCATTTAATGAAAGTGATCGTCATCACCCTCACTTTAAGCACAATTATTGCCGTGATTATAGCCATCCCAAACACGGATCAACCTTTATCATTTGAACAAATAATTCCATCAGACACTTTAGCCATTTCTTTTTTAATTGCTTTTATGGGTTGGATGCCAGCACCCTTGGATGTATCCATTTGGCAATCTTTATGGACTCTAGAAAAGAAAAAATTGAATCCCGAATTATCCCAAAAGTCAATTTTATTCGATTTCAATATTGGCTTTATGAGTACCATATTAGTAGGCTGTTGCTTTTTAGCTTTGGGAGCCCTAGTCATGAACCATAGCGGCGAAACATTCAGTCCGCAAGCTTCCTCATTTGCCAACCAACTCATTACTCTTTATACCCAAACTCTTGGCAATTGGACCTATTTAATAATTGCTTTAGCTGCTTTTACCACCATGTTTAGCACAACCTTAACTACTTTAGACGCTTCTCCTAGAGCCATGTCCAAATCGGTAGAACTCCTTTTTAACAAAAATTATAATAAAGGCTATTTTTATTGGATGGTAGGATTGGCAATAGGTACCTTAATTATTTTTGTTTTTTTCCTATCCGAAATGGCTATGTTAGTAAAAATAGCCACAATTCTCTCCTTTTTAACAGCCCCGTTTTATGCTGTTGTTAATTACATCTTAATTACAAGCAAACATACACCCAAGGAATTAAGACCTAAAAAAGGAATGCGCTTCTACAGCATCATTAGCATCTTACTTTTAATAAGTTTTAGCATTTGGTACTTAACAACTGTTTAGTATCCTATGTGATGAATACTTTGTATCTTTGCAGCCTTAGATTTTAATGTTATGGATACCGCAACAACTTCAAATTTAAAACCAACAGAACGACAACCAAAACCAAAATGGTTACGAGTAAAACTTCCTACCGGAAAGAAATACACGGAATTAAGAGGTTTGGTCGATAAATATAGCCTGAATACTATTTGTACCTCGGGTAGCTGTCCGAATATGGGTGAATGTTGGGGAGAAGGGACTGCTACTTTCATGATTTTAGGTAATATTTGTACGAGATCATGCGGTTTTTGTGGTGTAAAAACAGGTAGACCGGAAACAGTGGATTGGGATGAACCTGAGAAAGTTGCAAGATCTATTAAAATCATGAACATCAAACACGCTGTTTTAACTAGTGTAGATCGAGATGATTTAAAGGATATGGGTAGTATATTATGGGCTGAGACTGTTAAGGCTGTAAGAAGGATGAACCCCGAAACAACTCTTGAAACGCTCATCCCAGATTTTCAAGGTATGGAAAGGCATATTGATCGTATTGTGGAAGTAGCCCCTGAAGTCGTTTCACACAATATGGAAACCGTAAGAAGACAGACCAGAGAAGTTCGAATTCAAGCGAAATATGACAGAAGCCTGGGAGTATTAAAATATTTAAAAGAACAAGGACAGCGTAGGACTAAATCTGGTATCATGCTTGGACTTGGAGAAACAAAGGAAGAAGTCATTGAAACGCTTCATGATTTAAGAGAAAGTCAAGTAGATGTTGTGACCATTGGTCAATATTTACAACCTAGTAAAAAGCATTTACCTGTTCAACGCTTTGTGACACCCGATGAGTTTAAGGCTTATGAAGAGATAGGCCTGGATCTTGGCTTTAGACATGTTGAAAGTAGTGCTCTTGTACGCTCTTCTTATAAAGCACAAAAGCATATCGAATAATGATCCGTATTGGTATTAACGGATTTGGTCGTATTGGAAGACGTGTATTTCGACTGGCTTTAGAAAGACCAGATATTGAAGTTGTAGCCATCAATGATTTGGCAGATGTTCAAACTCTAAGCCATCTTTTAAAATACGACAGTATTCATGGTGTCTTGAAACAGAATGTTTCCTATTCCGAAGGATTCATAAACGTGGATGATCAAAAAGTCTCCATTTTAAACCATACCCACCCTAAAGATATTGATTGGTCAGCTTTCAAATTGGATTTCGTAATTGAATCTACCGGTAAATTTAAGGATAGAGAAAGCCTACAATACCATATTCAAAATGGAGCCAAACAAGTTATTCTAAGTGTCCCTCCTTTAGAAGATGACATTAAGACGATTGTTTTGGGCGTTAATGACCACATTTTAAATGGTCAAGAATTGATCATTTCTAATGCCTCCTGCACTACCAACAATGCTGCCCCAATGATTTCTATCATCAAAGATTTGTGCGGAATAGATCAGGCTTATATTACAACGGTTCATTCTTATACCACAGACCAAAGTTTACATGACCAACCCCATAAAGACCTGAGGCGAGCCAGAGCCGCTGGACAGTCAATTGTGCCAACTACTACTGGTGCTGCGAAGGCATTGACGAAAATTTTCCCAGATTTAAACGATGTCATAGGAGGATGTGGTATTCGAGTTCCAGTAGCCAATGGCTCCTTAACAGACATTACATTTAATGTGAAGAGAGAAACTTCCATTTTAGAAATAAACAATGCTTTTAAGACTGCTGCCGAAAACCGTTTAAAAGGTATTTTGGAGTATACTGAAGACCCTATTGTATCTATAGATATTGTCGGCAACCAGCACTCTTGTATCTTTGATGCACAGATGACCTCAGTCATTGGAAATATGGTTAAGATTATAGGTTGGTATGATAATGAAACGGGCTATTCTTCACGAGTTTTAGATTTAATTTGCAATTTATCGATAAAAAAGTAACTTTTATCGAATAAATATTTATATTTGTCACATTGGCAACTAAATGTGATGTCCCGAATCAGTATTTACATATATGCTTTCCTTCTGCTATTAAGCTTTAAAGCGCTTTCTCAGGATTCAGTTAAAGATGATCCTGAGACCATTCAGAATGCGATAAATTATCATGTCAATCAAGCACAATCTGATATTGAAAACGGCAGGTATTTTGAGGCACAAAAAACACTGGACGAGGCTTTGGTGCTTGCTAATAAAATTGATAATACAAAGAGCCAAGGTATCATCTATTCCAAACTTGGAAAACTGCAATATTTAATAGACGAACCTGAAGAGGCTATTAAATACCTTATAAAAGCCAATGAAAAGCAACGTTTCGCAAAAGATGACGCCAATCTTGCCGAAACTTATAAGACCATGGGAAATGTCTATTTCAGCATGGAACAATATCAAGATGCACTAGATTATTATACATCCTCAAAAACTTTATTTCAACAGGAAGGACTAAATGAATATGTAGCTGAAGTAAATCTAAATGAAGGAAGAACCTACATTAAACTGAAGGATTACAGGAGGGCTAAGATGTTATTAAGCCAAAGTACTGCAATGGCTAAACGCTATGAAAATTATAAAATATTAAGTAGCGGTAAAATACATTTAGGGTATGCTATTTTTCATTTAAAAGATGAAACAGCAGGTTTGCAAGAAGCAAATGAGGGATTAAGAATTGCCCTGGAACATCAATTTGATGATGTATTAAACCATGGATACCTGCTTTTAAGCGAATTGAATCATAATGTTGGAAATTTCAAAGAGGCCAATGATTTGCTATTAAAACACATTGCTTTATCAGACTCCATTTTAAAGGCAAAACGAAACAGCCTTTCTGAGGAAAAGAAGATGCAGTTATTAATAGAAAACCAAACCCAATACCAAAAAGAAAAACTTGCAGATCTTGAAGAAGAGCGAGATGCCAATAATCTAAACAAGCTTACCACCATTTTAAGTATCGCTTTAATTACAATCCTTTCACTTTTAACCTTATCGTTGTACAAAAACAACAACATTAGGTTAAAAACCAACAACATGTTGCACAAGAAAAATAGTGAATTGATTATAGCCAAAGAAAAGGCCGAATTAGCATCTAAAACGAAAGCCAACTTCCTTTCCACAGTAACCCACGAATTACGTACACCTCTTTATGCTGTAACCGGTTTAACCAATATGCTATTGGAAGAAGAGCCCAAACCAGAACAGATTCAGCATTTAAAATCATTGAAATTTTCTGGTGATTACTTACTAACCTTCATCAATGACATCCTTCAAATCAACAAAATTGAAGCTAATAAAGTTGAGTTAGAACCAGAACCATTCAATTTAAAGAAAAAAATAACCAATGTTATCGCGGCTTTGAACAACTCTGCTCTAGATAACAATACCAAGCTTCATTTTAAATTTGAAAATGGCTTACCCGAAAATTATGTTGCTGACCAAATTAAAATTTCCCAAATTCTCATTAATCTAATCGGGAACTCCATTAAGTTCACAAAAGATGGTGACATCTGGATTAAAGTGAGTAAAACAGAACAAAAGGGAGACATTTATAATCTGAAATTTGAAATTCAGGATAACGGAATTGGTATCAGTAAGGAAAAGCAAGACCAGTTGTTTGAAAGTTTTGCACAAGGTTCCATCCAAATTAATAGAAAATATGGAGGTACGGGATTAGGACTTTCCATTGTAAAAGGGTTAATTAAGATATTGAACGGTAAAATATACCTTGACAGTGAACTTGGGAAAGGATCTACTTTCACCTTTGAAATTCCCATGAAATATTCTGAAAAAGAAATCATTGAGGAAACTAAGAGCTACTTCAAAGATGTTCAAGATGTGGACTTAAAAGACATCAAGATTCTAGTAGTTGAAGACAACAAAATCAATCAGATGATCACCAAAAAAATCTTGACAAAGATGAAGTTACAATGTGAAGTTGTAGACAATGGTGAGGCAGCTGTTGAAAAAGTTAAAACGAACCGTTATCATGTTATCTTGATGGACATTCACATGCCAGGAATTAGCGGTTTAGAAGCTACTAAGCTTATTAGAGAGTTTAACAAGGACATTACTATATTTGCCTTAACAGCCGTAACCCTTGAAGATAAAATGCATGAATTTGACGAAGCAGGATTTAATGATATTATCTCCAAACCATTCAAGCAGGAAGACTTTGAGAAAAAACTATTCCACGCTTTGATTAGTGAAGGCTCACCATCCTAAAAGGAATTGACAAAATCCAGTACTTTTTGATTAAACTCTTTGGGTTTGTCCAATACTATTTCAATGGGCAAGTGGAACAATTTATCCTTTAATTGAGAGTAGTCTTTCAATCTCATATAATCCTTTTCGGTAGTAACAACAGTTTTACTTTTTGCAATCATTTCAATTTCCTGATCTGAAAAATGGTGGTGATCTGGAAAATTTGAATGTTTAAACTTCAGGTTTTCTAGATTTAAAAATTCCAACAAAGGCTTTGGATTGGCTATTCCAGTCACCAAGGTAAAATCTTCTAATTCTTTAAGCTGAAGAGAACGATTTTCTGAAACAACAGCATCACTATATTTGATGTGACTAAAAAATACCTGCTGATGAGGCAAAGGTTTCAACCTTTTGGCAATTTGTGTCTTTTCAAGCTCATTCAAACTGCTTGGGCACTTTGTGACCACAATAACATCTGCCCTTTTAGCTCCTGTTTTAGGCTCCCTTAAATCCCCTGCAGGGAGCATGCAATCATCTGTATATATATTATCATAAGCCGTAAGCAATATATAAAAACCAGCCTGCACCTTTCTATGCTGAAAAGAATCATCCAATAAAACGACCTCCAAACTGGGGTTCCATGATTTTAAATGCTCTATCCCCCTTTGCCTGTTTTCATCCACAGCAACCTGTATTTGATCCTTGAATTTTGAAAAAAACTGAAACGGCTCATCACCAATAGATACCGCCGAGTCTGATGCATCAGCTAATTTGAACCCGGTGGTTTTTCTTTTATATCCACGACTTAAAGTAGCCGTTTGAAAATCTTTAGACAGTAATCTAATTAAATACTCAATCATCGGACTCTTTCCAGTACCTCCCACGCTCAAATTCCCAACTCCAATAACTGGAAAACCATATGATTTACTTTTCAACCACCCATAATCAAAGGCTTTGTTACGCCAATAAGTAACCACATAATAAATGGGGTTCAATGGATAAAGCAACTTCCTGAAAAATTTCATGAAACTAAAGTATTATTTTTTATTCACCTGAAATGAACCAATTCGTAAAAAATCCACCCACAAGCACTTGAAAAAATTTTGTAGGTTTGATGAAAATAGGCTCAAAACATGATGACCATACAAGATGTAATAAATCACCTAGAGATATTTGCCCCCCTCCATTATGCAGAGGATTTTGATAACACAGGCTTACTAGTGGGTGATGCAAACACCCCTTTGAAAGGTATCTTAGTTACCTTAGACACTTTAGAACAAGTGGTTGACGAAGCTATTGAAAAGCAATGTAATTTAATCGTTAGCTTCCACCCTATTATTTTTAAAGGTTTAAAAAAAATTACAGGAAAATCCTATGTGGAACGAACTGTTTTAAAAGCCATTAAACATGATATTGCTATATATGCGATTCATACGGCTTTAGACAACTCTTTCCAAGGAGTGAACGCTATGATTTGCGACCAACTTGGTTTAAAAAACAACCAAATTTTAATTCCTCAATCTGGCACAATTAAAAAGTTAACAACCTTTGTTCCCAAAAATGAAGCAGAAACGCTTCGTCAGGCTTTATTCGCTGTGGGTGCAGGAGGCATTGGTAATTATGACTGCTGTAGTTTTAATGTTGAAGGAACTGGCACTTTCCAGGGGAACGATCAATCCAACCCAACCAAAGGAAGTCGGGGTTCCATTCATTATGAGGAAGAAACACAAATTTCAGTTACATATGCAAAACATCTTGAAGGAATCATTTTAAAGACATTGTTTGAAACCCATTCCTATGAAGAAGTAGCCTATGAGATTGTCACACTAGAAAACAAGAACCAACATATAGGTATGGGAATGGCAGGAGAACTGGAGACTGCAATGGATGAGGAATCCTTTTTAGCCTTTTTAAAAAAGCAAATGAAAACTTCATGCATCCGACACACAACCCTTCTCAACAAACCAATTAAGAAAGTAGCTGTTTTAGGAGGATCTGGAGCATTTGCTATTGGAGCTGCTAAGGCTGCAAAAGCAGACGCTTTTGTAACTTCAGATTTGAAATATCACGACTTCTTTTCCGCTGAAAATCAAATTATTTTATGCGATATCGGCCACTTTGAAAGTGAACAATACACAAAAAATCTTTTAGCCTCTTATCTTACAAAAAAAATTACTAATTTTGCAGTCGTTTTATCAACGACCCAAACCAATCCAGTAAAGTATTTTTAATATATGGCAAAAAAGAAAGAAACAACTGTAGAAGAGCGCTTAAGAGCCTTATACGATTTACAACTCATCGACTCACGTATTGATGAAATTAGAAATGTTCGTGGAGAGCTTCCTTTAGAAGTTCGTGACTTAGAAGATGAAGTTGCTGGTTTGAATACTAGATTAGAAAGACTTGAGTCTAGTTTAGAATCGATTGATCACCAAATTACTGACAAGAAAAATTTAATTGAAGAATCAAAAGCTTTGATTAAAAAATACAGTGAGCAACAAAAAAATGTTAGAAATAACAGAGAATATAATTCCTTAACCAAAGAAGTTGAGTTCCAAGAACTGGAAATTCAATTAGCTGAAAAGCACATCAAGGAATTCAAAGCTCAAATTGAGCAAAAGAAAGAAGTTATTTCTGAAACTAAAGACCGTCTTAAAGAGCGCCAAAAACACTTGAAGCACAAAAAGGGTGAATTGGATGCTATTTTAGCTGAAACTGAGAAAGAAGAAAAGGCCTTGATTGAAAAGTCTGACGACTACAAATCAAACATTGAAGAAAGATTGGTTAAAGCTTACACTAGAATCAGAGAAAATGTTAAAAATGGTTTAGCTGTTGTACCTGTTGAAAGAGGTGCTTCAGGAGGATCTTTCTTTACCATTCCACCACAAATCCAAATGGAAATTGCTTCACGTAAAAAAATCATTACAGATGAGCACAGTGGTAGAATTTTGGTTGACCCAGCATTAGCTGATGAACAAAAAGAGAAAATGGAAAAATTATTTGCGAGCTTAGCTTAATATAATTTACAACATACTTTAGAAGGCCTTTACATTTGTAAAGGCTTTTTTATTTAATAAAACTTTCACTATTTAGAATTAAGGATATGCATTTTCTTACGACTACTACAATTAATAAAATCAATCTCATGAAACATATTGCAGCCCTTTTTATGACAATTTTCCTATTTAATTGTGAAAACAAAGCTCAATCCAACTCAAAAAAACAAGCATTACTAGAAGTCACACCTATGGAGGTTCCAATTCAAAATGGCAAAGCTAAAGCCTATTTCGCTAGTGGATGTTTTTGGTGCGCCGAGGCTATTTATGAAAGCATAAAAGGTGTTGATGAAGCCATTTCAGGTTATTCTGGCGGATTCACAGACAATCCTAGCTACAAATCCACAAGCACCGGGGCAACAGGACATGCTGAGGCCATCGAAGTCATTTATGATCCAGAAGTTATCAGCTTTGAAGAGTTAGTAGAAGTGTATTTTAGTTCGCAAGATCCGACCCAAGTCAACGGTCAAGGTCCTGATAAAGGGTCGCAATACAGATCCATTATATTTTATCAAAATGACGAGCAAAAACAAATCGCAGAAAAGAAAAAAGCAGAATGGGGCAAAAAATTAAATTCCAATATAGCTGCTGAAATTGTACCCTTCCAAAAGTTTTATGTAGCCGAAGATTATCATCAAGACTTTGAAAGACTAAACCCCACAAACCCCTACATCAGAAATGTCTCAAACAAAAGACTGCAGCAATTAAGACAATCGTGCCCCCTTTTATTGAAAAAGGAACATTAAAAAAGGTGCCAGATATTTTCTGGCACCCTAAAGACTAATTCAAAAAACTACTAATCAAAAATATCACTACATTTTGTTCTGGACGAGCTTCCCTGTAAAGCGTTCTCCATTAATGGATAAAATGTAAATCAATGTATTTGAATTTAATGAAGGTAAATTGACCTGATAATGATTACTACCCTCTTTTATTTCACCTGAAAATACGGTCATTACGCGTTGGCCTAACAAATTCATCAATACCAATTCCCCTTCACTTTTACCCGGAACATCTACTTTAAAATTAACCTCATTGTTGAAGGGGTTTGGATAGGCTTTTATAGCTGGCTTTCCAACAACCTCTTTAATTTCTTCAATTTTGGGTATTTCAGCCAGTTTAACTGCTTCCTCTTCCGGTTCCTCACAAGTAGCAGCATCTGAAATACATGTTGTATCATCTGTTCGTCTTGCTTTAATACTAAAACCATCACCGGCATTAATATTAAAATAAACTGACGATTGCCAGACACCACCAAATTCCAATTCATTTATGTATTGATATTCACTACCAACTGGACTTACAACCTGCAAGGTCATTTGAGCAGAGGAACACGTCGCTGGATCCGAGACTTGGACTACAGGCGTTGATGGAACATTAGGTGCTGCATAGATAATTTTACTCATTCCATTGGAAATACAACCATTAATTGTCATCGCTCTGATGACATACGAACCTGGTGCTAATCCAGAAAAAACACCAGTATTATTGGTAAAATCCTCGGGATTTTCACTATCGATACTAAAGGTTAATCCAGTAATAGTTGAAGTAACCGCTATGGTACCTGTGGTTAAACCACAAGTTGGTTGAGTAACGTTTCCTGTTAAATCACCGGGATTTGGATTGACAGTCAAAATGACATCATTCGTTGCAGAGGAACAAACTGGGTCAAATCCACTTGTACAAGTTAATCTTAAAGTCACTGTACCAACCCCCGATACACTAACTGTTCCTGTTGCAGAATTAGGACTATTGAAAGATGCCGAAGCTGTTCCCGTTGAAGAAACTTGGGACCATTGAGGAGTTCCGTTTAAAACAGCACCGTTCAAATTAAATACAGTTGGACCACCGGGTTTAGACTGACACAAGGCTTGAGGAGAACCTGCATTGGATGTTGGATTAGGATTAACAATTAAAACAACCGTACTGTTAATCACTCCACAGGATGGACTTTGGTCACTTGTTGCCGTTAATTTTAAAGTTACTGTGCCTATTCCAGAAATTGACACGTTAGACGTTAAAGAAGTATCGTCCGTAAAACTGACCACATCTGCAGTTCCCGTTGAACCCTCCTTAGTCCATTTAAAAGTAGCATTTGTTCCTGTACCTGCTAAAGTGAAATCTGTTGGACCTGTTGGCAGGGTTTGACACAAAGCTTGATTACTTCCTGCATTTACCGTTGGATTAGGATTAACGGTCAATACAACCGTACTGTTAATACTTCCACATGATGGATTTTGGTCACTTGTTGCCGTTAATTTCAAAGTAACAGTTCCTGTACCAGAAATAGACACATTAGACGTTAAAGAAGTATCGTCGGTAAAACTTACCACATCTGCTGTTCCCGTAGATCCCTCTTTGGTCCACTTAAAGGTGGCATTTGCTCCTGTACCAGCTAAGGTAAAATCGGTTGGGCCCGACGGCTGGGTTTGGCATAACGTTTGAGCACTTCCCGCATTTACCGTTGGATTAGAATTAACTGTCAATACGACTGTACTATTGATTGTACCACAAGAAGGGGTTTGATCACTAGTACCCGTTAATTTTAATGTTACCGTACCTATCCCGGAAATAGAAACATTAGAAGTCAATGAGGTATCGTCAGAAAAGCTGACCACATCTGCTGTTCCCGTAGATCCTTCTTTGGTCCACTTAAAGGTGGCGTTTGTTCCTGTACCAGCTAAGGTAAAATCGGTTGGTCCTGTTGGTAAAGTTTGACATAACGCCTGATTATTTCCAGCATTAACGGTAGGGTTTGGATTTACATTAAGAACTACTTGATCTGAAGGCGTACCGCAAGATGGGGTATATCCACTTGTTGTTGTCAATTGCAGTGTAACTGAACCTATACCAGAAACTGAAACATTGGTCGTAAGAGACGTATCATCATCAAAACCAGAAACATCAGCAGTTCCTGTTGCTCCTACTTTGGTCCATTTAAAGCTTCCGTTAGACCCAGATCCAGCCAAGGTAAAGCTTGTTGGTCCCGATTCACCAGACTGACACAATGTTTGATCTATACCAGCATTAGCTGTAGGCAACGGATTTATGACAACAGTATCCATTGCGGGATTTAAACAAACATTACCTGTGGGCGTATAAGTAATCGTATAACTCCCAGCAGAACTAGCTGCCAAATCTATAATACCATCATTGGACAATTGACTATTCCCAGCAATTGGGTTACTCCATACCAAACCAGCCGGTGACGCACTAAATGTTCCATTGGGAACAACAGGCGCATTTGGTGAAGCAGTTCCTGACTTACAATAGGCCGCATCATAATCCAGTTGAGCATTTCCAAATTGAAAATCGACAGGGATCGGATCAACAAAATCCTTTAATGCAGCATTATAGGAGTCAGAAGCTTTAGTCTTAACAAACACCGTTTTTATATTTGCCGATAGACAATTTGCATTAAAAATAGCATCAATATTAATAGCCGCTTCCACAAAAGCATAGGCAATATAATTATTGGACCCAAAGGCTTCATAAGGAACCGAAACTCCTCCTGATTCATTAGTTGCGCCATAGGCACTGGGTTGCATTGCAACCACTGGAATTTCCTTTTCCACAAACTGGTAGGAAGAACCCGAAGCCTCCCAAACATAAAAATGCACATTGGCATTGCCCCCACCATTACTGTACTCCATAGATAAAACAAAGTCTCCAATTGTTCTACCGTTGGTTGATGCCAAGGAAGATGTTCCATCCGCACCCACGGAGGTAAATGTTCCTCCTTCATTTTTGGTAAACACCCCTTGAGAAAATTCAAAATCTATATAACTAGTTCCGTTTGTCACCAATCGATCACCGGCTAGCATAAGCCATTTTTCTGTTCCGCTTGTAGATTGGTGAAGAATAACGGTATTAATATCACATTTACTGGTCGCTTTACTATTGGTCCAACTCCAAGTATTGGGATTGTCTCCAAATGAACTACCACCTGTAAAACTATTATCAGAAGTTGTATTATAAAGATCACGTGAAAACTTCGTGTTATTGGCATTAATTGGAACGTATTCTGACCCATTATATTGAAGAACAAATCCACCAATAGTGGACGCATCACCGTCATCAATCCAATCTCCTTCAGAATCAGAAAGCAAGTTTCCGTCTATATCAAAACCACCAATAGGCGGATTCACAGGAGCGACTTGTCCAAAAGACATTATCGAAACTAAAAAAAGAAGTAAAAAAATTACATAGAAAGATATTGGCATCCTTTTGGATTCCACTAAGGGATTTAATTTTTGGGGAGCATTTTTGCTTGAATAGTCGTGTTTTTTCATTGGAAAAAAGATTTAATTGATTAATAGCATGAGGCCAAGTCAATTAGACCGGGGAATAAAACACCACTTTTAAGTAAGACAATCCTTGGAAGTCTAGTTAGTACCCACAACAATGAAAAGACATGATAATTTTGAGAGGTTTAATAGAAGTGTATTAAACCATGGAGGTTTGCGGCTTGAACCACTATCAATTAATTGGAGAGAAAAATATTATAATTTGATTAACAGCTAATTAAAGATAATCAAACCTTATTACACCATCGAAAAAAGACGTCAGAATGCTATTTTAAAGCTTAAACTACTCGTAAATAAGGAAATAGGACTACAAATGCATTTAAAAAAGTAATTCCTATTTCAATGGTTTTGATGCCTTTATTTCAAAAATCAATGGATATAATTGATGATTAGCCACATACATCCCTGAAGAAGTTTCTGTTAAATCTGGCAACACATCATAGGGACTTTCATAATGCTCTTTTAAATATTCAATCTGCAAACCAGCCTCTGTAAGGGAGCTAATGATTTCACCAAAGCCATGATTCCAACCGTATTCTTTGCTAATCATTTCAGAATCTGTATCAGCGTAGGTACCTTCATACTCCTCATAGATGGCTTCCTTTTGCATGTATCCATACTTCATCACAGCAGGTTTTTCCAAGTAGTCAAACATCCAAACTATGGGATGAAATTCTGCCATATAAAAAACCCCTCCAGGTTTTAACCGCTCCGCAATCATTATCGCCCACGGTTTTAAATCCGGCAACCAACCTATCACCCCGTAACTCGTAAAGATAATATCAAACAAAGAGGCCACATACTTTGAGGTATCCAATACATTGCAACAGAGAAACTCTGCATCCAGTTTTAAATCATCATTGAGTTGCTTTGCGATTTCTAACGCCTTATCACTAATATCAACTCCCATACACTTAGCGCCCAACCTACTCCAACTTAAGGTATCCTGCCCAAAATGACATTGCAAATGCAATAATGATTTGCCAGATACATCACCCAAAGCCTCCAGTTCATAAGAATTTAATGAAGATTTCCCTTTCTTAAAATCACTTAATTGATACATATCACTTTGAGAATGTACCTCAGCCTTTTTGTTCCAGGTATTCTTATTAGTTTCAAAATATTTTGTTAAATCTTCCATAATCAAAGAATTACATCATCCAAATGCATCATGCATGCGTAAATATAATAAACTTAAAAATTCCGCAATACGCGTCTCTATAAATCGAAAAAGCGCTTCCACTATCAGTCGAAGCGCTTTTTCCTTTCTTGGATTTCAAAACCTTAGTCCAAGTACCAGAATAAAAGCAAATTTCTGGTTTCCAAACTATAGTAATTTCTTTTTGAATACACTTTCGTCATCCTTTGTGCTTTTCTTAAAAATTCAAATTTCAAACCTAATTTAAGATACCTCTAAAACTTCATAGCTTGAATTAGAATTCTTATTTTTACCGAAATCAAAACACAAACAAATTGACTAATCACAAACTAGGTCTTGATTATGCTAAAGAACAAGACCAAAATGATCCTCTAAAAGAATATCGAAAGAAGTTCCATATTCCCACGGATCAAGATGGAAAGGAACTGGTTTATTTATGTGGTAACTCTTTAGGGCTTCAACCAAAAACCACCAAAGACTATATTGATCAGGAATTGAATGATTGGGCCCAATTGGGAGTAGAAGGACATACAGAAGCCAAAAATCCGTGGTTACCTTATCACGAATTTCTGACCGAAAATATGGCCAAGGTTGTTGGAGCCAAACCCATTGAGGTGGTTGTCATGAACACCTTAACAGCCAACCTCCATTTTATGATGGTATCGTTTTACAAGCCTACCACTAAGCGATATAAAATACTTATCGAAAGTGATGCCTTCCCTAGCGATAAATATGCCGTAGAATCCCAATTGCGTCATCATGGATATGACGATAAAGATGGGCTTATCTTATGGAAACCTAGAGAAGGTGAAGAACTTTTGAGATATGAAGACCTTGAAGGGCTTTTGGATAAACATGGTGAGGAAATTGCACTTGTATTAATTGGAAATACAAACTATTACACGGGGCAATTTTTTGATATGAAACGCATTTCAGATTTGGGACATAAACATGGTTGTATTGTTGGTTTTGATTGTGCCCATGGTGCTGGAAATGTCAATTTAAAGCTTCATGACTCGGATGCTGATTTTGCGGTTTGGTGTACTTATAAATACCTAAATTCTGGTCCAGGAAGTTTGGCCGGCGCGTTTGTGCATGAAAAACATGCCTATGATAAATCACTGAATCGCTTTACAGGATGGTGGAGTCATAACAAACAAACCCGCTTTAACATGCGACATGAATTTGATGTGTTGCCTGGTGCCGAAGGTTGGCAATTAAGCAACCCTCCTATTTTATCTATGGCAGCTATCAAAGCTTCTCTAGATATTTTTGGTGAAGTAGGCATCGAAGCTTTAAATGAAAAATCAAAAAAACTTACAAGGTATTTTGAATTTCTTTTAAAACAGTTGGGAGAAGACACTATTAGAATTATTACTCCTGAGGATCCAAAAGAAAGAGGTTGCCAACTATCCATTCAAGTAAAAAATGCTGATAAAAACCTATTTGATAAACTTACCAAATCGGGCGTCATTGCCGATTGGCGTGAACCTGATGTGATAAGATGCGCCCCAGTGCCATTATACAATTCGTTTGAAGATGTTTACAGAATGGTGGAAAATCTAAAATCGATTTTAAATGGATAAAGAAATAATTTTGAAACCCTATTCAAAAGAAAAACATATTTTATCTATTGACAAAAAGTCGGAAGTAGGGTTTTGGAATTATCAAATGTTCGGACTATTCAGTTTCTTTTTGAACAAAAAAAGAGATTGCTTAATCATTACCGAAAATAGAATTATTCTAATCCTAGAAAATAAATTAGTTACAGAAATTGAACATGATGGTGTTCTAAATATCAAATTTAATCCCTTGAATGATTCCATAAGTTTTAATCATCCAATAAAAAATTCTCAAGAATTGAGTTTAAGAAGTCTGAGATTAACTTATGACGAGATTCAGAAAATAAAAAATGTATTGCATTAAATTGAATTCATATTCTCTGAAAATAAAAAAATGAAAGATAAACAACAAAACATACTAATTATTGGTGCCGGACTTTGTGGCTCTCTTTTAGCATTACGACTTGGTCAACGCGGTTACAATGTAACTGTTATGGAAATGCGTCCAGACATGCGCAAAGTTGACATAAGTGCCGGAAGATCCATAAATTTAGCCTTTTCCGATCGAGGAATTAAAGCCATGAACATGGTCGGCATTCTAGATAAAGTGATGCCACTTTGTATTCCTATGAATGGAAGAATGCTTCACGATTTGGAAGGCAATACCATCTTATCCCCTTACAGCGGGCGCGAAGAGGAATATATCAATTCCATCTCCAGAGGAGGCTTGAATTCATTATTGCTCGACGAAGCAGAAATGCATGATAATGTTACCATCCATTTCAATAAAAAATGCCTTTCTGTCGATTTCGAGAAAACCACTGCTACTTTTAAGGATTATAATAGCCAATCTGAGTTTGTTGAAGATGCTGATGTCATTTTCGCGACTGATGGTGCTGGATCAGCAATGAGAAAAAGTTACTATTTGAGTAAAAAATTCCTTTTTAGCTTTTCTCAAAATTGGCTCTCTCACGGCTATAAAGAACTTTCTATTTTACCCAATGAGAATGGTGATTTTAAAACCTTTAAAAATGCTTTGCATATTTGGGGACGTGAATCGTTTATGCTTATTGCTTTACCCAATTTGGATGGCAGTTTTACAGTCACATTGTTCTTAAGTTATGATGAAGGGGAATACAATTTCAACAACCTAACAACCAAAGAAAACGTTTTGGAGTTCTTTGGTAAATATTTCAAAGATGCTTTGGAATTGATGCCTAATTTGGCTGAAGACTTTTTTGAAAACCCTACATCGCCTTTGGGAACAGTGAAATGTTCTCCTTGGCATTACAAAGGAAACACCTTGTTGATGGGTGATGCAGCTCATGCCATTGTTCCTTTTTATGGGCAGGGAATGAATGCTTCCTTTGAGGATGTAACGGTCTTAGATCAAGTATTGGAAGAAGGACATAAGGATTGGGAAACCATCTTTAAAATTTATGAATCCCGACGCAAAAAGGACACCGACGCCATAGCTGATTTAGCTATTGACAATTTCCATGAAATGAAGGGTCATGTCAATCACCCTAACTTTAGGGAAAAACGAAAATTGGAAATGGCTTTGGAAAAAGAATTTCCAGAGTACGCTTCAAAATATTCCCTAGTGACTTTTAATGAAGATATGGGATATCAAGAAGCCATGTTGAGGGGACGTGCCCAAGACAAAGCCATTTTAAACATGTTGGCCGAAGGCACTTTAAATATGGAAGATGATTTAAAAACCAATTTTGAAAAAGTTAAAGTAGAAACCGATCATATTTTAGAAGAAGATCGCATTGCTAAAAACGCATAAAATGATGAGTGAAGAAAAAAAAGTAACACCTAGAGGCGCCTATCCGCATGTAAAAGTAGTTGGCGATTTCATTTTTGTCTCAGGTACTAGTTCTAGGAAACCAGACAACACGATTGCAGGAGTCGAATTGATAGATGAGATGAACACCAAAAAACTGGATATAGAAGTTCAAACCCGTGAGGTCTTAAAAAACATCGACCGAAATCTTCAAACCGTTGGAGCTAGCATCAAAGATGTCGTAGATGTAACCACCTTTTTGGTGAATATGAATGATTTTGCTGGTTACAACAAAGCTTATGGGGAATTCTTTGAGAAAGAAACAGGCCCAACAAGAACTACGGTAGCAGTACATCAGCTACCTCATCCTGATTTAGTTGTAGAGATCAAGGTAACGGCTTATAAGAAACAAGAATAATAAAAAACTAGAGTCTATTTCCCAAACTTATTAACTAAAGCCTTTTCCGTTTTCAACCCTATAACGGCAACTCCAATAACAACAATGGAGATGGCGAGGATAAAACCAACCATCATTTGGAAATTTAACAAAAGGCCCAATATACCTAAGCCAATAAGAATGCCTGAAAATTTTAAGTAAAGGTTTCCTCCATAGCTTAAGGAAAAATACCAATGCTCCGGACTTCTTCCGGCTCGCTTGGATTTAGAAAGCATTTTAAAGTCCTCCTGGTATTTAGGTGGTTTTTTGGTTTGCCACCAACCTGTAAAAAACATTAATACAGAAGTGGTCAAAAGAATAATCGAGAAACTGTTTTCAACATTCATAAGACGAATTACTTAGACCAAAATACAAAATATGCACGGGATTTTCATGGGGTAGCTTCCTTAATTTATTTGTACTTTTGGAATCAAACCAACTATAATATTTTGTGGAAAAAATCCAAAATTATATAAACGGAAGTTTTCATAATCCATCATCTAACGATTGGATTGACAACTACTGTCCTGCCAATGGAGAAGTATATGGCCAAATCCCTAATTCAACTAAAGAAGATGTTGAAAACGCTTATTTAGCAGCCCAATCTGCTTTTCCTAATTGGTCGCAAACGACTTTGGAAGAACGGAGCCGTATCTTGATTAAAATATCAGAATTACTGGAGGCCAATCTAGATCGATTTGCAGAAGCTGAAAGTAAGGACAATGGCAAGCCAATAAGTTTGGCCAAGTCGGTAGATATTCCCAGAGCCGCAAGTAATTTTCGTTTTTTCGGAAATGCCATTACGCAATTTGCCAGTGAAAGTCATGAAAGTGTAGGTCAGCAAGCTATTAATTATACCCTAAGACAACCTATAGGCGTTGTCGGCTGTATTTCGCCATGGAATTTGCCTCTTTATTTGTTTACATGGAAGATTGCCCCTGCATTAGCAGCTGGCAATTGTGTTGTTGCCAAACCCAGCGAAGTTACGCCTATGACAGCCTTTTTACTGGGAGAAATTTGTAATGAAGCAGGTTTACCTAAGGGAGTTTTAAACATTGTTAATGGTTTGGGAGCCTCAACAGGTCAAGCCATTATTGAACATCCAGACATTAAAGCCATTTCCTTTACGGGAGGTACGGCAACTGGCGCCCATATTGCAAGAGTAGCAGCCCCGATGTTTAAAAAGCTATCGTTGGAATTGGGCGGAAAAAACCCCAACATCATTTTTGCAGATTGTGATTATGAGGATATGCTTAACACAACGGTACGTTCTTCATTTGCTAATCAAGGGCAAATTTGCCTTTGCGGAAGCCGAATTTTTGTAGAAAAAACTATTTACGACCAATTTAAAGCCGATTTTGTCGCAAAAGTTAAAGGACTGAAGGTAGGTCATCCTGCAAAGACAGATACCAATATTGGTGCCTTAGTCTCCAAACCCCATATGGAAAAGGTTTTAAACTACATTGATATTGCCAAAGAAGAAGGCGGAAGCATACTATGCGGGGGCACCCAGGTAACTGTTGAAGGTTTTGAAAATGGCTATTATTTGGAGCCTACCGTCATTGAGGTTAAAACGGATGAATGCCGCGTGAATCAAGAAGAAATTTTTGGCCCAGTTGTAACTATCATGCCTTTTGAAACCGAAGATGAAGTTTTACAAATGGCTAATAAGGTAAAATATGGCCTCTCCTCTACCCTTTGGACTAATGACCTAAAACGCACCATGCGAATGAGTCAACAATTGCAGGCTGGAATTGTTTGGGTTAACACATGGATGTTACGTGATTTGCGTACACCCTTTGGTGGAGTGAAAGCCAGTGGTGTAGGTCGTGAAGGCGGCTTTGATGCCTTACGCTTTTTTACCGAACCTAAGAATGTTTGTATTAAATACTGAAATAGAACATAGATAAGAGAGAAAAGAACATAGATTAAGACGCTGTTCTCAATACTTTCTTCGTTAATCAAAATAATAATGAATCTAGAATTAAACAATAAATACGCCCTAGTTTGTGGAAGTACTGCTGGTATAGGAAAAGCAACTGCTATTTCATTAGCCAACGAAGGCGCAACAGTCACTTTAGTGGCTCGAAATGAAACCAAGTTAAAAGAAGTGTTGAGGGATTTACCAAATTCAGACAAGCACAATTATTTGGTTGCTGATTTTTCAAACCCTGAAGAACTACAAGAAAAGGTAAACACGTTTATAACTCAAAACCATGGCTTCCATATTTTGGTAAATAATACAGGAGGTCCTGCTGGAGGCCCAGTATTTAGTGCCAAACTCGAGGAATTTGAAAATGCCTTTACCCAACATTTAAAATGCAATCACGTGTTGGCACAAGCGGTTGTTCCTTTTATGAAAGAAGCTGGTTTTGGAAGGATCATAAACATTATTTCCACCTCCGTAAAACAACCTTTGGATGGTTTAGGGGTGAGCAATACCATTCGTGGTGCTGTTGCAAACTGGAGCAAGACTCTAGCCAATGAGTTAGGACAATTTGGAATCACGGTGAATAATGTCCTACCCGGTGCAACAGGAACAGAGCGATTGACGGAAATCATTAAAAATAAATCGGCAAAAACAGGTAAAAGTGAAGATGAAGCTGCCGAGGCCATGAAACAAGCGGTGCCAGCCAAACGTTTTGCCCAACCCGAGGAATTGGCTGATGCCATCACGTTTTTAGCAAGTTCTCGCGCCAGTTATATCAACGGAATTAACCTTCCTGTTGATGGTGGTCGAACAAAAAGTTTGTAAATTTAACCAAAACCCGCGTGAGGGGTTGAAGCTAGCTACCGTGTAGCGCGAAAAACCCGACCCGAAAGGGGCACGCCCAAAAAAATAACATATGAGCCAATTAGTTTCTCCTATAAATTTCAAAGAATGGATTGAAGAAAACCGTCACTTGTTAAAACCTCCTGTAGGGAATAAAGTGGTTTGGAAGGATGGCGAATTTATTGTCATGGTAGTTGGTGGGCCTAACAGCCGTAAAGATTATCACTACAATGAAACTCCTGAGTTTTTCTATCAAGTGGAAGGAGATATTGTATTAAAAGTTATTGACCAAGGTCAACCTAAAGACATTCATATAAAGGAAGGTGAAATCTTTCTTTTGCCTCCAAAAGTTCCTCATTCCCCACAACGTGGTGCTAACACTGTGGGCTTGGTTATAGAATACCCAAGAGAGAAAGGGGTTCAAGATGCCTTGTTGTGGTTTTGTGAAAACTGCACCACCAAATTGTATGAGGAAGATTTCACATTGGACAACATTGAAACTGACATGCCCAAAATTTTTGATAAATACTATGGCGATGCCGGTAAGCGAACCTGTCCCAATTGTGGGCAAGTAATGCAACCACCTAAAAAAGTACAACTAGAAGACTAATATTTACTACCGACTACCAACATGAAACGCAAACTAAGAATTAATGGCCATTCTCACCTATTGCCCTATCCCGAGGAGATTCCTCAATTTATGAAGGATAAAGGTATTTTTTGGGTTGACAAAGACAGAAAATACATGCTTCAGAAAGACTGGAGCAGACCTGTAACCGATTCGAGTTTTTTCTTAAACGAGAAGCTTGAATGGATGGAGCGCTACAAAATAGATCATGCGGTGGTACTCAATTTGTCGCAGTTGTATGGTAACGGTCTGCGTTTGGAAGAGATGAAGCAGGCCCTTAGGTTTCAAAATGATTTTAATGGTAGAATACAAGCCGAAAACCCAAGTAAATTCACGTGTGGATTTGTAGTACACCCTGGATTTGTTCGCGGTGCTTGCTGGGAAATTGAGCGTTGTGTGGAAGAGTTAGGCATGAACTTATTATGCCTTCCCACCCATTATATGGACACCATTGGAACTTGGCGTTGTATTTTTGATGAGGAAAACGAACCTATTTTTGAGTTAGCCAACAAATATAATTTGGCCGTTGAGATTCACCCATATGATGGTGAGAAATTCATAAAACTTCAAAACACTGCTTGGAGATTTCATTTGATCTGGATGTTAGCACAATGCGCAGATGCATATCACTTCCTTACCTTGAATGGTTACTATGAGAAATATCCAAATATGCGAATTTGTTTTGCTCATGGCGGACAATTGGCCCAGATTAATTTAGGACGACGAATTCAAGGGTTTGATGGTCGTCATGATTTATTTGAAGGTAAAGTACACCCTAGAAAAGCTGTTGGGCATAAAAACATATTCTTTGACACCCTAGTACATGATACAGGCTCTCTTCAATTATTGATAAAAAATCAAACGGCGAAACAGGTGCTAATTGGCTTGGACGATCCGTATCCATTAGGGGAAATGGAAAGCACTACCCAATCTTCATATCCAGGGAAAATTTTGGATTTAGCCATTGAGAGGAATATCATCGACGAAACTGAAAAGGATGCCATGTGGGAGGATAATGTATTACAGTGGTTATTTGGTGATGATGAAGTCAAAAAGCAAAATTTAGTAAACAAGATTCTGGCTTAATATGCATTTTCTGCCTGAACATATTGACAACTATGTTGTAAAGCACTCTGAAAATGAGCCGGAGCTTCTGCAAAAGCTCAACAGAGAGACCCATCAAAAAATTTTACAACCAAGAATGTTAAGTGGGGACTACCAGGGAAGGGTTTTAAGCATGCTTTCCAAATTAATTCAGCCTAAATACATATTGGAAATAGGGACCTATACAGGATATTCTGCGCTTTGTTTGGCTGAAGGCTTAACAAAGGGTGGTGAATTACATACCATTGACGTAAATGAGGAACTGGTAGATTTTCAAAGGAAGTATTTTGACGCCTCACCATTTGGAGAACAAATTTATCAGCATTTAGGAAATGCCTTAGATATCATTCCAGAACTTGATCACACTTTCGATTTGGTTTTTATTGATGCCGACAAACCAAATTACATCAATTATTTTCATGCTATTATAGACAAATTGAGGCCTGGAGGTATCATCCTTTCAGATAATGTTCTTTGGAGTGGCAAAGTAGCCGAACCTATTAATGATAAGGATACGTCAACAAAACTATTGGTTGAATACAATCAACTATTGAAGGAAGATTCTCGTGTTGAAACCGTTATTTTGCCCATACGTGATGGCTTAACAATAAGTAGAAAGCTTTAGATAATGGATAACCAATTAAATTCGATAGTGGTTCAAGACTTTAATCAAAATCCAGTGGATTTATTGTCAATTTACAAAAACCAAAACCTGCTACTCTTACTTTATAACAACCAATGTTTAGGATGCACTGGAAGAGCTGTGCCATTAGCCTACAAGCTGCAGAACATGCATAAAAACGTAACTGTTATTGGCATTCACAGTAATTTTGGCACTCAAACAACCTCGGAAGAAGACATCAAAAGTATATTCACTTCAAAAGAACTACCCTTCCCCATCTATTTAGATGAAACACATGAGATTTATGATTTCTTCCAAAGCGAAGGAACACCTCAGTGGGTACTAATTACAAAAGATAAAACGATATACCGCTCGGTTTTTGGCTCTCAGGCCAATGCTGAAAATCGTTTGCTTTATGCTTTGGAGAGTTTAGATTAGAAGAAATCTACATGTTCCTTTTAATTGAGCCCGTAAAGTCTTCTAGATCGTCTTTGACTTTATTGAGTTCGTCTTGAACATCTTTGGTGATATTGGTATCAATGCCCATCTTATCACTACTGTTATTAATCTCAGATTTAATATCATTGGAAGCGTCTCGAAGCATACGCATACCTTTCCCTAAGCCTTTGGCTACTTCTGGAATTTTATCCGCTCCAAAAACCAACACCACGATAAAGAGAATGAAAATCACCTCTGGTGTACCTATAAACAATATAATCGCACTTGCTATCACGATGCAAATATACTAAGATGAATTATATGAAAATTAAAAAGGCCAGTTAATTCAACTGGCCTTTTGTTAATTTTTAATCTCTTACCTGATTTTTAAATTTATCAAAATCACTTTGTTGAACTTCTTTTGGCCAACTGTTATTTGATGTATCTATATCTGCAGTTTCCAGGTTAGGATCTACCGTAATCTTTACGATTTCCTTATCAGAAGCCACAGATTTGCTAACTTCTTTATCGTTGTATCTCCATATTTGCGCTGGATATGTTTCTGTTTTAGAAGTTCCATCGCTATAGGTATACTCAACAATAATAGGCATTACCAAACCTCCTGGTTTTTCAAATGTAATAGAATAGAAATATTTTGGTTCTTTAATATTCTTTCTTTCATCTGCTGTGAAATTGTCCATAAGGTATTCTTTTAATGTAGATGAATTTTCAACCGCAGAACCATTCTTTAAACTTTCCTTATAATCTTCACTTCCCTCTTCTACCATGTATACTAACGGAGGTAAATCTGATATTTTCATTCCTCTTTGTGCCACGATATCTTTAACATATTTGTTTGGTTCAGAAGACACATAGTATTTTTTAACATCCTTCACTCCTATGTCAACCCAATCTGTAGTGTAGAACCACCCTCTCCAAAACCAGTCTAAGTCAACTGCAGAGGCATCTTCCATGGTTCTAAAGAAATCTTCTGGCGTCGGGTGCTTAAACATCCATCTTTGCGCATAAGTTCTGTAGGCATAGTCAAACAATTCCTCGCCCATAATGGTCGTTCTTAATATATTAAGAGCCGTTGCTGGCTTGCTGTAAGCATTGCTTCCAAACTGATAGGTATTTAAACCTTTAGTCATTATAGGGGCAATGAAATCTTGATTTCCTCCCATGTAAGGGATTATTTTAGCCGCAGGCCCTCTTCTCGATGGATAGGTTTCATCTCCTTCTGATAAGGCATCAGGATACCATTTACCAAAATCCTGCTCCGCCACATATTGGGTAAATGTGTTTAAGCCTTCATCCATCCAAGTCCATTGACGCTCATCACTATTCACAATCATCGGAAAGAAGTTATGTCCAACTTCGTGGATAATAACACTCATCATTCCATACTTGGTACGGTCACTATAATTTCCGTTTTCATCAGGACGACCATAGTTCCAACAAATCATCGGATATTCCATTCCTTGGTTCTTAGCATGAACTGAAATAGCCTTGTGGTATGGATAATCAAATGTCATTCTTGAGTAAGACTTCAAAGTACTAGCCACAGCTTTGGTAGACCAATCTTCCCATAACGGATTCCCTTCTTTAGGATATAAAGATACTGCCATGATGTCTTTTCCACCGATGTTAACAGCCATCATATCCCAGATATATTTTCTGGATGTTGTGAAAGCAAAATCACGAACATTCTTAGCGTGAAGCTTCCACGTCTTAGTCTTAATTGATTTATTCTTTTCAGCAGCTTCTGCTTCTGCTTGAGTTACTATAATCACTGGTTCGTCATAAGACTTTTTAGCCTTTTCATAACGATTCATCATTTCTTTAGTAAAAACATCCTTACGGTTTACCAACTCTCCTGTACCATCCAAAATATGGTCAGCTGGAACGGTGATGTTCACTTCAAAATCACCAAAAGGTAACGCAAATTCATCACGTCCCCAGAATTGGGAATTTTGCCATCCTTCTACATCATTATAAACGGCCATTCTAGGGTAAAACTGAGCTATAACATATGCTCGGTTATCATCCTTTTCAAAATATTCATATCCAGATCTTCCTCTTCCATCTACGTGATTGTTGATGTTATACCACCACTTGATTGAAAATGAAAATTTCTCTCCAGATTTTAATGGCTTTGGTAATTCAACGCGCATCATGGTTCTGTTAATAGTATGTTGTAAAGCCTTTCCGCCCGCTTCTTTTACCTCCATGATATTGAAACCACCATCAAAAGGTTCTTTCATATAAGTTGAAACAAAACCAGAAGGTTGTTGAGCAGGTGCTACACCACTTCCTTCAATTAAAGGCGTTTTAGAATCTTTGGCTCTCATGTTTTGATCCAATTGAACCCATAAATAGGTTAACTCGTCTGGAGAATTATTGTGATAAGTAATCGTCTCAAATCCAGAAATTGTAGCCTTATCATCATCCAAGGTGATGTCCATTTTGTAATCTGCCTGCTGCTGATAGTAGGATGGACCCGGAGCACCAGAAGCCGTCCTGAACATATTTGGGGTTGAAAATTCGTCATACAATTGCTTAAATTTATTGTTATTGGTATGACCGGTTTTTGTTTCGGGCTTTTCTTGTTCCTGTTCTTGTGCAAAAGCTTGAACAGATAAAAAAGCCATCGAAAGAAAGAAATACTTGTAGATTTTCATTATTCTTTTGAAAAGTTTGTTAGTGGTAAAAAATTCGGCGGAAAATAGCAAAAAATCAATGCAAATGAGACATTTAATCGTAATTTAACATTGCTTTATCATTTTCTCTAGTGAGGATAAAGGATTTATTCTTGGAGTTAATTTTCGTGCGAATGATATTTTGTTGCTCCTCATACAAATCATAGAGCACGGAATTGGTAATTTCAATAGAGGAAATTTTCTTCACATTTTCAACCTCCAAATAAACGATGGCAATATCATCTTCATACTCTTTCCCTATGTAATTTAAGGGTACCTCTTGGCCGTTAATTTTAATTCCAAATTTACTCCTTATGTATTTTTCAACATAAAGATCTACTTGCTTATCCTCATTTTTATAGGCCATCACCAAATTTTCATCATACCTGGCTTGTAGGACATCTTCTAGGTCATCAATAAAAATTCGTGAGATAAGTTGCAACGATTTTTTCTCAGAAACATATTCCACTTGGGTAATACTTACATAGTATTTATGCAAACTGGAAAATGCCATAAGCGGCACCACGAATAAAATAAATAGGTATTTCAATTTCATTTGATTTTTATGACTTCTTTACAAAAAGTGTTCCAACTAATCGGTTTTAGTTTGCCACTGTTTTTTAAACTCTTGAAGCTTGACCAATAGCATTTCTAAAATTTCAATATCACCACTCACTTTACATCGTTGGATAAAGATATCGTCTTCAGAACAAAAGTAGAAAAATTCATTACGCCTTTCTTCTGGTAAGTCTTCCATTTCAAATAATTTATCTTCAAGACTTCTTCTTATCTCATACATTAGATCATCTCGGCGTTCCAACTTAATTCTATTCTTGAGCATTTTTGTTCGTCCCGATATGGCATTAAGAATAGGGTTCAATGGAACAAATCCTCCCCCAGTAGTAGCTTCCTTTAGCCTTCTTTCACTTTGGGTAAGAGGTGGACCCTCATAACTTGGTATACCTAATTTTCTTGCTGTGATGGGTTCGCCTTCTACAGCCGAGACATCATCGCCTAAATCACCTGTTAGTATCTTGCCAAGAACCACTTCATTCAATTCATAGGTTGTTTTAGTCAATGAGACTTCCACAATTCCTTCTTCCATCATCTTTTGGTAGACCACAAACTCCTTTGGGTGATGTAGTAGGGAAGAAAGCAATATGGTATCATGGAGTTTCACAGATATTTGAAACTCGCCTTTTTCATTGGTAATAGTAAACCTACTTGAAGTTTTATTAATTACATGGATATTTTCTACATCCTCATTTGAAGTAACCCTACCTGATAACAGCACTTCCTGAGAGAACAGAACATTGGCAGAAAGAAAAATGACAATAAAAAAGATTACATCAATCTTCCCCATTACCCAAACCTCTGAACTTTTCACTCATTTTCACCATATACTCAATCAGCTCTACCTCATTTTCATCCTTCAACAAATCGGCATCAAATCCCTTTTCATAGCAGAAGGAATAAAAAGCTTCTATTTGATCCTCCGGAATATGAAACTGTTGGGTTATAAACGCATGGGTATATTTTTCAGAAATATCAACAATTTGATCTTCTCTCTTCAGTTCCTGGTGTTTAGGAAGTGGCTTGGATTTTTTCTTAAAAAACACACTTAATAGGGCCGCAAAATCAACGCCATTGTAAAATTGACCTTGTCTGGTTATGAAATTATCCACTTTGGTTAAATGATCTGTCGGGAAATTCATGTTCCTCACATCTCCTAAAGTCAAATTCCCCAAGGGGTCAATTTTCATCACTTTAACACTATCTACATCAACACCCAAATTACCCGTCAGTTCCGAAGAAAAGACATAGACCTCATTCAAACTATTGACCTGCTCGGTTAGCCAAATCTTCAAAACGCCTGTAATCATGGTCTCTTTGGCTACAGGAAAGGATACCGGAGTATATTGAAGTGCCGATATCTCTATTATATCACCCTCTCCCATTAACAAGGTAAACTCGCCAAACTGATCTGTTATAGTTCCTTTGGAAGTAGATTTATTATAAATGGTTACACCTTCTACATCATTGTCATTGGAAACCACTTGGCCGGTAATTTCCTTTCTAATGACACCTTGTGAAAAAGCTGAAATAGTGATTAAAAAAAAAGTGAAAAGTAAAAGTTGTTTCATGAGATCGCTTTAAAGTTTTTATTAAAGGAACTATTTTTCAAATGAATATTATCCTATTAAGATAATAAACTTTTGTTAAACCTGATATTGTCTACCTTTACAAAAAACAACATTAAATGAAACAAATTATAATGGCTAGTACTTCAACCATTCATGGGAGTGGCTATTTGGAATACCTGCATCCAGAACTTGAAGTGTTTTTCAAAAATATAACGAACATCTTGTTTATACCTTATGCCAGACCGGGAGGCATCAGTCATGATGCATATACTGAAATTGCACAAAAGGGCTTTTCAAAAATTGGTAAAAACATAACGGGGATCCACACGTATAATAACCCTATTGAAGCAGTAAAAAATGCCGAGGCTATTTTTACAGGGGGCGGAAACACCTTTGTTTTGGTAAACCAATTAAACAAAAACCAGTTAATCGAACCTATAAGGGATGCCCTTTTCAATGGAACAAAATATTTAGGAACTAGCGCAGGAAGTAACATTTGTGGGTTAACCATGAACACCACCAATGATATGCCAATTGTTTATCCGCCAAGTTTTAAAACGTTAGGTATGGTTCCTTTTAACTTAAACCCTCATTACTTAGACCCCATACCTGGAGATAAACACATGGGCGAAACTCGAGAAACCAGAATCAAAGAATTCCATCAATTTAATACGCAGCCGGTGGTTGGTTTAAGGGAAGGCAGTTGGCTACACATCGAAAACGAGAATATCACCTTAAAAGGTGAATTAACAGCCAGGGTATTTGAGTGCGGTAAAACCCCTTATGAAATAGAAACGGGATCATCATTAAACAACCTGAAATAAATAAAAAAAGTCTCACATTTGTGAGACTTTTTTTTGAGCGGGAGACCGGGTTCGAACCGGCGACATTCAGCTTGGAAGGCTGACGCTCTACCAACTGAGCTACTCCCGCGATTGCAGTTGCAAATATATTACTTACTTTTATTTCCAAACAAATTTTTCTTCTTTTTTTTGGAAAATTAATTGTGTTCTTTAATTCATAAATAACAAAAAACAACCTGCTTTAAAGCATACCAATTGAAACTCAATGACTTTAATTGCTGAAACAAATCGTTTGTATTTAAGAGAGTTTAATGCTTCGGATGCTATTCATTTTTTTGAGATGAACAAGGATCCTGAAGTGATTCAGTTTACAGGCGACTCCTCATTCTCCTCACTTCAAGAAGCTCAAAAATTTATTGAAGCCTATGACCAATATAAAACATATAATATGGGCAGATGGGCCGTTATCAGAAAGGAAGATAATGCTTTCTTAGGCTGGTGCGGTTTGAAATTTCATCCAAAAGAACATTTGGTTGAAGTTGGATATCGTTTCTACAAAAAGTATTGGGGGCATGGTTATGCCACAGAAAGTTGCAAAGCATCCATTACCTATGGTTTCAAAACACTGAAATTGGCGACTATTTACGCCCATGCCCATAAAGACAATTTGGCTTCTCATAACGTCATTATAAAATCTGGTTTAAGTTGGATCGGCGACGGCTTTTATGATGGCATGCCCGCCAAACTTTATAAATTGAATAACCCTGATTTAAAGGTAAAAATAATCTCATCCTTGGAAACTCATGAAGTTAGACATCCTGTCTTACGGGAAGGCAGACCCAAAGAAGATTGCGTTTTTAATGGCGATGATGATCCTGACACATTTCATTTGGGACTCTATCTCTTAAACGAACTTGTGGGAGTGGTTACATTTATTAAAAATCATCATCCAGACTTGGCTAATCCGAAACAGTATCAACTAAGAGGGATGGCTGTTCTATCATCAGCACAAGGCAAAAACTATGGCAGTCTATTGATTGATGCTGGAAATAAAATTCTCATGGAGAAGAAAGTAGGATTGGTTTGGTGTAATGCCAGAGAAAAAGCACTTAATTTTTATTTAAGAAACGGTTTTGAAATCTTTGGTGAACCTTTTGAAATACCTCAAATAGGAACCCATTTCTCAATGTTCAAATCGCTTAAACATTAAAAGAAAAAGCCTCAGTGACCTGAGGCTTTTTCAACTAACCAACCGATGAAAAATGCTATTGATTATTTATCCAAAGCGCTTTTAATAGCAGCTTTGGCCTCAGTAGCATTAGACATTTCTGCATGTTCTAAGGCTGTATGGCCTTTGTCGCATTTTGCTTTAAGGTTTGCACCGCTTTCAATAAGGTAGTTTAAAATTTCTACTCGGTTGTATCGAGCTGCGTACATTGCTGGTGTCATTCCAGCTGATTTTTCGTTGACATCAACACCTAGACCCAATAATTTTTTTACTGTTTCTGTATCTCCCTTAACTATTGACATACATAAAGGACTAATTTTTGGTCCGACTACGGTTTCCAATGCAGTTGATGATACTGGATTGTGATTGGCATTTACTAGACTAAAAGAAAAGCCTAATGCGATTGCAAGAATGACTGCTGTTTTTTTCATGATGAAAGATTTTTGATTAATGATTTTTTTGATTGTATTAAAGAGACGATTAATTTTTTGGATTGTTACACAAAATATTTTTTATAACATTTTATTAACTATCAGAGAACAAATCTGTTAAATTTTGTACATCTCTCGTTTTTGAGTTCCAGTTCCTTTCAGAAATCATAAAAATTCCATAAAGTCATTTATTTTAAAGTCCCATATTTATTCAAGACATTTATATGAATTATCTTTACAGTACCAAAGTTTGTAAACATGAATAAGAAAGTAATTTTAATGATTTTAGACGGGTGGGGAAAATCTCCAGACCCAAAAGTTTCAGCTATTGACAATGCCAATACTCCTTTTATAGATTCGCTATATACCAAGTACCCAAATGCTAGTTTGAGAACCGACGGACTTAATGTTGGTTTGCCAGAAGGCCAGATGGGAAACAGTGAAGTTGGACACATGAATTTGGGTGCTGGCCGTATTGTTTATCAAGATTTGGTAAAGATTAATATGGCTGTTGAAAAAGACACTCTAAAAGATGAAAAAGTCATTAAAGATGCCTTTGAATATGCCAAAAGAAATAACAAACCAGTTCACTTTTTAGGATTGGTAAGCGATGGAGGGGTTCACTCGCACATAAAACACTTATTTGGCTTAATTGACGCTGCCAAAGACTATGGTGTACCATCGTCTTATGTACATGCTTTCACAGATGGCCGTGACGTAGACCCAAAATCAGGCTATGGGTTTATAGAAAGTCTGGAGAATCACGTAAAAGACACAAATACCAAATTAGCAACCGTCACCGGTCGTTATTATGCCATGGATAGAGATAAACGCTGGGAACGTGTCAAATTAGCATATGACGCCTTGGTTAATGGAGAAGGGAGCAAATCTCAAGATGCTTTGGCTTCTATCCAAGAAAGTTATGATCAAGACGTTACTGATGAGTTTATCAAACCCATCGTCATGGTCGATGAAAACCAGGAACCTGTTACTAAAATTCAGGAAGGGGATGTGGTGCTGTTCTTCAACTTTAGAACTGACAGAGGCCGTCAATTAACAGAAGCCCTTTCACAATCAGATTTCCATGAGCAAAACATGCACAAGTTGTCACTTTACTATGTCACCATGACTACTTATGACGACACCTTCCAAAACATACATGTGGTATATACCAAAGACAACTTAAAGGATACTCTAGGGGAAGTTTTAGAAAAACATCACAAAAAACAATTGCGTATTGCAGAAACTGAAAAGTATCCACACGTTACATTCTTCTTCTCTGGAGGAAAAGAAGAGCCTTTTGAAGGGGAAGAAAGAATTTTAAGAAACTCACCAAAAGTGGCCACTTATGATTTAAAACCCGAAATGAGTGCCTATGAACTCAGAGATGCTTTAGTACCTGTTTTGCAAAAAGGGGATATTGATTTTGTATGTCTCAATTTTGCCAACGGTGACATGGTAGGGCACACTGGCGTCATGGAAGCTGCTATCAAAGCATGTGAAGCTGTTGATGAATGCGTAAAAGATGTGGTTACAACCGCTCTTGAAAATGATTATTCAACTTTGTTGATTGCAGACCACGGAAACTGTGAAACCATGATCAATCCTGATGGCACACCAAATACAGCCCACACGACCAATCCGGTCCCAATTATTTTGATTGACAAAGACTTGAAGGAAATTAAGGATGGTATTCTAGGAGACATGGCTCCGACTATTTTACACATGATGGGGGTAGAGCAGCCAGAAGCTATGACACAAAAATCATTAGTTTAAATACCTGATTCTTAGGGAAAATCAACCATAAAATAAAATATTATTTAAAGTTGTAATTTTACGACCAAGACCGAAACATGAATTTTACAAACAAGTTAATCATTGCCGTAGATTTTGATGGAACCATTGTAGAGGATGCTTATCCTAAAATTGGAAAACCTAAACTATTTGCCTTTGAAACCTTAAGACAGCTTCAAGAAGATGGACACCGACTAATCCTTTGGACTTACAGATGTGATGTTCGCCTAGAAGAAGCTGTAACGTTTTGTAAAGAAAATGGAATTCATTTCTATTCGGTGAACAAAAGTTTTCCTGAAGAACAATTTGACTATACAAAGAGTAGGAAAATCCACGCTGATTTATTCATAGACGATAGAAATATTGGAGGCTTTATAGGCTGGGGAGAAATTTATCAAATGCTATCTGACCCAAACAATGAACCTCTAAAGCCTCCAAAAAAAAGGGGATTATTTTCGTTTTTTAAAAAATAACTTTTATCCGTTTATTAAATCAAAGTAGGTTCTAGCAATGTCCTCTCTATGATCGGGATGCGCTATTTCTGTCAAAGCTTTTACACGTTGCTTAATAGTTTTTCCATATAAATCAGCTACTCCGTATTCAGTCACCACATAGTGAACGTGTGCCCTTGTTGTTACCACACCTGCTCCTGGATTTAAAGAAGGAACTATTCTACTGATACCTTTTCTGGTAGTTGATGGTAATGCAATGATGGCTTTTCCTCCTTCACTTAACGAGGCGGCTCTAATAAAGTCCATTTGCCCACCTACCCCAGAGTACATGTTTGATCCAATAGAGTCGGCACAGACCTGACCGGTTAAATCAATTTCAATAGCTGAATTAATGGCTACCATTTTAGGGTTCTGCTTCACAACCGAAACGTTATTCACATAATCAGAGCCTCTCATTTCCACAAATGGATTGTCATCTACATAATCATACAAACGTTGAGACCCAACCAAGAATGTGGCCATGGCTCGTCCTCTATTAATCGATTTATAGTTACAGGTGATAACATTATTCAAGATCAAATCAATAACTCCATCAGAAAACATCTCGGTATGAAGACCCAAATCTTTGTGACTGGTCAACTTTGATAATACGGCATTTGGAATACTTCCTATACCCATTTGAAGGGTGCTTCTATCTTCTATAAGACCTGCCACATACTCACCTATTTTATTCTCTATCTCAGTTGGCAACACTGCTTCATGACCAAAAATGGGCGTGTCATCCTCTACAAATGCGTCAATTTCTGAAATATGGATAATTCCCGCCCCATGGGTTCGGGGCATTTTAGGGTTCACCTGGGCAATCACATGCTTAGCATTGTCAATCGCTGCTAAAGTAGCTTCAACCGACACCCCTAAAGAACAGTACCCGTGTCTGTCTGGAGGTGACACATGAATTAATGCCACATCTAACTTTAATATATTTCTCTTAAATAAAATGGGCAATTCACTTAAAAATACAGGGGTATAGGACCCATTGCCTGCTCTTAAAGTATGTCTCACATTTTTTCCAATAAAAAAGGAATTAACATGAAAACTATCTTTATATTCTGGATTGGCATACGGTGCCGGACCTTCGGTGTGTAAATGGCATACTTCCACGTTTCTAAGTTCTTCATGTCTTCTTGCAAGTGCTTGAACTAAAGATTGTGGAGCGGCAGCGGCTGCTTGAACATATACCCTATCGTTTGATTTAACTACTTTTAGTGCTTCATCAGCTGTAATAGACTCATACATGGCTTCTAATTTTCAACAAATTTAAAGACAAATAATAGGGAAAAACATGTCAAAAATCATAAAACGAGTTGATAAATAGACATCCATAAATTTTAAGTAACTTTGCCGATATTTTTGTGATATGATTATAGTAAAAACTAGAGAAGAAATAGAATTGATGCGTCAAAGCGCACTCGTTGTTTCCAAAACTTTGGGAATGCTAGCCAAAGAAGTAAAACCTGGTGTAACCACCCTTCAATTGGATAAAATGGCTGAAGAATTTATTAGAGATCATGGCGCGGTTCCTGGCTTTTTAGGACTTTACGGATGTCCTTCTACCCTACTTTGCAGCGTTAATGAAGCCGTAGTTCATGGACTTCCTACAGACAAACCACTTGAAGATGGCGATATCGTTTCTATTGATTGTGGAGCTTTGATGAATGAGTTTTATGGTGATCATGCCTATACCTTTGAAATTGGTGAAATTGCTCCTGAAACCAAAAAACTACTTGATATTACTAAAGAGTCTCTTTATGTAGGAATTCGTGAGTTTAAAAACGGTAACCGAGTTGGAGACGTAGGTTTCGCCATTCAAAAGTTTTGTGAAAATGAAGGCTACGGAGTTGTAAGAGAGCTTGTAGGTCATGGATTGGGTAAAAAAATGCATGAAGACCCAGAAATGCCTAATTATGGAAAACGTGGTCGTGGTAAGAAGTTCATCGAAGGTCAGGTTGTCGCGATAGAGCCCATGATCAATATGGGAACGCATAAAGTCAAGCAACTTAAAGATGGCTGGACTATTGTGACTCTTGATGGCAAACCAAGTGCCCATTTTGAACATGATGTGGCCTTAGTTGATGGTAAACCAGAAATTCTTTCAACATTTGCTTATATCTACGAAGCACTGGGAATTGAAAGTGATGAGGAAACTGAATTTAGACAAAAAGCTTTAGTCCTTTAAACAGTATATGAAACGAATTGAATTTGTAGAAAAGGAGCTCTCAAACCTGAGAACTACTTTAAACAACCATCCAGTTTATAAAGCACTTTCCCATATGGATGATGTAAAAATCTTTATGGAACAACATGTGTTTGCCGTGTGGGATTTTATGTCCCTTTTAAAGGCGCTTCAAAACCAACTAACTTGTACGAAAACACCATGGGTTCCAGCTCAAAATGCCACAACGGCTCGATTTATAAACGAAATCGTATTGGGTGAGGAAAGTGATTTAGATGAAAATGGCATTCCGAAAAGTCATTTTGAAATGTATTTGGACGCCATGAATCAAATAGGAGCCAACACACATACCATCCAAAATTTTATTGATCTCATTTCGAAAGGAGCATCTATTGATTCTAGTTTGAATAATGTAAAGATTCAAAAAGAAACTGCCGACTTTATCAATTTCACGTTTGATATCATTGCCACAGGAGAGCCTCATAAAATTGCTTCGGCTTTTACTTTTGGTCGAGAAGATGTCATTCCCGATATGTTCTTTCAGATTATCAATCAATCACAAACCCAAGATCAAACCTATTCCAAACTCACCTATTATTTAAAGCGACATATTGAGTTGGATGGCGATGAGCACGGGCCCCTATCTCTTAAAATGATTGAGGAGCTATGTGGGGATAATGACCAAAAGTGGCAGGAGGTTTTGGAAGTAGCCAAAGAAGCTTTGAATAAAAGGATTGAACTCTGGAATGGTATTTCTGAATTAATCAATTCAAACCAACTACAAGAAGTCTAGGGATTGAAAAAACTTTTTAAAATATTGCTCAATACCATACCGAGACCTATTCTCATTAGGCTCAGCTATGTGGTTAGGCCTTTCATGGAATCATTTTTAAAAGGCTCTACCTATACCGATCCTATCGACGGCAAAAGTTTTAAAAGTTTTTTACCCTATGGTTATGGAGAGCAACGGCACAATGTCTTATCTCCGTCCACGCTTTCGTTGGAAAGACATCGATTACTATGGCTGTTTCTCACAAAGGAAACTAACTTTTTTACCGACCATTTGAAAGTACTTCATTTTGCTCCTGAACAGGCATTTTATAAGCGATTTAGAAATATACCTCATCTGGACTATACCACAACCGATCTCAATTCACCTCTTGCAGATATCAAAGCCGATATTTGCAACCTTCCTTTTGATGATAACACTTACGATGTGATTCTTTGCAATCATGTATTGGAGCATATCCCAGATGATACCCAAGCCATGAAAGAACTGTATCGCGTTATGAAGCCTGGTGGTTGGGGTGTTTTTCAAATTCCGCAGGATTTAAATCGGGTAACCACTTTTGAGGACGATAGCATAACGGATAAAAAGGAACGAGCCAAAATCTTTGGTCAGTATGACCACGTGCGCGTATACGGCAGGGATTATTTTGACAAATTACGAAGTATCGGTTTTCAAGTAGAGGAAGTTGATTATACCAAAACTTTTGAAAAAGAAGACATAGAAAGGTACTGTTTGGCTCAGGGTGAAATTATTCCATTTGTGCGCAAATAAATAGCCGCTAATAAATCCAGAAAAATCTAACATGTTCTGAGAGAAATACTCATAAAAGGGTATATTTATCTTCCTATAATTAGTTGTGCAACATAAAAAAAGCCACCTGAAAACATTAAAAAACGTATTACTGATATTGGTTTTTACAGTTATCGGATGTAAATCCGAAAGGAAGCTAGACGGAAATTATTGTACTTGCCACAATGGACTTTATGCTGAATTATATATTGAAAATGACTCTATGCAATCCGCAACTAGTTTGGGTTGGATCTCGAATTGGAGAGAGTTTGAAATAAAAAATGATACTATTTATCATTTATATTTTGGAGAAGGTTCAAAAAAAGCAAAAGCCAAGATAGGTTTTAAAGAAAGAGGTGGATTTGAACTTTACTATCCAATGGACGGTGTTACTCATTCCTATAATAAGTTAAACTTGATAATTGAAAATGATATCACATCTGAGCAATTTTGGAATGAATTCAATCAACGAAAAATAGAATTTGACTGTTTTACTGTTTCTGAGAGATATTTAGAGCTCGAAAGATATTTCGGAAAGGAAAATATAAGAATTGATTATAGTGGAGAAACCCATAATGAAGTTAAAATTACTCATATTCCCTCCGGAATAGTTGAAATCGAAACGGAACAGAAAACACAAGTGGAAAACGCAATTATCGCTATGAAAAGAATAAAATTGGAAATTGAAAAATCCAAATAGCATAACTTTGCAAAAAATTTAAAAATAATTGGTAGGTCACTGCTCGCAGGAAAGTCCTTCGGACCTTCCGAACATCTTTTCCGTTTCGCTTTCTTAAGCCCTTGAAACAATGTATACCCGCAGTCATATTTTAGGACAGCCATTTATAGATTCCTGTATCAAACCACTAATTTTCATTCCATTAAATTAAAAATGTTATCTTTATCCCGATGCAATTACTTTCCCCAAAAAGTCTTGCACATTAACTAAATATCTAAAATAACAGATTAACCCAAATCTAATTTAGACATGAAACCTACTACTATCCCTATTTATGCCCTAGTTATAGGGGCTCTCCTTTTGACTGGTTGCCAGTCTATGAACCATCTTACCATGAGTGTGACAGAGCCTGCCCCTGTTCATGTATCTTCTCAAGTACAGCGTATTGGTATCCTTAACCGAAGTGAATCGACTTCCAACAAAACCTTAGATCAAATGGATCAAGTCTTTTCTCTGGAAGGAAAATTATTGGATAAAGAAGGTGCCCAACGTGTCGTTCAAGGCATTTCAGATGAATTTAAAAAACTAAACCAGTTTGAGACGGTCACTTTTGTAGAAGCAGATCAAGTTGAAAATCCAGGCTTGGGAATTTTTCCTAGTAATATGTCTTGGGAAACCGTCAATCAATTGTGTCAAAAATATCAGGTGGATGCATTATTTGTCCTATCATTTTATGATACGGATGCCCACATTACTTACAGCAATCAAACCGTACAAAAGTTAAACGCTTTTGGCCTTAAAATTCCTGTGATTGAGCATACGGCCAAAATAACAACCAATATTAAAGCTGGTTTTAGAGTTTATAATAATCTTACCAAAGAAATACTGGATGAGTTTGTAATTGACCAATGGTCTACTTCAGTAGGCAAAGGTGTAAATCCTGCCAAAGCGCTAGAGGCCATCAGTGGACGCAAAGAAAATGTACTTCAAATAAGTGACCACTTAGGACATGATTATGCCTTACGAACCTTTCCATATAAAATTCGCGTGACTCGTGAATACTACGTAAAAGGTACGGAAAATTTCGAAATTGCAAAAAGGCGAGCTCAAACAGGAAATTGGGATGGCGCTGCAGAGCTTTGGGAAATGGAAACCAACAATCGTAAAGCAAAAGTAGCGGGACGCGCTTGTTATAACATGGCCATTATCAACGAGATTAATGGTGATTTAGAGGCAGCAACTTCTTGGGCTTCTAAAGCCTATACCGATTATGAAGACGGTAATGCCTTACGATATTTAAAGGTTCTTAATAATCGAATTGCTAAAAGTCAAGTTTTGGTGTATCAAGAAAATGATTGAAAAGTATTCTCAAGGATACCTTTTAACCCATTGTTTTGATTGACCTGAAATCAAGAAATTCAGCTTTAAAATTTACGCTATTCTAGTGCCTCTTTTTAAAGAAAGGATTGCTTTGAAGCAGTTTGTTTCTAATGTAGGTTAAAAGCATTTAGCATAAATAACCTAGGAAAAGGGCAGACTTTTTTACCATCTACAATCATTTCCAAAGATACATGACCAAAGGAGTTCATAGATATTAGCTCATCGGGAGACTAATTATTTTCCTGTCATATACCTCTCTAAAAGTAAATTCAACAGTTAATGCTTCTCAAAATGAGAATTTATTAAAAATCGAATTGCCCTTACACATGTAAGAAATATTTTACTACTTTAAAGACTCTCTTTAAACATAACTATGAAAAAATATTACCTTCTCCCGTTTATTTTAATCACTTTTAGTTTACAAGCACAGATTCCTAATGTTAATTGGTTTGGACACGTGGGCGGTTCTGTATTAGATCAAGTAAACTCCATTACCCTCAATTCTGAAAATGATTTTTTAATAACTGGATATTATGGTTCTAATAGCGAATTTGATTGGATAAATTCCGACTACACCCTAACAGGCATGAGTGGTAATGATGCTTTTTTAGCTAAATATACCAACGAGGGTATTATTGAATGGGCTGTTAAATTTGGTGGAAATTTAAATGATGGTGGAGGTGATGTTGCTGTAGATAACTCGAATAATGTGTATTCGGTTGGGACTTTTACAAATACAGGCGATTTTGACCCAGGGCCCAATACTTACAATTTAACCTCTACTCAAGGCGCATATTCATGGATTGACATCTACATATCAAAACTGGATACGGATGGTAATTTTGTATTTGCCAAACAAATTATGGGAGAGGCAGTTAAAAGACCCAGCGCCATAAAAGTAGATACAGCCGGTAATTTTTATGTTGTAGGGTATTACAATAACCCGCTTACCTTGCCATCTGGAGGTATTATTGACATTCCCACTCCAGACGACTTGAGTCTCTATTCAATGTTTATTATAAAATTTGATGCAAATGGTGATGTTGTATGGTATCATAACCTAGGTGAAGCCAGTAACTTGCAACGCATTGAAACCTTAGACCTAGATGCCAATGGAAACCTATATATAGGAGGGCAATTTCATACCGAAACAGATTTTGACCCAGGTGCTGGAGAGGTTATACTCACCCCACACACAATGAATTATTCTGATATGTTTATTTTAAAATTAGATTCAGATGGAAACTTTGTATGGGTGAAACAATTTGGAGGAGATAATACCAACTCTCTTCGAGGTTTAAAAGTTTCTGAAACTGGAGATATTTATGCGACTGGTTATTTTTATGGCATGGTTGATTTTGACCCTAATGCTGGTGAACATCAAGTAACCTCAGCTCCTGATACGGGATACAACCCCTTTCTATTCAAGCTTGACAATACGGGGAGTTTTCAATGGGTAAAAGATTTTAGAGGTAATGGAAGAGGGTATACCGTATCCACCTCGGCAGAAGGACAGGTATTTTTAGGAGGCGATTTTAATAACACCTGTGATTTTAGTGGTGGATTAGAAACCGCTGTCATTACGCCCGAAGGCGATATCGATGGTTTTATAGCTGCTTATGATGCCGCTTCTGGAGATATGATTTGGGTGAAGACCATGGGATCTGATCTAGAGGCTAGAGTGACTGCTCTTGACGTTGACCAAGAAGGAGCTCTTTTTGCCGTTGGTAGTTTTGATGAATTTGGACATATTAGCAACGACGTAGATGACGTAACTGTAACAGGAAATGGCATGAAAGACGGCTTTGTTTTGAAAATAAGCGAAGAAGAGCTGAGTTTGCCCGAAGTAACTACAGATGTATTTTATCTATATCCGAACCCCGTTTCAGATTTGGTATCGTTTCATCTACCAAACGACTATCAAGCCATTAGTATAAAAATATATAATCTGACAGGTCAACTTGTGCATCAGGAACGTTATCAATCGCAAATTTCCTTAAAACATTTGGCTTCTGGTCTATACATCATGCAACTAGAAAATAACTCTCAAAAACTAACAGGCAAATTAGTGAAACAATAAAAAAAGGTCCAAGATAATATCTCAATGAACTTTGAAACACCTTATTCTGGAAAACCATTTAAAGACTTAGTTTCCAATTCACCATTCTCATTTTCAAAAATTAAAAAAACTTGAAGTTCGGGATGAGAGACCAAGAATTCCTCTATACGATCCATTCCCATACTTTTAAAGGCCGTGGCATAGGCATCAGCAGTCATACAATTCTCTGCAATGACCGAAATGCTCAATAAGTTTGTTTTACTAGGGTAACCTGTTTTTGTATCGATAATATGGGAATACCGGTTGCCTAGAGAATCAACCTTGAACTTCCTGTAGGTTCCTGAAGTAGCCATAGCCGCATTTTCTAAATCGATGGTACGCATGACGGATTGACTTCCATCAAAATGAGGCATTTCAACACCTACTTTCCATAGGCTTTCCTTTTGAGCGTTATAACCTCTACATCTTATTTCACCTCCTATCTCGACCAAATAATTATTGACTTGCTTGCTTTCTAAAAATTCTCCAATGACATCCACACCATAACCCTTAGCAATGGCATTAAAATCAATAAAAGCATTTGGAACTGTTTTCTTCACATGGTTATCAACAATTCCCATTCTATTAAAACCTACTGATTTCATCAAACTATCTACTTGGGTACTGTCAATATTTTGAATAGCGCCTTCAGGACCAAAATCCCATGCATTAACCACTCCTCCTATCGTAGGGTCAAATGCACCTTCGGTATATCTATAAATAAGCTTAGAGGCCTCAAAAACCGTTTTAAAATGATTGTCAAGTTCGACATCTTCTCCTCGATTTATCCTTGAAATTTTAGAATCTTCAATATATGTAGACATCGATTCATTGACTTCATTAAAAAGCCTATTGAAATCTTTCTGATAATTTTCAGTTCCTTCATAAATCACAGAATAGGACGTGCCGAAAACAGGTCCAGACAACTTAGTGTTTTGAGGTGGTTTGGAACAAGAAAAAGCTATTAATAAAAATAGGGCAAGTAACGAATATTTCATTTAGTTCAAATTGGTTTCTACTACTTGAATACCATTATATTCCATAAGGTATTCTTCATTGAGGTAAATGGGTAAATCTTCGCCATTGGGATTTCCCAAACCTACGCCGGCATAAAGTACTTTCGCATTCTTTTCACGAGCATGCTTCTTGAAAGACTCCATCCATAGCACATCATAATTGTTTGGATTTTCTGGTAGCATTACAACCTTTACAATTACAAAATAGTATTGAGCATTTTTATCAATGCAAACAAACTGAGGGTGTCGTTTCATTTTACTATTGACCGCTATAAACTCAAAACCTCTTTGTTCTAAGTCCTTACCTACATGGTTCATAGCTAAATTATGCATTTCCTGTTTAGACAGTGGCTTTCCCATGCCACAAAGGTATTACAAAACCCCTAGAAAATGCAAAGAATTCCTACCTATGGCCAACGTCTTTAATACATAATTCTGGATATGCCATTAGCATGTTATCAAAAGCATATAATCGAATTTTAATAAACCTATAACCACCCGATTCAAATAAATTCTGTAATTTAAGGATCATATTCAAAAACTATGAGAACAAGTAACCGGTTTAATTGTGCCATAGAAAAGTTATACCAGGCATTCCACAGCAATAGACTACACCCCGAATGTTGTAAACAATGTGCCGTAGGTAATATATTGGATGGTCAAGATTTTTGGAAACACTTGTCAGACGATCATGGCTCTACCCAATTAAATCTACTTGGAAAGCTTCACCAGGCAAAAGGAAAACGCTTCAATGGATATACTCCACAAGAGTTACTTTACATCGAAGTTTCATTTTTAAATGCCTGTGGTTATGAATTACCCGTGCATTACAGAAATAATAAACCTGATAACCCTCAGGATAAAGATTTACTTTTTCAAGGCCTATCAGCAGTGGTGAGTACTTTGTGTGAATTGGATCAAATTCCAGATGTTATGGATTGTACACAACTGTTTAAATTCAGGGCAAAAAGCAAAAAAGCTTCAGAGCTAATCGTATAAAAAAGCCGATTCCAAATGGAATCGGCTTTTCTTTTCTAAAATATATTTTTGATTTGGTATTATTCTATCCCCCGAAGTCATCAAATCGGATATTCTCATCTGGGATACCAAAATCTTGTCCCATTTTCTCCACTGCTTTATTCATTAATGGAGGTCCACAGAAGTATAATTCGATATCTTCTGGTGCATCATGATGATTCAAATAATTTTCAATCACACAATTGTGTATGAATCCAACAAAACCATCACCAGGTGCATCTATATTCTCTTTTACTTTCCAGTTATCTTCTGGTAAAGGCTCAGATAGTGCCAAGTAGAACTTAAAGTTAGGGAATTCTCTTTCTAATTCTCTAAAGTGCTCTAAGTAGAATAACTCACGCTTAGAACGACCACCATACCAATAAGTCACTTTTCTACCAGTTCTTAAAGTTTTGAATAAGTGGTATAAGTGTGAACGCATTGGCGCCATACCAGCTCCACCACCAACGTATAACATTTCAGCCTCTGACTCATTAATAAAGAACTCTCCATAAGGTCCTGAAATAATAACTTTATCTCCTGGCTTTTGATTAAAAATGTATGAAGAGGCAATTCCTGGATTTACATCCATCCAACCATTTTTAGCTCGATCCCATGGCGGAGTTGCAATACGAACGTTCAACATAATATCACGTCCTTCTGCTGGATAAGAAGCCATAGAGTAAGCTCTCTCAACAGTATCATCATTTTTCATCACTAATGGCCATAAACCAAATTTATCCCATTCAGCTTGAAACTTATCAGGCGTTTCATGCTCTTCAGGGTGAGCAGTGATATCAATATCTTTATAATTAATTGTACATGGAGGAATTTCTATCTGAATGTATCCTCCTGCCTTATAATTCATATCTTCAGGAATACGTACAACAAACTCCTTAATAAAAGAAGCCACATTGTAATTACGAATCACTTCAGCTTCCCATTTTTTGATACCAAAAATTTCTTCTGGAATTTCAATTTCCATGTCTTGCTTTACCTTCACTTGGCATCCAAGACGGGCTCCTTCTTTCAATTCTTTTCTAGTAAAGTGAGGCGTTTCAGTTGGCAATGCTTCACCTCCTCCAGACAATACATGACATTCACATTGAATACATGTACCTCCACCACCACATGCTGATGGTAAAAATATTTTCGCATTTCCTAAAGTAGACAATAAAGTTCCTCCAGAAGCTACCTCTATTTCCTTTTCACCATTAATTTTAATGGTTACAGGACCTGATGGAGATAGTTTTTGCTTGACAAATAATAACAGGGCAACCAATAGAATGGTTACTATTAAAAAGGCGGCTACCGTTGCTACTACAGTTCCTAATGTACCTGCGGCTAAAATCATGTTACTCGTTTACTTTAGTATTATTAGCTAATGTTTTTACTTCTTCTTTAACCTCTTCCTTTACCACTTCTTCATTTGGTGTTGCGGGTTGCTCTATGACAGCAGATTTCTCCTCCTTCTTTCCAGCATCATCTCCACCTGTCAACATACCTCCAAAACTCATAAAACCGATGGCCATAAGCCCAGTAATGATAAAGGTGATACCTAATCCTCGTAATGGAGCAGGCACGTTTGAATATCTAATTTTCTCACGGATAGCAGCAATGGCCAAAATAGCCAAGAACCAACCTATACCAGAAGAAATTCCATAATTAAAGGCCAAACCTATAGAAGGAATTTCTCTAGACTGCATGAATAATGAACCACCCAAGATGGCACAGTTAACAGCAATCAATGGCAAGAAAATACCTAAAGAATTATACAACGCTGGAGAAAATTTCTCTACTACGATTTCTACCAGTTGAACCATGGTTGCAATGGTAGCAATAAACATAATAAAAGAAAGGAAACTTAAATCATAAGAAGCATATTCTTCTCCTAACCATTTTAAAGCACCTGGTTGAAGTACATATTGATCAAGTAACCAGTTTACCGGCACAGTTACAGCTAATACGAAAATAACTGCTGCCCCTAGACCAACTGCTGTACTTACTTTTTTAGATACCGCAAGGTAAGAACACATCCCAAGGAACGTGGCAAATACCATGTTATCTATAAATATTGATTTGAAAAATAATTCTACGTGTTCCATTTGATATTAGTTTTTAGTTTCTTGTTATTAGTTGCTTGCCTTTAGACCATCAACCTCTAACCATAAACTAAATTTAGTCTTCAATTAAATCTTTATTTCTACTACGTTGTACCCAAATAATGATACCCACAACAATCAAGGCCATAGGCGACAATAACATAAATCCGTTATTCTCGTAACCTATTGAATACAAACCTGTCTTTTCAATTGGGTCTCCTAAAACTTTAAATCCTAATAAAGTTCCAGAACCTAAAAGCTCTCTAAAGAAACCAACGATTACAAGGATTAATCCATATCCAGCGGCGTTACCAATCCCGTCAAGGAAAGATCTCCATGGTCCGTTACCTAGGGCAAAAGCTTCAAAACGTCCCATAATGATACAGTTGGTAATAATTAATCCCACGAATACCGAAAGGGTTTTACTCAATTCATAAGAGAAGGCTTTTAAAACCTGATCTACTATAATTACCAAGGCAGCTACTACAACCAACTGCACAATAATTCTAATTTTTGAAGGTATAATGTTACGTATTAAAGAAATAACTACGTTACCAATTCCTAACACGGCCATTACCGAAATAGCCATTACAATAGAAGCTTTTAATTGCGCTGTAATTGCTAAAGCTGAACATATTCCTAATACCTGAATAGTAATAGGGTTGTTATCTGCTAATGGATCTGTAATTAACTTGGCGTCTTTTTTAGATAAAAGTCCCATAAATTAATTGTTTTTTAAATTATCAAAATAAGGCTTGTAAAGCTTCAAATCACTTTTCAACATGGCTGCTACACCGTTTCCAGTAATAGTAGCACCTGCTATGGCATCAACCGCGTTATCTTCTTTGTCTTCATTCTTAGGATCGGCATTACCTTTAGCAACATCAATTCCTTTAAATGATCCTTGAGACAACAAATACTCACCAGTAAAATCATCCATAAAGAAACGCTCTTTAATATTGGCTCCTAAACCAGGTGTCTCACCAGCATGATCAAAAAATACGCCTTGTACGACCATATTTTCATCCATTGAAACAAATCCCCAAATAGCATCCCATAATCCTTTACCATAAACTGGAGCGATGTAAAAGGTTTTTCCATCCTTCTCTCCTATGAATAAAGGCAAACGTCTTTGTTCTTTATTTGCTTTCTCTTTTTTGATGTCCATTAAATAAACATCAGTTCCATAGTCATCTTTAGGTTGGGTTTCATAATCCTTAACGATTTCTCCACCTTCTACTTCTTTAATAACTGAACCATTAAGGTCTAGAACCAATTGCTTTTTGATGTACTCATTGAAAAGCTCTGGTGCTTGGTTAGCATCCACAAACACAGCGCTACTCTCGTCATTATTATTGACACCCATAGCATAAAGTATGTTTTGCTGCTTTTCAATCTGCTTATTCTTATCAATTCTTGGTCTTAAAGATGAAGCCGTAAAAGCCAACAATGCTCCAACTATAATCACCATTGCAACGGCAAATAATACGGTATATACGTTACTGTCTGTTTTATTACTCATTGTCTTAAGCTGTTTTTGCTTTTAAACGTTTCATTCTTTTCTTCACATTACCTTGAACCACATAGTGGTCAATAGTAGGTGCAAATACGTTCATCAATAATATGGCCAACATTACTCCCTCTGGGTAAGCTGGATTGAACACACGGATAAGGATAGAAATAAATCCTACCAAGAACCCGTAAATCCATTTTCCTTTATTAGTTTGTGAAGCTGTAACTGGATCTGTAGCCATGAAAACGGTACCGAAGGCAAAACCACCAATCAATAAATGGTGCCAGAATGGTGCACTCATTAATCCGTAGAACTTACTACCCTCTACAATCCAACCAGAACTTACAACACCGTTAAAGATTAAGCCCATTGCTATGGCTCCCAAAACAGAAGACAGCATAATTCTCCAACTTCCTATTTTGGTAAAAATCAAGAAAAGACCACCTAGTAAAATCAAGAAGGTTGAAGTCTCTCCCACCGAACCAGGAATAAAACCATAGAACATATCCATCCATGTATAATCAATGGTCTGCCCCTGAGCTAAACTACCTAGTATAGTTTCACCAGACATGGCATCGACATTGGCTCCTGAAGCAATTTCATTAGCTCTTTCCACGGCACCATGTACCCATACTTTATCCCCTGACATCCAGGTTGGATAAGCAAAGAACAAGAAAGCACGAATAGTTAAAGCCGGATTTAGGATGTTCATCCCAGTTCCTCCAAATACTTCTTTTCCGATAACAACACCAAAGGCTACGGCTACAGCCAACATCCAAAGTGGTAGATCTACAGGTACGATTAAAGGAACCAACATTCCTGTTACCAAATAACCCTCTTCCACTTCATGTCCCTTGATAGTAGCGAAAAGGAACTCAATTCCCAATCCAACACCATAGGAAACAATAACTAGTGGTAATACTTTTATCAATCCAATGTAAAACGCATCCCAAGACAAAAAGTCAACAGGTGCACCAGCTGAAATATAATGCTGATATCCCGCATTGAACATTCCAAAAATCAAACATGGTACCAAGGCCATGATAACGATATTCATGGTACGTTTTAAATCATCGGCAGCCTTAATGTGAGTTCCACCATGGGTGGTATCATTAGGCATATATAGAAAAGTATGCAACGCATTGAACGCTGGTGCCATCTTGGTACCTTTATACTTTTCTTTTAAATTATGTAATGTACTTTTTAAACTCATTATTTCTTATTTTTCATTCTGAAGAACAAAACGAATCATTAACCTATTTCTTTAATCATCAAATCCAATCCTTCTCTAATAATCTTTTGATGTGGTTGTTTAGAAACACAAACAAATTCAGTTAAAGCAAAGTCCTCTGGCGCTACCTCATACATTCCTAAAGCTTCCATTTCATCTAGATCTTTATACATACAAGCTTTTAGAATTTGCATTGGATAGATATCTAAAGGAAAAACTTCTTCATAATTACCAGTTACCACAAAAGCTCTATGCTCCCCGTTAGTATTTGTATCCAGTTCAAATTTCTTCTTAGGAGATAACCAAGAAAAGGTCAACGCTCTAGAAGTCGATATTTTATTAAATATAGGTCTATTCCACCCGAAGAAATCATAATCATCTCCTTCTGGAATAACCGTTATGGTATTGCTATAATAGTCTAATGCACCATCTGGCTTCACTTGTTTCCCGGTTAAAACGTTCCCAGAAATAATTCGGTCGTTACCGTTTTGCTCCACTCCATTGTCATAAACCATTGTTGCTACTTCACTACCTATTTTGGTTTTAAAGTATCTTGGTTTTTTCACAGAAGATCCTGCTAACGCCACAACACGTTCTGCATTAAACTTACCTGTAAGTAACAATTCACCTATGATCACCAAATCTTGAGGATTAACCGTATAAACAGTTTCACCTTTATTAACAGGATCAATCCTATTGATTTGAGTTCCAACATTTCCAGAAGGGTGAGGACCACTTACTTTGTGAAGTGTAATTCCAGACAATCCTGCTAGAGGCGAATTGGAATTAGTTCCAACACTTACATGGATTTTACCTGATGTCAACTTCCCTAAAGCATCAATAGCGGCTTGAAGTTCAGCTTCTTTACCTTGCAGAGTAAAATCATAATCTGCAGCCAAAGGCGCTGTACCATAAGCTGAAATAAAAATAGCTTTTGGCGATTTTGAAGGGTTAGCAATTACATCATAAGGACGTTGCTTGATAAAAACCCAAGCTCCTGATGCAAGCAAATAGGACTTTACTTTTTCTGCATCAGCTCCAGCGATATCAAATTTACCATGATCTACATAGCTTTGCTCTTTATCGGCTTTAATCTTGATAGCCATGATACGTCTTCTCGCTCCACGCTCTACTTCAACTACCTCACCAGATACTGGAGATACAAACTTCATTTCTTCAACATCTTTGTTGTAGAAAATAGTTTCACCTGCTTTAACTTTAGTACCCTCTTTTGCGATAAGTTTCGGAAGAACTCCGTGGAAATCTTCTGGTCTGATGGTGCAGAAGTTGCTAACAATGGCATTTTCCAGCCTTTTCTCAGCTTCACCAACAAGATTAATGGTCAGACCTTTTTTAATCTTAATGTCGTTTGACATAGGTTCAATATTGAATTTAATTGTGCAAAAAATCGACGCAAATTTACAAACTTAATAGAAATAATGAACTTTTTAATGAATGCTAATTATTTATTTATACTTATTCTAAATAGCTTTAAACAGTACATTTTAAATATCTGTTAATCTGACAATTAATACAATATTTCTCCTGGTAAAAGGCCTTTATACCCCGTATACTGAAATTTCCATATCAATTTCGCACAAATATTTCCTTTAAACAATTAAAAAACCGCACCCTTATTAAGACAAACCCACCTTCTTAATTTCAAAAACCATGTACTTCATAAATAAGCATTATTTCTTCATCATTTAATTCAATACAAAAGATATCACATTAGAAATTTAATTAAAAGGCTGCTCTTTAAGCACAATTAAAGGAACTAAATGAATTTCGAAATAGAAAAAAGGCCTGCTTCTTTTGAAACAGGCCTCTCTCACCATATGCCCCTTATTATTATTTTAAGCTGTTGGTAAATCCCTAGTTAACCAACCTCTTCTACTGGCCGTAGCAATAGCATATGGCGTAATCCAAAACAATCCAAATGTATACAGGATACTATATGAATAGGCCCAAAAGGACTCAGAAAATTTGTACCGTTTGGCATAGAAAAGCATTGGGAAACTTGAAAAGATTAAAATACCCAACAACGTCGAACTAATAAAAAGCACCGGATGTGTTAATATGAATAGTAACATAAATATCAAAAATGGATAACACATCACAATTTTAAAGGATTGGTTTAAAAAGAGAAGTCTAGCTCCCGACTTTGAACCTTCCCTAAAATTGGTGAATACATATTTAGCCATGGCAATATTTTCCCTGACATTACTCCTACCCCATCTAATGAACATTTTGTAAAGGCCTTTATACTTTTCTGGCACGTTTGTATAAGCATAAGCATTTCTTTGGAATAGAACATAATACCCTTGCTTCAATATCATGTTAGTCATCGCTCGGTCCTCTCCAATGTCTGATGGCTGTCCCATAAACGTCTGATTAATCCACTCATCCAAACATGCAAATACAGCAGATCTTCTATAAGCCGCTAAAGCCCCAGGGGTACACAATACTGAATTTAATTGACTTTCGGCTGACCTTACGAATTCAAAACTTAGCACAAAACTGACATTAAGCATTTTCGGCAACAATGCCTTCTCATTATTTAGAACTCTAATGTTTCCAGCTACAGCCCCACATTTCTCATTAACAACAAAAGGACTTACCAGGTTTTTAAGTGTATCAGAATCTACAACTGAATCACTATCAACCGTGACAAAAATATCTCCTTTACCCATTTTAAAACCACGATAGAGCGCATGCCGCTTCCCATGATTTTTAGGTTGCTGCAGGATTGTAACGCGATCTCCCAAAACTTTTTTAGCCTCATTCATCCAGAACCAAGTATTATCTTGACTTCCATCATCTATGGCCAACAATTCCAATTTATCTTCAGGATACTCGCTTTGAGCTAGACTCAATAAAGTAGCATACACTTGTTTCCCTTCATTGTATGCAGGAACAATCACAGTACAAGTAGGCAATTCCTCATCTGAAACTGCCTTGACTGAGCGATATCTAAAATATAAATAAAGGGTGTAAAGGAAGTAACCTCCTTTGAAAAAGAATAAACCAGTGGCTATCCAAAAGAAAATGGCTCCAATAGTAGAGTTCAATCGCTCTTCTCTAAAGGCTAAAAATTGTTCTTGATAATATACAGCAAGAAAAGCTGCAATAATCATTAGCAGAAAAGTTCCCGCCAAAACAAAAGTATTTCGTGGATTGAAAGTTTTATTTGTTTGATGATTTTGATTTGGATGATCCAAATTCAATTCTGAGGGAATATTATTTTTTCTCATTAATTATGTTTCGATTTGTTCAATTTGATTTCACAGACTCCTATTCAATCCCTGTGCCATTCAGAAAAACAAACAAATTAAAGGCTCTACTAGCCTTCATCGATTTCAAAACCGTATAATTTTTACACAAACCAGGGACAGATTACACACTTTCTGATACACCTTCTATTAAAATAAATCCTTAAAAATTTTAATACATAAGATATTTATGTATATTTGACTTATGTATTCAAAAGATCTAATAAAAGGAACACTTCAACCCATCATTTTAAAACTTCTTGAGGAGAACAATAAAATGTATGGTTATGAAATCACTCAAAGAGTAAAAGAACTTACCAATGGTAAAATTGAAATTACTGAGGGCGCTCTTTATCCCATGCTTCATAAATTGGAAGCTGACAAAATTTTAAGTACAGAAAAAGTGTACATAGGCAAAAGGGTAAGAAAATATTACCACTTGACCCAAAACGGCAAGCAGGTAGTAGGTGAAAAAATTAACGAGCTATCAGACTTTCTATCTACCATGCAACTTATTATCAAACCTAAAACCAATATGATATGAATCTAACAGAAAATCATATAGCTCAAATAAAGCATGATATTATGTTGAGAGGTGTTACACTTGAAGATTTATCCGATAGTTTGCTAGACCATATTTGTTGCGTTCTGGAACAAACTTCAGAAACTGATTTTGAAACGGCTTACGAACAGGCAATTGATGCATTTGGAGAAGCCGGCCTGGAACATATTGAAATAGAAACACAATTATTAATCACCCATAAAAAGCAAATTACCATGAAAAAAACCATGTATTTCTTAGGTTACATCGCCGTAGCAATTAGCACGACCGGTGTCTTGTTTAAAATCCAACATTGGCCGGGTGCTAGTGTTTTAATCACGTTGGGAATTGTCATCCTAAACTTCGGATTTCTACCCATGTATTTTTATGACAAATACAAAAACGCTATCAGTAGTTAGTGATTAAGTTTTTTTAACTTCGGTAACAAGGGCGCATTTTTATCTTGATATTGCTCCATATGCTCAATTATTTGATCCAACAACTCGATCGCTCTCAAAATATGAGGACCTTTGTTTAGCATAATACATTCCGCCTTTGTTGCCGTTACTGCATCAGTAATTTCAGACCTACTGGGAAGTCCTTTCTTAGCCAGCTTTTCAAGAACTTGAGTAGCCCAAACAATGGGAATATGGCAGGCATTGCACAATGCCAGCATTTCCTTTTGGATGTAACCCAAATCCTTCCAACTTGTTTCAATAGCCAAATCACCTCTCGCTATCATCACTCCTACCTTTGGCGCTTTTAAGGCTTCCAATAAAATATCTTCCAAATGGTTAAATGCAGCTTGGGTCTCAATTTTATAAATTACTCCTAAAGACTCAAAAGCATCCAATTCCTTTAAACATTCATGCATTTCCTGAACATCACTAACAGAGTTAACGAAGGAAAAATTGACAATATCGGCATATTTTGCAATAAACTTTAAGTTCACCCTATCGGTGTGGGTCAAACCTCTTATATTGAGATTGGAATCAGGAAAATTAATTCCTTTATCCGCTTTCAATTTGACACCTTTTTCATCGGATCTAAGAATTTTAACGGTGGCAATATCTCCTTCCAAATCCACTATTTCTCCCTTTATAGCACCATCATCAAAATACACCCGATTTCCCTCATGGAGATAATCAAAAACTTCGGGCAATGTACAGGCAATGATTGCTGGTGACCGCATAGTACCGTTTTTATCATATTGCGCCTTTCTCCCAACTAAAGGGACTCTGGACAATTGTAACTCATCACCTTCATAAAGAACAATACCTTTTTTTACTTCCCCAGTTCTTATTTTAGGTCCACTTATGTCCATGGCAATTATGGTTCTTCTCCCAAGTTTTGCATCTACGGCCTTAATATGTTGTATGATATCGAACCAATCTTCTTGAGTGTCATGAGCACAATTTATACGCGCTATTTTCATACCCTTGACAATCATTTTTTCAACGGTTTCTCTATCATTTGCAACATAACCAGGCATGGTCACCATGATCCTTTGTTTTCTATTTTCAGGGGACCTCCCAAACAAAACATTGGTTTTTTCAGTCAACAATCGCTCACTATCTAAAATTGAAACCTTAAAATCCTGCGGCCAGTCAATAGACTTATTAAGCAACTTCAACAAATAGTAGCGCGTAATTTTCAAACTAGCCTCAGTATGGGCTTCTGCCCTAGCCAATCTAGACATTCCCAAAATACCCAACTGATGTTGCAATTCGCGTAGATCAAACGAGCGTAAGGTGAGATAATGTATCAAGTTAATCGCACTCTTTTCATGGTCCGGGTGAATATCCTTGAGCACACGTTTGTAATTGTGTTGATCTTGAATTAATTTCTCAAGAATCACATCAATTTCTTCTACCATTTTTGTAAGATCTGTTGTCTCCATAACTTTCTAAAACAAATTTCCCTAAAACTTTCTGGAAAAATGATGATTTAGATCAGTTTAGCAACCTCCCTAAATCTCAACCTATTGAAATTATTGTAAAGTTAATAATATCAACCGCTCCAACCTTTTTTAAAAGGTTAATTTTAGGGTCATCATGAACCCTTTATAACAAGGCATAAAATTTGATTATATTTACAAAACAAATGACAAACGAATGGTAATCCGACTAACTCTAACGCTCCTATTTCTTCTTTTTTCAATTAACATCGATGCTCAGGTCACCAGAGAAGTCAACCCGCCCGAACACATTAAAACAATCACTTTTAAAGGAGACACCAACGAAAGTCAGCTCCCAGTTATCAAGTTAGGAGATTTTATTCAATTGGAATTTGATGCCTTGAATGGGGAAGAAGCTGACTTCTACTATAAAATAGAATATTATAATTTTGATTGGACACCTTCTGTATTAGCTAAAGCGGAGTTTATGGATGGCTATGATAATCAAAGAATAAGGACCTATCAAAATTCGTTCAACACTTATCAAATTTATTCTCATTACGAGCTTACTATTCCTAATGAAAGAACACGTGGCTTAAAGATTTCTGGAAACTACATGATTCATATTTACAATGAGTATGATGAATTGGTATTTTCTAGAAAATTCATGATTTATGAACAAAGTGCTCAAGTTGGAGTTGCTATTAAACGATCTAGAGATGTTAGGTTTATTGAAGAAAAACAAAGTGTCGATATATCCATCAACTCTAGCTCTATTGAGTTCACCAATCCTGATCAGACGATAAAAACCTTAATTATTCAAAATAATAATTTAAACTCTGCTATCTCCAACCTGAAGCCTCAATACACCATGGGTAATGAATTAATCTACAAATACACCAAGGAATCTAGTTTCTGGGCCGGCAATGAGTACTTTTATTTTGACAATAAAGACATAAGAGCGGCCAATAATGCCATTCAATTTATTGAATTACATGACCTTTATAACAATTATTTATTTACCAATATTGCCAGAAAAGATCGTCCATATACTTACAATCCAGATATCAATGGAAATTTCATAATAACCGCCCTTGACGTAGAAAATCCTAGTATTGAAGCCGATTATGCTTGGATTCATTTCTCCTTATTGGCCAACGAACCATTCCTGGGCAAAACACCTTATATATATGGAAATTATAACAACTATGCTATAAGTAAGGAAAATGAAATGACCTATAATGCAGATAGAAATGTCTATGAGGGATTCCTTTTATTGAAACAAGGATTTTACAATTACAAGTATGTTCTTGTAGATAGAAAAGGAAATATAGATGAAGGAGCTATTGGCGGCAATTTTTATCAAACCGAAAACAACTATAAAGTCTTAGTTTATTTTAGAGATTTAGGTAGTAGATTTGATCGTTTGGTTGGAATGGGAGAGGCTAGCTCTATTAATATTTCAAACTAAAATGCTGACAATCATCATTAACATCTATTTTTTTACATTTTACAATTAAAATTTCTTATTTTAGCAAGAACCAAAACTTTTTTAAGCGTTTAGCCAAAAATGGTACAGCAAGTCACGAGGGGGATTAAAATTTCTGTAGAAACCACTTTTGAAGGAACTTTCTATAAGAATTATAGGATTCAATTTGCCTATGGATACAAAGTAACAATTGAGAACCAGAGCAAAGATGTGGTTCAATTACTTGCCCGACATTGGACCATTAAAGATGCATTAAATCACATTGAAACCGTCAATGGAGAAGGAGTTATTGGAAAAAAACCAGTCTTAAACCCAGGAGAATCACACACCTATACTTCAGGCTGTTTGTTATCTTCTCCTTTCGGCTGCATGAGCGGTCATTTTAATATGGTCAATTTTTCTTCAGCCAATAAGTTTCAGGTGATTATCCCAAGCTTTAAGCTAAGTGCTCCATTTGCACTTAATTAATACCTCTATTAAACCGCACAATTTTATCCTCCTGCTGTATATGAAAATATTTACAATTGGAGTGATGTGTAAATTCAAATGGACTATTCCAATCGATAACCGCAGTTTCTGTTGAAAATACATCATGCACATCAATATGTCCATTTGGGGAAATTCTTCTGAATACAACTCGGCATCCATCGGTCTCTAAAATTTCAAACCAAGCACCAGAACCAATACCAGATAGCCATTGAGCCTTTTGACCCGCGTGATCCACTTTTTGGGGGATCAAAGTTCCTAAAGAACTGGGCTTGAAATCCTTTAAAGGATCAAGCAGACATTCTTTGTTTATCTTACCAACACCAGAGGAAAAAGGTTCGATAATTCCACTTTCTGAAACTTTAAAGACTCCCAAATCATTGGCCGCAGCCACAACATTTCCTATCGTACTAGGAGTAAATCTCTTTAAACGGATTAATTTTTTCTGGGTCACTTTATTAGTCGTTGAAGCTATCAAAACATCTGTTACAAATCTGGCACAATTAGAGGCCCTCTTCACAAAAGCCCCATACCTAATAAGTAACTTATCCTGCATTGCCTTAATATAGGCTTGGGCCCTATCAAAAGCAACCTCATCACAAACAGATGCATACATATTACCTTCTCCATGGGTAAATTGTGGTTGTGTAGCCAAAAAAGACAAGATTTCTTCCAAATTTGTCATTTGACCATTCGTAAATTGGGCTTCCAGTGAAAAATCCAATTCACCATCTGTTTCTTTACTTCTCACTCGCCCCATTGGCTGTGGGGTAATATATCTGCCAAAGTCATAATAACAGATTTCACCTTTGCCCTTTTGAATAAGCACTAATGCTGCATGACCTGCCCTTACATAATCCCTTTTTCCTATTCCTGCATATTTCAATAATGGCGAATACCACTCATTAGACACCTTAACAATAGTCTCTGGATAAGCCAAAACAATAATGATTCCTGAGTTACTCATGAACAAAATTGGTTTTCGAAAATGTCTCCTGAACCATAGAATCTTCCTCTTGAAGATTTAAAAACTTAGTCTTAATTTCTTCCTTTTTCATCACTATTTGAGTGATACTGGTCGTTTTGACAAAACCACGATCCATAATAATACCATACTCCTTGTTCAAGTTATACGTTTTGTGAAATTTCAGAAGAGATTTTTCATTTAGACTATGACCCTCTTTAAATTCTTTAAACCATTGATGTCGTTCCGATTTCATTTGCTCATCATATAATGTCGTTGAGGACCAAATATGGGTTTTCAATTCTAATTTCTTTTGATGCACCTCTAATCCATCCCAAACGATTTCAAAAAAACAAAGCGAATCATTCCAATCGGCAGCTACAATGGTGAACGGTTCAACATCAGAAAAGTCAAATTTGGAAATACAATTCAAAAAATTATCAGCTATTAATAATTCCTTCACAACAACCCCACGGCTCATTTTGTATTTATCCAGTCGTTTGTGTCTCGTGAAGCCGCCATTAAGGAGACAAATAACCCGTTGCTTATCACTTAAACCAATCCATGTTCCTCCAGCCACTTTATCCTTAGGACACCAAATAGTTACTCCTTCCTTAAAATAAATCTTTGGAGCAATGGTCTCCCTCTGCGGATCTTCATCCCTATTAGAAGTTAATACAAATCCACTATCTCCTATCGCAACTAGCGTTACTGTACACATAAATTAAGCAGTCTAAAATACTGGCGTGTAACTTACAAAATTTATGGCATTTAACTTTGTTTTGATACTCTTGTTACACTAAAAACCACATAAAAAACATACCTTTGTACTCCAAAATTTAGTAACACCATAAAATCATAAAATCTATGGCGAACGCATTTTTCAATGTCCCAATTGCTGTAAATGAACCGGTCAAATCATATGCTCCAGGTTCTCCAGAAAGGGAAGAGGTTTTGAAAGCATACAAAGAGATGTTCAATGGTCAAATTGATGTCCCTCTTTATATCAATGGTCAGGATGTTTCCACAGGAAATACCAGAACCATGTCTCCTCCACATGACCATAAACATAGTGTAGGAACCTATCACTTAGCAGAAAAAAAACATGTAGAAGAAGCAATCTCAACAGCTTTAGAAGCTAGAAAATCTTGGTCTCAAATGCCATGGGAACAGCGAGCAGGTATCTTTTTAAAAGCTGCAGAATTAATTGCTGGCCCTTACAGGGCTAGAATTAATGCCGCCACCATGATTGCTCAATCCAAAACCATTCATCAAGCCGAAATAGATGCTGCTTGCGAATTAATTGATTTCCTCCGTTTCAATGTGCAATACATGACTGACATTTATGCAGAGCAACCTGAAAGCACATCAGATGCATGGAACCGTGTGGAATATAGACCTCTTGAAGGTTTTACTTATGCTGTAACACCATTTAATTTTACTGCAATTGCCGGAAACCTACCTTCATGTATGGCTTTAATGGGCAACGTGGTTGTATGGAAACCAAGTGACAGCCAAGTCTTTTCAGCAAAAGTTGTCATGGATGTTTTCAAAGAAGCAGGAGTTCCAGATGGTGTCATTAATGTTGTTTTTGGAGATCCAGTTATGATTTCGGACACCATTTTATCGCACCCAGATTTTTCTGGATTGCATTTTACAGGTTCTACTTTTATTTTTAAGGAACTGTGGAAACAAATTGGTAATAACATCCACAATTACAAAACCTACCCTAGAATTGTAGGCGAAACTGGTGGTAAAGATTTTATTATCGCTCATAAATCCGCCAATGCAAAACAAGTAGCGACCGCTATTTCAAGAGGTGCCTTTGAATTGCAGGGACAAAAATGTAGCGCTGCTTCAAGAGCATACATTCCAGACAACCTTTGGGAAGATGTGAAAAACTATGTTATTGAAGACGTCAATTCCTTTAAAATGGGATCTCCAGAAGATATGGGTAATTTCATAACAGCTGTCATCCATGAAGGCTCTTTTGATAAATTGGCCAAATATATCGACCAAGCTAAAGCTGATGATGATGCTGAAATTATTGTTGGAGGTGGATATGACAAATCTAAAGGTTACTTTATTGAGCCTACGGTTATTTTGACCACTAATCCGAAATACACAACTATGTGTACCGAATTGTTTGGCCCTGTCATCACCATATATGTTTACGAAGCTGACAAATACTCTGAAACTCTTCAATTACTTGATGAAACTAGTGAATACGCCTTAACTGGAGCCGTTTTAGCAACAGACAGGTATGCTATTAATGAAGCTACAAGAGCACTTGAAAATAGTGCTGGTAACTTCTATATCAATGACAAACCTACAGGAGCTGTTGTTGGACAACAACCATTTGGTGGAGCAAGAGCTTCAGGAACTAATGATAAAGCTGGAAGTGCACAAAACTTATTAAGATGGGTATCACCTAGACTTATTAAAGAAACATTTGTAACTCCAACAGATTATAGATATCCATTTTTAGGATAATCTAAAATCAAATAAAAAGAAAAAACCTTGAAGTAATCTTCAAGGTTTTTTTATTTCTTAAACACCTGTATTCAAGTAAATTATTAGTAAAAAGTTTATCTTTAAGAAGTCAATTATTGAAAAAACTTACTTATGAAACAATATTACCTCTTTCTACTATTACTTTTTCCTATATACAATTTCGCCCAACCTGGTGGCGAGAGTGCCATTTCAACTATCAATTCAACCATTCCATACCAAGGTTATGATGAACCCATGCCCCAATTGGGAACTGGAGAATATAAAATCTATTACGACAATGTGGACGGCGTCCTGGACAAACCCATTTTTGTGGTAGATGGATTTGATCCTGGTGATGATCGAGACATTTCGCTTATCTACCCTCTACTTGACTATGGTAATGGCGAAAACTTGGGAGATGACGTTAGAGATCAAGGGTTTGATATTGTAGTTTTAAATTTCCCCATATACACGAGTTCTACAGATGGAACTACCATTATAGATGGCGGTGCCGATTTTATCCAAAGGAATGCCTTTATATTGGTGGAGCTCATTAATACTATTAATGGGATGAAAACGGGTACTGAAGAGAATGTGGTTGTTGGCCCAAGCATGGGTGGATTAATTTCCCGCTATGCTCTGAGATACATGGAGCAAAATAGTATGGATCATGACACACGTTTGTTTATTTCTTTTGACACTCCCCATTTAGGAGCAAATGTTCCTATTGGCATCCAATATCTTTTCAACTATATGGTGAATGGAGATCCTTCACTTACTGAGGCCGAACCTTTTGTTAATAATTTATTGAATAGTGCAGCCGCAAAACAAATGTTGATTGACCATTACTTAGGTCATTTGCAATCCGGTTCCAGTTATGAACAAGATCCAAATCAAACTTTACCCATTGGCGCACCAAACTTTAGAGATACTTTCCAATCAGAACTCGATGCCATGGGATTTCCTGAAGATGTCAGAAACGTGGCTATCTCTAACGGAAGTGGCACTGGCATGATGACCGGAATACCAGGAATGGAATTATTAAATCACACCTTCGATACGGGACAGGTTGGCGGCCTTGATACGCAAGCTATCATCACATTACATTTTACTCCTTTGTCGAATCAATCCATAGAGGTAAACCATTTTATTGGTCAGGTTAACTTTTGGGGATGGCAGGACGTTTATACCTTTTCAGCAGATTCAGAAGCTACTTCATTCTCGGATGGTTTAGATAGTGCTCCTGGAGGACAATTTAACATGTATTCTTTTGATAATGGCAGTAACCCTTTAATCGCCGAATTTGTTGCTAACCTAAACACGCAATATTTCAATTTTATCCCAACCTTAAGTTCTTTGGCAATTTCCGATTTGAACTGGTATAATACACCCAATTTAGACAACTCCCCATTTGACAACACTTATATTCCTTCAAATAATGAACCTCATGTGACTTTGACTAATGGAAATGCAGCATTTGCTCTCAATGAAATATTTAATGAAACCTTGACGAGTGAAGATGCATTGCAGAATAACATCAGCATAAGACTTGAAAAAAATCCAATTTCCGAATCCCTTTCGATAATTTCAAGTCATCAGTTGAATGATGCCGAAATATCCATTGTAGATTTAACTGGTAAAACGGTATATCAACAACACATGGATTTATCATTTAAAACCCAAATCCCTTTGCGATTGACTTCTGGCCTTTATGTTCTTAATATCAAAACGCAACAGAATGGCATTTTCCAATCCAAACTGATTGTTAAGTAAGACTTATCCTTTGAATTTAATGGGAAGGTGGACTATTTTTTTGGTTTCAAAAAAGTCTTCATCAAAATATTGGTTCAACTCAAATATTTGTGCTGTAGAAAAATTCTCCAGTTCATCTGCCAAATCACCTCCTTTAAGATAAATCACCCCATTTTTTATTTCATGGAGACTCTTTTTAGCCACTTTCCCATTTATCCATCTTACAAAGGTTGGCATTGCCGCCACCGCTCTGCTGACAATAAAATCATAAGTCTCATTGATTTCCTCAACCCGAGTATGTGTGGTTTTCACGTTTGTAAGTCCCAATCCTTCAACAACCTCATTGACCACTTTCAACTTTTTAGCAATACTGTCAACCAGATGAAACTGGCAATTTGGAAACATAATAGCCAATGGAATCCCTGGAAATCCTCCTCCTGTCCCTACATCCATAATTCTTGTATCATCCTTAAATTGGATAAACTTGGCAATAGCCAAAGAATGTAAAACATGTCTTAAATAAAGTTCATCAATGTCTTTTCTAGAGACTACATTGATTTTCAAATTCCAATCTTGGTACAATTCCTCAAGCTTTCGAAATTTATTAATTTGGTCTTCCGTTAGATCAGGAAAATATTTAAGGATTAGGTCCATACTCTAAATTTTCGACAAAAGTAGGTAAATTATTGTGCATATTTTTATGAAAACTTTTTAAGGATAGGTTCACATTATATGTATCTTTGGCACGTTATAGTGTCAGGTAAGCATGTAACAATTTATGAAAATATTTGAACGATGACGAACAAAACTTTATCATTTTCGAGAACAGATTCAGCTAACTTTTTTAGAACATTAAATAAGAGAGTTAACACCTATTTCAAAGAAAATGACATTAAAAGAACAGGAAATTGGAAACTTTGGGTAAAAACCATTGTCATGTTTTCTTTGTTTTTAGCCCCTTATTTTATACTACTCACTTTGGACATGCCGGGTTGGGCTCAATTACTTTTGACCATTGTCATGGGAATTGGAATGGCCGGAGTTGGCATGAATGTGATGCATGATGGAAACCATGGCTCCTACTCGAAGAAAGAATGGGTTAACCGTTTAATGGGTAGCAGCATTTACATCTTAGCAGGTAACGTTTATAATTGGAAAGTGCAACATAATGTGTTGCATCATACGTATACCAATATTCATGGTCATGATGAAGATTTGGAAGCCGGAAGGATTCTTAGATTTTCAAAACATGCTGAATGGCGTTGGTACCATAGATTCCAACATTTTTATTCCATTTTACTTTACGGTCTACTTACCATTAATTGGGCAATAACGACCGACTGGCAGCAAATGAAACGTTACATGAAACGTAAATTATCATATGGGAAATTTCCAAATCCGGTTTGGAATTGGAGTAAATTGGTAATCTCAAAACTTATCTATGTAAGTGTTTGGATTGTATTGCCCCTTATTATCATGGATCATGTGACATGGTGGAAAATCCTTCTTGGTTTCTTCGTTATGCACTACACGGCAGGATTGATTTTGAGCGTGATTTTCCAATTGGCTCATGTCATGGAAGAAGCAGAAATGCCATTACCTGAAAAAGATGGTACAATGAAGAATACTTGGGCCATTCACCAATTAAATACAACCGTTAATTTTTCCACCAAAAACAGAATTGTCAACTGGTTTACCGGTGGTTTAAACCACCAAGTGGAGCATCATATATTTCCAAATATAAGCCATGTTCACTATTCAAAAATCTCTAAGATAGTTAGAGAAACTGCAAAAGAATTCAATTTACCGTATAACGAATATAAAACAACCAGAAAAGCAGTAATCGCTCATTTCAGATACTTAAGAGAAATGGGAATGAAACCTGCCTTACAAGCATAATTTTTTATGGCGATGGACCAACTGTCTGACAGAATCAAAAGTTTGCCAAGTTCTGCAACCTTGGCTATGGCGGCAAAAGCAAGAGAGCTTAGAGCCGAAGGAAAAGATATTATAGGATTAAGTTTGGGAGAACCAGATTTTAACACTCCTGACTTCATTAAGGAAGCTGCTATACAAGCAGTGAATGACAATTACAATTCATATTCTCCAGTTGATGGATATGTGGATTTAAAGGAAGCGGTATGTCTTAAGTTTAAACGAGACAACGGCTTAGATTATAAACCAAATCAAATAGTGGTTTCTACTGGGGCTAAACAATCTATTGCCAATGTAGCTCAAGTGTTATTGAACCCAGGTGATGAAGTATTATTACCTGCTCCATATTGGGTAAGCTATTCAGCCATTGCAACCCTATGTGAAGCCACTTATAAAGAGATTCCTTCTTCCATTGAAAATGATTTTAAAATCACTCCTGAGCAATTGGAAGCCGCCATTTCTCCAAAGACCAAAATGATTTTCTTCAATTCGCCAAACAACCCAAGTGGGACTATTTATTCTGAAGAAGAATATAGAGCGTTGGCTAAAGTTTTAGAAAAATATCCAGATATCTATATTTTGTCTGATGAGATTTATGAGCATATTAGTTATGGTGCCAAAAACTTTAGTTTTGCTGCTATTCCAAATATGTACGATCGCACCATTACCGTTAATGGTTTGGCAAAAGCTTTTGCTATGACGGGTTGGCGTATTGGATACATCGGTGCCCCAGAATGGATTGCCAAGGCATGTACCAAAATGCAAGGACAAATAACTTCTGGAACCAACTGTATTGCACAAAGAGCTGCTATTACGGCATTGACTGAATCTCCAGAAAGAATCCAATTCATGGTTGAGGAATTTAAAGAACGTCGTGATTTAATTTTAAAACTTTTAGGTGACATTGAAGGATTCCAATGCAATGTTCCTGAAGGAGCCTTTTATGTGTTCCCCAATGTTTCAGCCTTTTTTGGAAAAACTTTTAGAGGAAAAACCATCAACACGGCCTCCGATTTTGCCATGTATCTTTTAGAAGAAGCAAACGTCGCTACAGTTACTGGTGAAGCTTTTGGAAACTCCAATTGTATCAGAATTTCTTATGCTGCTTCCACCGAACAAATTATTGAAGCTGTTAAGCGCATAAAAGAAGCGCTATCATAATTATTGAAATTGTAACGAATTATAATAAGCCACCCAATGGGTGGCTTTCTTTTTTTAGAACATAAAATAGATCATAATAGATAGGACTACAAGAATGCAACATACTAATAAGAACTGATTAAAAAGTGTTCTTTTTCTAACTTGAATTTTTTGTTCCCGAATATCCCGAAGCATTTTAGGTGTTGCTTTTGGGTAATCTAAATTTAATTTAATGTTTTCATAACTACCTGAAAGGCCTTTAGACCTTGATCTCTGAGCCTTCATCTTCTCATTGTTTTTGAGAATAGTTATCATAGCTTGAGCTCCACCACCAAATCCCATAATTACAGATTTTAAAAGTTAGACAAGTTAATCATACACCACTTGGCGTTATCAAACGTCAAGTATGGAAAAATAAAAGATATTGGTGAGTGATCAGCTGACCAGGATATCAGTTAAGGATCTTTAAACGAAAAGTAACTTTAATATATAAGTAGCAACTATAAGAAAAATGTTACAAACTTTATTTCTTGGTCCAAAAGAATGGTGTCAAAAGAATCAAAACCGTAAACAACTCCAAACGACCAATAAGCATTAAAAATGAAGCCCACCATTTACCTAAGGGTGGCAATCCGCCATAATTGTTAACTGGACCAAAATCTCCCAAGGCCGGACCCACATTACCCAAACTGGATGCAGCCAAACCAATAGCCGATTTAAAGTCAATATTAAACATGGAGAACACCAATGCCCCCACTATAAATGAAAGCATATAGAGAATAAAAAAACCTTGGATATTAAAAACAATACCTCCTGTAACCGCCCTGATATTATAACGAACGGGAACTACAGCACTAGGGTGTAAGGTTCGTTTAAATTCTAAAAAGCCATTTTTGATAAGAATAAGGTGTCTAACAACTTTGACTCCCCCAGATGTACTTCCTGCAGATCCACCTAAAAACATCAACCCAAAGAAAAATACCACCAAAAAGGGTGTCCAAGCCGTATAATCCGCAGTAACAAACCCTGTGGTTGTAATTACCGAAAGCACCTGAAATAAAGCATGTCTAACCGAACTTTCAGCCCGTCCCCAAACCATGGGGTGATAAATAGTAGATTGATTGATATCTGCCTTGAAGTAAATAATTATTGCAGAAATTAAGGTGAAAATGGCTATGAACTTGAAATATAGTTTAAACTCTTCATCCTGAATAACCTTTTGAACCTTGCCTTTAAAAGCAAAATAGCTCAACACAAAGTTGGTACCAGCCAAAAACATGAAGAACATGATGATATACTGTATAATAGGCTGATCATTCCAATAAGCCACACTTGCATTTTTAGTTGAGAACCCGCCTGTAGAAAGCGTGCATAAGGAATGGTTAATGGCATCAAAAAAAGACATCCCAGCAACTTTCAATAGAATTGTTTCGGCTGCTGTGTATCCAAAATATATAAGCCATAGTCTTTTTGCTGTATCCGTTATTCTGGGATGCAACTTATCCGCACTTGGTCCTGGAGCTTCAGCTGCAAACATTTGCATTCCTCCTATTCCTAGAAGCGGTAGAATTGCTACTGCCAATACAATAATTCCCATTCCCCCAATCCAATGGGTTAAACTTCTCCAGAACAAAACCCCTTCAGGAACAATCTCTATATCATTGAGTATCGAGGCTCCCGTTGTCGTATAACCAGACATGGTTTCAAAAAACGCATCAGTAAAACTTGGAATAGCTCCAGAAATCATATAAGGAAGTGTTCCAGACAATGTCATGATAATCCATCCAAAAGTCACCACCACATACCCCTCTCTTTTATTCATTTCCTTAGAATGGTCCTTTGTATTATACATGGCCAGCAGACCCAGTAATACAGCGACAGCTCCTGAAATCAATAAATCGAAAGTAACGCCATCTTGATAAATCAAACTAATAAGTGCAGACAACAACATAAACCCACCGTTAAAAACTAACAGTAAGCCCAAAAGATGTAAAATGATTTTATAGTTTAATTTCACTTAATGGAATTATAAGAATAATTTCTCAACCTGTTTGATAGCTTTTGGCATACAACAAACCACGACCTTATCGGCTTCCCTTATTTGAAAATCTCCCAATGCAATAATACCTTCACCATCTCTTACGATTCCACCAATAATTGCCGATCTTGGAAAATCTATATTCTTTATAAGTTTGTTGCATATTTTGGAGGTTGGTTTTACATTGAATTCCAAAAGCTCCGCATTCATATTGTTAAGCTTGGTCATAGCAACTACCTCCCCTTTTCTAATATATCTAAAAATGGTGTTAGCCGCCAATAATTTTTTATTGATCAAGGTATCAATTCCAATGGAATGGGATAGCTCAAAATAATCCATATTTTCCACCAGGGCAATAGTTTTTGATACTCCCTTGGACTTGGCCACTAAACAAGACATAATGTTAGTTTCAGAATTTCCAGTAACTGCAATAAAAGCATCCATATCTGTCAAACTTTCTTCTTCCAACAAATCAAAATTTCTACCATCACCATTAATGACCAATACTTTTGGTAATTGATCTGCCAGGTCAAAAGCTTTATCCTTGTCCTTTTCAATTAATTTGACATTGGGATATGACAAACCAAGATCTCTGGCTGTTTTAAAACCAATTTTACTTCCACCCAAAATCATAATATTCCTGATTTCGGTATTGGTTTTTCCCGTTAACCTACACAATTCATCAGCTCCCGTTTCAGCAGTGATAAAAACCACATTATCATTCTCTTTGAATTCGGTATCCCCTCTTGGAATAATTGTAAATTGCGTACCCGTACGTTGGATAGCAATTGGAACAAAATGTATTTCGGAAAATGTTTCTGCCGCTTGTTTAACTGTTTTACCTATAAAGGTGGTGTTTTTTGACAATGTGAGTGCTACCATGGTAAGGGCACCATCATCAAAAGAGTATGTATCGCTAAATGCCGTTTGATTTAACAACAATTCAATCTCTGCCGCAGCAAGGGATTCTGGAGAAATCAATTCATCAATACCCAAAGCATCAAAACCAATTTCATCTTTATACTTCAAAAATTCAGTATTGGAAATTCTTGCAATAGTTCTGCCCGCTCCCAATTGTTTCGCCAACACACATAAAGCCAAATTAGTTGCCTCTGAGGAAGTTACAGCAATTAGCAAATCGGCATCATTAACTCGGGCGTCTTTTAATATAGAAATAGAGGTTGCATCTCCTTTAATCACTTTGATATCCAAGTGGTTCTCGGCATATATCAAACTCTCCTTGTTGGTATCAATAAGAGTGATTTCCTGTGATTCGTAAGACAATAATTTTGCTAAATGAAATCCAACTTCACCAGCTCCAGCAATAATTATTTTCATGTAGTAGCCATTAGTTACACTAAGGCAAATATACTGTAAAATAGATTGATTGATAAAATTACGGTTATATATAATTATTGGGCAACAAACTATAAATGCCCTCATAAAAGATTATATTTGGCAAAATTTTTCATTGTGAGTAAAGTGACCCCATATAAAGACAGCGAACTTGGTAAAAAGGAGCAGGTTACAAAAATGTTTGATAATATCTCAAAGGAGTATGATGGCTTGAATCGTGTGATCTCATTTGGTATAGATGTATCATGGAGAAAAAAAGTGGTAGCCTTGGTAGATAAAACGCAACCAAACTCCATTTTGGATATTGCCACCGGAACCGGAGATTTAGCCATCCAATTGGCCTCCTCCACTCAAGCCAAAGACATTGTTGGATTGGATATTAGTGAGGGCATGTTGGAAGTAGGAAGAAAAAAGGTGACTCAAAAGCAGCTTGACAATAAAATTAAATTGGTTCTAGGTGATTCTGAAAATTTACCTTTTGAAAACGACACCTTTGATGCCATAACTGTAGCTTTTGGTGTGAGAAATTTTGAGAATTTGGAAAAGGGACTTGCAGAAATATTTCGTGTACTGAAACCAGGAGGTATTTTTGTTATTTTAGAAACTTCAGTTCCCACAAAAACACCATTTAAACAAGGGTATAAACTTTACACCAATAACATCATGCCACTGATAGGAAAAGTATTTTCCAAAGATCGTAGTGCCTATCGCTATTTGAGTGATTCAGCTTCGGTTTTTCCTTATGGCGAGGTTTTAAACAATATTTTACGTAAAATTGGGTTTATAGATGTGAACGATTTGCCACAGACTATGGGAGTGGCTACCATTTATACGTCATCGAAATAAATTTTATGAGAAACTTCTTTTTTCTACTAGTATTCATAGGTTGCTATCAATTTGCTTCAGCACAATTATTCAGCAAGGAAAAAGTTCTGAATGATGAAAATTTTGACAAGAAATTTTTAAGCTATGGTTACTTCATAGGCTTTAATAGTTATGACTTTAACTTTGACTACAAGGAAGACAAAAAAGATATTTTAGTTAAAAAAAGCACAGGATTCAATGTGGGATTGGTTGGTAACATGCGTATTAACGACTACATGGATTTACGACTAGAGCCTGGACTTTATATGACGACTAGAACTCTTCAATATGATGAAAGTTATTTTCAAGGTTTTGAAGATTTCAGACCATCTGATTTAGAGCGGGAGATAAAATCCACCTACATTCACGTGCCTTTGTTAATAAAGTTCTCTACCAAAAGACTTAATAATTTCAAGCCGTTTGTGGTAGGCGGGGTATCCACAGCACTAAACCTTTCTAGTAACGAGAAGAACCCTGACGACAATTACAACGGTAAGTTCCGAAGCAAAAAAAGCATGTATTTTTATGAATTAGGTTTTGGAATCGATTTCTATCTATACTACTTTAAATTCACCCCTTCCATAAGAGGCGTATTCGCCATCAATGATGAAGTTGTTAGAGACAATGACCCTAACAGCCCGTGGACTGGAAACATTGAAACCATGAAAACCAGAGGGGTTTTTATCAATTTTACGTTTCAGTAGAATTCCTTTTAAACTCACTTAAAAGAATGGCTGTCGCTGTGGCCACATTAAGGCTTTCTGTTTCCTGTAATTTACCAAATCTAGGAATGGATATTCTATCGGTTACAAATTTTTCAACCTCCTTGGAAATACCATTAGCTTCATTACCCATTATTACAAGCCCCTGATTGGGTAACGCTTTTGAATAAACATTTTCACCATCCATAAAAGCTCCAAATATTGGATAATCAAAATCAGACAGTAAATGAGGTAAATCCAAATAATGGATATTTACCCTTATAATAGAACCCATAGTAGCCTGAATCACCTTTGGATTAAAACAGTCCACTGTACCAGTTGAGCATACTAAATGCTCTATTCCAAACCAATCACACAACCTGATAATCGTTCCCAAATTCCCGGGATCACGAACTTCATCTACCGCCACAATTAATTGTGATTTATCCAGAGGTAATACTTTAGGGATTTCAAATAAAGCCAACGCCTTGTTGGGCGTCGTTAAATAACTAATTTTCTTTAATTCATGGTTTGTAATCAATGTCTCCTTTTGAGAGTCCAATTGAAAACTTTCTGTTGTAAATAAATGATAAAGCTTAATTTGGGAAGCCAGCAACTCTTCAATTGTTTTGATTCCTTCAGCCACAAATAGCCCATGCTGATTCCTGTATTTTTTTTGTTTTAAACTGGCTACTAACTTTATTTGATTTTTGGATAACATTCAACCAATAATTAAATATGTAATCTTAGGAAATAATGTATTTTTGAGTTTGAACGGGAATTTAAAACCTCAACTCTATTCTTTACAGACTAATTTATTTGTATTTGAAACTTAATTCTTCAAAAATAGCATTAATTCTTTTAATTGCGGGTCTATTATTTTCCTGTAATTCTGTAAAGAGAGTTCCCGAAGGTGAACATCTACTTACCAAAAACACCATTTTTGTTAACGAAAAAAAGGAAACTTCCGAAAGAATCAATAGCCTGTTATATCAGAAAAAAAACAGAAGCGCTTTAGGCCTACCCATTAGGCTATACATTTACAATTTAGCCCGACCCAACATTGATTCTATTTTAAATTCTCGTTTGGACGCTAATCCAGGGCGAAGGGAATTTTGGGAAAGTGTTCTTTCTAAAAAGCAACATCAAAACTACCTTCAATTTAGACATGGTTTCAACGAATGGTTGAAAACTACGGGGCAAGCTCCCATTTTGGTGAATGATGATAAAACAGTTAAATCTGAAAACCAATTAATGGCTTATTATTTTAATAATGGCTGGTTTGATGTTGAAGTTTCCAGCGAAACTAAAAAACAAGAAGACAAAAAAGCTTCGGTAGAATATTATGTAAATACCAAAGAGCCCTATATCATCGACTCCATTTCAAGTAAAATTCAATCTCCTGTAGTAGATTCCCTGTTTCAAATGCAATTGAACAAATCTTACATCAAAAAAGGTAGACGTTACAGAACTGCTTATTTTGAAGAAGAGAAACGTCGAATAACCGAACAAATGAGGAACTCTGGTATTTATCATTTTGGTGAAGACTATGTGTTTTTTGAGATGGATACCGTTAACACTAATAAAAATGTTAATGTAGAAGTACAGATATCAAGCAGACAGGTAAGGAAACAGGACTCTGTTTATAGAATTCCGTTTCAATCTTATAAAATAAAAGAAGTAAACATTTACACCGACTTTCAGTTTGAACATCAAAATAATCAACCAAAAGATTCAGCAACCTACAACGGAATAAACCTCTATAGTTATGAAAAAATGAGGTTTAGACCACGGGCCCTAACCAATGCCATTTTTATTACCCCAGGTATGGTTTATCGTGATAAAGACCGCTCTAATACCTATCGCCATTTAACAGAGTTGCGTACTTTCAAGTATCCAAACATCGAATACATTGAGAATCCAGATACAACGATCACCACTAATATATACCTTACTCCAAAGAAAAAATTCGGACTTAACTTAAGTGCTGAGGTCTCTCAAAGTAACATTCAAACCATTGGACTTTCCTTTAGTCCCGGGTTGGTTATGAGAAATGTCTTTGGTGGTGCCGAAACCTTAGAATTTAGCGCATTTGGGTCTATTGGATCTTCCAAGGATGCTGCTAATGATGAGGATCGCTTTTTTGATATTACAGAAGTAGGGGCCAATTTAAATTTAACCATTCCTAGATTGTTTTTCCCTATCAATACTGAGAACCTGATACCAAAATCTATGTTCCCCAGTACCCGATTCAGTATTGCTAGTTCAAGTCAAACAAACATCGGTTTAGATAAACAAACTTTTACAAGTGCGTTAAGTTATAAATGGTTTCCAAGGAACATTGTAACCAACCTTTTTGACTTATACAATGTCCAGTACGTTAGAAATTTAAACCCAGACAATTATTTTGGGGTTTACACCAACTCCTATGAAAGCCTAAATGACGTCTCCAATAATCTAAACTACAATAATGGTGAAGACCTTGAATATCCCAATCAAACAGATGCCTTTATAAATGATGTCTTAAGCGGAAACACTTCACTTACACCTAATGATAATGATTACCAAACAGTTTCTGCCATTAATGAAAGAAAAATAAGACTAACGGAAAACAACCTGATATTTTCCACCAGTTTTAATTACGTAAAAAACACTAAGGAAACCTTGTATGATGAAACGTTCACAATCTTTAGATACAAATTGGAACTGGCAGGAAATACATTTTCATTAATTTCCAGATTGGCCGATTTAAAGAAAAATTCCAATGGGCGCTATGAAATATTCAATGTCCCCTATTCACAATATGCCAAAGTAGAGTTGGATTTTATAAAACACTGGGAAATTGGAAGAAGAAAGGTTTTTGCAATTAGGACATTTGCTGGAATTGCAGTTCCCTACGGAAACTCTAATAGCATACCTTTTTCCAAAAGTTTTTATGCAGGAGGAACCAATGACAACAGAGCTTGGACAGCCTATAGCTTGGGCCCAGGAAGTTTGGATTCCAATGAAGAATTTAATGAAGCCAATTTAAAACTCGCTTTTAGTGCAGAATATCGATTTAATGTATATGAAGGAATCAATGCCGCCCTATTTGTAGATGTTGGTAATATTTGGAATGCTCTTGACAATGTAGAAGATGATCGGGCTACTTTTGATGGATTAAAATCGTTAAAAGATGTAGCTGTTGGTTCTGGTTTTGGAATCAGATATGATTTTGGGTTTGTTGTTGCCAGATTTGATATTGGATTCAAAACGTATGATCCATCTTTATCAACTAATAACAGATGGTTTAAAGATTACAACTTTCAAAATGCGGTTTATAATATTGGTATAAATTATCCTTTCTAACCGCTTTAAATTTCTTATTTTTGTAACTCGAAATTCAAAAAAACAACCTATGTCACATCATATTAAAGCAGGAGTTGCTACAGGAAAAGAAGTTCAAGAAATCTTCAAATTAGCAAAAGAAAAAGGCTTTGCCCTACCTGCTGTAAATGTTATCGGTTCAAATTCTATTAATGGGGTGCTAGAAACAGCAAAAGCTATGAATGCACCTGTAATTATTCAATTCTCTAATGGCGGTGCGGTATTTAATGCCGGAAAATCGTTAAATAACGAAAATCAAAAAGCAGCTATTGCTGGTGCTGTGGCTGGTGCTAAGCACGTACATGATTTATCAGTGGCATATGGGGTACCTGTTATATTGCATACTGACCACTGTGCCAAGAAATTATTGCCGTGGATTGATGGTATGCTAGATGCCAGTGAAGAGCATTTCGCTAAAACTGGAAAGCCTTTATTTAGTTCTCACATGATCGACTTAAGTGAAGAACCTATTGAAGAGAACATAGAAATATGCAAAACCTATTTGGCTAGAATGAGCAAAATGGGAATGACCTTAGAAATTGAACTTGGAATAACTGGTGGTGAAGAAGATGGTGTTGACAATTCTGATGTTGATGATTCTAAATTATATACCCAACCAGAAGAAGTGGCCTACGCTTATGAAGAGCTAAGCAAGGTAAGTGATCAATTTACTATTGCAGCGGCATTTGGAAACGTTCACGGCGTATATAAGCCTGGAAATGTGAAATTGACTCCAAAGATTTTAAGAAATTCACAGGAATATATCACTGAAAAGTATGGTGTTGGTCAAAATCACATTGACTTTGTTTTCCACGGAGGATCTGGTTCTACAGTAGAAGAAATTAGAGAAGCCATTGGATACGGAGTTATTAAAATGAATATTGACACGGATATGCAATATGCTTTTATGAGTGGTATCAGAGATTATATGACTGAACATGCCGAATACTTAAAAACTCAAATTGGAAATCCTGATGGTGATGATTCACCAAATAAAAAGTACTACGACCCTAGAGTTTGGTTACGCAAAGGAGAAGAAACCTTCGTTACTCGTTTGAAGAAGGCCTTTGAAGATCTTAATAACGTAAATACCTTATAGTTAAGGTTCAAAAAACAACTTCACAAGACAAACTCTTGTGAAGTTGTTTTTTTTATAACTACATTTAGTTCCCGTTGACTTAAAATTATAGCAAACATGTCTTGGTTTAAAAGAAAAGAAAAAGGAATACAGACTTCTACAGAAGAGAAAAAAGATACCCCGAAGGGCCTTTGGTACAAATCTCCTACAGGAAAAATTGTTGACACCAAAGAACTTGAACAAAATTTTTATGTAAGCCCTGAAGATGGTTATCACGTAAGAATAGGAAGTAAAGAATATTTTGAGATACTTTTTGACGACAATAAATTCAAGGAATTGGATCCTAATTTGGAGTCAAAAGATCCGTTGAAGTTTGAAGATACCAAAAAATACCCTGACCGCTTAAAAGCAGCCATGGAGAAAACCAAACTTAAAGATGCGGTAAGATGTGCCGTGGGGAAATCTAAAGGAAATGATTTGGTTGTAGCCTGCATGGATTTCAGTTTCATTGGTGGATCTATGGGAAGTGTTGTAGGTGAAAAAATTGCCAGAGCAGCCGATTACGCCCTAAAGAAAAAAGCTCCTTTCATGATTATTTCAAAATCTGGAGGTGCTAGAATGATGGAAGCCGCTTTATCCTTAATGCAATTGGCTAAAACTTCCGCAAAATTGGCTCTTTTGGCTGAAGCCAAAATACCATATATCTCCTTATGTACAGATCCAACCACCGGAGGAACCACAGCTTCATTTGCCATGTTAGGAGACATTAACATTAGTGAGCCTGGAGCCCTGATTGGTTTTGCTGGTCCACGTGTGGTAAGAGATACCACCGGAAAGGAATTGCCTGAAGGATTTCAAACGGCAGAGTTTTTAATGGAACATGGGTTCTTGGACTTCATCACCCATCGAAAAGATTTAAAAAACAAAATAAATCTCTACTTAGATTTAATACAGAATAACCCCATTCGGGAATAAGATAAAGCGAGTCAAATGACTCGCTTTTTTGTTTCTCTAAATTTATCCACTTCTTTTAGTTTTACTTTATTATTTCGAGAATGTTTCTAACAATTTCACAATAATACAAATGATTCTTTTTTCCATTTTATAAAGCTCTATGTATTCCTTAAATTGCGTCAGAATTAATCAACTTAATTATATGAAGCAATATTACTCTAAAAAAGCATGGATCTTTTTTCAATTATTACTCCTAACCTTTTTCCTTGGAAATGCCCAATCCAATCAATACCTCCATTTTGATGGAGAAGACGATTTCACTTCTTTGCCTAATGGCGCACAATATGTTTCTGGATCAAACACCATATCGATGGCTGGATGGTTCTACTCAGACAACCCATCGTATGGAGAGGGAATGATGAGCATTAGAGGTGGAGGAACTGGAAATGGTGAAATGTACCTCATTCAATTAGGTAACGGAACTATGGAGTGCAGATTGGTAACAACTACAGGCTTACATGAAGTTGTGGCTCCAGCCGGAACCATTCAAGCTCAACAGTGGCAACATATTGCCTGGGTATTCAATGAAACAACAGTTGAGTTATTTGTTGATGGAGTTTCAATTGGCAGTAGTACTGCTTCCGGAATTTTTGGTTCAAATGACAGACCTTTTTCAATTGGAAAATGTATCCTTTCAGGTTTTAATTTCATATTTCAAGGAAGAGCAGATGAAGTATCTCTATGGAGTAAAGCCTTAACTCAAGCGGAAATTCAGGATATGATGGCCAACGAGCTGGAAGGCAACGAGGCTAATTTAGAGGTTTATTACAAATTTGATCAAGGAACTCCCGGAGGAAACAATACAAGCATCACTCAACTTTTGGATTTTAGTGGTGATGCATTAAAGCATTCTGAGCTGAACAATTTTGCTTTAGAAGGTGAAACTTCAAATTTTAATGGAACGTTGGAAGGTAATTTCCAAGCGATTAACTTTCCTCAAATTTCTCCTAAGCTAATTACAGATGAACCATTTCAATTGGAAGCAACTGTAAATTCGAACTTACCTATTAGTTTCGAAATTATTTCTGGACCAGCGACTGTTGAAGGTGATTTATTGACATTAACTGGTGAAACTGGTGATGTAACAGTAAAGGCTAGTCAATCAGGAGATGAAAATTACGATCCTGCAGCTGATGTTTTTGTAACCTTTCCCGTTTTAGATCCAAATGCTATTCTTGTGGAGACTGAAGGTTTACATCCATTAGCAGGAACTGCCTATGCATCAAGTTTAATACCTATTCAAATAGCTTTTAGAGCTGGAATATCATATCCAGAGTTATTTTCAATCGAGTCCGTTTCTGCTGCTGTTGACGGCGATAATGTAGAATTAACCAGCTATGGAAATGGTTACTACACCGGTTGGTGGACGCCTACATCCTTCGGAAACCACGAACTTGTCGTTTCTTCTACCAATAATTTTGGTGCTAATGGGGACGAAACCATTAGTTTCAATTTAGTAGAAAACGGTGTTGATCAAACAGTCAATGCAACAGAAGATGTTTGGGTCAATGGTGACATCCCAACGGTAACAGTGGAATCTGATTTACCGAGTTATATTGGTGCATTCGATGAAATTTCAGCTACTCTATTTATTGATTGTCCAGACGGAGGTTGTGATCCTTGGGACCGCGTTTCGTCTATTGATGTTATGGGTAAAAATGGAGAATGGTATGAGATCATCAGATATTTGACGCCTTATGGTGTGAGTTGCCAGCATGAAATTGACCTAACAGATTTTATGTCTCTACTAAGCGGTAGAACAAAATTCAGAGTGAATTTAGGCACACAAGGAAACGGTTTCCTATATACCCTTCAGTTAGATTACACTGCAGGTACTTCTGAGCACCCATACGGTCATGTAGAAAAACTTTGGAATGACACCTACCAATTTGGAGACCTGGCAGATTTACAACCAACAGAGGATTTAAATAAGCCTTTTCCTGAAAATACTGAAACCGCCAAAATTAAACTACTTTCAACCGGTCATGGTTGGGGCGAAAACAATACAGATAATGCAGCCGAATTCAATCCTAACACGCACCATATTTGGGTTAATGAGGCCGAGACATTTACGCAATTCAATTGGGTAGATTGCAACCCCAACCCAGATAATTGTAGTCCCCAAAGTGGAACGTGGTTCTATAATAGAGCAGGTTGGTGTCCAGGAAGTATTGCACAATATTTTGACTATGATATGACTCCGTTTACTACAAACAGTAGTGTAGATTTGGATTATGTTTTTGATGAATCTTATGTAGATTATTGCCATCCAAACAATCCAGAATGCGTCACTAATGTTACTTGTGCCGATTGTAATGACGGGTTTAACCCACACCTTATTGTCAATTCCTATTTGATTTCTTTTGGAGATTCACCTCTTGAAAACGCTTTAAGCATTGATGAAAATGTTATGACATCCAATAACTTTCTTCTTTACCCCAATCCATCCGGGGGAATATTCTTCGTGGAATTTCAAAATGAAAATCAGGTAGACTCAATAGAAATCATGGATATGATGGGGCGAACTATTCTTGAAACTCCTGTGATAACTGGAGAAAAAATCAAGAAATTTGACATGTCAGGATCTTCGGGCATTTATCTTGTTAATCTGAAAAATGGTTCCAACATTGTGACCACTAAAAGAGTTATCATAGAATAATTATTTTAAAAAAAAGCGAGTCAGTTGACTCGCTTTTTTTTAATAATCAAGCACCACATCGATGACTGTTCCATCGGTCAGGGTAAAAGTGGCTAAATTGTCACAATCTCCTTCCCCAAAATCAAATACACCAGATAAAACAGGTCTTTGGACATCCATAGAGCCACTCACAAAATGACTACATGTTGCCTCCCTTCTTAATGGGTTTAACACTTCATAGCTATAAACATTCCCATTAACAAATGTGGAGGTCCAATAGCCTGAAATCAAATAAACATTATCTGCATAATCCGTGTTCCCGTAGCCTTCAATCCATTCCCTTATTTTCTCCCCTTCTCGATGAATTTGTTGCTCATTTGGCCAAATAACGGTTAGGTTTAAACTATGTGTTGATTGCGGATTTCCATTATCATTGGCAATTTCATAAAGAATGGAAGAATTTCCTTGAACCTGTTTCGCCCCCACATAGAAATCAATCAATTCACATTGTACCAAAACTTGATCTGCATCCGGCAGACTATTCCAATTCATTACTATTTGTCCTTGTAGCACATAACCTTGAAAGGAACAACCATTAGAACCAAAATCCAAAGTCAATTCAGCACTGTTTTGCCCCACCACTAAGGTAGCGGTAGCACATGTAGGCAAACTTGGCGGATTAAACATTCTTCCTTCCTGCATACTTGCGTAATTTTGAACACTGACAACAACAAGATCATTGATTAAATTTTCGGTATGGTCAACTTCTATGGAAAGTGCCAAATTTGAATTATCAGGTTCCACATCATTTGGAATTTCGTCGCCCTCGTTGCACGCTAACATGAATAGGGCCCAAACACTAATAAAAAGTAGTCGTTTCATAAAAATTAGAATTAGTTCAACATAGATTCGTTTCTATTTAACGTATAATTAAGACAATAGCGTATACCGACAGTTCAAAAACGCATTATTTTCAACACAAAAAACTTGTAAATATTAAAAAAGAACTATCTTTGCAGCTTGAAAGAAAGCCTTTCAAATACATAAAAATCATTTAAATAATATTGGAATGTATTTAACCAAAGAGACAAAAGAAGAAATCTTCGCTAAACACGGTAAAGGGAAAAACGATACTGGTACAGCTGAAGGACAAATTGCATTATTCACTTACAGAATTAACCATTTAACAGAACACTTAAAAAAGAATCGTAAAGATTTCAATACTGAGCGTTCTTTGGTAAAATTGGTAGGTAAGCGTCGTTCTTTACTAGATTATTTAGCAAAGAAAGATATCATGAGATATCGTGCGATTGTAAAAGAATTAGGATTAAGAAAATAATCTTATGGAAAGAGGCTTTTATTAGCCTCTTTTTTTTTAAATGGTCTATTTTAGGCCCAACAAAAAGCTGATATAACAGTTTTTCATTGGTAACACACAACACTTCAACAACACAACAACCAATGTTTAACAGTATTTCGCAGTAAACGAATATGCGAAAAACAATGAATTAAATTTATGATTCCACAAACTTTTAGAGAGGTAATTACTCTCGCAGATGGAAGAGAAATTTCCATCGAAACCGGAAAATTAGCCAAACAGGCTCATGGTTCGGTAGTAGTACAAATGGGTAACGCCATGTTACTTTGTACCGTTGTATCTAATTATGATGCAGCAGATGTAGACTTTTTACCGTTAACGGTAGATTACCGCGAAAAATTTGCGGCCGCAGGACGTTATCCTGGAGGATTTTTTAAGCGTGAAGCAAGACCAAGTGATGATGAAGTACTAACTATGCGTTTAGTAGACCGTTGTTTGCGTCCGTTATTCCCAAAAGATTACCATTCTGAAACCCAAGTTATGATTCAATTGATGTCTCATGACGACGAGGTTATGCCTGATGCCTTAGCAGGTTTAGCGGCTTCAGCAGCTATTCAATTAAGTGACATCCCTTTTGAAACACCAATTTCTGAGGTACGCGTTGCTCGTGTGAATGGTGAATTGGTAATCAACCCAAGTAGAGCTCAACTGTCTGAAGCAGATATTGACATGATGGTTGGAGCATCAGCTGATTCAGTGATGATGGTTGAAGGTGAAATGGAAGAAATCTCTGAAGAGGAAATGGCAGAAGCCATCAAATTTGCCCATGAGGCGATCAAAGAACAATGTGAAGCTCAGGTAAAATTGGCAGAAGCTTTTGGTAAAAAAGAAACCAGAGAATACGAACCAGAAGTTGAGAACGAAGAGTTAGAGAAAAAAATATACGATGCTTCTTATGACAAGTGTTTTGCTATCGCAAAAGCGGGATCTTCAAAACAAGAAAGAGGATTGGCTTTTAGTGAGGTAAAAGAAGAAGTCAAGGCGCTTTTCTCTGAAGAAGAGTTGGATGAATTCGGCGGACTAATTTCCAAGTATTTTGGGAAGGCTCAAAAAGAAGCCGTAAGAAACCTAACTTTAGAAGAAGGTTTACGATTAGACGGAAGAAAAACAACTGATATCAGACCTATCTGGTGTGAAGTTGACTATTTACCTTCTACTCATGGTTCTTCAATTTTTACAAGAGGTGAAACTCAAGCTTTGGCAACTGTTACATTAGGAACTTCTAGAGAAGCTAATGTAATTGATTTGCCAACTTTCCAGGGTGAAGAAACATTCTATCTTCACTATAACTTCCCTCCTTTTTCAACAGGTGAGGCAAGACCAATTAGAGGAACATCTCGTAGAGAGGTTGGTCACGGGAATTTGGCGCAACGTGCTCTTAAGAAAATGGTTCCAGACGACTGTCCTTATACTGTAAGAGTTGTTTCTGAAGTATTGGAAAGTAATGGTTCTTCATCTATGGCAACTGTTTGTGCTGGAACGATGGCCTTAATGGATGCTGGTATTCAATTGAAAAAACCGGTTTCTGGTATTGCTATGGGATTGATTTCTGATGGTGAAAGATATGCCGTATTAAGTGACATTTTAGGTGATGAAGATCACTTAGGAGATATGGACTTTAAAGTTACTGGAACGGCCGATGGTATTACTGCTTGTCAGATGGATATCAAAATTAAAGGTTTAAGCTATGAAATATTAGTAAAAGCTTTAAAACAGGCACGTGAAGGTCGTTTGCATATATTAGGTAAATTGACTGATACCATTGCAGAGCCAAATGCTGATGTTAAAGCTCACGCACCTAAGATTATCACTACTACGATTCCTGCTGACCTTATTGGAGCCTTTATTGGACCAGGTGGTAAGAACATTCAAGAACTTCAGAAAACAACTGAAACTACGATTGTTATTACTGAAGATGAAGCAACCGAAAAAGGTATTGTTGAGATTTTAGGTACAAACCAAGAAGGAATTGACAAAGTATTGGCTAGAATTGACGCCATGACCTTTAAGCCTGAAGTTGGAAGCGTTTATGAGGTGAAAGTAATCAAAATGTTAGATTTTGGTGCTGTAGTTGAGTATATGGAAGCTCCAGGAAATGAGGTGTTGCTTCACGTTAGTGAGTTAGCTTGGGAACGTACCGAGAATCCTAGCGACGTTTTAAAATTAGGAGACGTCATCGATGTGAAATATTTCGGAATTGATCCTAGAACCAAGAAAGAAAAAGTTTCTAGAAAAGCCATCTTACCTAAACCAGAAGGTTACAAGGAAAGACCACCTAGAGATAATAATCGAGGAAGAGATAACAGAGGTTCTCGAGATAATAATCGCGGAAGAGATAACAACCGTCGCGACAACCGTCGTGATGACAGAAAACCAAGGGAAGACAGAAATAACGACAACGATTAATCTATTTTTCCTTTATAATTTAAAAGCCTTGAGACATCCTCAAGGCTTTTTTTATTCACCAACCCGACAAGATGTCACCCGACAAACCGACAATTTGAAAAATTCTTTTTTCACAATATGCAAGCATTGACATGAAATTGTGTGTACCTGTTAAGTTTCAGCGTTAAATGTTTAAGGATTCATAATTCTTTAAATTACTCAAATCATTTGGCACTTTCGAACAGTTCTTGTGGCTAATACCGTGTTAAACAATAAAAAACAAAATGAAAGTATTAGTTATTGGAGCAGGAAATATGGGTTTGACCTATGCCGAAGGTATGTCAACCTCAACTTTATTGGGCAAACACCGTCTCAATATTTATGATACTGATCCAAAGAAAATTGAAAGTTTAAGAAAAGAAGGACATTTTAATGTTTATGAAAGCTTGGAGGAGTGCCTTCCATCTTCAGATATCGTATTTATAGCGGTAAAACCTTACCATTGTGAAAGTTTATTTGAAGATATGAAGTCTTTAGTAAACTCTCAGCAAATCTTTGTATCACTTATGGCAGGTGTTACATTACAAACCATTCAAAATCATTTAAATGTTCCAAAAATAGTAAGAGCAATGCCTAATCTGCCCGCTAAAGTAGGTAAAGGAGTGACTTCTTACACTGAAACAGAAAATGTAAGTAAAGTGGAATTAATTGCGGTAAGAAATTTATTAGACACCACAGGGTCTTCCATTCATGTTGACAATGAAACTTTTATAGATGCTTCTACCGGTATTTCAGGAAGTGGTCCAGCATATGTTTTCTATTTCATGCAATCCATGCTCGAAGCAGCCCACAAAATGGGGTTTTCAGATTATGACTCTAGAGTTCTGGTGAGCAACACCTTTGAAGGAGCCATAGAGCTTTTTAATCAATCGGACATTTCGCCTAAATCTTGGATAGATAAAGTAGCCTCAAAAGGAGGTACAACTCAAGCAGCGATAGACTCCATGGAAGATAACAATGTTAAAGAGTTGATTCAAGAAGCCGCATACGCTGCATTCAATAGAGCAACCGAACTTGGTAAAACAAAATAAGAATGGAAGATAGTATTAAAAGAGTCGTAGTTAAAGTAGGGACCAATGTTCTTACCAATAAAGACAATAGAATTTTAGGTCCCGTTCTTAGAGAACTTGTTAGGCAGATAGCTGTTTTATATGAACGTGATATTATGGTTGTTTTGGTTTCATCTGGTTCTGCAATCGCAGGAATGGAAATATTAGGAGACACCAAAATAACCGATAAAGCGATTCGAAGACAAGTTTATTCTTCTGTTGGTCAACCTAGAATGATGAGACATTATTACAGTATTTTTCATGATTACGGTATGCGATGCGCACAGGTTTTGGCCACTAAAAGAGATTTTGATCCTGGAAAGCACAGGCAAAATATGATTAATTGTTATGAAGGTTTATTATCGGAAGGTGTTATACCAATTGCCAATGAAGATGATGCAGTATCCCTTTCAATGTCCATGTTTTCAGATAATGATGAGTTAGCCAGTTTAGTGGCTGAGTTGTTAGATGCCGATAGATTGATTATCTTATCTGATATGGACGGGCTTTACACCGGCCACCCGGACGATGAAAATTCCAAAAAATTGGATGAAGTCAAAGTAGATCAAAATGTTGAAAAATACGTTAAAGAATCTGGAAAGAAAGAAGGAGAAGGACGTGGCGGTATGGCCTCCAAATTGAAAATAGCCAAAGGAACTGCCAAAAAGAACATACCTACCTATATCGCTAATGGAAAACGCGAAAATGTGATTGTAGATATTATTAATGATAAAGAAGTAGGAACAAAATTTATACACTAGAAACATGAAACTAATAAACACAGAGATAAAAAATAAAGTTCTTCAATCGATGATTAACATCTTAGATAAAGAACGAGAACAAATTATTGAAGAAAATAAAAAAGATTTAGAAGCTTTTGATAAAGACGATCAGGCGCTTTACGATAGATTGGTGGTGAACTCATCTAAAGTAGATGGTATGATCCAAGCAGTAAAAGAAGTGATGCAACAAGAGGATCCCGTTGGGCAAACGATTTCTGATATCACTTTAGACAGTGGTTTACAAGTCACAAATAAGACGGCACCATTTGGAACCATTTTAATCATATACGAATCCAGGCCAGATGTCACAATAGAAGCAGCAGTTTTGGCATTTAAGGCCAATAATAAGATTCTATTGAAAGGCGGAAAAGAAGCCATAAACAGTAATTTAATTTTAGAAAAATGTTGGCATAAAGCCTTAGAGGAAAATGGCCTCACCAAAGATTGGATTAGATTACTTCATCTCAAACGAGAGGAAACTCAAGAATTTCTTAGAAATCCATCAGAACCATTAGATTTAATAGTGCCACGTGGCGGGGAACGACTAATTAAATTTGTGAAAGACCACGCTAGTTGTGCCGTACTTGTGAGCGGACGTGGTAATAATTTTTTATATGTTGCTGAAGATGCGAATTGGGAAAAAACTGTTCAGGTGATAGTCAATGCCAAAACGGATAAAATTTCTGCTTGTAACGCTTTGGATAAGGTTTTAATAAGTAAAAACATCCCTAATTATGAGACTAAGGTTAAAGAGTTGCAACAAATATTAACGAATCTCAAAGTCGATATTTTGGTAGATGGCCAAGTTGGTAAAATTTTGACGGATGCTTCCAAAATTCCAAATCAAGATACCTGGAGTGAAGAATTTTTAGCTTTAAAAATTGTCTTGGCCGAAGTTGAAAATTTAGATGAAGGTATCCATAAAATCAACCAATATTCCGGAGGGCACTCAGCCGCCATTTTAACTGAAAGCAAGGAGAAAGCAGCTAAATTTATGGAGCAAGTAGATAGCGCTGCCGTTTATCATAATGCCTCTACCCGGTTTACAGACGGGGGACAAATGGGTGTGGGTGCTGAATTAGCCATAAGCACAGACAAATTACATCATCGAGGACCTTTGGGCCTTAAACAATTGGTCACCAACAAATACTACGTTTTTGGTGATGGACACATCAGAAAATAACTAAAATAGAAAAGCTATCTTCAAGAGATAGCTTTTTTGTTAATAATAATCAATGGAAGAATTAATTTCATTCTCAGTTACTTTTAAAACAATAATACCTCCCACAATAGCTGGACCTATTATGGCAAGTGCTGTAGACAATTTTTTATCCTTGACTTTTATTTCCCGAATTTCTTCCTGTTTTAACTCGTAAATAAACTGATTAGAGCCTTCTTCCTTAACTCCATAGTATTTCCCGTCTTCAATTATAATTCTTTTGAATTTAATGACAGCTCCTGATTTTCCCTGAACTTTGGATGGTAAATTCAGATCAGAAGCAGTTTCTAAACTGACAGGTTTATTTTTATAAACCGTACATGACAGCATCATAAGTCCTAAAGCTAGAATTTGAATAAATGTTTTCATAACTAAAAATTTTAAAATTAAAGTTTAATAATATATTTAACATGTTCCGCTTACTCCAAAGTCCAATAAAGAGGGCAAACGATCTGAAAATTTATTTACAACCTATTTACAGAACAAGCAACTTCTGACCACCTATTCTAATTGCTCTTGCAATTGTTTAACTGTTAAACTTGAACCATCAGGACTCCAACCTGGTGGTCCAAAAACATACATAAAAGCCTGGTGAAAATTTTTAGAAGATTTCACATCTCGCCAAATAGCTATATATCCATGCGTAAGTATATCAAATGGGTTATTAAGATTGGGAGGATGAGTTACCCCATATTCTATTTCAATGGATTCATCATAATCTCTCCAACTCCCAAATATCTTATCGAAAATGGTAAAAATGCCTCCATGGTTTTTATCAAGATATTCTACATTTTTAGAATGATGCACCTGATGGTGTTTGGGTGTAATGAAAACGATATTGAAAAACTTCAGTCTAGGACAAAAAGATGTATGAAGAAAAAACTGATAAACCATTTCGATACCATAACAAAATAAAAGCATTTCTGGATGAAAGCCAATGGCTGGAATCCAAGCATAGAACAAAGGTTTATATAGTTTCGATCCCCAATCCAATCTAAAGGACGTCCCAAAATTGAAATGCTCTGAAGAGTGATGAACTATGTGTGAAGCCCACATAAATCTAATCGTATGGTTCCATCTATGTACCCAATAATGGCTAAAATCATCCAAAAAAATACAAATGCCCCATAAATACCATGCCCAACCAAAGGATTCATATCCCAAAAAATTCATTCTGACCCCGTCTATTTCTAAATTAAATAAGTGATAACTGAAATAAAAAATAGCAGCAGCAGAACCAAACTTGAAAACGAACTCCATTAACAAAACACCCGTGGTCATAAAGGAATTCACCAAGAAATCCTTATAACTGTATACATGATGCAATCCTTTAAGCTTGCAATACAACCACTCCCCCAAGATAAAAAGAAGGAATATGGGGCTTGACCAAAATACTGGATTTGAAAGAACGATTTCCATGATTATTGTTTTATTAATTCTACTTTAAAGAATGTCCCCTTCACTGTTACCGATTGACAAATTCCATTGGAATATTTATAAATATTGTAATCTCCATTAGGAAATTGCACTAGATAGACATGATCTTCTATTTTTTCAATAGGAAGTATACAATGAAATTTATCAGAATAAACCTTTTCAAAACCAGGTTCATTGATGAAAAGAGGAATCAGATTCTGAGGAATTCTTGAAAAGTGAAGCACTTCCTCTTCCCCTTTGTCATTTAATACATACTTCCCATTTTGCCATTGTATGGATTGATTGACTTTAATTCGACTATTAATTTTCCTGAATTGCGAAGAATAGAGCAGTTGTCCTTTGGAAAAAATCACCGAATCTTTCCCAGAGGCAATAAAATTGACAATGAACCGGGCCTGAACTTTGCTTTTGGCTTCATAAAATACCATGTCTCCCTTTTTTAATTTAGAAACTTTCAAAAAGCCTACTGAAGAATCATTCTTGAGTACGTTAAACAGTACCTCTTCCTTATGACTATTTGATTTGTTATTGGGCGAAACAATCACCAACAAACAAAAACAAATCACTTTTATAAAACTGAATTTTAATATAGAAAACATCTTTTTTTGGTTTTGAGATAGTAATGCAATAACCAAAACTACTTAAGATGCTTTTGATTTATTTCCGATTTCATGAGAGCAAGTGAAATTGGGAAGTCCAACGATAATTCCGGACTATCCTAAAACGCCATTTTGGTACTCAGACGGTGTTAGGGAGGTGAATTTTTTAAAACAGGACAAAATGAAGATTTGGATGAAGGACACATCAGAAAATAACTGAAATAGAAAAGCTATCTCTTGGAGATAGCTTTTTTATTCCGATTCAATGACTAGATTCATGTGAGGGAATTTATGGTGCAACTCTTAATTTACTGGACATCCTGTTTGGCTGAGTGCTTGTAAAGATTCTTTATAGTCCTCGTCTAAAATATTACCAATAGCATTATGGCAAAACGAACAGGCATTAATATTTCCATATTGGTCAATATACATGCCTTTTTTACCTCCTAAAAAACAACCTACCCTTCGTTGATAATACTCGTGATAGGTAATCACTGGATAATCTAAATAATTGTTTGAAAAATTATAAGCCTCATATAAAGACTCTAATAGTTCAATATTATCAGGTGACAAGGCCGTTTGTTTGTCCTTATAGTTCCCCACAGGCTTAGACTCTATAAATTGAACATAATGAACCCCTATATTTTTAGCCAAATTCATATATCCTTTCAAATTGTTATTTGAAACAAAATCATTTCTCAAACACAGGGAAAAGGCAACTACCAAGTCATTCTTCAAGGCATTTCTAGCTCCTTTTATAGCCCAATAGTAAGCATCTTTATAATTTCGGAACGCATTATGGGAACTTTCCTCAAAATGATCTAGGCTAATAAAAATCCCTGTGAGACCAGAGCTTTTTAATTTTTTTGCCGCCTCATTAGTTAAACCAAATCCCGAAGTATTGAGCCAAAAGTTTGTTTCTTCTTTGGCTTCTTTCATAAGAGACTCCATAAGGGAAATTTTTAACATAGGCTCCCCCCCTGTAAAGTGAATTTGACATACTCCTAAATCCTGTAACCTTTCAATAATTATCTTAAAATCAGACTCTGTTAATTTATCTCTTTTATTCAAAAACTCTGATGCATAACAATGTTCGCACTGTAACGGACACTTATTGGTGATTGCCAATTGAACATGATTATATCGGTAGGGATTGACATCATTGCTTTTAAAATTTAGAAGTTCAGAACCGATAAATCTTTTAAATATGTTGTCATTCCATCCCGGGGTATACAAGCTCAAATAATACTTTTTATCTACACGGATCATTTTCTTCAACCTAAATGGCCCAAAAAAAGATTTCCTCAATTGAATTAAAAAAACTAGGCTTTTAAACCAATCTAATGGGTTCTTGAAAAGAGAAAAGGCTATAAAAAACAGGGTTGTTTTCAATTTGAAATGAATCCAATTTTTTCTCCACCCCGAAATAATAGGAGATTCGAACTTTTTAACAACGCCATCTTCCCTATCATTAGTTAAAATAACATTCTTCTTCCCTATTAATGATACCTGACTATTCATGGCCTTGTACAATATCAGATTTGTAATTTAAAAACTGGAAATAGTATTCTTCTGAAAACTTAGTAAATGCTTCCTTCTCCCTAAATCTCTTCAATTCTCCAAAATCGGGAGTACCTTTATAATCTCGAATGTAATTGTAGTACCCCCTACTTTTTAAATAAAATGTCTGATTTTCACTTTTATTTTCAACATTGAAAAATACTTGAACCTCGTCACCGATGTTTTCTTGTTTTAAGTAAACTTCATCTTGAGTACCCAATAATTTCGTCACATTTTCACCATAATTAGTAATGGCTTTATTTGGCTGGATAGTTTTTGTTTTTACCGGAAGGTCTTCAGAAAAATCCATTGCCAAGTAATCCAATTCCCAAAACATAAAACCCGTTTCCAATTTCAATTCTACGGTATTAGTGCTTACACCCTTCAATGGAATTGAAACCACTAAATCCCTAGTAGCAAGAGGACCAACCGTTCCCAAATTTTCAACCAATTCCCATCCATTTAGTGTTTTTACACTTACTGCAAGTGGTATGTGCTGATCGTTAAGCCATCTTTCAATTTTATCATATGGTTCATTCTGTTGTTTCTTTTGAAACTCATTATAATAATTCCCAAATTTCTCATTGAATTTTCCATAGATATAATCTAACCAAGGTGAATTTTTGACAGTAAGTACTAACTTGCCATTGGTCACATCTGCCGGTTTTTCAAATTGAAATATCATTTCTCTTGAAGGTGAATCGGATGAACCTACCCCATCAAATTTAAAATCTTTCAAATCGCCTTTTTCCATTATTGGGTCACTAGAAACTCGTTCACCACTTTGCATAACCAACTGGGGCGTTTGTAATTGAGAAATGGTATGAGCCTTTCCTTCTTGATCTATCAAAATTTGGTCAGCTCCATCTGCCTCTAAAACCATTAGATGGACATAGTCCGTATAGTCTATTTCTTTAAGCATATTAGCTATTTTGATTTCAAAAACCCCATCCGAATTAGGTTTAAAAGCTCCCAATGGCAAATAATCATCATGTTGCATATTGGGCGTAATAGTACCAGGGTATAGTTCTCCCGTAAATGCATATCCCTGATCATTTTTCACATATACAAAAGGACAGGAACTTTTCATTGCCAAGGCTACCAGACCTGCAACAAGAAAAACCCCTCCAACAATAGAAACTCCAGTCAAAATGGATGTGACCGTAGATTTAGTTTTATCATATTCATTAAAGGATATTTTGTCCACGTTGTCAAAAGGGATAACAACTTTTGAGTTATATTCAAACGTTCGATTATCCTTTAAATAAAAATGCACCTCAATTAATGGTTTCTGTTTCTTTTTACTGTAAAGGATAGATTTTTTCTTTTCTCTACTCTTTTTATACAAATGTTCACTCGAAATAGACCCAATCTCTCCTGAAAAGGTTTGATTATCCTCATTAACAACCATATTTCTCAGACTCCAGAACTTTGCTCCAGAATGAATAACCACATACTTTTCAGCAGCATTTAGTCGGTTAATTTCATTTGAGACCTCCTCGTTAGAAACCATAGGAACATCCTGAACTTTAAAATAAGAGCAGGATATGGATAGATTAAGCACTGCTAATGACGTCAATATTGACATCCATTTCAAAATGTATTGGGGGATCTTAATTAAACTGCCTGTAGCTTTCATACGTTAAGTTATTTAAATTCCACATCGATCTTTTATAGTCATCAACCCGTAACAATTAAGGAAGTAATTTTATGGTTAACCTAGGGCTGTAAAATTTAATAATGAGAATTTCTAACTATTTCTATAACAAGAGATGAGATAAAGTAGCTGTAGACATTACTCCAATTGATTTGAAGTAATTATTTGGGTCCTTAATTGGGCCAACTGCCCAAATAAAGAGGTTTTAGAAATTATAATTGGTTTCTTAAATATACAACTTTAAAGCAAGTACTTTATTTTTTGTATCCACATTTATTCAGGATAGAATCTTAAAATAAGTATATACAATTCATTCTTTAAGTTTGCTTTAGCTTCTCATAATTATATATAAACAAATCTCGCTTTAATTATTCTTTCAAAATTCCGAAATCATCTGTTTGGACAATATCTGGAAGTCCAACTATAATATTGGACTATACAGAAATACTATTTTGATATTCGGAAGGTGTCATTGCAGTGAATTTTTTAAATGCAGAATAAAAGGTTGATTTTGAGTTGAAGCCACATTCCAAGCCAATTGATATGATCGTATAGTTTTTAAATGCGGGATCTCCCAAGAATTCTTTTGATTGTTCAACCCTGAGAGCATTTATATAATCTGAAAAATTATTGTTACCATAAGTATTGACTAATTTTGACAAATGACTGGAGCTCATCTCAAGATCCTGAGCTAAGCCATTCATGGTTAAATTAGGATCTAGGTATTTTTGGTTATCAACTATAAAGTTGTTGACCTTTTGAAACTCTTGTTCGTGTTTCTCACTTAAATCAGCCGTTACCAAGTTCATTCTTATTGAATTACCCTTTTCAGCTAAGTTTTGCCTAAGCTTCATACGATCCTTCACTACATTAAAACGATAAAGCCCATGATATCCAATCCAATATAAGAGTACAGATGAACTTAATTTCAAAAGGCTGTAAAGCGACTTATCGCCAAAAAAGATATCAAACACTTTAGCCAACATCCAAAAGAGCATAATGAGTGAACCTAGTTTTAAAAATAATTTGATCCAACTTATATCATCAAAACTCAAAATGTTTCGGTATTCATCTTGCCGTTTGAAAACTAAAACACTGCTTTTGTAAAAAACAAACAAACTAAAAGATAAGGTGAAAACATCTTCTATAACAGTATACTTTGCAATAAGATTTTCATCAACCAACCCATCATTATTTTTAACATAAATAATCAAGCAAACCCTAATAAAGACTTGAACCATAAAGACAATTACGGTAAATCTCATAAAGGTTTTCACTTTATCCTCAACCTGCAGGAAATATCTTAAAAAAGAAAAGAAAGCAGGCAATATAAACACATGCCATGGAACTAACATTTGTTTTAAAAAGAAAACATTATTAAAAACCCCATGGTAGGTAATCCATGCCTGTAAATTATTTAAAGCAATGAAAAGAACTGTCAAGTTCAAATAAAAAACAACTTTATGCACATTGCTTTTTGATAACCAAGTAATCAAATTAAATACAAAGGCCTGTAAAACACCCGCAATAAGAAAAAAGTTAATTATTGAATTAAAATCCATTTGGAAATTGACTAGTTAGTTAAAAAAATCCAAGAATTGGAGCCCTTTTCAGTAACTTAATTTACAAAAAAGTATGGTAAATAAATCAATATTAAAATTACATTAAAAAGACAAAATGTTTACAATTCTGATTTTCAAGTAAATAAAACACCCGATTTGTAATTCAAATATTTCAATTCTACTTTATCTCAATTTTTTGTAACATTTTCTTTTGATTTTACGTATAAATAAAAGCATAGCGCATAAACCTTAATATTATTATTCCATTATTTAGATGAGACAACTAAAAATTACGAAGCAGGTTACCAATAGAGAAACTGCATCGCTGGATAAATATCTTCAAGAAATTGGTAAAGTTGACTTGATTACTGCCGATGAAGAAGTAGAATTAGCACAACGTATTAAAGCCGGAGATCAAGTTGCTTTAGAGAAACTAACTAAAGCTAATTTACGTTTTGTGGTTTCGGTAGCAAAGCAGTATCAAAACCAAGGGCTTACCTTGCCAGATTTAATTAATGAGGGAAATTTAGGGTTAATTAAAGCTGCCCAAAGATTTGATGAAACTCGAGGATTTAAATTTATTTCCTATGCTGTTTGGTGGATTAGACAATCTATTCTTCAAGCATTAGCTGAACAATCAAGAATTGTTCGTCTTCCATTAAACAAGATTGGGTCTATCAACAAAATTAATAAGACTTTTGCCTTTTTAGAGCAAGCTCATGAACGTCCACCAAGTGCTGAAGAAATTGCTAAAGAATTGGACATGACTATTAATGATGTGAAGGAGTCTATGAAAAACTCTGGTCGCCATGTAAGCATGGATGCGCCATTGGTAGAAGGTGAAGATTCTAACTTGTATGACGTTTTAAATAGCGGTGAGTCTCCTAACCCAGATAAAGAATTATTACACGAGTCCTTACGCACTGAAATCGAAAGAGCATTGGAAACATTGACTCCGCGTGAGGCCGATGTGATACGCTTGTACTTTGGTTTGGGAAATCAACATCCTATGACTTTAGAAGAAATAGGAGAAACCTTTGATTTAACTCGTGAACGTGTTAGACAGATTAAGGAAAAAGCGATTAGAAGACTAAAACATACTTCAAGAAGTAAAATATTAAAAACCTATTTAGGTTAGTAATTTTAATAAATTACGACTATATTACCAGCACAACAGTTACAAAACATAACTGTTCGTTTTTTGATTGATGAAAGAACCCTCGGAGTGATGACCGAGGGTTCATTTTTTTATCCTATTTTTGCAAAAAATTTATTAAATGGACTCAAAAATTATAGCACCCTCACTTTTAGCCGCAGATTTTGCAAATCTTCAAAGAGATATTGAAATGGTTAATCAAAGTGAAGCCCAATGGTTTCACATTGACATTATGGATGGTGTCTTTGTTCCTAATATTTCATTTGGCATGCCAGTTTTACAAGCCATCTCTAAGCACGCTAAAAAACCATTGGATGTCCATTTAATGATAGTTGATCCAGACAGATATATCAAAACTTTTGCTGATTTAGGAAGCACCAATTTAACAGTGCATTTTGAAGCCTGCACACATCTACACAGGACTTTGCAAGCCATTAAGGCAGAAGGTATGAAAGCTGGTGTTGCCTTAAATCCGCATACCAACATTAATCTTTTAGAAGACATCATTAACGACATTGATTTAGTTTGCTTAATGAGCGTTAATCCAGGTTTCGGAGGCCAAAGTTTCATTGAGAATACATACCATAAAGTTTCTCAATTAAAAGATTTAATTGACCGTAAAGGTGCTAAAACTCTAATAGAGATTGACGGAGGCGTTACCAATCAAAATGCTAAGGAACTTATTGATGTTGGAGCAGACGTATTAGTAGCTGGAAGTTATGTTTTTAAAAGTGACAACCAACTTAATACCATTAAAGACTTAAAGAAACTTGCCAATTCCTAAAGCTTTGTCTCAGTTTTAGGAATTACTTCCATATCCATAACTGTAGCCATAATTGTAACCATAGGATTTCCCAGAAGTAACACCATTTAAAACATATCCCATATTTTTAAGTCTTCCTGATTCATGTAATCCTTTGGAAAACTCTAACAGATTTTTCTCTGTATAATTGGCTCTTATTAAATAAATTGTTGCATCTGCAAATTGAGAAATCATGGTCGTATCTGTAACCAAAATGGTTGGCGCCGTATCTACAATGACATAGTCGTAAATTTCCCTTGCCTCATTTAATAATTCTTCAAAACGGCCATTGGTTAATAATTGTGCTGGATTGGGAGGAATATTTCCAGAAATTAAGATGTCATGGTTATTATGCTTTTCAAATCCCTTGAGTAAAGATTTTTTCCAGTCAAATTTAGGATCGTGAAGATAATTAGAAAGACCCGCAGTATTTTTACTGATCCCTTTTTGTATATAATTATGAATTTGAGGATTCCTTAAATCAGCACCAATTAAAAGAATTTTTTTATTTAGGCTGGAAAGGGCCAACGAAAGGTTTAATGCCACGTACGTCTTACCCTCCCCCTTAATAGTAGAGGTGCAATATATAACTTTCCCTTTATCAACATCAATTTTCTGATTACTTGAAGAAATGAGGTAATTCACATTGGATCCCAAAATCCTAAAGGCCTCAGCTTGAGTTGAATTATCATTAGGATCAACAAACACAAGGTGGTGGTCTTTTACTATAGGTAGTTCTGAAATTATTGGAACCTCTGGAATTACAAGCTCAACATCTCTTTTACCCTTTACCTTCGTATTCAAAAGAAAAATTAAATACAATATTCCAAACGGCAACGCTAACCCCGCTATCAACGAGGTTAAATATACATTCTTTGGTGATGGCGAAATGGGAATCGAATTTGATAAAGCGTATTCCACAACCTTAACTGAAGGCTCTGTGATAGCTAAATTGATAGCAGCTTCTTCTCTCTTTTGAAGCAAAAATAAATAAAGACTTTCCTTAATTGATTGCTGTCTTTGAATAGCTCTAAACACCTTTTCTTTCCCTGGTAATGTTGAAACTTGAGATGTAAACATCCTATTTCTTGATTCAAAACTCTTTCGAGAAGCCTCTAATTGATTTTTGTAAGCTGTTAAGGAAGCATTAATATTTTCCTTGACATCAGCAATTTTAGAGTTGAGCAATTTTACGGTAGGATTATTCTCCATGGCACTCACTCCAAATTTATTCCTCTCAAAAATTAATTCATTATACTGATCGATTAAAGAATTAACATCTCCACTTTCTAGACCTATATTAGATGGCAATAAATCAGAAATAGTATCAGAAGCATTTAAAGTTTCGTCTAACAAGTCAGATAACATTATTTGGTTCTCAACATCGAAAACCATTCTTTCCGACTCGGTCATACTACTCACCTCTAAAGCCGCATTGGCTTCAAGGGAAATTAAATTATTTTCCTGCTTAAAGTCTTTTATTTCTCCTTCAATGGAATCTAACTCCCTTGCTAAATAATTAAATCGTTCATCAATGAAATTAATGGTTCTTCTAGAAACTTCTTGCCTGTCATTCTTACCATCTTCGTTAAATATATGAATTAGGGTATTGATAACAGTTTCTAATTTTTGAACACTTTCACCAGAATAATTTATTTGTAACAAATCACTATTATTACCTACCACACTAACCCCAATCTGACCTTTGAGCCTCTTAGCAGCTTCCCGAACGGGAACAAACTTTAAAAGATAGGTTTTACCTACATAGGAGTCTACCTTCGAATTGTCACTTAGTTTAATTTCAAAAGGCAAATTGTGCTTTACCTTATAAGTATTAAAATCAGGAATATTAATCGGTGTTTCTGATTGACCTGTATAAATATCAAATCCAGCCTTGGTTACTTCAATAGTATAAGCTCCCCAATTCACACTATCATTATCAATCGTTTTTAATAACTGAAAAGGCAAACTGCCTATTTCTGTTGTTCTTATATTACCAACATCATAAAACTCCATTGTTAGGTTTAACTCCCTAACAACTCTCTCCATGATACGATATGACTTAAGCACTTCTATTTCATTAGCAAGATTGATATTAGATCTACTGAAAACAAAAGCAGCTGTCGGGAGCTCCAGTCCCTTGCCCTTATTTAGAATTTTAATTTTAGCCGTTGAAGAATAGACTTTTGGCTGATATCTTAAATACAATACTCCAAGAATCAAAAAAATAACAACCGTACTTACAAATAAATACCAATATTTACTGTACTTAAAAAATTGTTGTTTTATAAAATCCCCTTGATTATTTGGTGATCCATTTGTATTTGAAGCAATAGGCGTCATAGATTTGAAATTAAGAGTACGGTTGAAATAATTAAGGTTAAAAATCCAACTGTTCCAGTAATATCTTTTAAATATCCTGCCTGCTTGACCCTTGGACTATTTGGGTTAACAATAATTAAGTCATTGGGTTTTATTTGATAATAAGGACTATTAAAGACCTCTCCAGACCTGATGTCGATAGTAGCTATTTGTCTTTGGCCATCCCGCTCTCTAATAAACATAATATCATTTCGCTTTCCATTAATCTGGAGGTCTCCTGCCATTCCTATAGCTTGAAAAATGGTAATATTATCTTCACTAAAGTTATAAGTTCCAGGACTACCTACCTCACCTAGAATCGTAAAACGTGCATTTAGTAAACGAATCATAACGGTAGGATTAACCAAATGTCCATCACCCTCCAAAATTCCAATTAAATCTCTTTGTAAGTCCCTCACTGTTTTTCCTTCAGTAGATATCTCTCCAAGGATAGGCAAATTAATAGTGTTCTCAGGCGAAACCAAATACCCTTGCATTAACATCATGGCATTTGATCCACTACTTCCTCCTCCCATGTTTGTATTTTGTTGACCAGTTGCAGGCTTATTATAAGGCTTAGCCGTTTCTTCAACCAAAGCAGCTACATCAATTTTTAAAATATCGTTGGGTTGAATTTTTGGACTCTCATATTGATAGTTTGTATTGTTGTATTGTTCAGAATCCTGTAAATACCAAATCTCCTTTTTTGTGGCACACGAAGTTACCAAAAAAATTATGGGAAGATAAATTCGAAGTATGTTTCTCATTGAATGTACTATAGAGTTACAAATATAACCCATTATAAGAACTAACAAAGTTTTACAGAAAATAGAACTTAAAAAATATTCAATTGTTCAGAAACACGTAAAGCTATTTGTGAGATTTTAGTATTCAACTTGACACGTTTTATCCAATTGTAAATAAAGAATATGGAATATAATGTCACCCCTGAGGAAATGAGTGTAAATAACTGCACGTGGATATCCCAGTCACTGCACCAATAAGTAATCATAACTAGAACGCCATTGATTGCAACTACCCAACCTGTGGTTTGTATATGTGAAAAGCCAAGTTGTAGAAATTTGTGATGCAAATGATTATTGTCAGCCTCAAAAGGACTTTTTTTCAAAATAAACATTCTAAACAGAAAAATTCTTAAGGTATCCAATAAGGGAAAAAACACAAAAGAAAGTGCAAGAATTGGTGCCGATTTATAATACTGACTGTAATCCATACTTTGTGAACTACCTATAAATCTTACTGCAAAAAAGGCAATTAAAAAGCCTACTAGCATCGATCCGGTATCACCCATAAAAATCTTATGATTTCTTGAAAAATTCAATCTTAGGAATGGAACCAGCGCTCCAATCAAAGCAATTGAAATAGTTGCCATACTAACATCTTTAGCAGATATAAATACAATGGCAAACATGGCACTTGCAAATAACCCCAAAGAACCAGCTAACCCATCAATACCATCAATTAGATTAAAGGCATTGATTATTAATAGGTATACGAAGAGCGTGAAAATAACAGAAACCCAATAAGGTAATATATAAATATCTAACAATCCGTGCAGACTTGAAATCCTTGTATCGGTAAAAATCATTAACAATCCGGCTGCTATTAATTGACCAACAAATTTCTTTTTCGGAGATAAAATCAAAAGATCATCTTTCAAGCCCAAGAAAAAAAGTAGTGTCAACCCTCCAAGAAGTAACAATAAAATTTTAGTATCCAATAGTGCTCCTATTGTTGTAATAACAACAACAATACTCAGGAAAATACCTATTCCTCCTAGTGTTGGAATTTTTGTTGAATGCATACTTCTTTCACCTGGCTCATCCATTAAATGCTTTTCATGAGCGACAAATAAAATAGTTGGAAAAGACAAAAAGGAAACTATAAAGGCTAACACAAAAGTAATAGTCAGCCAAATTCCCAAGTAATCTACAGGATTGAAGTAATCAAGTATTTCCTTTATCATATTAATTAATAGCTTTATTAAGAATCCTAAGATTCCTAACCTTTAACAAATTTACGACAATAATCTACAAATTAGACGTCTTGGGATAAAATTACTGAATATGCAACGATTCTTCGTTTAATTAATCCTTTCATAAATTAAACACTAAAATATTGCAATTTTAAGGGATTTTTCCAAAATTAATGTTAAAGCTATTAAAAGGAATTGTTATCAAACTACTTCTTAATCCATTGAGGAATCTTAGAAATATTCTTGAGACCAACAGTAACCAAGGGCAAGGGTAAACCATTTGATTTTGCAGCAATTAGATCTTCCTTAGTTTTTCGAATTAGATTTTTGATGCTTTTATTGCTAGCACCACCAACCCGCATTTTTACAACCGTTTTTTCTAAGAAAGCAAACTTAAATTCAGGGTTTTTAAAAATTCTAAGAATGAAATCATAATCCGCTGCAATTTTAAACTTTGTATTGAAAGCACCTTCTTCTTTATAAATACTACTATTCAAAAATAAAGTGGGGTGAGCTGGCATCCAGCCACGATTCAACAAAGATGGTTTGAAAATTTGACTCTTCCAGTTCCTAATGACATGTGAACTATCATTAAAATCAACATAATGAAGGTTGCCGTAAACTCCATCTACTTTTTCTGAATCAAAAAGTTCCACTATATTTTTCAAAATATCCTTTGAAGCCAAATAGTCATCTGAGTGCACAAATCCAATAATATCTCCTGTCGCCAATGCAATCCCCTTATTCAGGGCATCGTAAATACCATTGTCCTTTTCAGAAACCCAATTAACATTGCTTTTCGTATTGGCATATTCTTTAACTAAGTCCACGGTCCCATCCAGCGACCCTCCATCAATAATAATATGCTCAACATTAGAAAAGGTTTGGTCTAAAACTGAATCAAAACAAGTTTGGACCGTTTTTACGCTATTGTATGTTGCTGTTATTATGGAAACTGTTTTCATTTAGAAATTTTTCTTTCCTTAACGATTTCTGCAGGATTTCCTTTGTAAATCATGTTAGGATTTAAACGTTTTGTTGCAATTGAACCAACAGTTAAAACACTACAGGATCCAACCACTACTCCGGGTCCAACTACTGATTTCGCACCTATCCAACACCCATCTTCCAAATTGATTTCTCCAACCAAAAGATCAAATGTACTCTTTTTAAAATCATGATTTCCACAAAGCAACAAGGTTCCTTGAGATAGACAAACATTCGTTCCTATTGATACTTGAGCTAAATTATCAATCCAAACGCGTTCTCCTATCCAACTGTTGTCTCCAATTGATAATTTCCAAGGATATTTGATGTTCACATGAGGTTTAATGACCACTTTTTTACCAACTTCAGCTCCAAACATTCTCAAGAAAAAAACTTTTAACCTAGATGATGGAAATAGTCCCGTTTGAAAGAAAATTTCATTTATAAAATACCAACAAAGTCTTTTAATGATTCCCGCTCCTGGCTGGTACCAGGAATTATCAAAAGCAGACAAATCGACTTTGTTAGCCATGTTTTTAGTTTCCTTTCTTTAACAAATCATCGAAATAGGCGATGGTTTTAACCAAGCCTTCTTTTAATGGAATCTTAGGCTCCCAACCATTCAGTTCCTTTTTAGCCAGATCTATAACCGGTTGTCTTTGTAAAGGATCATCCTGTGGCAAAGGCATATGGATAATTTTGGATTTGGTTCCTGTAAGATCAATGACTTGTTGAGCCAACTCCAACATAGTAAACTCTCCAGGATTCCCAACATTTACGGGTCCAACAAAGCCATCTCTACTATTCATCATTCTGATCATTCCTTCTACCAAATCATCCACATATTGAAAACTTCTTGTTTGTGTACCGTCACCAAAAACTGTAATATCATCTCCTTTTAGAGCTTGAACGATAAAATTTGAAACTACCCTACCGTCATCAGGATTCATTCTTGGCCCGTAAGTATTGAAAATTCTAACAATCTTAATATCCACATCATTTTGAATATGATAATCCATGAATAAGGTCTCAGCACAACGCTTCCCTTCATCGTAACAAGATCTTAAACCTATCGGATTTACGTTCCCCCAATAACTTTCTGGTTGTGGATGAATAGCAGGGTCACCATAAACTTCAGAGGTAGAAGCCTGTAGAATTTTAGCTTTGACTCGTTTAGCCAGTCCCAACATATTAATAGCTCCCATCACAGAAGTCTTAATGGTTTTAATAGGATTATACTGGTAATGAACTGGTGACGCTGGACAAGCCAAGTTATAAATCTCGTCAACCTCAACCATATAAGGATTAGTTACATCATGTCTAACCAATTCAAAATAATGGTGATCCATGAGGTGCTCAACATTTCTTTTGCTTCCAGTAAAATAATTATCCAGACAAATGACTTCGTTGCCTTCACTCAATAATCTTTCACAAATATGAGAGCCAACAAATCCTGCTCCTCCAGTTACTAAAATTCTTTTCATTCTAAAAAAATATGTTTTTGGTACTTTCTATTAGTTTTGGATTCTCTGTAAATATCTTTGCGTAATTATATGATGATCGTGACCACAAATTAAAGGTTTTCTCATCCATTAAAGAAAATGTATTTAACATTTCTACAAATTCTGAGGATTTGGAAAGTGATATATCGCTTCCTATTTGTTTATCCTTTAGATTTCTCCAAGGGGTTTGATCAGAAATGATTACAGGACATCCATTCTGCCAAGATTCCATAATCACATGTCCGAAATTTTCATGCATGGTGGGCAAAAGCAATACATGCTGTTCTTTCAGGACCGTAGCCAATTGAAAATTAGGTATGGCCCCCAAATAATCAACACTAACATTTAAAGGCATACTATTTATAATTTTCTGACATTTATCCCAGTAATCTTTTTCATCAATAGGGCCAATGATACTAAAGGTAATTTTCATATCCTTTTTGGTCTCTTGAAGAAAATTAAGGGCATGGATCAATCCTTTTTTGAAAGCAATTCTAGACAGAAAAAAGACCTTTAAATGATGAACCTCTTTTGTACTTTCAACAAAAGAAGCCATTTTTGATGATAAATTGGGAGCTATTTTGATCTCTAGATTATCACCTAATTGCTTTATAATTTCATCTTTTTCAAGTTCGGAGGTAGCATGCCAAACAACCTTTTTGTGAAAACCAAGCCATCTAAACAATTTCAAAAACACTTGCTTTTTTAATGGTTTAATAGCTAAAGCTCCAGCTCCTAACATCCCCCTTGGTGCCAGAACTTTTTTTATTTCAACAGATCTATAAACCCATTGTGGAATAAGACTGAACTTAATGGAAAAGAAGGAATTAAAATAAATGGCATAAAAATTTGCTTCCTTGAGGAGTCTCAAGTACACCGCCTTATTTTGATGGGCTTCATCTAGATAAATAATATGATAGCTCTGTTTATCAATCCAAGAATTGAAAAGAATATTTTGATAAGGATCCTTTTCTCCCAGATCTTTATTTGAGGTCACTACATAAAAGTAAAACTCATCATTAAGATGAGAAATCATATTATTTACCGATTGAATAGGCCCCCCAGCCTTATATCCGGGCAAAAACCAATCGATAAAAATTAATACATTTTTTTTTCTATTCATCAGCAATCTCCTTATATAAGCTTAAATATTGGCCAGCAATTACTTTCAATTGAAAACGTTCCACATTTTTCAAACCTTTCGCAACAATTTCAGACCTAAAAACTTTATTGGATATAACCTTTTCCAGACCAAATTTAATCTCGTTAACATCAAAAGGATTTATTAAACAAGCACCCTCTCCAGCTATCTCCCTCATAGCTCCAAAATTGGATGTTATAACGGGTCTCCCTATGGATTGCGCTTCTATAATTGGCATTCCGAACCCCTCATAAGTGGAAGGAAACAACACCAAATCACATTGTTGATATAGGCGCACTATGTGCTCGTAAGTAATATTCTGAAAATTCTCATATTGCAAACCATATTCATCCAACAATTTCTTTTGTTCTATTGAGAGTTTCCCAACAATCCATAATTGACACGTAATATGTTTTAAAGCTTCAATGCTACGTTCTAAATTCTTATTTGACTTTGTACCAATTAAAAGAACAACTGGATTACCCTCATGAAATTCACTTGGGGAGAAATCAAGCTTTTCATTTATAGAATTATAAATAACTACCACTTTAGATTTCGCAAATGGAACTAACTTGATGAATTCTTTTTTAGAAAAATTTGAAATAACCGTTATCCTATCAACTAACATCGAAGGTATCCAAAACCAAAATAATTTGATAAACAATCTATGAAAAAATGAACCATAAAAAGCTGATTTAACATCATGCACAGTCAACACGCTTTTTCTCCCCAACACCAAAGCTAAATAGTTTACATGGCCTGTTATGTGATTAATTTCTCCTTTATTCCTTTTTGCTTGTTTTAAATTCTCTAGTACACTTCTGATATCTGCTCCAGCATATTTTAATTGGACTTCCTTTACTGGAATATTTTTTTCAATTTCTCTTGAAATATTATGGAAAAGTTCTTCAATACTATTGAATTGAGGAAGCCTGTGTCTATAAAAAAAGGTTAATTTCATACGATTTCCTTCAACGGCCAATTTAAATATTTTCTAGCTGCCCAAAAAAACAAAGCGACGACTATTGAGGCTTTAAAAAGGTGATTAAGAACAACTACCAACTCGGTTTCTGCCTTCACCACTTGAAGAAAAAGAACTGGTAAAAAAAATAAAACCAAGGGATATTTTAAAGCTACTTTCATCAAATTATTCCAATACCATGCCAAAAAAACTCCCCATACAATCATGAATACGATACCATTTATCACACCAAAATTTGCATAACTTTCTCCGATAATACTCATACCCATGGATGTGTTATCTCCTAATGGCAAGCCCGTGTATTTCTCAAAATTCTCTTGGCCTCCAGCAAGCTTTTTATTTGGATTTAGAAATCTTGGAAGAATACTTGAAAAAATAGCCTCCTTTATAGTATCTCCTCCAGCATATTCCTGAAAACTTGGAGTATAATACATAATAGCCGAAATAATCCAACCTTGATTTAATCTTACGTTTAATTCTTCGGTACTATCCTCCTCTTCAAAATATCCACCCGATATCCTATCATCCAACAAACTGACAAATAATTCAAGTTTGTTCCCAGAATAACCTTGCCAAACATTTTTTCTAAAAACGCCTTTAACTGACTGAATACCAATAGCAAAAATAATCCCTGCAAAAATTATTGCCATTTTCTTTATCATAGTGGGTTTATTTTTAAGGCACCAATACATAAACATAAAAACCCCCCAAAGTAATAAATCATGAAATAGGGCTTTAGCCAAGGAATTTGCAAACAAATATAACAGTGCGCCATAGAAGAAATACTGATCACTTTTTTTAGGTGAAAAATAAAGTAGGATAGCCCCTATGAATTTGAATTGAGCAACCAAAAACAAAAAAAATGCAACGCTACCAGGAGCAAATGAACCTAACATATCAGCCGCAACCCCAATAAAGAGTAAGGTTTTGGAATAGGGCTGGTATTTTAAAAAGTTGATTTCTGAAATATCTTTGTAACTTCTTAAAATGAAAAACAAGGGCAAACAAAACACTAAGAATCCTGGAACTATATAAGACATATAAGTACTTTGATCTACATACATATAATACTTATAATGACTGTTATCTTGCCCATAACTAATGTAAGGTCCGATAATCCATTGTAGTCCAGCAATCAACATTAATAGTTCCAAAATTGGAAGTCTTTTTCCCAATCCAGAAATAAACTTCCATGAAATAAAAACTACCAAAACAATCCCAACAATTGACCACATATTCTACTTTTCAAATCTCATTTTATGTTTCTACACCTTGTTATCACCAATCAATAAGCCAATTAAATCACCCAACTCTTCTTCGCAATTAAACGGAGATGCCTCAAAAGCATTTGAAAAGACTTTCTTCGTTTCCAAAAGTGACTTTTCATTTAAATTAGTGTAATCTACCTCCAAGACCCCTGGATTCTTCCCTGCATTCAAATAAGGTTTACAGCCTTTTAAATTTGCAGAAACCCAAACTGTTAAACCACAAGCCAAATACTCAAACAACTTGTTTGGAGCATTGTGAATGTAATTTTGATTATGCCCTTTATAAAGGACCAAACCAACATTATAATTTGATGATATTACAGGGATTTGATTATACTCAACACCATCTAAATGGCATCTTACATTCCTTAGGTTTAAAGCATTCAAGTAATTCTTCACATTATCCTTTAAATTGTAAGAGTATATATCCAACTCAAGAAGCTCTGCATTATCTCTAACAAATTCAATTATTTCCTCAATATAAGTGTTCTCAAAAGATAAAGCACCTATGTACAATAATTTTATTTTACTCTCATCATTTCTTTTGGAGTAGTATGATCTCCAAGATTTTGGAGGGAAATTTGCCAATGTTTTTAATTTATCCTTCTCAACCCATGGGTAATCTTCAGCAAATAGATCTAATCTAGATTGATTAGTCTGTGAAATCCAACAAGCTTTACGAAATAAATAATTAACTTCTCTTTTATTAAAAAACTTAATCAAAGACATACCATTACCATTGAAGTCGGTTTTGGAATAATATTCATGATAATGAATAAAAACATTTACATTCCTATTAAAATATCTTTTGTAAAGGTAAACAGGGTATGAACTATGCGGTTCAAAATAAATAACATTGTGAGGCCTAAATAAGAGCATTCTCAGAAGTGGCCCGCAAACCATTATTATGTAACTAATTATTTTCTGAAAAAAATTAACAGAATAGGAAGGGTAAATAGACCTGTAAATCCTTATCAATTTATTGGAATAAGGCTCTCTACTTTTATTGTTAGTAGTTGAGTAGGCTACTACTTTTAAATTTTGATTCCTTGAAAGTACGTTTAAAAAATTTGTTACTGGAGGATAAAATTCCAAAGGCAAAATATGATGCACAAAAGTTCTTCTCATTTCATTGCTATTTTACAAAACCAATTTTAGAACATATCTTTTTCAATTGACTTTCATAATCAAGGCCACATTGATGAACAATATCATGGCCTTTTAAGGTCATTTCTTTCAAAGATTCAGTATCGTGAGCTAATTGTTTTATGTTTTCCAACAATTCTTTATAATCACTAAAATACAATACTGCCCCATCATCAAAATATCCTTCTATCTCAGAGTTTTTCTCAGTAACTAAAAGCGTTCCACAAGCCGGAATCTCAAATGTACGGGTGGTGTGAAGTTCTGGAAACCTTTTAGACAATAATCCCAACCCAAAAAATGCTTTGGAAATGGTTAGCGCATATTCATCTTTCAAAAGACTATCACCCAAAAATTCTAAATTTTCATAGGTATGTGAATTTAGAAATGAATCCCATTTTTTACCAGCCAATTTTACCCTAATTCCATTATCCAATAAAACCCTCAAAATTTCACCTCTTGATGGCTCAAAGAGTCCAATAAAAACAACATAGTTTTCCTTTTCTTGAAAAGACACTCTAGGATAATGAACTTGTTTATCAAAACCTTGCGGTATTAGTATAAAACTTTTGGGATCTATTAGTTTTAAATAATGTTCTCTTTCAAATGATTTGGTTGAAATTATCCAATCATACCATTTAATACTTTTATAAAAATGTGAAGATTCATTTTCAAAAAAAGCGGTATCCGGTGTGTAATGGACAAGACAATTTCCTCGGGACTTTAAAAATTGTGTTGTGGATTCTTTAATAAAAACTCCTTTATCTATCCAAATCAAATCATAATTTCCATATACCCTCTTCCTTATAAATTTATTCACACCTCTAATTAAAGGTCCCTTTTTAAATCTGAATCCCAAGGATCGCCAAACTCTCAAAGTCTGAAAAAAAGGTAAATGGGTGTCTATTACTTGAAAATCTGTTGGGTTCAAAATATCCCTTAAAGTTTCCCCTCTCATTTTTGAAGTTGTTCCATCAGTAAACTGACCTATATACAAAACCCTTACACTCATTTAATTTTCAAGTAATGTTTTATCAATTATTGTTTTCAAGTTTAGACCTATTTCATCCCAAGAAAAATTTTCATGATTAAATTTCCACGCCGCTTTTCTCATCATTAAATACTTCTCTTTATCATTCAACAAAGATGAAATAGTCTTTTTAATCAAGTCACTCCCTGGATTATAGGGCAATAAAACTCCGGTCTCCATTGATTTAATTAATTCTGGTATAGCAAATTGATTCACAGAAACACTAGGACAACCAAAATATCCTGCTTCGGTAATTACCAATGGATTGGTATCCTCTCTGGTTAAATGCATCAAAAGAAATGATTTTGAATACAATTCCCTCAATTTTAAATTATCCTGGTGATTTTCCTTATTTAATCTTCCATGATAAATGACCCCAGAATGTTTTAGAACTTTATCTTCTGGCTCCCCACCAACAATATGAAACCTTAATCGACTATATTTTTTGTATAATTCCTTAAATACCTCGAAGACTAAATCACCTCCTTTTTGATAAAAATTATTGGCGACCAATAATAAATCAGCCCCTCCATTGTATGTGTCAAATTCTGGTATTTGTATACTTCCACCTCTACCTAACCCCAAAAGTTTGTCTTGAGATAACCCATATTGTTCTTGACATCTTTCTGAACCCCAAACAGATTCAAAAAACACTTTTTTAGAATTTGACAACCATGCCTTCTCTGTATCGAAAATACGTTGAATGTCACTAGACTCAAAATCCTCATAAGAGAAGGTGTTTTCAAAAAATTGCTGAAAATTAACATCATTATAAGCCATATAAGGAACTGTGGGCTTACATAAAATCCAAGGAGTAAAGCCTCTAAAAAATATGAGATCATAACCACTTGCTACTTTTTTAAACTCTTCAGAAATCTTTTTCAATCTGGAAGATGAATAAAAACTAAACTTACCAGGTTGATTAATAATCTTCCTTAGAAATTTTGACAAGTACTTTTCAATTAAATTTTCTGGAGTCTTTATTTGATAATATCCGCAATTAAAATGTTTTTGAAGTTCCTTGAATGTATGAAAGTTTACAGCATTTGCACCCCCAGTTTGACTCTCTTTTGGCAAAGTCGATATGTAAAGGATCTTTTTAGAATTCATTTAAATTATATTTCCATTTAAAATTTTAAATACCCTTTTGAACCTTCTATTTAAAAAAACACCAAGTCCTAAGGCTATTAAAAATCCAATAATTGGAAAAACCATTTTTGCTTTGGACAAATATCCACTGAAATATCTAAAAATCACTAATTCCATCATAAAATATATGGCCGGATGATACAAATAGATAAATAAAGTGTACCGTCTTCCCAAATTTGACAATATATCCTCCTTTTGAAATAAATAAAGCGAAATCAAAAAAATAGAAATTCCCATCACAACAGATCCAATCAATAATTGATGATTATACATATGGTAATGATAAAATTTCCAAAAACCATAAGCTTCTAAAAGCTGAAGAAACCATCCGAAAAGAAATAAGGAAATAAGAGATATGGTGGTTACCTTTTTTGTGGGAAACAAAGAAAAAATTAACTCTTCCTTCCTTCTAACTATAATTCCAATATACATGAAAGGAATCGAACTTAAAAATCTAGGTAAATTATAGGAAATATTGAATCCCAGTATTTGATCATAAGAATCAGAAAAAAGAGCCGCAATGAGTATTATCAAAGCTAGAATGGGCAGGTACTTTTGAGTGTTTAAAAAATGTAAAAACCAAATAATGAAATAACCAAAGATCATTGAACCAATAAACCAAAGATGATGGTAAGTTCCAATAAAGATATTTTCAATACCAATTGTTCCCGTTTTAGAATAAATATCAATAAAATAATAACCAACACTGGAAACCAATAAAACTGTAAAAAGCTTAACTATGTTCTTTTCAATTTGGACAAATGGTAGGCTACCATTTTTAAATTTACTTCCAAGAAAATATCCAGTTACTATAAAATAAAAAGGCACAGCCCAACGCCCAAGTAACCTTAACTGAACCTCTACTCCACTATTTAAATCACCCATTGAAGTATGGAGCAGCATAATGCAAAAAGCTCCTATAAACCTTAAACGGTCTATACCTTGAAATCTATTCATCTAAGTTTTAAATAAAGACTTCTTAAAAAAGTTGTAATTCTAGGGACAAATCTCACAACTATATTATCCAAAAATTTAATAGATAGTTTTGAATTTCTTGATAATTCATTTTGCAACTCTGAGGGAACAAAGAATTCCCTTTTAGAAAAATTGATTATTTCAAGATTAGAGAATAATGCTAAAAATTTGGCATTTTTCAAATAATGCCTGTATCTAGTTTCGGTATTCAACTCTTGTCCCTTTATTTTCATACCATCAAAACTACTACCTCCTCCTTCTCCTGTGACTTTATTCAATCCATCATCTGTAAATTCTAGGCCCAACCTTTCTGATATTACTTGTCGATAAGCAAGGTCAGACTTCCATCGATTAAATGATATAGTTACTAAACCATCACCTAAAAGATTTGTATCCCCTTGATATTCTCTTAAGTATTGAAGATATAATTGCCTTAAATTAAGGCCCAAATAATGAGCAGGGTTTGACATATTTGACTTAAGCCTACTGGCATACCAGTTAAACGGGTCTCTTAAAATTAAGATTGAAACTCTTTTCTTTACTATCGGGTGCTTTCTTCCTTTTATTATTCGCTTAAATATGCGAAGGTTATAATCCTCAAAACTTATTAATGAAACCTTAGCACTTGAACCATCTCCCCTAAATTGTTTGGGGTTACCTTTATATGGGTCATTAGGCCAAACATCATTGTAATACAAAAAGTCACCTTGAATTTGAGGAAGAATCCAATTTATTATGGCGTGATTTCCAGTTCTTCTGAGTCCGATAACCATAAACTCCCTGTCTATATTATTTATTTCTTTCGGCATATGAATTCTTTAATTGCTGGACACCTTTTCACCCTTTAGGGCATGTGCTATTTTGTTTTTAGTTTTTAATTTTAAAATGGCTTGCCATCCGTATTCATAAGCCAAGTTTTGTATTCTGTAAGTAAGCTTCCAACCCAATACCCTATTCAACAAATTAAATAGACTTCCACCTCTTGGTTTTAGATCGCTTCCTCCAAGAAAGGTAATATATTCTTCCGCCTTACCAATAAGATCCTTGTGATTTGGATACATTATATAAATCCAACTTTGAAATCGGTTAGCCAAAATTCTTTTTATTCTATCCGAATTTTCCACACTCAAAAGTGATTTCATGGCTAATATAGTTGTGTCAATAGCTGATTCCATCGCCATTCTAGAGGTTGTTCCAGAAAGAGCACTTGTAACTCCCTTACGATAATAAATTTTTGCTCCCTCAGCAAACATCACTCCCTTTGAAGCCACTAGTAACCTAGTTGAAAAATCAAAATCATTGTTCAGTGTTAAATCTTCATTCCAATAACCTGCTCTCTCCAATAATCTTCTAGGGATTAACCACATCCATGCGCCCATCATTCCCTGATCATATTCATGGGAATCAAAAAACCAATCCATTGTGTTACTGTAGTCACGATGAGTTACTTCTGACGGAAATGTTAAATCCTCAAAGTTTTGATAAAAATAGACCCATTTACATGATGCCAGTTTATCTTCAGAACGGGATAAAACTTTAAATTGCTGCTCTAAGTGCTCAGGATGTAATATATCATCTGCATCAAAAAACTTAATATATTTCCCTTTGGAAATCTTAATACCTTTGTTTGAAGTTTTTGTCTGCCCGATATTTTTTTGACTAAAATATTTAATCCTCGAATCTTCTATTGATGAAATAATCTCTTCAGAATTATCTGTGGATCCATCATTTATAATGATTAACTCAAAATTCTTAAAAGTTTGATTTATTACAGACTCAATAGCTGAAGCCACATATTTTTCTGCATTATATACAGGCATAATGATTGAAATTTCAACTTTTTGAGTAGCAATTCTAATTTCTTCCATCTATTTTTTATTTCATAGACCTTAATAATTCCATCAAACTATAGTCACAAGACTGCATTACCTTTAAACACTCTAAGAACTTACCTCTTAGAATCAACATTTTAAAAAGATGCCTCCCAAACCGTCTTTTTAGTTTAACTTGAGCTAAATCCAATTCTTGATTAGTCAATGGGATATGAGGATTTTTTAATGTGCTGTCTGCTAAACTATATCGCATTTTTATAATGTCAATCCCCTTTCCCTTTTCCTTCATGATTTCTTGTTCCTCATGTTGTCGCCAAAAAGTTAAGCCAGGGACCATTTTTACAATTGGATATTGTAAAGCCATTTTATACCACATTTCTGTATCACCGATATATCTTGTACCAGTAAATTTACCTAAGTCTTCAAACTCCTTCCGTCTCATAATGGCTCCTGTAGGACCGAAATTTAGAACACCACGTTTTAGAAATTCCCGTCGAAAAGTTTCCTTAGGTTCCATTAAAAAGGGATAGGGTAAATAATCTTCGGCTACCTCTTGAGATATACCCAAAACCGCCATAGGAAATTGCTCCATTGTATTTACCATTATTTCTAAGCCATGAGGATAAATCAAATCATCTGCGTCTAAATATTTTATAAAGGTCCCTTTGGCATATGAAGCTGCTTTATTTCTATTATGATAATCACCTAAATTAGCGGTGTTTTCAAAAACCTTAATTCGGGAGTCCTTTGCCTCATATTGACGAGAAATCCTTACGGAATCATCACTAGACTTATCGTCAACAATTATCATTTCCCAATTTTGAAAAGTAGACTTGATAACACTTTCAATACAAGCGCCAATATATTTTTCTCTATTGTAAACGGTAGTCAGAATAGATACTTTAGGGTGATACTCCATGAAATAATTTAATTATAAAAATTCAGTTTTAATACTCAAGCAATCTAACTCTTTTATGGTTAACAATTAGCATCGATTAGATCTAAAACATGTGGAGATGTGCTCATATCGAACTTTCTGGCAAACAATTTGGAACTCGGTTGATTCATTAGTAAATCGACATCTTCAATTCCAAAAGTAACAGGTAAAGGCACATTTTTCCTGGACCAATCTATAAAATGAATATTATTTTTAATTAATAACTGTTTTCTTTTATTATTTATCTCCATTAAAATCGTTTGAAAAAATTGTTCGTCTGCACAAAGCGTATATTTATAGTATTGATCTATTTCCTGTTTATTTTCCTCATAAAAGGCATATAATTTCTTAATTGTGCATGTTCTTAAGCACCACCATTGAGATCCTTTATGATGATAAATGAAAGGTGACTTTCTGCTCCTGCATAAAAAAACACCCAGCTCTCGAGGCTTGATTTTGTTCTTTAAAAACAATTTAAAATATTGAAATATATTTTTGTAAGACGAATTTAAAATTGGATGAAGTAATATGTAACTGTCTTTTAGAGATGAGAAATTAACTTTAAACATATTAATCCTAGAATCATAAATATTAGATTCCTTTACCATAGGGCTCTCAGAAAAACTTATAAAATCTGCACTTTTATTTTCTATAAGGTATTCATTAATTCCTTTTAGGGGCTTGATGGGATAATCTTGACCACTCAATAAAATAAAATAACCTTCATCAGCAATTTTCAAAGCTTCCTTTATCAAATTCAATGTGGCCAAAACTTGACTGTAATCCCCCCAAATACAGTCCAAACGATCCTTAATAAAATGAACGTTCGACAAAGTCAATTGAGCCTTAAACTTTTCAATATCTGATTTTAAATCAATATGAATAAAAAAATAGCTCCTTTCGTCTTGTAATTTATTAACTAAACGACTTAACTGATCGGGATTTTTATGAGCCAGAACGAGGTAATATTTATTCATGGATTGAAAATAAAAAATCAATTTCTAGTAAAAAAACATAGGGTAAATTCTTTACTATAGATCTAAGTTGCATTTAGAAAAAGTGTTAGTTCAGAACTATTGGGGGTTGAGTCAAAATTATATATGTTTTTTAAGCCAAAATGTTCTAAAATCCTCAATCCTGATTCATATTCCACATCATTAATTGAGTTTCTCCAGCTTGATATGCTAAATGTTTTCTTTGAAGATGTTTTTGATGGTTCATTAATACTTTCTGTTTTTAAAGTAGCATCAAAATCATTAACATGCCCACCTAAAAAAGCACTTACTCGATTTAACTCTTTTTGAGGATTCATCACCCAATCTTCATAAAAGGAAACACAAAGCCGTCCGTTACTCCCAAATTGTTTTAATGGGACATAATTAATGATAGCCCAAATCAAAATATGTTTCTCTAGTGGAGTTCCATTTTTAGAAATTTCTAAAATGTAATCCTTATACGGATTTAAAAAATCATCGCACAAATTAACTTGGTTTAAGAATTCGCCGGGGTCATTTAGCCAATCCCATCGACCTTTATCCACTTTTGACAACGCAACCGCAAACGGATTCCTCAATAATAAAACAGGCTTAATTTGGGCATATTTTTCACAAACCGCATGTGCCATTAAATTCACAAAGACATCTTTAACAAGAATACTATCCTTATTACCGAACAAAATTTCAGAAGTTAAATTTTCTACTCTCGGATTATAAATCTTTCCTGAGAAAATTTTTATCACCCTTTTGTCCAAAGCTCCACTCAAATCACCTACTCTCAAATATAAATGATGACGAAAATTTACTTTAATCAAATCTTTAAAAGAAGAATGAAAGGGTTCAAACAATTCCCTATAATTTTCCTTATGGTTGATAAGTGAAGCAACCCAAGTAGTGCCGCTTCTTCCAGACCCAAAAAGCCATACCGTTTGATTATACCTTCTAGGAAAATATAAACTTGACCAAATTAAAAGTTGTTTTTTAATATTACCCATTAATTATTTGATATCATGACGCCAAACGCAATTAATTACTTTCTGATATGAATTTAAGTTATCTTTTAAATTTGTTTCATGTAAATCATTCATTACCAAAATTGTAAGCGAAAATATCTATATCCCTTTTATAAATCTTGTATACTTTATGTTTTAATTCCTCATTATAGTAATCCTTATAACTTGACTTATTTTTTGTAGATACATTTTTGTGCCCTATTCCCCCTTTTAAATCAACTTTTAATAATTCCACAACTTCATTTAAATGCGTTTCAAAATTTTCAAACCTACCTAAATAATCCAGATTATTAAGATCAATCAGTTTTGACTGTAATCGTAAGTGATGATCACATGACTCAATATCCAATTCACTCACATAATCAACAAACTTTTCAAAGCTTTGTAATTCTTCTAGTTTCTCACTTGAAAAATTAAAATAATTACAATCAACAACTTTATTTCTCCAACAAGAGACAATCCTTTCCCAAGGGTTTCTAACAAAAGCAAATTTAAAATAGTCCTTATATAAATTTACTGGATATCGACAAGCCATAGGGTGCTCAACGTCTATTTTAATTTGTGCTTGATCAAACATATCAAATATGGTTCTAGTTCCAACCTTAGCTACCCGAAACCAAATAAACTTTCTTTCATGACTAATTGTGATATTATAGCCTTCATTAGAAGGTATATACGGAATGTATTTTAACAAAGAGTGACAAAATTTTTGATAGAGTTTGCTTCCATAGTTCAATTCATAGGAATATCCATTTGTTTGTTTTACTGTCTTTAACATATTTTTATTTACTATTATCGATAACCCGCCTCTTCTAAAATTTCTTATGCTCCATTTAGTTTCGCTTTATCCATAAATATCGAAACTTAATAATTCATAAGGTTTAAATCGTCCAATCTATTTTAAAAATTTTTTGTATTGTAAAATAAATCGCAACCACCTTCCCCACAATCTAAAATCACGATTACATTTGAAAAACGCCTTTGAAACGACTACTAAACCCTTAAGGTCCCTTGCATTCATCAAATATGGAATATAATTTAATAGATAAACTGAAGCTGATTTGTTTCGGCCTCTCCTTATACGCTGTAAAATACTGGTTGGAAGGTACTTTTCCATTATCTCGAAAACCTGAAAAATAGTACCTACCCGTTTACCTCCTTTAATGGATTGGGTCGAGGAATTTCCTTCAAAAATTCGATAATATGCAAATGTTTTTGGAGTATATACAAATTTAAAATAAACAGAAGCTCTAACATAAAACTCCCAATCCTCCATATATTTCAATCTTGAATCATAGCCCCCTAAGCTTTCGTAAACTATCCTTTTAAAAACAATGGAGGGTGGCTGAATTTGTTGCCAAGTAGCAATGGTTTCGTTAAAGTCATCAAGAATTCCTTCACTTGATGCAAGTAACTCTGTCTGTCCTATTATTTGATTATTTTCATCCACATACTGGCAATGACAAAAAGCAGCCGATGCCTCAGGATAAGAATGAAAAAGGTCACCCATTTTAGAGTAGAAACCAAATTTTACCATATCGTCTCCATGCAATAAATGCACATATTCCCCCCTTGCCATTTTTATGCCCGTGACATAATTTTTAGATTTACCTACGTTTTGAGGTTGCTTAAAAAAAGTTATCGGAACCGTAAACTCTTTCACTACTAATTCAGGATCATCTGTAGAAAAATCATCAACAACGATAATCTCCATCAATTGATTTCCTGGAAATTGCTTTACAACAGACTTCAAGGTTTGCCTTAAATAAGTAGCACAATTGTAAGTAGGTATTACCACAGACCAAAGTGGCCGATGAGTTAATCCCTCAACTTTTTTAATTGCTTCCCGATATGAATCATTAAACTTATCGATCATGATTTATACCCAATTAAAGGGAATTTCCTTCTTAAAACTACTTCGATAAATTTTCGTGCTAATCGAACCGGAATCCAGTTATTTATTTTTTTTATGTCATAATGATATTTACCAAGTTTATTTTTCTTCAACACATTGTGTTGAATTGTTTTAAAAAGGCCAAACACATTGTGTGGATATTTATATCGATAGGGAGGAGAAATCCTGAATATATTATCCGCTTCCTGATAAACTACAGCCCTTTGTCCTTCATGCATATGAAAAACCTTAATACTAAAAGCTGGATTTAGCACATTATACCCAGCAGTTTCCAAATCATACATAAATCTATTATCACACCGAGGTACTCCAAGAGGGTAAGGTGCCTTTAAACCTTCCTTTATGGAACCTTTAAACACCCATACATCTTGACTATCATTGTGGTTATACAAAAGTGGTTTTTCACCTTCAGTGGTGTCATATCTGGATAAAGCAAAACATGTATTATTCCAATTCAAATCATTTAGGACCCCTATATTTTCATCAAAAAAAATATCTGTATTTGCTATCATATGAAAATCATCTGAAGAACCTTCACTGTTTATATAACCTATAAAATCATCATATAAAGGTCTCTTATCAATTGAGACTTCTATAAGCTTAGAAGGCATCATAGACTTTAAAGAATTGCCTTCATTAAAGACAACAATGGAAGATATTTGAGGATTATTTGCGTTTTTCAACAAACAACTAATAAGTTCCTGTCTTCTAGCGCTATTACTTTCATTATAAAACGTAGTATATAGATTAATTCCCATACTTTGTGAATCGCTACTTTAACCCTTTCTTTATTAAAAAGTTAATCGTTTTTATTAATCTTTCTTTTAGAGGTTCCTGAAAATAGGAATAATACCACTTGGGGATGGGGTATAGATACTCCATTACTTTCATACTTATTTGATTATGTATGATATCCTTTTTCCTAACCAAACTTAGTTCTTCGCCTTCCGTTTTATAAATAATATTAAGCTCAATTGGTTTTAAGTCTAACCCAAATGAAATCATTTTATTTTTGGCCGGCAAAAGCGTAAACACCAATTCCTCATCACCTATTGCATGCAGCTTAGATCCAAAAAAATCGATATGCACATCTTTAAAGTTCAATTCAGTTGTGACGCTAACTAAATAGTTAGGTTCTATCATAAAGGCATCATCATATTTTGGAATACTCTCTTTAATTACAAATAGATTATCATCAAAATCTAGCGCCAAGGAATTGGAAAAAACATGATCTCTTTTTGAAATATTAGTTCCCTCCTCCTTCATGTTCATTGAAAATGAGACATAAGGATAAAGTACATACCTATTCGTTTCCTTCAAATAAAGAAAATAAGGCTTTTTCCATGAATTTTCAGACCATTTAATAATTCCATCTGGGAGTTTATTAAAGTCTAAACTCCTTTCGTTTTCCTTATACCAGTTTCTGAAGGATTCCCACTGATTTTGAGTCCATGTTTGCCCCCATGAACAGGGCACCTGCATTAAAAAAAAGTCACTTGAACTCTTTAAGGCCTCAAAAGGTACCATGGCAGCTTCGTTAAATGTTGCATGGTACAAAGATACCTGAGCTACTTCTGGATTATTGTCAATTAAAGACAAGGTACTAACAGCAAACTGATAAAACTTAGGAGAAACTATCAAATCATCCTCCAGCATAATTATGGCCCCATAATGTTTGGTTAAGTCTCCACATGTCAACACGTGCTGTTTCAAACCTAAATTTTTAGGCTGCTTGATTATCTTTTTTTGTCCCTTCCAAAAAAAGTCCTCTGCAACTTGACTAACCGCCCCTATAAATTCACTGGAAAAATCAATACTGATAATTATATCTGGATAGTATGTATCATAAAATGCAGTACTTATTGATTTTAATAATCTATTTAGACTTTCTGGACGATTATAGGCAACCACAACTATGGCCGGACGACTTGACATAATATGTTTTTAATCTTTTCTAATTGAATTTAAATAGAAATTATAATACATTTTAGAAATTTCTTCAATGGACCATTCCTGGTAAGCTAAGGTTTTACTTTGTTCACCTAGATTCGTTTTTGATAAGGTAAATGCTTCCTTGACAGCTTGCTCCAAGGACTCATCATCACCTACCTTAAACACAGGATTTCCCGTTTCCTTTAGAATTTCTCCTATATCTGCGTCATCTTTACCAACCACAACCAAACCGAAAGTACATCCTAAAGTTATATTTCCAGAATTTAATTCATCTGTACGGGGTATCAACAGAACATCTGCGGCATTCAAGTAAAAATGAGCTTCTTCTTCTTGGATAAACCCTAAGTTTATACGTCTTTGTTTCTTTAAACTTGCTAACCATACCTCAAAATTAAAGACCCACTCCCTTAGTCTAATATAGCTGATATTCCTTCTCTGAACCTTCCAACCTGGAGCCAAAAGAACTTTGTTTTTATTTGGAACAGCGTTAAAGGCTTTTTCAATGATTTGCTTTTCATTTTCTTTAATAGCTCCAAAAACCAACAAAACATCAGCTTTAATATCTATCCCTAAAAAAGATCTAGCTTCTTCCTTGCTCGATTTATCTGGTAGAGATGCATAATTTTGGTGAGGTATAACCTCATGATTCACGTGAACATGTTCTGGATAAAAAGACTTAAACTGTTCTATACTATAATTAGCAAAATGAGCCACATTTATACAGTAAGAAGACACGATCCTGTATAATTTCAAAAATTCCTCATCATGTCTTTTATGTGGAAACTGAACATGCCTTGTATAAACAATTGACGCATTTTTTTTCCAGTATTCTAAACAATCTATTAATTTATCCCATAACTTTTGGGGAAGCGGATTTTCATTCAGCAAATAAGACTCTATTTCAAACGACAAATACTCAGGCCAATGAATGTGAACAACATCAAAATCTTCATTTTTACTCCAAAACAAATCACAATCCCAAGTAACATCTGCATATGGCTCAAGACCTTCCTGAAGATCTAGCACAAACCGGTTACCTGGCGTTGGAATATTTGCAAATAGTACTTTTAACTTTCTTTGATTCATTATAGATTCCCTGCCGCTTTTTCACGTTCCATCACCGCGTCATAAACGCGCTTCATACCTTCTTTGATTGATATTTTTGGCTCCCAACCTAAGTTTTCTTTCACCCAGGTCATATCGCAATAACGACTATGAACCCCTACTGGTTTATCTAGCAAGGGCTTAATTTCTGGGCTGTATCCAGCAAATTCACAAAAGATACCGATCAAATCCCTAAAGGACGTTAAAATACCTTGACCAATATTAATCGCTCTTCCATCATGAATTTTATCCATGGCCACCTCTACACAATCCAACACATCATCTATATGCACAAAATCCCTACCCTGATGACCAGAGCCCCAAACCTCAAAAGGAGCTTCTTTAAAAACAGCCCTTCTTGCAATAGCTGGTGTTGGGTAGGAATAATCCTGATCTTCTCCATACCCAGAAAATGGTCTGATGCAAGTTATATGAACACCATAGTGTTTGGCCGTAATTTGGGCCAAAAATTCACCTGTTAACTTCGTCCATCCATAGGTCATATCAGGTTGACCCATATTATCAAAATCAATATCTGATTCCCTCAGCTGTAGGGTATTAGATTCTGTTTGCAAACTGATGGGGTAGGCAGCACTCGAGCTTGGATACAAAACTCGTTCAGGCTTGTGCCTACTAACCCAGTAAAAAAATTCGGAATCAATTGCTAAGTCTAAAGCCACCTGAATTGGGTCACCATCTATTTTGGCACGACCCCCAACAATGGCTGCAAAATGAAAAACATCTGCAAATCTATCAACTCCCAAATTATATTTTACATTAAAAAATTCAGGGTCCTTTTCCAACTCGTGCAGAATAGCTCTAAAATCAGCTTTCAAAAACATCAATCGCCCATCTTCACCGTAGATTTCTAAACCATCAACTTCCTTGTACTTTGGAATATCCAACCAAGAATCTGGATGAGTTCCAACAGACAAATCATCTATAAATACAATTCGGTCATTAGTTTTTTTAAATAGGCGTTTTACCATATTTCGGCCTACAAAGCCACAACCTCCCGATATTAAATGTGTTTTCATTAAAATATATTTTTACAACTTTGCTTCTTTAATTATTTGGTTTAAAACACCAATGTGTCTATCTATATTATAATTTGTTTTGATATGGTTCCTTCCTGCCTCACCCATTTCTCTGCATAAATCTTTATCATTAAACAATTTTAACATATACTCAGACATGCCTTTGGAATCATATTCATCCACTAAAAAACCTGTTTTTTCATGTATAACAGCCTGAGGTATTCCTGCGTGTTTTGTTGAGACTACTGGTAATCCCGAAGCACTTGCCTCTAAAATAGTGTTCGGTGTCCCTTCCGCATCCCCATAGGACGGTTGTACAGAATGCTGAACAAACATGCAGGCATTTTGAAAATAGGGCATTAACTCATCATGCGGCACACCTCCCGTAAATGTGATTTTATCCTCAAACTCCCAAGCCTTAACCAAGGCTTTGCAATTTTCCAATAGCTCTCCCGTACCAACCATCACTAGTTTAGCCTCAGGGCAAGTTTTCACTAATCGTCGAAACGCATCTAAAATAAGTATGGGAGATTTGATATCGGTAAAACGCCCAACATAAAAAATGGTATTACCATAATTAGGTTGGTTATCATAAAAAAAAGGTCGAGGACCATAAGGATTGTATACAATCTTTTCTTTAGGTGCCCCTAATTCTAATAAGGCATCTGTCATAAAATGCGAAACACTAACTATTTTAGTGGCATACGCAAACATAGCTTTGTAAGCTTCTAATTTCGGTTTAATAAAATCCGTGCGATGAGCATCATGACCATGAAAATGAACAATTAAGGGTATTCCTAGCTTTTTTGCATGAGGTGCTAAAGCCGCCCCATTATGACCAAATTCCGCAAAAATCAATTTCACCTTGAATTTCTTTACGAGGCCCTCAATAGCATCATGCCTACCTTCAAAGCCTTCCCTTTGTTGGGCAACATATTTGTGATATATAAATTGAGGTAACAACTTTTTAAGCTTAAACAACAAAGGTTTGGCGCTGTAAAACAATTTTATTTGCCTACCGTTGTGCATTAGATTATGAGAGGGTCCTCTTAAAATGACTTTATCACTATCTATCAACTCCTCATGAGCCCTTATAAATGAACCACTGAAATTACTTAATCCTGCTTGAACTAAAAGAATAGCCATTGTTATTTTTTAAAATATTTTTTGTTTGATAGCACGCGCTTTAAATTTTATTTTTTCTATCAATGATAGTTTTGGCTTTCTCCTGTCAGCTCTTGCAAGATATGGATTAACAGGCGGCAATTCAAACTTCTTAGGCATCTTTATTTCCTGAAGCAAAGAACTCACTTTCAAACCATTGAAAAAATCTGCATATGCCTTGTGACATCTTGCTTGAGAGAAGTTATCCTCAATAAGTTTTCTGGCATTATTAGACAAAAGGTCCCACTGTTTATAATTGTGTTTGATACTTGAAATGGCATGAAAAAAATCATGATTTCTATCCTTAACAATATATCCTGTAACCCCATTTTTAACTTGTTCTGATATACCGCTTTTCATTTCTAGGCAAATAGGAACAACCCCACAAGCCATGGCCTCTAAAATTGAAATCGGAAGTCCTTCATAATCAGAAAGCAATACTATAACATGAGAATCCAATAACTTCTTTTGAATCTCTTCACTAGGGATATTACCTCCCAAAGAAATTGGCAAATCTTTCCCATCTGCCTTCAGAATCTCCTCAACATTATTTTTATCTGGGCCATCTCCATAAATAATCGCTTCAACTCCATTAATGGATACTACCATTTTACAAAATGACTTGGTCACTTCAGTAATTCGCTTTTGTTCTTCAGACAACCTGCCAACATAAACAACCCTTAATGTATCATCAGACCACATAGATTTTTGTTCTGGAATAATGACCCCGTATGGAATTCTTTTTAAGACAATTTTTTCTTTATTAGGAGATTGCTTCAATTGAAGTTCTAGCTCTTTAGATACTACTACCATGCCGTCTAACCTAAAAGAAGCTTCTCCATCTATAAACTCCTTTTGAATGGCATGATAGAAAGGATCATCTGAATGGGAAATACCCACCACCTTTATCCCTGCTTTTTTTATCCATGGGAGGGCCAAATAGGCTGGCACAACTAAATTAGGAACAAACACATGAGGGATATCAGATTGTAATTGACCTAATAACCAAGAAATATTTTCTTCTGTATAATAATTAAACTGAGTACCCTTAAAAGGGATTTTATTTTTTAAAAGGTGAGTTGTAAGCGGACCACTAGACCCCACGTGATAAAAAATTAGACAATTCACCGAAAAACCTGCTTCCTGTAATGATGGCAATAAATGCATCAACCAAGTCACTGGACCACCTACACTGTCTGGTTTATCATATGCGCAAAAGGTAATCTTCATTTGCCCCTAATTTCCATTATAAATATTATCCAATTTCTTTGAAACCACCCTCCAATCATACTCTTCTAAAACCCTTTTCCTAGCTTCAAGACCAATCTCTTCATCTTTCAATGATTCTAAAGTTTTATTTTTCAAATCCTGGATATCACCCAATTCATAATAATACCCATAATTACCATGATCTATCGCCTCCATACTGCCCGGCTCATTAGAAACAACCACGGGTTTTGAATGAGCCATACCTTCTAAGACCAAGGTTGGCAATCCTTCACGTTTAGCAGTACTTACCAAGACCGAACAAGCTGCTATATAATGTTGAATATCCTTTTGAGAAACACCATCCATTACCAATAAATTGTTTGGAACATCCACTTGGTATTCTTCTTTCAATAATTCATCACTTAATCCGTGACCAATCATAACAAAACGATACTCTGGTAAACTAATAGCCAGCTTAACGAATTCTCCAGGATTTTTGACAGGATCATGTCGACTCACATTTAAAATGTAATCTTTGAACCCTAGTTTTTTGAAGGCAATTTGATCATTTCCTTCATCACACAGTTCCACATCAACTCCATTCGGAAGATAAATAGTATCAATATTGTTATTCTTTTTAAGAAACTCCCGTTGCCACTTTGCAACAGAAAGTTTAACATCGGCATGCTTTGCTTCATTTTCAAGAGCCTTATTGTAATCATCTTGCCACTTTTTCATGGCTTCATTATTGGCATGCTCGGGAAAATAAGGCAGATGATAGGTATGCACCCAATAGAAACCTTGAGTTTGTTTTAATCTACACCACTCAATATACCAAGGATAAACATGGGAGTGCAAAACGGTTCCATGTTTGGGTTTAAATTTAAAAAATAAGTCTTTGAATCTTTTCTCAAAATCCCACGCATTAAAGCGTTCCATCATTTGATCACTAGGAATTAAATCAATTTTTAAAGACGAGTACTTTTTAATTGCCACAATATGGTTTCTAACCCCCCCCTTTAACGCAAAATTAGCACCTATAAAAACCTTAGTATTACTATTACCTAATTCTCCTAGCCAATTTTCAATCCTTCTTTTCTTTTTCCAAAGATTAAATTTATTGCTCTTTTGTAGATAAAACTGTTTAAATCTGAATATTATCGATGACCACTTGGGCAATCTTGTTCTCATAATTTCATTATTTATTCAAAAGATTAATTAAGAAGGCTGAGCAAAATAATTTTGCTTTATAAAAACTTCATCAAATTTATCTAATACTTCTTGACACAACTTTTCAATCTCAGGGTTAATTTCAATATTTTCACCCTTTTTAATCGAATCTGTTCTAAATACAAATTTGTCTTCTGGAAGTTCAAAGGTATACCCCCAAAGCCCACATATTTTTTTAATTACTTGATGATAATTATTCATGAAGTACTCGTATTTAAGCACTTTTAAAGTTGAGATATTTTCAAACTCATATTCAAAAAAGAGCATGTTTCTGATATACCAGTACAATGCTGTGGAATCATAATTTGTCATACCCTTATTCTTAAAATCAATAGCCAGCTGCCTTAAATGATGGGGAACTCTTTCGGCTCTCCAATTATGGGAAACATTTCTAATAATTAAATCTATATGATGTTCACCAACATTTTCTCCAAATTTTTTATGAAAGGAACTAATAACATCCTTATAATTGCGATACATCCATATTCCTACTGAATTTTCAAAATCTCTCAGAACTATATCGGCCATTTGGGACTCCACTAAGGGTTTAACTAGTACAAAAGGCTCTTGATTTTCATTTATTCTTTTTTTCACAGCATCATTGGATGGAAATCGCAACTCCTCATCGCCATCTGCTGTTAAGGCACTAAACTCATGATATCCCTTGACTCCAAATAACTTCATTAAAAAGTCAATGGTTATTGTAGTACCAGAACGCTGAACTCCAAAAATGAAAAGTATTTTCTTCTCCCCTGCTACCTTCAGATAGAATTTTATCAGCTTTTTTAAAAATTTATATTTAACTCTATCTGCATACTTTATTCTTTCCAAGTAGTGATAAAGAGAGGCATTATTCCAATTGGTAATCAACATTTATTTTGGTTTTCGGAAATTTGGTTCCATTTTGAAGGTAATAAAATATGAGCACCACTTGCAAATTGAGCCGACATTGTGAAACTAGCTAGATTATCAATCCTACAATAATGTTTATCCATTTCTGGTGAATTTACAATTACTGAAATGGCATGCTTCCCTGAGTTTAGTTTCAAATCAAACAAATTGAGTTCTAATTGGTGAACACCCGACTGGTTATTATTCAATATGTAACCCGTTAAGTTTTCATCTAAAACATCTATAACTGGCAACAAGTCTTGATTCCAAACAACTAATTGTACCGAAACGTCGGGCACGTGCATGTCTAACTCTAAGGTCATTTTAATATTCAAATCGGCACCATGGGGCACCAATAATGAATTTCCCTCATAAGATGATTCTTCTTCATTAGTGGACAACTCAAATTTGGTAACCCTAGCCTCTCCCGTTCCCATGATTTGGGTTTCGCCATTGCTAAACATATCCAAATAAAGCTCTACACCTCTACCAATCTCTTGACTGTGGTGTAATACCTTACCTTTTTGCATCAACATGACCTCCGTACAAATTCTATAAACTTGAGGCATTGAATGTGAAACAAAAATAACTGCTGCATTTTTGATAATCTCGCCTATAGCATTTAGACATTTGAACCTAAATCCAACATCACCTACTGCCAGAACCTCGTCAATAATCAAGACATCAGGCTCCATTTGTGCAGCTACAGCAAATCCAAGCCTCACCTTCATTCCAGAACTATAATTTTGAACTGGGGAATCTATAAACTCTCCTATTTCTGAAAATTCAATGATAGCATCTAGTTTAGCATCTATTTCCTTTTTAGAAAAACCCAATACCGCACCATTATTGTAAATATTTTCCCTTCCTGTCAATATAGGATTAAAACCAGCACCCAATTCAATTAAAGCTCCGACCCGACCTTTAATTTCTATAGACCCTTCATCAGGTTTTATCAATCCATTTAACATCTTAAGTAACGTACTTTTTCCCGCCCCATTATGACCAATAAGTCCCAGACATTCCCCCCTCTTTAATTGAAAATTCACATCTCTTACAGCCCAAAACTCGCCTTCTCTCAATTTTACCTCCCCATGGTCTTCACGAGAAGAAAAAGATTGAAATAAATCAACCACTCCATACTTTAAACTTTTCTTTAAGTCCTTACAGAATTTCTTAGAAACTCCATCTGCTTTAATTAAAATATCCTTTTCCATACTACACTTAACTATTTCTTTCCACTATAATTGGAATAGAATACCTATAAAAAACCCATGACACTAGCATAATAATAATGGTCATGAACATCAACACTCCAAAATAGAACCATTGTTCAAAAGGCAAACCTACAAATGAATTTCTCGCCAAATTAATAAGACAAGTAGTTGGATTTATTCTTATGATTTGAGTAAGGAGGCTTTGATCTTTTGGCATACTATAGACCACTGGGCTCAAATACATCAAAAATTGCATCGCCATGGGAATCAACCTTACAACATCATTATACAACATACCTATAGGAGTCAAAAGAAGCCCGATAGAAAAACCGAACAAAATGAAACCAGTGAGTACCAAAGGCAGTAATAAAATTTTATAATCTGGAACTACTCCAAAAACCAATAAGACCAATAAAATTAAACCTATCTTTATTAAAGTATTACCCCCTATTTTATATAGACCAGACAAAAGCAATGCCTCTTTCGGAAAATTGATCTTACTTATTACACCTTTGGATGCATTAGTCTGTTTGAGTGGCATATTAATACTTTCAGACAATATAGACCACAACATAGTCCCAGTCAAAACATAAGCCGGATATGGAATACCCGAGGAAGAAATTTTCACTGCTCCAGAGGCATTTAAAAACATCCAAACCAAAGCACTCATCAAGGGGGTGATAAACACCCAAAACGCTCCAAAAAAAGATTGTCTATATTGCCCTTTAAAATCTCTTACTGTTAATCTCCAAGCCAAACCACGGGAGGCCATAAGATCTTGAAACATCTCAACGAATAGACCTTTAAAACTTTGAGAATTCTGTGAAGATGTATATTTTTTAATTTGCATAAAGCGGATAATTTGGGTACAAAAATTATGATAAATTACCTACCTATTGTATATAATTTAAATCCAAACCCTTCCATTTTATCTTTCTCCAATAATCTACGTCCATCAAATACAAAAGCTGGTTTCATCATACTTTCGTAAACCTTACACCAATCATAAGATTTAAATTCGTCCCACTCGGTTAGAACGGCCACTGCATGAGCATTATCCATAGCTCTGTATGGGTCATTAACCACAGTAACCCGGTTCATAATATCTTCAGAAGACAAAGTTCCTAGATACTCCAAATCTGAATAGATTTGCTCCTCAGTTACTTTTGGGTCGTAAACAACAATATTCGCTTGCTCTTGAAGCAAATGTTCTGCCACATAAATTGCTGCACTTTCTCTAGTATCATTGGTATCCTTTTTAAAGGCCCATCCTAAAAATGCTATTTTTTTGTCTGCGATCGTATTATAAAGCGTAGTTATAATTTTTTTAGCAAAACGATACTTTTGATAGTCATTCATAATAATGACTTGCTCCCAGTAATCTGCCACTTCATTTAACCCAAGAGACTTGGAGATATAAACCAAGTTTAAAATATCTTTTTGGAAACAAGATCCTCCAAAACCTACAGAAGCCTTTAAAAACTTAGGTCCTATCCTAGAGTCTTTCCCTATGGCTCTTGAAACTTCATCAACATCAGCCTCGGTTGCTTCACACAACTCAGAAATAGCATTTATGGAAGAAACTCTTTGCGCTAAAAACGCATTGGCTACCAATTTTGATAATTCTGAAGACCAAACATTGGTCGTTAGAATTTGCTCTCTGGGCACCCAACTAGCATAAATATCCACCAAGGCCTGCATTGCTTCTTTTCCTTCAGGTGTATCTTCACCTCCAATCAAAACTCTGTCTGGGCTTTGCAAATCTTCCACGGCTGTTCCTTCAGCTAAAAATTCAGGATTGGATAAAATCGAAAATTTATGTCCATTTCCTGTGTTTGCCAAAATACTTTTTACCGCTTGTGCCGTTCTAACCGGAAGCGTTGATTTCTCAACTACAATTTTATCGCCTTTAGAGACTCTAGCGATTTGTCTCGCACATAGCTCAACATATTTTAAATCAGCCGCCATCCCCTTTCCTTCTCCATAGGTTTTAGTTGGCGTATTTACCGAAATAAACACCATTTCAGCAGCTTCTATAGCTTGGTCCACTTCAGTAGAAAAGAACAGGTTTCGCCCTCTCGCCTCCTTAACAACCACATCTAAACCAGGTTCATAAACAGGGAGGTTATTAAGATCTTCATCATTCCAAGCAGCAATTCTTTGCTTGTTCAAATCGACTACCGTCACATTAATATTGGGATTTTTTTGGGCAATGACTGCCATTGTAGGACCACCGACATAACCAGCTCCTATACAACAGATATTTTTGATTTTCATTAAGATATTATTTTGAAAATAACTTTATTACGAAGGTCAAATATAGGTAGTTTTTAATTAATTTGATTTAAGAAATCATTAGGATTTAGACTTTAACAATTTCTTTTAATTAGAACTATCTATAATTGAAAATACTCTGATAAATCACACTGAAATTTAGAAATATGCCTATTATATCAAAGTAAAACCTATTTTTCGGCAAGAAAAACCAGAGTCACCAGATCACATTAGGATCAAAATATATCATTCTCATTCAACCTAAATATTAACTGAAAATTCCTCAATAATTTCACCTCAAATAATTAATTTCGAATATAAATACCTATAAATATTTGATTCCCTCAAAAACAACATAAAACAGTTGACCCAGAAGATAAAAAACCTCGGGAGCTTTTAAATTGTAACACCTTATTTAACAGCGCATCTAATCGATAAAAACAGTGCAATCAACGTATTAATTTTTACTCAATACTATTTAATTAGTTGATTTGTATTAAATCATCTTATACCCATGAAACAAATCTTACTATTTTTTGCTATTCTAATGACCTCAATAAGTTTTGGTCAAACTATTTATCAAGCCGATTTTTCAACTAGTGTTGGCTTCACTCACTCAAGCAACAACCCACCAGCAGCAGCGCCACCGGAACAAATTGCCATTGGCCCCAATTTTTATTTGGGTTACGATGTTACTCCTGCTACAGACAACCAACAAGGGGATAACTATTTTAGGACCAATGGGTCTGTTATCGAGTCTCAAGATTTTGGAGGAGAAGCTTATTTTGAAAGTTTTCCCATTGATATTTCTAGTATAACATCTTTGAGTATTATAGGAATTGGAGACATCACTGGCGGAAACCCTTTTAATGGAGGCGGTTATTTGCAATGGTCTTATCAAATTGACGACCAACCATGGGTATACCAAACCCCTGCAATCACAAGTAATGCAGCTAATTTAAACACTCCTGCCGCTTGGACGAATATCACTGGTGTCGCTGGAAATGAGCTAAGAGTTCGTTTTTATTTTAGCTCTGAAGGAAATGCTAGTTTTGAGGTGAGCAGTATTGTTGTTGACGCATTGGAAATGACCAATTATTGTGACTCCAATTCTACTCCTGGAGCAGAAACCCTAACTTATATTTCTGGATTTGAATTAAATACAATCTCCAATTTAAACAATGGTGCTTCGGGATATTCAAATTTCACAAGCCAATCAACTACCTTGGAAGAATTGAGTACTTATACGGCAACAGTCACTGCCGTAAATAGTTTCCCATCAACATTTGTTCAAGGCTTCTCCGTTTATATTGATTATAATGGTGATGAAGATTTTGATGACCCATCAGAATTAGCCGCATTTATAGTTGACCAAGTATTACCTGGTGCAGCTCCAACTGAAATTGAACTTACATTCACTGTACCACAAAATGTGACAAGCGACCCAACCAGAATAAGAATTATAATGGGCAACGGATCAATACCACCTGCACCTTGTGGGAGCTATCCAATAGGAGAGACCGAAGACTACTCACTTAACTTTATACCACCAACTGGACCTGTTGTTTACACATACAATGAAACAAATGGCGGTTGGGCGCCAGCCGATCCAAATGGTACCGCCGCAGCTGATAGCCAAATTATTGTTGAAGATGGAACAGCTAATTTCTACGCAAGTACTAATTTCACAGTTATGACTGTAGAACCTGCAGGAAATATTACTGTAGATTCTGGAGTTACTTTGACTGCTTCAAGCAGCATTAATTTTGTTTCGTCCTCAACACAATTCCCAAGTATGATTTTGGATGGAGACATTGTCGGAAATATGACATATTCCAGACATGTGAATGAATACATTCTTGGACCTAATGGAAATGATTTTATTTCAGCTCCATTAACGGGACAAACCTTTGGTGACTTTGCTAGTAATTCTACAAACAATATTAACCTATATTCTTATCCTTCAGACCCATCTGAAAAGTTTTTTGGGCCTTTTGAAAAATCCTCAGGTACATTTTTAACCTATAATGTTGACATTCCTGCTGAGAGCGGTGTCATCCTAGAACCAGCCATTGGTTTTAGAACAGGATCTGTTGACAATACAACTAATAGTACTTTTGTATTTGCCGGCGAAGCACAAAAGACAAATATTTCAATCCCAGTAAGTCATTCTGGAGCTAGTTATCCTTCTTGGAACTTAATAGGAAACCCTTATCCATCATATATTGCGGCAGATCAATTCCTTGCAGATAATTTGACTTTATTTGCTTCAGATGCGGTAGGTATTTATGGTTATAATGGCTTTGACAGCTATACCGTTTGGAACCTATCTTATGCCGTTGCAAATGATGCGAAGTTAGCACCTGGACAAGGTTTTATAATCGCTATACCTTCAGGAGGTGATGGAAATGCACTTTTCAGCACAGCAATGAGAACTACGGGGGACACTGATGATTTTGTGACTGGACGAGCTTCAAACATGAATATAGCCGAAATTAAATTGAAATTGACTAATGACTATCAAAGCAACTTAACAGGATTGTTTTTCCTAGACAATGGAACTTCTGGTTTAGATACAGGTTATGATACAGTTGTATTAGGAGGAGAAGCTGAAGAATTCGCTCTATTTTCCTCATTATTAGATGCTTCATTATCTAATAAGGATTTTGCTATACAAACGTTATCCTATGAAGATTTAGGTTCAGAAGAGATTGCAATACCTTTAGGAGTTAATGCTGTTCAAGGCCAGCAACTTACAATTAGCATGCTTGAATCTTCCATTCCAGATGGAGTAACTGTTTTCTTAGAAGATACTCTTACTGGCACTTTTACTCTCTTAAACAATAACGACTATACCTTTAACTCTAATCAAGATTTATCAGGTACCGGCAGATTCTTTATAAGGTTTACGAATGAACAGAATTTAAGTATAGATGAAAATCAATTAAGTGATATTAAAATTTACAGTAAAAACAAAACCATTTTTATTACTGGTCAAACAATTGGAGATTCAATTTTTGAAGTAATAGATATTCAAGGAAAAAGACTAATCACGTCTTCGACCTCTAAGAATATCATGTATCACGAGATAGATGCCAACCAATTAAGTTCAGGCGTTTATATTTTAAAAATGAAAAATAAAAACCAAAACATTACCAAAAAACTAATTATTAATTAAATTGCGTGATTAAAATTGTAAATCCCATAAATTTTAAAGCTATTTATTGGTTTGCAATTATAATTAAGTACATTTGACCTAGTTTTTATTTAAAGAATCTTATGGAGAAAAATAATAACGACCAAATCACCAGAAAAGAAGCCATTAAGAAAATGGGTAAATATGCAGCTCTTACAGCTGCAGGCACATTTCTCATACTTAATCCTTTAAAGGCTCAAACCGAATCGCCTCCTCCCGGAGGTGGTGATAGACCAGGTAATTCTGGAGATAGTTTCGATGAATTATTTGAACAATAGATAGTTGAAAGGTAGCTTAAAACCTACATTTGCAAAATATATTGGAGGCAATTACATTATTTGGTTTGAAAAAACAAACCAATATGTAATTGCCTCTGACTTTTTATATCATCTCATAACCATCTTTTTAAATTCTGAAAACATAACAGAATTCAAACGACACAACAAGAGCACGTTTGATGAAGCACAAGCTCGATTAACCTATAAGGAGCTTTCATCCTTTTTGTACGAAGCCAATTCACTACAAGTTGAATCTATCCCCAATATAAAATTTTCTGATACCAAACTGGACTTAACTCCCGTTTCCAACTATTACTATTATATTGGGGAAAAATCATTGAATTTAAGATTTTCAGATGACCCCATATTTAATCTAATCAAGGAAAGGTTAAGTCAATTTAAAGTTCGTAAGGCAAATGAAAATTTAATTTGCTTTGATTTTAAGATATCGAACGGTATTGCATATCTTGAAAAACAAGGACAACTAATTGCCAAATATCCTTACTCCAAAATGCATTATTTATTTGGGAAATTTTCAATGGAGTTAATCAGCAATCTTTACTCATTCCCGACTACCAGCTGGTTAGCCACTTTACATGCATCGACAGTTTGTGATGAAAACCAAGCTATAATGCTAGTTGGAGAATCTGGAAATGGTAAAAGTACATTAGCTGGACTATGTTTATTAAATGGCTATCACTTCTAGCAGATGATTTCACTCCGCTATCAAGCAAATCCCTTAAACTTTATAAAAATCCGAGTGCTATATCAATAAAGGAAGGAGCTTTTAATCAATTTAAGAACATCCCAGACAACTTGAGAATTAGTGAGGCTAAAATAAATCCGAAAAAACAAATTGCAGTAAGGTATTTACAAGAGAAAGCTATTGATTTAACTAAACCTTCAAGGAGATGCAACAAAATTGTTTATGTCCAGTATAGTAAAACAGAAGGGCAATATTTAAAATCAGTTTCTTCTGATAAAATTTTGAAATCATTGATTCCAGATTCTTGGATATCCCCAAAAAAAGAGCATGCAGAATCTTTTTTAAATTGGATTGGTGAATGTCAATTTTATGAACTAATTTATCATGAAAATAAGTTTGCCATTGAAAAGATTAAAACTTTATTTAAAAATAACCATATTGTTGATTGAATCATCCAGATTTGAAAACAGCTTACCATCTTTTAGGGAGTATATTATCCCAGACACAGAATGAGAAACAATTAAAATCTCTATTTCTTTCAAATGAAGTCAATTGGGAAGAATTTATTAAGATTGCCAGTAGTGAACTTATGCTTCCTGCAACTTATATAGAAATAAAAAATAAGCAACTGTTAAAATACACTCCAGAAGATTTAAACTCATATCTGGAAGAAATTACGAACATCAACCGAAATAGAAACAGAAAATTACTTTCTGAGGCAAAAGAAATTTCCCTAGCCTTTGATGAAAATCAAATCGATCACATATTTATAAAAGGCATTGCCTTAATTGCAATCAACCCTTTGGAAGATATCGGTTTTAGAATGATTGGCGACATCGATATCCTAGTTGATAAAGCCAAAATTGATCATGCATTTCAACTTTTAATTTCCAAGGGTTATAATGATTTAAGACCCTTTAATTATGAAATTAAGGACTACAGACATTACCCAAGACAAATTTCAAAGGAAAAATTTGGAGCCGTTGAATTACACCGAAATTTATTGACTACCAAAACTAATAATTTGTTAGATGCCTCAGAAATACTAACTAATAAAAGGTACTATTCAGGACTACCAGTGCCCAATCAAAAGGACGCCATAAAAATAGCCATTTACACCACACAAATAAATGATAAGTGTCAAAGTATTCCGAATGTGAAATTTAAATCAACCTATGATTCTATAATTTTGGGATTAAATACTCAATCAAAATTATTTCATGACTTAAAAGGCAATACTTTTTTTAAATTATTTACTAGCTTATCATCAATATATTTTGAAGAATTAAAACCTTTAGTTAATTACAAGGACAAACCTATTAAATACATCATTTTTAAATTTTTCTCAAAAAGACCTCAATCAAAAAGAATTTTAATCAGTTCTTTAACAAAATTTCAAGCTGTAAATGAAAGATTACATCTTTTCACAACTAATAAAAGTTACCGCAAGCATATTTTATTAAATAAAATACTGAACAATAAGCCTTAAGAGAGGACAATTAATACAAGTAATTTTTTTTTATTATCAACTAAAACTCTATTTTTGAACAAACCATTTTTTATGAAAAGACTCTTAATTTTAGCATTTCTTGTATCTACTTTCACAAGTGGTTATAGCCAAATGCGTTTGGAAAATGACCCAACCGTCTTGGTGAGCTTAGGTGTTAATGGCTTGGTGACAGAAGGCACCAGAAAACCATGGAAGGATTTTGACGAAATTGCTTTCCATATCCCAATCGCATTTTCAGTTGAATTTGGTCTGAATGGTTATTTATATTTTGAACAAGATTTTCAATTGAATGGCTACAAAAAAGGAGAATGGATTGACAATGGAGTTTTGGATGAAGACAAAACCTATATAAGTACCAATACTTATCTTAAATTTTATTATTCGGACTTACTGTTTAAAAGAGAGCCAGATTGGTTAGATCTTTATGTAAGTACAGGTCCAGGGTATTTTTCTTTAAACGAGTCCAATTTCTCTTGGAACTTAGCACTAGGGGGCACTGTATGGGTTTCTGACAACATTGGAATACGACTTCAAGCTGCGGGTAAATGGGCCTTTCATAGATTGGACAGACAATATGACAACAACCATTATCAATATTATTTAATGGGCGTCTTTAAGCTTTAAAAGGTATCATAATTATAAAAAAATAAAGGGACATAATCTTATGTCCCTTTATTTTTATCAATGTTCAGCCAAAAATCAAATAGACTCTAAAGCTTTATCATCTATTAAAAACTGACCGCAGAGGATTATATTTCCCTCAACACTCCTTATTGAAAACAAAAAAGCCTCACTTAATAATTCAAGTAAACTTGATTTATCGTGAGACTTATTTATCTATCTGTGACCGCGGAGGGATTCGAACCCCCAACCCTCAGAGCCGAAATCTGATATTCTATCCAGTTGAACTACGCGGCCAAAAAAGTATAATCTAACTCAATTTAGCCTTTACAATGGTTGATATAGTTTTTCCATCAGCTTTTCCAGCCAGTTCCTTACTAACAAGTCCCATTACTTTTCCCATATCTTTCATACCACCTGCACCAACATTCTCGATTGTAGCAACAACCACCTTTTCAATTTCAGTTTCAGAAAGTTGCTCTGGTAAAAATTGACTAATAACTTTGGCTTCATCCATTTCAGGTTGCGCCAAATCTTCTCTTCCTTGTTCTAAATAAATAGCTGCACTGTCTTGACGTTGTTTAACCAGTTTCTGAAGTAATTTAAGCTCCTGGTCTTCGGTTAAACCATCACCAGCACCAATCTCAGTTTGTGCTAAAAGAATAGATGATTTTATGGCTCTCAAAGCAGTTAAAGCTGTTTGATTCTTTGCTTTCATGGCCTCTTTCATACCATCCATCACTTTATTCTGTAAACTCATAATTCGTTTATTTTGCGTTTGCGAAGATACTAAAGAAAACCCGAAAAACCATTACTGATTCTTCGGGTTTCCAAGAAGCTTAAACACTAAACTTAATTGCTATTAATCTACATTGTCATGAAGAAATGAATTGTTATTTCTCATCTGTATATCATTATTGTCATCCAAACTAATACTGGTACTGGACATACTACTTGAATCTGACGAATGTGGGGTGTCATTTAAATCTACACCTTGTCTTTTGTATGCAGGTATTTTTTCAATATCATCAATCTTATTCGTGTTGAATTTATAATTAAAATCCTTCATCTTTCTCCTTCTTTCCTCCGCACGCTCTTTTAACATATCAGATATTGGACTGTTCATAGGATCTATATCCCCACCAGACTCAGCTCCCTGTTCAACATCCTCTTTTAGAGTTTTCTTTTCAAATACTACATCCTGTTCCTCAATGACCACCTCATTCTTTTTAGGGTTCATTTCAGACTCTACTTCAATGTAGTCATCTAAGGCATACCTCACTTCTCCCTTTTCATTAGACTCCGTGACAGGAATTACCTCAACAAAATCCCTTACAGGCATTTTTTTAACATTCTCATCCAACTCATGCACAACAAAATCATTATCCTTGCTAGTAATTGGAGACTCACTTATAGGTAAATCAAAGGTTAATGTAATTTGTTGCTCCTCCTCACCATACTCATCCTCATAACTTTCTTCCACTGCCTCAGGTTTTATTTCAGTGATGATATAATCATCCTCTTCTTCCTCAATTTCAGCAGTTACCTCTTCATAAGTAACCTTAATATTTTTAATTTCCTCATTTGTCTTAATCAACCCCGAAGGCTCTTCAGAATGATTTAATTTAGGAGATGGATCTGATTTAATTTGAAAATCATCCAATTCCTCAATATCTAATGTATGCTTGACAACCTCTTCTTTTTTCTCCTCTTTTAATTCTATGTTGGGAGTAATAATAGCGGGTTGCTTTTCTTTCTTTGTTAAATCCTTTTCAAAGGGCTTATCATCTTCCAAGGCGTGGATTACTTTTTTAATCTCTGTATTAGAGATTTCATTCTGTTGATCCAAATCAAAACCAGTGGCAATAATTGTTACGGCTATAGATTCATCTAGTGACTCATCCTCACCAACTCCCATAATGATATTGGCTCCATGACCCGCCTCGTCTTGAATATGGTCATTGATTTCCCCAATTTCATCGATAGTGATTTCCTGAACACCAGAAACGATAAGCAACAATACATTCTTAGCACCCGTAATCTTATTATCATTAAGCAATGGCGAATCCAATGCCTTTCTGATAGCTTCATGAGCTCTATTTTGACCAGATGCTATTGCAGATCCCATAATAGCTGTACCACTATTGCTTAATACAGTTTTAGCATCACGTAAATCGATGTTTTGGGTATAGTGATGAGTTATAACTTCAGCTATACCACGAGCAGCTGTTGACAAGACTTCATCTGCCTTGGAGAACCCAGCTTTAAAGCCTAGATTACCGTATACCTCTCGTAGTTTATTATTATTAATGACTACCAGAGAATCAACCATAGACCTTAGGTTGTCAATTCCCTTTTGGGCTTGTTGGTTTCTTAATTTTCCTTCAAATTGAAATGGCATTGTTACGATTCCTACAGTAAGAATATCCATTTCCTTTGCCATTTTAGCTATAATTGGGGCAGCACCTGTTCCAGTTCCACCTCCCATTCCCGCAGTAATAAAAACCATTTTGGTATTGGAATCCAACATGCTGCTTATTTCCTCAAAACTTTCAACGGCTGCCTTCTCTCCAATTTCTGGATTGGCTCCAGCACCTAACCCTTCAGTTAGGTTAACCCCTAATTGAATTTTATTAGGAACACCGCTATTTTGAAGTGCTTGGGCATCGGTATTACAAATTACAAAATCGACTCCCTTAATTCCTTGTTGGAACATGTGGTTAATAGCATTGCTACCTCCACCTCCAACTCCAATAACCTTGATAACATTTGACTGATTTTTAGGTAAATCAAATGAGATACTGTTTTCAATTCCTGTGTTGCTGCTCATGAATCTTTGGTTTTATTATTCTGCGTTATCTAAAAAATCCTTCACTCTTTCGGTTAGTTTGTCCAAGAAAGAGCGACGTTCTGGTTTTGGTTCTTTTATTGGTTCTTCAGGCTCTTCATTAGTTTCTTGAGCCTGTTCTTTTTGTTCTTCATACTTTTCTTGCGCTTTGGCTTCTGCTTTCTTTCTTTCATGTCGTTTTAATCCGTCCATGACCAAACCTACAGCTGTGGCGTATAACGGACTAGTCACTTCGTCATCACTATCTCCAGCCAAATGTTCATTGGGATAACCTATTCTTGTATCCATTCCGGTAATGTATTCCACTAATTGCTTTAAATGTTTCAATTGACTTCCTCCTCCTGTCAAAACGATACCTGCAATAAGTTTTTTCTTTTGTTCTTCATGACCGTAATTTTTGATCTCCAAGTACACCTGTTCAATAATCTCCACAACTCGGGCATGAATAATTTTGGATAAATTTTTAAGCGTAATCTCCTTTGGCTCCCTACCTCTTAAACCAGGAATGGAAACAATTTCATTATCCTTGTTTTCCCCTGGCCAGGCAGAACCGAATTTGATCTTTAATAACTCCGCTTGTTTCTCAATTATGGAACAACCCTCTTTGATATCTTCAGTAATGACATTACCTCCAAACGGAATAACAGCTGTATGACGAATAATGCCATCCTTAAATACTGCTAAGTCAGTGGTTCCACCTCCTATATCAATTAAGGCGACACCAGCTTCTTTCTCCTCTTGGCTTAACACTGCATTTGCAGAAGCTAATGGCTCTAATGTAATTCCCTCCAGATTTAAACCAGCACTTTTTACACACCTTCCAATGTTTCTAATAGAAGATACTTGCCCAACCACAACATGGAAATTTGCCTCTAAACGTCCTCCATACATCCCAATAGGCTCCTTAATCTCGGCCTGTCCATCAACCTTATATTCCTGTGGCAAAACATGTATTATTTCCTCTCCAGGAAGCATGACCAACTTATGAACTTGATTAATTAATTGCTCAATATCTTCTTCGTCGATTACTAACTCAGAATTGGGCCTAGTGATGTAATCACTATGTTGTAAACTACGGATATGTTGGCCAGCAATACCCACCGTTACATCCTCAATTTTAATATCTGCAGCCGCTTCAGCTTCTTGAACTGCAGCTTGAATGGACTGTATTGTTTGCGTAATATTATTGACCACACCACGGTGAACACCCAAGCTTTTGGATTTTCCAATTCCCAAAATCTCCACTTTACCGTATTCATTTTTACGACCAATCATGGCCACGATTTTCGTGGTTCCTATGTCTAATCCTATTGCAATGTTGTTTTCCATTGTTTACACTTTTGTACAGACTACTTGACTTTCAAATCTCAGATTTATATTGCTGTAACTGTTTAGCCTATTTTCTTTATAAGCCTTTTTATAAAATGCCTTGAGATTGTTTATTTTTTTATCTAAGCTAGTTGGTTTTCCTATTTCTACTATAAAATCATATTGTCTCAACCTGAGATATATATGATTCTTTTTGTCTTGCCTTATTTCAAATACGTGTTTTTTTAAAAACTCATCATTTTGAATTTTTCTGGCAACTTCAAATACATTTGACAAATTATTTTTGTCGATACTTCCGGTTACAAGTGGTACTCTGGCAGAATAATTGGACGACAAAGGCATATAACTACCCTGATCATCGATGTAATACGATGCATTTGTACGCACTCTTGCTATAGGTTTCTTTTGGACTACATCTGCCTTTAACACGCCATCTACAGTCACATAGACATCTGCAGTTTTAATCATCGGATTGGAATTCAGGGCATGTTCCAATTCATTCAAATCTATAATTTCTTTAAACTCCTTTTGAGACCTTTGCGGATTTTGTATTAACAATTTACTAACAGTTTCCTGTGTGATATACATGTTGTTATCGCCTATGAAACTTATATCCACACGAGAAATTTCCCGATTCATTTGTCTATCTGCTGAAAAAGCGAACAAAAAAACCACCAGGCAACCTAAAACCACCAATTTTACTATGTTCCAATCAACTCGCAACACTCAAGCTTTCTTTAATACGTTGAACTTCCTCTCCAATATCTCCTGCTCCCAAGGTTAAAACTATGGGAGCATCACTCTTTTTAATTTCAGATATTATCTCATGCTTTTGGATGAGCCTCTTATTAGAATTCTGAATTTTTGACAAAAGCCATTCAGATGTCACACCGGCCACGGGTAGCTCCCTAGCAGGATATATGTCCAGCAATCGCACTTCATCAAACAGTCCTAAACTGGATGCAAACTCTTCAGCAAAATCTTTGGTACGACTAAACAAATGCGGTTGAAACACAACCAATACTTTTTTATCCGGATACATTTCACTCACCGCTTGATACACCGCCTTAATTTCCTCGGGATGGTGGGCATAATCATCAATATAAACAAGCTCTTCTGTTTTAATGTGATAAGAAAATCTTCTTTTCACACCTTGATAGGAAATTAAAGCCTTAGCGAGCTGTTGGTGAGGGCAACCAAATTCCACAGCCATCGCCAAGGCAATTAATGCATTCGACAAATTATGTCTACCGGGTAGGTTAAATTTAAAATCGTTTATTATTCCATTTGGCGTTCGCACATCAAACAAATAACTCCCATTTTCTATTCTTAAATGGATAATGGCATAGTCTGAATCATCTTCTATCCCATATGTTATCCCTTTAAGAGGTAAGCCATTTTTAACAAATAACTTCCCTGTATCTTTTACTTTTTTGGCAAAGGCCTCAAAAGATTTTATCAATTCAAATTTATCTCCATAAATATCCAAATGGTCCGCATCCATAGAGGTTATACAGGCCAAATCTGGGGAAAGCGTTAAAAAGGATCTATCAAACTCATCGGCCTCCACAACAGATACCTCAGTACCGTTTAGTATCAAGTTGGATTGATAATTTTCGCTTATTCCTCCTAAAAATGCTGTCACAGGGACATCACAAACATTCAACAAGTGCCCCAAAATGCTGGTCGTTGTTGTTTTTCCATGTGTTCCTGCAACCGCTAAACAAAAAGTGTTTTCAGTGATAAGTCCCAAAACTTGAGATCGCTTCATCACCCAAAACCCCTCTGTTTTGAAATAATTTAATTCCTTATGATCAGAAGGAATAGCGGGCGTATAAATTACAAGCACCTGTTTACTTTTGAGAAAAACAGGATTCACCAAACTTATATCATCAGCAAAATGAATATCCATACCTAGGTTTATTAACTCATCAGTCAATGTGGTTCGGGTTTTGTCATAACCTCCAACAGTTAGTCCTTTGGCATGAAAGTACCTAGCTAATGCACTCATACCAATACCTCCTATTCCGATGAAATAAACGCTATGTATGTTTTTTAAATCCAATTTAGTTTTTAAGTAATTTTTCTACTTCATTTACTATATCCTTGGTAGCATTTACTAATGCCAGACCCTTAATATTCTTACCCAACTCCTCCTGCTTTTCAGGCGAAGCCATCAGTTGGGAGAATTTATTTTCAAAATCCACATCCAAATCTTCCTCTTTAATTAAAAGAGCAGCCTGCCTATTCACAACAGCCATTGCATTTTTGGTCTGATGGTCCTCAGCCACATTGGGAGAAGGAATGAAAATGACCGGCTTTCCCACAATACATAATTCTGACACCGAGCTTGCTCCAGCTCTTGAAATAATAATATCTGCGGCAGCATATGCCATAGCCATGTCGTTGATAAATGCATGAACTTGCACATCCTTGGTATGGTTATAAATTTTATACTTTTCGTAGTATAATTTTCCACATTGCCAAATGATTTGTATGTTATGGATTTGTAAAAAATCCAATTCCTTTTCAATAAGTTGATTGATTCGTCTAGCTCCCAAACTCCCTCCTAAAACCAGTAATGTTTTCTTATCTGGCTTAAGAGAAAATAGCTCATCTGCAGCCTCTTTCTTATTGTCAATTTTCAATAAATCCTGCCTTACGGGGTTTCCTGTTTTAACCATTTTTTTAGCCGGAAAGAAACGTTCCAATCCATCATAAGCCACACATATTTTATCCGCCTTTTTGCCTAATAACTTATTCGTAATTCCAGGAAATGAATTCTGTTCTTGGATAAGACTCGGAATCCCTTTAGAAACTGCCATTTGCAACAAGGGCCCACTAGCAAATCCACCTGTACCAATGGCAATATCCGGCTTGAATTGATTCACAATTTTCCTTGCCTTCAATAAACTGCTTACTAGCTTAAATGGGAAGCTTAGATTTTTCAAAGTCAATTCTCTCTGAATTCCTGAAATCCACAATCCTTTGATGTCATAACCAGCTTGAGGCACTTTATCCATCTCCATTTTATCCTTGGCACCAACAAACAAAATTTGAGCATCTGGATACCTCAATTTTATTTCATTGGCAATGGCAATGGCCGGATAGATATGACCTCCCGTTCCTCCACCAGATAATATGACTTTAATTGCGCTCATTTATATCGTTTCTGAAAGAATCTCCAAAGGATTCTCCTCAGCATTTTCTTGTTCTTTTATTTCTTCTCTTTTTACACTGACACTCAGTATAATCCCTACAGATAAACATGTCATCCAAATAGAGGTTCCACCACTACTTATCAAGGGCAATGTTTGACCCGTTACCGGGAACAACTGTACCGCTACAGCCATATTAATCAAGGCTTGAAACACTATAGGCAAACCAACTCCTAACACCAATAATTTCCCAAAGATGGTTTCAGACTTTTGTGCCACAATCACGATCCTAAACAATAGCCACAAATAAGATACCATCAAAACAAGCCCCCCTATCAACCCATATTCTTCCACAATAATAGCATAGATGAAATCTGAAGAAGATTGTGGCAGAAAATTCTTCTGTAAACTTTTACCTGGCCCAACACCTCTAATCCCTCCAGATGCGATAGCTATTTTTGCCTTTTCAATTTGATAATCCTCTTCGGTCACCTCCTCATTTGCAAAACTCTCTATTCTGCTCATCCATGTATCTACCCTATTTGGCATTGCATCTGGAAATGCCTTGGCAACCAATATAAACATGGTCAAGGACAGTATTCCAGCTCCAATAATCACTGCTAAATACTTAATAGGATAACCACCTAAGAACACCAACATCATAACCATCACAAACATGATAGCCGCCGTAGAAAAGTTGGCCGGCAAAATTAAAATAAGTATTAAGAAAACAGGCATCCAAAGTGGTAAAATTGACTCCTTAAATGTTATTTTTTTATCGTTAATTTTTGACATGTATCTAGCCACATAAACCATGAGTACCACCATGGCTAGAGTCGAGGTTTGAAAAGACATGTTTACAATAGGGATTTGTATCCATCTGCTCGCATTGGCTCCATCAATAGTAGTCCCTTGAAGCATAGTAACAACCAACAATACAACAACAACAGGCAACATAACCATTGACAAACCTCGAAAATAACGATACGGAATTTTATGAATCCCATACATGATAGAGAACCCTAAAAAAAGATGTACCAAATGCTTTATAAAAAACCCAAAAGTATTTCCATTGCCACTCACATAAGCCAAATTACTTGCAGCGCTATAAACGGGCAAAAATGAAAATATAGCCAATAAGGCCGCAATGGACCAAATCAACCTATCTCCTTTTAGATTCTTTAATAAACTCTTCATTCTATCTTTTATAAATTCCTTACCGCCTCTTTAAATTGACGTCCTCTATCCTCATAATTTTGAAACAAGTCAAAGCTGGCACAAGCTGGAGACAATAAAACATTGTCACCAGGTTCAGCAATCTTGTAAGCTATCTTTACGGCCTCACTCATAAATTGAGTCTCTACAATAACGTCTACCATTGGAGCAAAATTCTCAATCAACTTTTCATTATCTATTCCCAAACAGATAACCGCCTTTACCTTTTCATTTACAAAAGGAAAAAGCTCTTGATAATTATTCCCTTTATCTTCACCCCCAACAATCCACACTGTAGGGGCATCCATGCTTTCTAATGCATAATAAGTTGCATTAACATTCGTTGCCTTGGAATCATTGATGTAGTTTACTTTATTAATTTTTAAAACTTGCTCCAATCGGTGTTCTACACCATGAAAATTTTCAAGACTTTCTCTTATGGTCTGCTTTCTAATTTTCAATAAATGCGCTACGGTTGAAGCAGCCATGGCATTTTTAATATTGTGTTTTCCTTCTAATGCTAAATCTTTTGTTGGCATAATAAACTGGTTGTTATCTATAATTACTTTTATGTTTTCGTTTTCTATAAATGCACCATTCTCAAAAGTTTTCTTCAGTGAAAACGGCAATAATCTTGATTGAACTGGGTTGTTTTCCAACCATTCCTGAATTACCTCATCATCGGCATCATAAATGAAATAATCTTCTGGAGTCTGATTCATAATTATCCTAAACTTTGAAGCGATATAATTTTCAAATTGATAATTATATCGATCCAAATGATCTGGAGTAATATTGGTCAAAACAGCGATATGAGGCTTGAAGTCCAAAATATCATCCAATTGAAAACTGCTTATTTCAAGGACATAATTTTCATAATCATGCTCCAATATTTGCTTAGCAAAACTGTCTCCAATATTCCCTGCCAAACCTACTTGCCGTTCTTGTTTCAAAATATGATGTGTCAAGCTTGCAGTAGTTGTTTTACCATTACTACCAGTAATACCTACAATCGTTGCCGAGGTATACCGAGATGCAAACTCAATCTCTGAAACAATTTGGATTCCCTTCTCCCTTATCAATTTCACCAAAGGTGCTTTTTCTGGAATACCAGGACTCTTCATTACCAAATCAGCATTGAAAATCTCCGACTCAGTATGTTTTTCATCCTCCCATTCAATCTCATTATTTATAAGAACTTCTTTATACTTATCTTTTATGCTCCCCTTATCGGAAACAAAAACTTCAAATCCCTTTTGTTTTCCCAAAAGTGCTGTTCCCACACCACTTTCACCTCCACCTAGTATCACTAGTCTTTGAGTCATTCTTCTCTATCTAATTTTCAAGGTCACAATGGATACAATGGCGAGCATGATTCCGATGATCCAAAACCGAGTCACTATCTTGCTTTCGTGGTAACCCGATTTTTGATAATGGTGATGCAAGGGCGACATTTTAAAAATTCGTCTTCCTTCTCCATATTTTTTCTTGGTGTATTTGAAATAGCTCACCTGCATGACCACAGATAAATTTTCAGCCAAGAAGATGCCACACAAAACAGGTATTAGCCATTCTTTTCTAACAGCAATAGCAATAACTGCAATAATTCCACCAATAGTCAAACTACCCGTATCACCCATGAACACCTGAGCTGGATAAGTATTGTACCATAGGAAACCAATTAATGCTCCTACAAAGGCCGTTATGTAAATGGTGATTTCCTCAACTCGAGGTATGTACATGATATTTAAGTATTCTGAAAAAATGATATTACCAGACACCCAAGCAAAAATTCCCAAGGTCAGAGCTATGATGGCAGAAGAACCTGCCGCCAGACCGTCAATACCATCAGTAAGATTAGCACCGTTTGATACTGCCGTGATAATAAAAATAGACACCAAAATAAAGATCACCCAAGCATACTTCTTAAACTGAGGACTTATCCAAGTAATCAAGCTTGCATAATCAAATTCGTTTTTCTTAACAAAAGGAATGGTTGTTTTGGTCGATTTTTCTTCAGCTTTAAACAATTTGGAAGGTTCTGCATTAGGATTTTCGGCCAAAATCTCTTTTTGTTGCTCAACTGGCAACTTTTCTTTGATGGTTACATAATCATTGAAGTATAAAGTGGTTCCCACAATAATCCCCAAACCAACTTGCCCCAAGACCTTAAACTTACCTTTAAGACCTTCTTTATCATTTTTAAACTTTTTGATATAATCATCAATAAACCCAATAGTTCCCATCCATAAGGTGGTAACCAGTAATAAAATGATGTAGATGTTCTCCAATTTGGATATTAAAAGAACAGGAATCACGGTAGCCATTATGATGATGATACCACCCATGGTAGGCGTTCCTGCTTTCTCAACCTGCCCTTCCAAACCTAAATCACGTATGGTTTCCCCGACTTGCTTTTTTTGAAGGAAATTGATGATTCGCTTTCCAAAAATCATGGAAATAAGCAAAGACAAAATCATCGCAACCGCCGCCCTAAAAGTGATGTAACCAAACAAGGCAGCCCCAGGTAGTTGATAATGCTTTTCTAAATAGTCAAATAAGTAGTACAACATCTATTTTTGTAATTGCTTTAAAAATTCCTTTACTATTTTAAAATCATCAAAATCAAATCGTTCTCCTTTGATTTCTTGATAGGTTTCATGCCCTTTACCAGCGATTAGAATGATGTCCCTGTCATTAGCCAGTTGACAAGCCGTTTTAATGGCTTGTTTCCTATCAGTTATGGACATGGTTTTTTTGAAATTTTGAGGTTCTACTCCAGCTTCAACCTCAGAAATAATGGTCTCAGGATTTTCACTTCTGGGATTATCACTTGTAAAAATGACTTTGGTGCTTAACTGAGAAGCAATATGTCCCATTTTTGGTCTCTTGGTTTTATCTCTATCGCCACCACATCCAACAACCGTAATCAACTCTTCATTTTTGGTGCGTATACTATTTATAGTTTCCAACACATTTTTTAAAGCATCTGGCGTGTGGGCATAGTCAACAATAGCAGTAATCTTACTTGAAGACATGAGATACTGAAACCTACCTGAAACACTTTCCAAATCACTTATCAATCTTAGGATTTCAACCTTCTCAAGTCCCAGCAAATCTGCAACTGCATAAATAGCTAAGATGTTATATGCATTGAAATTGCCAATCAATTTTGTCCATACTTCATTGTCATCTATCTTGAGCAACAAGCCACTAAATTGATTTTCTAGAATCAGCGCTTTATAATCGGCATAACTTTTTAAGGCATAGGTGTATTTTTTTGCCTTCGTATTTTGCAACATAAATGACCCATTTTTATCATCTACATTAACCAAAGCAAAAGCAGATTCAGGCAGTTCATCAAAAAAGCGCTTTTTGACATCTCTGTATTCGGCAAAGGTTTTATGGTAATCTAAATGGTCGTGAGTCAAATTTGTAAAAATTCCTCCTGCAAAATGAAGACCCAAAGTTCTATTCTGATGAATACCATGGGAGCTCACTTCCATAAAGCAATACTCCACCCCTTCATCATTCATCATCTTGAGATATTTATTAATCGTCAAGGAATCTGGTGTTGTGTGAGTTGCTTTATACTCCTTTGAATCGACCATAACTTTCACTGTAGAAAGCAAACCAACTTTATAGCCTGCGTTCTTAAACAACTGATACAGTAAAGAAGCTATGGTAGTTTTACCATTCGTACCTGTCACTCCTACTAATTTCAAATTTTCGGATGGCATGGAATAATAATTAGATGCCATGATAGCCAAGGCGCTTGATGCATTTTCAACTACTACGTAAACCACACCATTGACTAACTCAATAGGTAATTTTTCACAAATAATAGCTGAAGCGCCTTGACCAATAGCCTTATTAATGTAATCATGGCCGTCTGTAACAGTACCTCGAATTGCTACAAATATGTCGTTCTCAGAAATAGCCCTTGAATCAAACTCAATTTTGTTTACAGACAAAGAAGTATTGCCCACAACAGAATTGAGAGAAACTTTATATATTATGTCCTTTAATTGCTTCAAGATGCTTTTATAATTATTGTTTGATTTTGTTTTAACTTTTCACCCTTACCTATGGACTGGGATTTTACTACTCCATTTCCTTCAACTTGAACCTTAACTCCGATATCCATATTTTCCAACAAGGAAATGGCATCCATAAGAGGTAGTCCAGTCACATCTGGCATAATTGTTTTATGGTTTTGAGCCAATTTGAAAAAGGACTCATATTCACTCCCTACTTTAAGGTCATTGACTTCAAGAGACTCAACTTGATCAATAATAGGTGTATCGGTAAATATTTTTTGGGCAATTCTTTTAAACACAGGACCGGAAACATCCGCTCCATAAAATCCCTTTTTAGTACTTGGTTTATGAATTACTACTATACAAGAGTACTTAGGATTTTCAGCCGGAAAATATCCCGCAAAAGAAGACACATATCGTCTATTCTCTTTCCAACCATCCATCCAATATTCAGATCTTGCCGTTCCTGTTTTTCCCGCCATGGAGAAATATGGTGAATACAATGAGCTCCCCGTACCTCTTTCCACAACATGCTTCAATATATCTTGAACCTCCTTTAATGTCTTATCCGAACAAATCTTATCGTTCATTATTTCTCCTTCAAAGGACTCCAAGGATTTATTCAATTCCTTTACCTCTCTAATAAATCTAGGCTTCACCATAACCCCATCATTAGCTATGGCATTATAGAAAGTTAGCGTGTGAAGTGGTGTTAATTCCAAATTGTAACCATAAGCCATAGAAGGCAACGCGTTTCTACTCCACTTTTCGTGACCAGGGCCAGGAATATCTGGTGTTCCCTCACCGCTTATTGGCAATCCTAATGGCTCATTGAGCTTCCAATCTTTCAATCGGTTAATAAATTTTTCCGGATTGTCTTTATAACCCTCATCTAGAATAGTTGCCAAACCTATATTTGAGGACACCTCTAAAGCTCTAGCAGCTGAAATTTCACCAAAACCACCACGATGGGAATCATTAATTGTACGACCATAGAAGTACTTCTTACCGTTTTTAGTATCCACAACGGTTGATGTATCGACCAACTTATCTTCCAAAGCAGCCATTAAAGCTATAGTCTTAAACGTAGACCCAGGCTCCAATGCCTCCCAAACAGCATAATTGCGTTTTTCATAGTAAGTCCCCTCACTTGTTTTTGCTAAATTGGAAATAGCTCTTATCTCACCAGTTTTTACTTCCATGACAATCACACATCCGTGATCTGCTTCATAATACTCCAACTGCTGCAATAAGGAATGATGTGCGATATCCTGAATATTGGTACTTATTGTGGTATAAATATCATATCCATCTTTAGGTTCCACTTGATTATAGTCAGTCATTGGCTTCCATTCTCCTTTTCCTATTTTCTGCTTTAGCCGCTTACCGTCTGTGCCTCTTAAATATTTAGCCCCAAAAGCCCCATCTATTCCAGCTCTTGTAACATTACCTTTTTCATCAAAACGCTCATACCCAATTGATCTATGAGCAATTCCTCCCATGGGATATTCCCTTTTAGTGGTTTGCTCAACAATCAATCCTCCTTTGTATGCTCCAAGATTCAGCATGGGAAAATTTCTTAAACGCAAATAATCCGAATAGCCAATATTTCTAGCTAATAGATAATAGCGGTTTTTATTAGCCCTAGCATTTCTAATGTTTTTCTGATAGTATGAAGATGGCTTCCCTGAATATTTTGAAAGGGAATCACATAATGGCTTCAAGTATTTTTCAAAGGTTTTGGCAGAAGGGGTTACAGCGTCGATCCGAATATCATATTTTGGAATACTCGTTGCTAACAAATTCCCCCCTACAGAATAAACATTTCCGCGATTTGCCGGAATAACAACTTGTTTCACCAATCGACTCTCAGCTAACGCTCGATACTTTTCACCATTGATAAATTGTATACTGAAAAGTTTAAACACAACTAGAAGAGCGAAGATGAACATACATCCTGCTAAAAAATACAATCGGTTTAATATGTTCTTCTCGCTTATTGCCAAGTTGAACCTAATTTTTAGAATTTACTTTTATTTTTGTCGGCGGTATTTCTGAAATCATGATACCCTTCTCTTTCATCAAGACTTCCACAGTAGTCTCATTTTTCAACCTCATCAATTTACTCCTCCCCTCTACAAAAGCCGAATGAAGTTCTTTCACCTCATTACTCAAACGAGCTATTTCATGGACTTTAGCATCTGCACTATGAGAACTAGCAATCATAACCATGGCCAAAACAGACAAGAACAGGATCATTCTCCAATTCTTAAACGAATCATCACTGACCAAAAACGTTCCTTTTAATATGCCTGAAATTTTACCGCTCACTACTTTATAATTTTTCAGCTATTCTCAATTTTGCACTCCTAGCCCTACTGTTCATTTCTATCTCTACTCGAGAAGGCACGATCAACCCTCCTATTTTTTTCATCGGCACCTCAAAATTCCCAAACATATCCCTCTCAGGCTCTCCTTCAAACATACCGTTCCTTATAAAGCGTTTTACTAATCTATCCTCCAACGAGTGATACGATATGACGCTCAGCCGACCTCCTTTTTTTAAAACTTCAGGAACCTGCTCCAAAAACTCTTTCAGCACTTCTATTTCCTGATTTACTTCTATACGTATGGCTTGATAAATCTGAGCCAAAACCTTATTCTCCTTCTTATGATTCAAAAAACGTTTCAGCACGTCTTTTAAATCACTAGAAGTCTTAATTTCTTTTTGATTTCTTTGATGAACTATTTCTCTCGCCATAACAGGAGCTTGTCGCAACTCGCCATAATCTTTAAGTACCCTTCTTAGGTCACTCTCATCATATTCATTCACCACATGATAAGCAGACAATCTACTTTGTTGATTCATCCTCATATCCAAATCGGCGTCAAAGCGAGTAGAAAATCCTCTTTCAGCGACATCAAATTGATGTGAAGACACTCCAAAATCACCTAGCACACCATCCACCTCCTTCACACCATGAAACCGTAAAAATCTTTTCAGATATCTGAAATTCTCATGGATAAGTTGAAATCTCGGATCGTCAATTGTATTTTTAAGAGCATCTGGATCCTGGTCAAAGGCATACAATCTGCCATTCTCTCCAAGTCTATTTAGAATTTCCCTGCTATGTCCGCCACCTCCAAAAGTGACATCTACATAAACACCATTCTCTTTAATGTTTAGACCATCAACGGTCTCTTTTAGCAAAACTGGATTATGATATTCCATCTTCATCATCTTGTCCCATTACCTCTTCAGCCAAATCTGCAAAATCAAGGGCAGCATCATCAATCGCCTTTTCATAGCGATCTTTATCCCACACCTCAACAATATTGATTGCCGATGACAACACAATCTCTTTCGAGATATCTGCAAAAACCACCAAATCCTTAGGAATTAACAACCTACCTGAATTATCCACTTCAATAATTTTCACTCCCGCTGTAAACCTCCTGATAAAATCGTTATTCTTTTTCTTGAATCTATTAAGCTTATTCACCTTTTGCATCAAGGCCTCCCATTCATCCATAGGATATAATTCAAGGCAAGGTTGAAAAACAGCTCTCTTTAAAACAAACCCCTTCTCCAAAACAGGCATTAGCTGCTTTTTAAGCGGAGCAGGCAACATCAGCCTCCCTTTCGAGTCAACTTTGCATTCGTATGTTCCTATTAATGAGTTCAAAAGCCGTATAGATCTATAAAAACCAAATATATTGAAAAATATACCACTTTTTACCACAATCTCCCACTTTGTTGATAATTTTTCGACCAAACAAATCTTTAATTCGACATGAACACTTGCCAATGCCCTAATTCAAAGAGGTTCATAGTTTGGAAAAAAGTGGGAGAACTACACGCCCTAAATTGTTAATATCTGTCAGCTCACATTTAAATTCAGGTTAAAGATTTAGAACATATTAATTATGATTTACCTATATTTGTTTTTGATGAATAGACCAAATTATTAATGGCTCATAGACTTAAAAAAGAGAAGAGTTACAGCTATATTGAAGTAGGAGAAGGAACCCCAATCATTGTTTTACACGGTTTGATGGGTGGGTTGAGTAACTTTGATTCCGTTACTGATTATTTCAGTAAAAAAGGTTTTAAGATTGTAATTCCGGAACTCCCCATTTACACCATGTCCCTTTTAAAAACGAACGTAAAAAGTTTTGCTAAATACCTTTACGATTTCATTGAATATAAAGGCTTTAAAGAAGTAATCCTGCTTGGAAATTCGTTAGGAGGACATATCGGACTTTATCACACTAAACTTTATCCTGACAAGGTTAAGGCTTTAATCATAACAGGCAGCTCTGGTCTTTATGAAAGTGCAATGGGAAGTGGATATACAAAAAGAAGCGACTATGAGGTGATCAAGAAAAAGGCTGAAGAAGTTTTTTATGACCCTAAAGTAGCTACTAAAGAAATTGTTGACGAGGTTTTTGCAACAGTCAATGACCGAAATAAACTAATAAAAACACTTGCAATTGCTAAAAGCGCCATTAGACATAATATGGCAAAAGACCTCCCCAATATGGACATCCCAATTTGTATTATTTGGGGAAAAAATGACACGGTAACACCACCTGAAGTTGCTGAAGAATTTCACGAACTTCTACCCGATTCTGACCTCTTCTGGATTGATAAATGTGGTCATGCGGCTATGATGGAACATCCTGATGAATTCAATGAGATATTGGATAATTGGCTTACCAAAAAAGGCTACAAATAAGATAACATGGAAATAAAGTCAGCGGAATTTGTGATGAGCAATTCTGACGTTGCAAAATGTCCTAAAAACAATTTGCCAGAATACGCATTTATAGGACGAAGCAATGTTGGTAAATCTTCTTTAATTAACATGCTGACCAATAGAAAGAGTTTAGCAAAAACCTCTGGAAGACCGGGCAAAACACAGTTAATCAACCATTTTATAATAAATGGCAATTGGTATTTGGTGGATCTTCCTGGGTATGGTTACGCGAGAGTTTCTAAAAGTGCCAAAAAAACATTTCAGAAATTTATTACTGAATATTTCAGCAAAAGAAAACAACTGGTGTGCGCCTTTGTTCTTGTCGATATTAGACACAAACCCCAACCTATAGATTTAGAATTCATGCAGTGGTTAGGCGAGAACATGATCCCTTTTTCCATCATTTTCACCAAAGCCGACAAACTAAAACCGGGTGCTATTAACAAGCATATTGAAGACTATAAAAGTGATATGCTTCAATTTTGGGAGGATATGCCCAATTATTTTATAACCTCCTCATCCAAAAACGTAGGTAAGGATGAGCTCTTGAATTATATTCAAGATCTTAATCAGAATTTGTTTAAATGAAACAAATCCTAGTCGTTATAATCATTTCGATATTAAGTTTTCCCACATTTTCTCAAGATAAAATTTACCTTGATACAAATGGGAACGAAATTAGCTGGAAAAAATTCAGAGCTAAATGGGGAGCGGATTCCCTTAATTCAACATGGAGCTATTTTAAAAATGACACCCAGTACTTTCAACTTTCCAAAAATTTATATTTGAAAGGTTTGTTTGATTACAGCCAAATACGGAATCAATTAGAAGTTATTACACCATATAAAATCCCCCACAACTGGTCAATAGTCATAGAATACAGATACAAAGATGACCTTTGTACAAATAACAGAGATAACATTTGGGATAACATAGAAATAACTGACCGAAAAATGTTTCTAAATGACATCCAGAAATTACTAAACGAAAATGAAATTTATTTTATCGTCTTGTTTGAAGAGGGAATCAAATTAAAAAATAGAAAATCATTTAAATCAGAATACTTTTTTAATGACCCGGACAATTTCTTTAAGAACAAACTACAATTAACTCCTACACTTTGCGGAACCTTTATTGCCATAAACCCCAAAGGGGAAACCTTAATAAGAAATGGCGAATATCGGGCCGACCAAATGGCCGATCATCTTCTCCCTGTCAATTGGAGTCAATTTTTTCATGATTAAAAAAGGAAAGCTAAATCCTTAGAGAACATTAACCCTTAACATCCAAAGCGTCTCTCAATGCATTCCCCATGAGCATAAAGGCCATTACCAAACTCATAATGCACAATCCTGGAATAATGGCTAAATAGGGTTTTCCTAAAATGATGTAGTTATAGTGATCCTTAATCATGGCGCCCCAACTAGCCATGGGTGGTTGGGCTCCAATTCCTAGGAAACTCAAACCACTCTCTATCAAAATAGCTGATGCAAAATTAGCTGCCGAAATAACAATAACCGGAGCCATAATATTAGGTAGGATATGTTTTGCAATAATCCTAAAATCATTGTAACCCAAAGCCCGAGCTGCCGTTACATACTGCATTTCCTTCACACTCATAATTTGACCTCTTACCACTCTAGCCACTTCCACCCACATAGTCAAACCAACAGCAATAAAAACTTGCCAAAACCCTTTGCCCAATGCCAATGTTATGGCAATTACAAGAAGTAATGTAGGGATAGACCAAGTCACATTGATGACCCACATGATAACAGCATCTATTTTCCCTCCAAAATAACCGGCTAAACTCCCCATGAAAATCCCAATAATTAAGGAAATAAAAACAGCCACAAAACCTATAAAAAATGAAATTCTAGCTCCCACCAACACTCGGCTCAACAAATCGCGACCGTATTTATCCGTTCCAAAATAGAAAGTCTTTTCTTCCAATAATTCCTTTTCTGAAATACCATTAAGAGCCAAGTATTTCTCCTGCCCTTCAAGCCCATCTGCAGCATACTCTGTATAAAAAAGAGTATCCTTTTTAACTGTAAAACTGGAAATTGGAACTTCGGTTCCCGTATTTCTATCACCAAAAAAAAGTTTACTAAAAAAACCTTGATTCGAATTCAACTCAGAAGGAATGGAAATCATTTGAACCTTAAATCCTGGTTTTTTAGAATGGATTGCCAAATGCATCTGATTGGCATTTTGGGAATTATCAGGTGCCAATGGATAAGCGAAAATAGCAACCAATCCCACCAAAACAATAAAAACAAAACTAAAAACGCCCCAAAAATTCTGTTTGAATTTTTGGAGCGCTAATTGCCACAATGAGTTGTTATTAGCTTCACTCATTCTTTATTTATTCCTTTACTGAAGAAGCTGCCACTTTTTTGATAGAATAAGTCATTTTTAGATCTTCCAAAACATTTAAGGCTTCCTCGATGTAAACATCTTGACTTAACGATTTATGCCAACTATCTCTTCTGTCTTTGAGAACCGTATCATTAGCAAATAACTTTTGTTCATAAGGTAAAGATTCAAAAACAAGATTGGTTTCATATTTGGAAATCTTATCAAACTTTTTAGCTTCCTCCTCATTCTTCTCCAACATTGCTTTGTAAGCCTCATAATTTAAGGAGTGTTGGGTTTCATCCATTCTAGCTTTCACCCATTTAGCATTCTCCTCAATTAATTTCAACTGCTCATTATCTGCCATTCTCTTCTTACTATTGCTTATAGTAGTATCATAATCAAAATAACTATCCCATAAATCATAATCAACGGCATCAATCTTATCCCAAGGAAGCGGATTCTGCTGATCTTTCTCACCAATATTTATAAAACTATATCTATCAGGTACAACTACATCACTCTTAACACCTTCCAATTGTGTAGAGCCACCATTAATTCTGTAGAATTTTTGAGTGGTTATCTTAAGGGCTCCCAAATCACCTTCTTGATTGTTTCTCACCATTCGGTTTAGATCATAAAGATTTTGCACGGTTCCCTTTCCAAAGGTCTGCTTGCTACCTATAATGATTGCTCTTTTATAATCTTGCATTGCTGCTGCTAAAATCTCTGAAGCTGATGCCGATAATTCATTTACCAAAATCACTAACGGACCATCCCAAACAATGCTGCGATCATCATCTTTCAACACTTCTTTCTCCTCGTTAGATCTAACTTGAACTACAGGACCGTCTTTGATAAACAAACCAGCAATATCCACTACGGTTTGAAGCGACCCTCCTCCATTATTTCTCAAATCCAAGACGAGCCCTTCCATACCTTCTGACTTCAATCTTTCAATTTCCTTCTTTAAGTCTGAAGCGGCATTTCTGTTTTTGTAATCTTCGAAGTCAACATAGAATTTTGGCAAATTAATAACTCCGAATTTCTTATCGTCTTTTCCTACCATTGCAGACTTGGCATAAGTTTCTTCCAATTCCACAATATCCCTGGTTATGTTTATATCTTTAATTGTTCCGTCCACTTTCTTGATGGTCAATGTTACTTTGGTACCTTTAGGACCCTTAATTAACTTAATCGCATCATCTAAACGCATTCCAACAATATTTACTGCTTGGTCTTCGTCTTCCTGACGAACCTTCATTATGATATCCCCTACTTCCAACTCTTTACCTTTCCATGCTGGCCCTCCAGAAATCAATTCTACAATTTTGGTGTTATCCATTCTTTTCTGAAGTCTCGCTCCGATACCTTCTAATTTCCCAGACATTTGTTGGTCAAATCGCTCTTTGTCCTCTGGAGCAAAATAAAAAGTATGGGGATCAAATTCACTGACAATGGCATTCACATACATGGCAAACCAATCCTTTCTCGCTAAATCGTCTACATAATCCGTGTAATACATATTGATGGACTTCAAGGTTTCTTCTCTAGACTTTGATTCCAACTCAGACATAGACTTCTTATCAGTTGAAGTTGAATCATTTTCCTGCATTACAATTAAATCATCATAATTGGCAAGATTGGTAAATTTCAACTGCTTTCTCCAACGGTCACGCATTTCTTTTTTAGATGACACATAGGCCTCATTCTCATAGTCTGAGCTATAAGTCTCGTTCACTGTATAATCAAAAGGCTTGTCCAAAACATCCTTATAAATAGCCTTAGCTTCCTCGATTCTTTTAATCAATCTATCATGCGTCAAACTAAAAAATGAAATGTCATAGGCTTTTAATTGATCATCAAGCTCATACTTATACTTTTCAAACTCCTCAATATCTGATTTGTAGAAATATCGCTTCAGGGGATCAATTTGATCTAAGTAGTTGTTATACACCTCTTTTGAAAAGTCGTCATTAAAGTCCCTTGGAGAGAAATGCCCCCTTTGAAGGACATAGGTAATAACTTGAACTAACAGTTTGTCTTTATCTGGATCATCAAAAGTCTTGGTGGTAAAACTACAAGATGCAAATGCCAACAACAACACCAACATCAACACTTTATAATTCCTTTTCATAAATCTTATCATATTAATATAAAATTAGCCCAATATAGGTGTTTTTTGGAAATATCATAGCACCTGTAAGAAATCGGCTAATTCTCTTAGGGTTTAAATCTTAATTCTACTAAAATAAAGAAAAAACTATGCCAATAAAATCTGCCGCTGATAATTTTTTGTTAAACAGAATAGCATGGGCTTTCCGTTGGAATTTATGTATTTTAGCGAAACTCAATAAAATTTGCTTATGACGACTAAAAAGCCCTTGATTTTGGTAACCAATGATGATGGGATTTCAGCCCCAGGTATTAGATCTTTAATTGAAGTTATGAATCAAATAGGCGATGTTGTAGTAGTGGCTCCAGATAGCCCTCAAAGCGGCATGGGACATGCGGTTACATTAAACTCCACGCTTTACTTAGAGAAAGTGGTCATAGACCAAGGAAACCAAGAAGAATATAGCTGTTCTGGAACTCCCGCCGATTGTGTGAAAATGGCCATCAAGGAGATTTTAAAAAGAAAACCAGACATATGTGTTTCGGGTATTAACCATGGTTCGAACTCATCCATTAATGTTATATACTCTGGAACCATGAGTGCCGCAGTTGAGGCAGGAGTTGAAGGCATACCTGCCATAGGTTTCTCATTATTAGATTATGATTACAATGCCGATTTTTCTGCTGCAAAAGAAATAGCTAAAACAATAACCCAATCAGCCTTGAAACATGGCATTCCTACAGATGTAGTTTTAAATGTGAACATTCCTAAGGCCACAAAAAATGAGATTAAAGGGATTAAAATATGCAGGCAAGCCAGAGCCAATTGGGAAGAAGAATTTGACAAACGGAAAACACCACAAGGCAAAGATTACTATTGGCTGACTGGTAAATTTGTAAATCTTGATCAAGGTGAAGATACGGACGAGTGGGCTCTAGAAAACAATTATGTCTCTGTGGTTCCCATACAATTTGATTTAACGGCTCACCATGCTATACAAAATTTAAATACTTGGGACTTTAATCATGAATAAACAAGTTATTTTAGGCATGCTCATTGGGTTTGCATTCACCCTTTTGGGCTTTATATTAATTCTATTAGTGTTCAGTTCCCAAGTAAGCGTCACAGAAGTTATTGAAGCAGCCATCAAGGAAGGTTATTTAGTAAAACTTATCAGTTTTGCAAGCATCATTAATATCGGTCCGTTTTTTTATTTCATAAGAAAAAGAAAAGATAATCGTGCTAAAGGAGTGATTTTTGCCACTATTTTGATAGCTCTTATCATGATAGTTTTTAAATTTATATAATTTTCAATCCGATGAAATATTACATCATAGCTGGAGAAGCCTCAGGAGACTTACATGGCTCCAACCTCATGAAAGCATTGCTTAAGGAAGACCCTCAGGCAGATTTCAGATTTTGGGGTGGCGACTTAATGGCTTCGGTTGGAGGCGAATTGGTAAAACACTATAGGGATTTGGCTTTTATGGGTTTTGCCGAAGTTGTTATGAACCTTAGAACCATTACCAAAAATCTAGCATTTTGTAAGGAAGATATTTCCAAATTCAATCCCGATGTACTTATTTTCATTGACTACCCAGGCTTCAATCTTAGAATTGCTAAATGGGCTAAGGAAAAAAATATAAAAACTCATTATTACATTTCCCCGCAAATTTGGGCTTGGAAAGAAGGTCGCATTAAAGATATCAAACGGGATATTGACCACATGTATGTGATTCTACCATTTGAGAAAGACTTTTACGAAAAGAAACACGGTTACCCTGTAGAATTTGTTGGCCATCCACTTATTGATGCCATTTCAAGCCGAACTCAAGTAGACGAGTTTGAATTTAGGGAAACGCATCAGTTGGGAGACAAACCCATTATAGCCTTATTACCAGGGAGCAGAAAACAAGAAATTACCAAAATGCTTTCTGTCATGTTGTCCTTGGTTGAAGATTATCCCGATTATGAATTTGTTATAGCCGGCGCACCAAGTCAAGAGTATAGCTTTTATGAGCCCTTTATCAAGAATAGCAATGTGCATTTTATTTCAAATAAAACTTATGACCTTTTAAGCGTTTCCACAGCTGCCTTGGTAACCTCGGGAACTGCAACTTTGGAAACAGCCCTTTTTAAGGTGCCTGAAGTAGTATGCTATAAGGGTAGTTGGGTTTCATATCAGATAGGAAAACGTTTGGTAAAAAACATCAAATACATTTCTTTGGTAAACCTCATTATGGACAAAGAAGTTGTTACTGAATTGATACAGTCCGATTTTAATAAGACCCGATTAAAAAAGGAATTGGATATCATTTTGGATGATTACGAGCGAACCAAATTCTTCATTAACTATTATGATTTGGAGAAAAAATTAGGAGGCAAAGGCGCTAGTGAGAAGACAGCACAACTCATTTATCATAACATACAATAGCGTTACACATCTTTTTTGAACCCAAACCAAGAATTTCTATAGGATATTTTTTATTTTGGCAGGATGCAACGAATCTTAACCTTCCTTTTTGCCTTTATGTTACTTGCTTCTTGTGGTGCTTCCAAGAAAGCAAAAGTAGTTACTAAAAGAGATAAGCAAACCAGCTCGTCAACCTCTTCTGCCAAAAGTGATAATTGGTCTACTAATGCAGAGAGCACCTCCACTGCAGACTATTCCACCATTAAAAAAATTATCAAAGAAGCAGAATCCTACAGAGGAACAAGATACAAATATGGCGGAACGACTAAAAAGGGCATGGATTGCTCTGGATTGGTCACCACTGCTTTTAAGAGTGAAAATATTGCTCTTCCACGATCTACAGGCGAATTGTCTTCATACGGAGATTGGATTGATTTGAAAGAAGTCAAAGAAGGTGATCTCCTGTTTTTTGCCACATCAAAAAATAGCCGTAAGGTGAACCACGTGGGATTGGTTGTAAATGCCCGACCAGGTTTTGTGCAATTTATTCACTCCACAACAAGCGCAGGAGTCATAACTTCCCAACTTTCAGAACGTTACTGGTATTTCGCCTTCGTTCAGGCGCGTCGAGTTATGTAAGTTTTTTACTATCTTAATAGGATGAAAGCCTTGAATTTCATCCTCATAAAACTTACCTTGTGTCTTGTTTTGGGCATTTGGCTAAGTAGAACATGGCAAATTTCTTTATCCATTTCGGCTCTGCTATGTAGCATTTTTATACTAGCGTTTACAATTGCTTATTTCTATCAGAGAAATTCAACAAAAAACTTTATTTGGTTCGGTTTTCTAGGTTTTGCAACCATGATTTTGATTGGATGCTTGACTGAAAACATTCATAAAGATTTGAATAACAAAAATCACTATTTATATTCCGAAGCATTTCAGAATCAATCCCCAACTAAACTCACCTTCAAAATCAAGGAAACATTAAAGTCCAATTCATTTAGCGACCGCTATGTTGTCTCCATTTTAGAATTAGATTACAAAAAATCCATGGGAGACGCACTTTTACTTGTTAAAAAAGATTCCACCTTAAGAGAACTCAAAATAGATGATATAGTTCTTAGTAAAACCAAATTAGAGCCCCTTAAACCCCCATTAAATCCGGGACAATTTGATTATTCAGCCTATTTAAGCAACAAACAAATCTATAGTCAAATATATGCGACCAACACCCAAATCTTAAAAATTGGAGAACAGAGAAGCCTAATAGGATTAGCTGATCAGGTAAGAAATACCATTCATAAAAAACTGTCTAAGTATAATTTTTCAAAAGATGAATTGGCGGTAATCCAAGCACTTTTACTTGGTCAAAGGAATCATATAAGCAGTGAACTTTACAATGACTATACTAATGCTGGGGCCATACACATTTTGGCAATTTCTGGATTGCATGTGGGTATTATTTTGCTCATACTTCAATGGCTTTTAAAACCCCTGGAACAATTTAGATATGGTAAATGCTATAAAATGGTTTTGATCATTTTTCTCATTTGGAGTTTTGCAGTCATTGCAGGTCTTTCAGCTTCAGTTACTAGAGCAGCAACTATGTTTACAGCGATTGCTATTGGCTTAAATTTAAACAGACCTACAAACACCATTAATAGTTTGGCTATTTCTGCTTTTGTTCTTCTCGTTCTAAAACCCTCCTTCCTATTTGAAGTTGGTTTTCAGTTAAGCTATTTGGCCGTATTGGGCATTGTTTTGTTTCAACCCTTTTTTGACAGATTTTGGAACCCGAAAAGCATCATTCTTAAAAAATTCTGGCAAGCGGCCACAGTATCCTTGTCTGCTCAATTTGGCATTTTTCCATTAACGCTCTATTATTTTCATCAAATTCCAGGATTATTTCTCCTTTCAAACCTCGTTGTCATTCCTTTACTAGGATTCATTCTTGGCTTGGGAATTGCTTCCATTTTAATGGCATTACTCAACATACCTCAGAATCCCATTTTTGATTTGTTTGGCACATCCATTGAAACTATGAATCGCTTCTTTGGATGGGTTTCAAAGCAGGAACCTTTTCTTTTAAAAAACATCTATTTCAATATGACGATGGTTTTGCTATCCTACATCATAATCGCTTACATGTATAGGCTTAAAAACAATCCCAGATTTAAACACCTTATTTGGATTACGTTTGTAATTATCCTTTTACAACTAAGTTTTATATATGTCAAATTCCAAAACCAACAGAGCAATCAATTAATCGTATTTCATAAAAGCAGACAGACCATTCTAGGTATAAAACATGGTAGGAAACTTCACATTCAATCAAAAGATTCTAGCGATAACCTTTACTTTTTAAAAGACTTTAAAACAGAAAGATTTATTAATCAAATCACATACGATAGTATTCATCCATATTATAGCCTTAATAACACACGAATTATAGTGATTGATAGCTTGGGGATTTACGGTTTAAAGGCTGAAAAGGCAGATATTATCCTATTGCGACAATCACCTAAAATTAATTTAAAAAGAATGATCGACTCTCTTAAACCAAAACAAATCATTGCAGATGGCAGCAATTATAAAAGCTATATAGAGCGTTGGAAGGAAACCTGTAAAATAGAAAAACTCCCCTTTCATTCTACAAATGAAAAGGGAGCCTTCATCATTAATTTGAATTAGTCCTTAGTTCGAAAACTCTGGTTTGAATGCTTGAAAATAAGCATTAAAATCCTCTTGAGTTTTCATATTTTCATGAGCGTTATCCTTAAATAACTTCAAATACAATTCCAATTGTTGTGGCGTTTTATAACCAATTATAGGTGAAAGATATTCGGCATTTTCATCCATAAACACTAATGTGGGATAAGAACGAATCGAAAAATACTGAGACAACTGGTGTTGTGAATTTCTTCGATTGGCCTTTGCAGGATCATAATTAGGATTGGAAAATGTTTTCCCTTTGAAATTGATAGTTTCATCACCTTCAGCATTGAACTTTACTGCATAGTAATGCTCATTCACATATGCTACCACATCTTTGTTGTGAAAGGTATTTTTATCCAACATTTTACAGGGACCACACCAATTGGTATAGGCATCCATAATTATTTTTTTTGGGTTCTTTTTCTGAAGTGCTACCGCCTCTTCCAATGTCAACCAATTAATTTCTTGTGCAACACTGCTCAAGGTCATCCCTAAGACAGCTATTAAAACAACATATATTTTTCTCATAATATTTAAAGTAGTAAAAGTGGACAATAACTTACAAAAGAGCTAGAAACTAAACCAATTTCCGACCCAATTTAACGTTTTCCACTAGCGAACACCATGCATAAGTTTCTTAATCCAAGGATAAAGTACCATGGACAATACTGCTAATGCAAATGATACACCCGTTAAAATCCAGAAGAAATAGCTAATTCCATGTTCATCTGCTATACCCTCGGAAGATTCAGCAAACATCCCTGCCAATTTCATACCAATAGCTATGGCTAAATACCATATACCAAACATGGTCGCAATCATTCTAGCAGGAACCAATTTACTTACATAGGATAAACCTACTGGCGAAATACAAAGTTCTCCCATGGTATGGAATAGATAAACAAGGATCAACCAAATCATGCTCACAGAAGCCGTTTCCTGTCCAGGTGCAATTCCATTTGCTCCAAAGGCCACACAGGCCATTCCAACACCCAATAACATCATCCCAATTGCCCATTTCATGTTAGCATTAGGATTGTATTTGCTTTCCCACCATTTTGAAAATAAGGGAGCCAGCGTTATGATAAATAAGGAGTTTAATACAGAGAACCAAGAAGCTGGAACTTCCGCTTGGTCTTTTTGGAATTCAGAGATCAACATCCAAATAGCAATTGCCCATACTATCAAGAAACTTAGACCAAGAAAAATATTAGATAAAGAATACTTAGAAAAAGTCTTTCTAAATAGCATTCCTAAAACCCAAGTAATTAATCCAAGTGGAACAATCGTTATTAATGAGTTGACAATTTTAAAAGTCAATCCAGCACCGCCCTCTAAAGTTCTTTGGGTATAATCCCTAGCAAAAACGGTAAGTGAACTTGGAGACTGCTCAAAAATGGCCCAAAAGAACATGGTCACGAAAGCAAAGAAAATGATGGCAATCATTTTTTCCCTTGTTGTTTTCACATACTTAGGAATCCTAATAAATAATAGCAGAATAAAAATTAACAAAGCCATCAAAATGATTATCGTTGGTCCTGTCAAACCGAAAGCCTCAAAACTAAACAAATTGATACGGCCTTCTGATATCTTTGAAATTGGGTCATTTAGAATCCATGCCAAACCTAATACAGCAGAGACCAAAATCATAACCCTCTGTAATGGTGTAAAAGGATTCAGTTTATCTTCAGATTCAGGGTCAATGGGAGAAGTTCCCGCCACTATATCTATAACATCTTCATTCTTATTTTTTGGTTTTAAGGCGATATTACCAAATATTCCTTGAGCAAACCAAAATTGCAACAAGCCAAACAACATAAAAATACCGGCTACTCCAAAGCCCCAAGACCAACCTACCTTTTCTCCAAGATATCCACAAAGTAAAATTCCTAAAAAGGCTCCGGCATTTACTCCCATATAAAAAATGGTATAAGCTCCATCTTTCTTTTCGGGTTTCTCTTTGTACATTTCAGAAATAATAGAAGTCATGTTTGGTTTGAAAAATCCACTTCCAAATACCAAGAATGTTAATCCCAAGTAAATAAAGAATGTTGTTTCCAAAGCCATACAAGCGTGGCCAAGTGTCATTAATAAAGCTCCAATCACTACGGCCTTTCTAATACCTATTACGTTATCTGCAAAATATCCTCCCAACATTGTGGAGAGATATACCAAAGATGTATAAGTTCCAAATATGGCGTATGCCCATTCTGGTGGCCAACCCCATCCTTCATCCATAATAGAAGCTGTGAAAAATAGGATTAAAAGTGCTCGCATTCCATAATATGAAAAACGCTCCCACATTTCAGTAAAAAACAAAACAAAAAGTCCTGCAGGATGCCCTAGAACTTTATCCTTAAACAGATTTTCGATGTCAGTATTCATAGTATAATTAGTTAATTAATTTTCTCATCTGCAAGTTCAAAGCCTTCTGTTAAATCATCATTTATTTCTCTTTCATTGTCTTCAGCTCCATGGGTTAATCTCTTAAGAGGTTTTAATAAAAATATAAAAATTGTACCGATAATAACCGTAAAGACTAGTATTCCTAAAAATACAGCATACTCCCCAAATTCTGATGCAGACTCTCCAACTATTCCTGCTACTTTGCTGCCTAAACCTGTAGCCGCAAAATAGACTCCCATCATTAACGATGCATACTTTATAGGAGCCAATTTTGTAATAAAAGATAATGCAACTGGAGATAAACATAATTCACCTATAGTATGAAAGAAATAAGCTAAGACGAGCCATATCATACTAGATGATCCAGATTGTTGAAATTCCATAGCCGCGAACACCATGAATAAAAATCCAAATCCCATAATAATGATTCCTAAGGCCATTTTAAATAAAGATGAAGCTTCTTTTCCTTTTAACTGTCTTTTTGCCCAAATACCCGCCACAATGGTAGCAAAAATGGTTATGAACCCAGCATTTAGACTTTGAAACATCACAGTAGGAATTTCCCAACCAAAAAGAACTCTACGTGTATTTGATTCTGTATATAGGTTCATCAACCCTCCTGCTTGTTCGAATGCCCCCCAAAAAATGATAACCATAATAAATGATAACAATAACACAAGAAACCTATCTTTGAAAACTTGACTTTCTAACTCCTTATAAATCATCATCAAAAGGGCTGTAATAACAGTAAGAAAAACAAACAAAAGACCATAAGCCCATCCCAATTTATACCACCCAAAAAGAGACACTACAAAAAGAACAAATGAAATAAATAATTGTTTTTTACTCGTGAATAATTTACCAAATAATTCTCCGTATGAAATCTCATTTTCATCATTTGAATGCCGATCAATATCTCCTACATGGCTTAAATACTTCAATCCAGCAATATAATTTATTAATCCTAAAACCATCACAACTCCTGCTAAACCAAACCCTGCGTGCCAACCCCATTCTGCAACAACCAAACCAATTATTAGAGTTGCTAAAAGAGAGCCTAAGTTTATCCCGATGTAAAATATACTGAACCCTTTATCTCTTCGAATATCTCCTTCCCGATAAAGTCCACCAACCATTGTTGATATATTTGGCTTTAACATACCTACTCCTAGTATAACTAAACCAAGACCAGTGTAAAATGCCCAAGTGTCAGTTAAAACCAAAACACCATGCCCCAAACAAAGGACTATGGCTCCTATCAATACCGCCTTTTTTTGTCCTAAAAGTTTGTCAGCGATCATTCCTCCAGGAATAGACATTACATAGACTAACATGGTATACCATCCATACAGCGCTAATGCTTCTTGATCGGTCCAACCTAAACCAGCTCCCCTTGGATCATTCCCTAAAGCTGAAGTTGTCATATATAATACCAGTAACGCACGCATCCCGTAATAGGAAAAACGCTCCCACATTTCAGTTAAAAATAAAATATAAAGCCCTACGGGATGCCCAAAAAGTTCTTTTTGTTTAACTGTTGTTGAATGAGTCATAATATAAAGTTAGTTAGTTTATCCTTTGATTTCTGATTTTTCTTCTTGTTCCAAATCTTCTTTTTGGATTTTGTCCCCTAAGGTTTTATCAATAAAATGGGACATTTTTTTATAAAGATGAAGTCTCGTATTTCCGCCATAGATGCCATGATTTTTATCTGGGTAAATCATCCACTCAAACTGTTTATCTGCCTGAATTAAGGCTTCCACCATTCTCATGGTATTTTGTAAATGCACATTATCATCTGCAGAACCGTGAATTAACAAGAAGTCCCCCTTTAATTTATCTACATGACTTAATGGCGAATTCTCATCATAACCCGTAGGATTTTCCGAAGGTGTAGTCATATAACGTTCAGTATAAACTGAATCATAAAACCTCCAGCTCGTTACCGGCGCAACAGCTATAGCCATTTTAAACACATCATTCCCTTTAAAAAGGGCATTACTACTCATAAAGCCTCCATAGCTCCATCCCCAAATTCCAATTCGTGATTGATCAATATAAGAACGTTCTCCCAATTTTTTAGCTGCGGCAATTTGATCTTCGACTTCATACTTCCCTAATTGCTTTTGAGTGACTTTCTTAAATTCAGCTCCTTTAAAACCAGTTCCTCTCCCATCAACACAGGCAATAATGTACCCTTTTTGGGCCAAATATTGAAACCAATAATCATTACTACTATTCCAGCTATTGCTTACCGTTTGTGAACCCGGACCGGAATATTGATACATGAATAAAGGATATTGTTTATTTTCATCAAAGTTTGCAGGCTTGATCATCCACATATTTAATTCCTCTCCATTCACTTGAATGGTACTGAATTCCTTTTGTGAAGTAGTATAATCTTGTATTTTCTCCGCTAATTTATCATTGTCTTTGATACTCTTGATGACATTTCCATTTTTAGCATCATTTAAAGTATATTCTGGAGGGGTTGTAGCACTAGAGAAAGTATTGATGAAAAATGAAAAATCTGCGCTAAATGACGCATTATTCGTTCCTTCACTCTTTGTTAAACGTTCTTTATCCCTTCCATTTAATTTAACCGAGTAAACATCTCTATTAATGGATCCATTTTCAACAGATTGATAGAATATTTTCTTTTCCTTTTCATCATAACCGTAATAGTTGGTTACCTCCCAATCTCCTTTAGTTACTTGATTCACGAGCTTACCATGTTTGTCATAATGGTAAATGTGATTGAACCCATCTTTTTCACTAGTCCAAATAAAACTATTGTCCTTTAAAAAGGTTAAGTTATCAGTAACATCTACATAAGCCCCATCTCTTTCCTCCAATACCAATTCAGGATTTCCTTTTTTGGTGTCAATCATCCAAAGATCCAATTCATTTTGGTGACGATTTAGATATTGAGCACTTAAAACATCTGCATCTTGGCTCCATTTTATTCTTGGAATATAAAAATCTGTGTACGATTTGTTCACTTCAATTTCTGATACTTTATCAGCGTTCAAATCATATAGATGTAGTGAAACTTGAGAGTTAGCTTCTCCCGCTTTTGGGTACTTGAACGCATCTTCATGAGGATATAAATCCATTCCATAAACATCCATAGTGAATTCTGGAACCTCAGTTTCATCAAACTTGATAAACGCAATTTTATCACCATCGGCATTCCAATCAAAGGCTCTCACAAATGCAAATTCCTCTTCATATACCCAATCGGTAATACCGTTGATAACTTTATTCTTCTCTCCATCAAAAGTGAATTGGGTGGTCTCCCCTGTTTTCAAGTCTTTAACAAAGAGATTATTCCTTTTTCCGTATGCTATTTTGTCACCTGAAGGAGAAAAGGTAGGCTCTTGAATCTTATCTTCAGAAACTAAAGTTAATGCACCTGTTTCTACATTATAAACATAGTACTTTCCAAGTGCCGAATGTCTGTAAATAGCCTGCATTTCTGTAGCCAAAAGAATTTGACTTTCATCTTCACTAAAAGTGTAATCTGTAAAATATCTCACCTGATCCAAATCTTTTGAATCCACCAAAGTTCTGACCTTCTCCAAGGTTTGATAGTCATAGACCTCTATGGAAGTTGAGGCTGTATTTCTATTGAAGTTTAAAACTGAATATTGTTGCCCATTGGCCATAGAATGCAGAGCGTCCATTCTTTCGGTTCTGAAAGTTCCGGTCCATATGTCTTCTAAGGTTATTTCTTTATTTTGGGCTGATATTAAAAAGGTTGCTAAAAAATAAAAAAGGAAGAATTTTCTCATTGAATTTGAATAAAAAAATGGTTTTTTCAAAATGTTGTCAAGTTTACTAAAAATTATACAAAAAACCGTATTTATTAACAGTTTAATAGGCTTTTAAATGCTAAGTTAAATGCAATTTACAGGAAGAATGTATCTTTGTAATTTCAACTATCATTCCATGACAAAATCCATCTCTGGTTTTTCAAGACTATCCAAATCCAAAAAGATTGATTGGATTGTAGACACCTACTTTACCAACAATAAAAATGCTAAAAAAATAATCAAGCAGTATTGGAATACCGATGAGCAGTTGCAATCGCTTCATGATGAGTTTATAGAGAATACCATTACCAATTATTACTTGCCATTGGGAGTAGCTCCAAACTTTCTTATTAATGGAACTTTACACACCATTCCCATGGCCATAGAAGAAAGTTCGGTAGTTGCTGCAGCTAGTAAGGCAGCTAAGTTTTGGCTGGATCGTGGCGGATTTAAAGCAGACGTCATTTCAACCACCAAAATAGGTCAGGTTCACTTCAAATATTTCGGAAACAAGGAAAAACTAGTTTCCTTTTTCAATGAGTTAAAACCAGCCCTTTTTAAAGAGACCGAAAACATCACCCAAAACATGGTGAAACGTGGCGGAGGTATCAAGGACATTGAGCTTAAAGACAAAACTCACAAAATTGAAGGTTACTTTCAATTGCACGCCACTTTTGAAACGCTAGACGCTATGGGCGCCAATTTCATCAATTCCTGTCTGGAACAGTTCTCAAAAACGTTGAAGGAAAAAGCGCTAAACTATGTCGCATTTGATGAAGAAGAAAAAGATATTGATGTTATCATGAGCATCCTTTCTAACTATGTTCCTGAATGTTTGGTAAAAGCTGAAGTAAGTTGCCCAATTTCAGAATTAGCAGAAAGCACCGATATTGACCCTTATGAATTTGCAGATAAATTTGTTCAAGCAGTACAAATCGCAGAAGTAGAACCTTATCGCGCCGTAACCCATAACAAAGGTGTCATGAATGGTATTGATGCCGTTGTTTTAGCGACTGGGAATGACTTTAGAGCTATTGAAGCTTGTGTGCATGCCTATGCTTCCAGAAATGGCTCCTATTCCAGTTTAACGCATGCTTCTGTAGAAAACGATCAATTCAAGTTTTGGATTGAAATTCCTTTGGCTCTTGGAACAGTTGGCGGACTCACAAGTTTACATCCATTGGTTAAATTATCTTTGGAATTGCTCCACAAACCTACAGCCCAAGATTTAATGAAAATTGTAGCGGTTGCCGGTTTGGCTCAAAATTTTGCAGCTTTAAGGTCCTTGACAACTACTGGGATACAGAAGGGGCACATGAAGATGCACCTCAAGAATATCTTAAATCAGTTTCAAGCTACTGATGAAGAAAAAATAAAACTTTTGGAGCAATTTAAAGATCAGGTAGTAACACATAGTGCCGTAGTAGAAGCTATTGAAAAACTGAGGTCTTGAAGCAAGAATTCTATAGTAACGGGAAATTACTCCTGTCGGGAGAATATGTAGTATTGGATGGTGCTTTATCTTTAGCCTTTCCCACAAAATATGGTCAATCCCTTACCGTAAGTCCTTTAGACGAGGATTTTGTTACTTGGCGAAGTTTTGATGAAAACAATTTATGCTGGCTGGAAGTTCAACTGCCCCTTAATTTAAAAGCAGATGGAAGCTCACCCCTGGAAGAACGGTTGATTCAAATTTTAAAAGCTACAAGAACCTTGAATCCGGATTTTCTTAGTCAAGGAGCCTTGATAGAAACCAAGCTAGACTTTCCTCGTAATTGGGGTTTGGGAACATCTTCGACTTTAATCAATAACATAGCTCAATGGGCAGAAATAAACCCATTTAAGCTATTGAATTCTACATTTGGAGGTAGCGGTTATGATATTGCATGCGCGCAGACCAATTCGCCTCTATTATATCAAATAAAGGATCAACAACCCTCTTTTGAACCGGTGGCATTTAATCCTTCGTTTAAAGAGCATCTTTATTTTGTTTTTTTAAACCAAAAACAAAATAGCAGAGAGGGCATCAAAAAATACCATCAAAGAAAGGAGAATACCCAACAGACCATTTCAGAAATCAATGAAATCACACAACAAATGGTTTCATCTCAAGATTTGGAATCCTTTAGCCATCTGATGAACGCTCATGAGAATCTCATTTCTAAAGTCATTCAAATGCCTACCATAAAGACGAAATCCTTTCCAGATTTTGAAGGCTCGATTAAAAGCTTAGGTGCTTGGGGAGGTGATTTTATTCTGGTAGCAAGCCAAAAAAATCCAACAACTTACTTTAAGCAAGAGGGATTTGAAATTATCATCCCATTTAAGGACATGATTTTATAGCATAAAAAAACCTCGCACTTAGCGAGGTTTTTTGATTTTATGTTTGGACTAAAACTATTGTACAGTTTCAGCTCTGTTATCCTCAATCGTTGAAACCTCCTTTAATGCTTCATACAATTTAGAGTTTACAGTATTTACTTTAGAAGCTCCAACTCTATTAGCATAGCTTTGGTAATTCTCTAATTCTACTGCTGGAGTTTTCTTGGTTACTTCCACCATGAAAACACCCTTTTCTCCTTCAATTAAACCAGAAGTTTCACCTTCGTTCAATCCAAAAGCTGTACCAACAACCAAAGGCTCTCTACCAGCACCAGTGATAGTAGGATTACTCATACTCACTGCCATAGCTGAACGAACTGAAGTATTCTCTGCAGAAGCTACATCTTGAAGTGTAGAAGCAGAAATTCTTTCCTTGATTTGTTTTGCTTTCTTCTCTTTTCTAATTGCTGGTAATGCAGTAACAGATGCTTGCTCTACATTCATTAACCCTTCAGCATGCTTTGCAGTTAATTGCACAATGGCAAATCCGTTAGGGATACTAAATCTCTTAGATTTTCCAACTTCAGTAGTTTCTTCAAATGCCCAACGAACAATAGCTCTTTGGCTTCCTAAACCAGGAATGTTTTCATCTAAAATCTTGATACCATTAACTGGCTTAACTGCATAATCGCTTTCCTTAGCCACTTGAGTAAACTCACCTTTTTCAAGAGCTATTTCAAAATTGGAAGCGTTTCTAAAAACTTGATCAATAGTTTCTTCCGATGCTTCAATCTCTCTAGCTATAGTAGCCACTTTAATAACTCTTTGAACATTTTTATGGCCTTCTACTTCAATTAAGTGGAAACCATAAGCTGACTTAACAACTCCCATAGATCCAGTTTCATTTTCAAAAACAAAATCACGGAATTCAGGAACCATTCTGTTGTAAGGGAAGTACTCATAACGACCTCCATTAGCAACGCTTCCTTGGTCTGAAGAAAATTCAGTTACAAAAGTTTCAAACTTAGAACGATCTCCTTTTAATACTGTCAACAAACTATCTGCAGTAGCCTTAGCCTCTTCTTCTGTTTGCGTAACATCTGGTTGCGTGCTTGCTGCACCTACAAATGGAATCAAAATGTGTCTTGCTTGAGCAGAATCTGGGAGGTTCTTCTCAGCTACAATTTTAGAAAGCTTGTAATAGTTTCCATCCTTGTAAGGACCGTAAACTTCACCAACATTTAATTTAAATAAACTGTCAGCTGTACTTTCTAACATACTATTTCTAAATACGAATTGATCATTGTATTTCAAATCTGAATTTGAGTTTACAAATGCTTCAATATTGGCAGCATGTAAGAAACCTCTAATCGTATCTGTAGTTTTAGTTACCTCACTGTACTCCACTTTGTCATTCAACATAGCTTTTAAGACCCCTTTGATAGCTTCTTCATCAGCAGCGGTTGGAGTTTCTCTAAACTCTACATAACGAATATCACGAGTAGCATCTACTTCGTATTGCTTTTTATGCTTTTTTATATAATCTGAAATTTCAGAATTAGAAACCGTAATCGTACTATCTGCTATAGAAGTATAAGGAATTTGAACAAATTTCAAATCTACTTTTTCACCTTCCATTAAATGCTCCAATTTTCCTTCAGCAAGGGTTCCGCTCATTCCAGCTTTTACCATATTGAAGTAATCTTGTTGAAGAGCACTTGTTGCCATACTATTTTCATAGTCTACCCATTGTTGGTAAGCAGCAGCAGAAGTCTCTTTTAAGTTAGCTATATACTCGTTCAACTTATTTTCATCAAATAAACCAGCTTCATTTTGAAAGTTTGGATTATTAGCCAAGTTGGACTTTAAAATGTCACGCATTTGATCTTTCTCCACAGTAAATCCTAGCTCTTCAAACTGGGTTTCAAGAACTGCCTGTCTTACCTCTTGATCAAAAACGCGGTTCATAGCTTGTGTGGTAGTACCGTTTGGTCCTAGCTGTCTTTGGGCAGCTTCCACTTTTTGCATGAAATCTACACGGTTGATTTCTTTTCCATTGATTGTAGCAACAACATCCTGATTTCTATTCCATAGGGAGCTACCACTTCTAAACAAATCACCAATCACAAAAGAGAATAATGCTAATGCGATGATGATGATCAAGAAAAGTCCTTGTTTTCTAATTTTATTTAAAACTGCCATCTTCTTTTCTAAGTTGATTTAAAATTATTGTGCGCGAAAATACCATTTTATATTAAATAATAAAAGGACTAAGTGTCAATAATAAAGAAAGTTTTTTTTAACTAGTCGGTCTCTAGAATTTTGAGTTCCACCAAGTCAATCTTAGTGTTTGAAACTTCTAGGATAGTGAATAGAAAGTGATTTATTTGAACAATTTCATCCTTTTGTGGGATTTCCTCAGTATGCGCCACGATAAGCCCCCCGAGCGTTTCATAATTTTCTTCCTCAGGCAAGTTAAGCTTATAGGATTCATTTAAGTAATCGACCTCCAACCTGGCTGAAAATCGATATATATCTTCCTCTACAATTTCCTCAATTAGCTCCACTGTGTCATGCTCATCTTCGATTTCCCCAAATAATTCCTCAACAATATCTTCAACTGTCATTATTCCCGATGTTCCACCATACTCGTCTAATACTACGGCCATACTTTTACGCTTCTTGATTAAGACATTTAAGATGTCTTTGATTAACATCGTTTCTGGTACAAACTCAACAGGCATTAATATAGACTGAATAGTTTTAGGTTTTTTGAACAATTCAAAGGAATGGACATATCCCAAAATATCATCGATTGAATTTTTAAAAACCAAGATTTTGGAATACCCTGTATCTACAAAAAGTTGGGTCAAATTTTTAGGAGATTCATGCAGTTCAACAGCTGTAATTTCAGTTCTGGGAACCATGACCTCTCTAGCTTTTACTTCTGAAAACTCCAGAGCATTTTGAAAAATTTGAATTTCAGAATCTACCTCATCATGCTCCTCAACATTCTCCATTTGTTCACTAATATAATTCCCTAGTTCTACCTTAGTAAAAGCCAATTGAACCTGATCCCCTTCCGTTTTAAAAAATTTCTTTAAAATGACATCAGAGATCCAAATAACAAAGGTTGAAATGAAGGTAAACAACCAATAAAAAACATAGGCTGGAAAAGCAAAAACTTTCAACAGGGTATTGGCATAAACTTGAAAAAATACTTTTGGAAGAAACTCTGCTGTTATTAAAATAACTAAGGTAGAAATGATGGTTTGGGTCAACAAACTTAAATCCGTCAATAAATAAGTAACCACATCAGAAGCCGGCAACATACTTTGAAACCAGCGCACCAATAAATCACCCATAAAAAACCCATAGACAACCAAGGCAATATTATTACCTATCAACATGGTTGCAATAAATTTGGAAGGCTTTGCTGTTAATTTGGTTAACAGTTTAGCCAATAGACCTTCCTGTTTTTTCTCTATTTCAATGTGAATTTTATTGGCAGAAACATAAGCAATTTCCATGCCTGAGAAAAAAGCAGAAAGCAATAAAGAGATAACAATAATAATTATCTCAGAACTCATTTAGGATTGTCTTTATTATCAAATTTCTTGAAATACCTGCGTCTAAAAAAGAACATAAACAAAGCGAGCACAGCCAAAAACAAGGAAATATAATTAATAGTATTGGATTCCATATACGTTTTAATCACATCATAAATAAAAATAATAGCGAATAATAAATAGGCGTATTGGAAAAACTTGAAAAATTTCATGGTCAATAATTCTATAAAGTAAAGATAATTAAAAAAAGTAATGGAGGTGATTAATCTTCTACGGGTAAAATTCCATCAATCTCTAGCACTAAAGCCTTTTTAAACTTAGAGTCAGAATCAAAACCCTTTCCATTAATGATACTTTGTCCTTGCCTAAAGGTCACAGGTTTATTAGTAAATAACCACTCCCTCTCATCGTCATAATAGAGTTGTTCTGCAAATAATGTATCATTACTAGCGGTTGAAATAACTACATGCCCCCGAAGATCAATCAGGCCTGTACTTTGGTAAAAAATACCATAATCTGCTTTGATGTTGCTCTTTTGATTCTTTTCATCAAAAAGATCCAAATCAACGGTTTCTGGGAATTCCATGTAAGAAAACGATCTATTGGAATAATCTAGCATTTTAGGACTCTTTAAGTTGGCCGTCACCCTACCCGAGTCGGTGTATTTTAAATTGATATTCTCAGCAACCCCTATCGGTTCATTTTCAGAAACCCCAAGTTTCTTTACATCCTCCAAACTTCGGTTGCATGAAAAAAATATAGTCATGGCAAAAGCCATGACTATATTTAGAAAATTATATGTTTTTATTCTTTTCATTATAGGCTAGGAACCTTAACGCTTCCTCCAATCCAACAACCAATGTTTATAGTTGTGCCGGCATTACCTGCATCGAAAATATCAGCTTTAGAAGGTGCTTTAGCTCTATAATTAGCAGCTGTTTGACTTGCAGCCTTACCTAAAGTAGCATCCACCTTTCCTGCTTTCTCAGCTTCGGCAGCAGCCAACCAGAAAACAGCTCTTTTGTTGAAGTTTGAATCTCCACAATCGTTGGCACTAGAAGCATACATTTGAGCAATAGCCAAATAAGGTCTTCCATTAGATGGATTTAACTTAATAGCTTCTCTAAAGTAATTTCTAGCTTGACCATATTGACCTTTTTTCTTTAAGATCAAACCGATTTTATAGCTTTTGGTACCTTTCTTATAAGCATCTTTCTCAAGCTCCAAAGATTGCTTGAAGTAATTTAAAGCTTCATTAGTTTTACCATCTTTTAACAACAACCCTGCAACGAAGTATTTTGTATCTGCAGAAGGTGCTGCATTGTCATAGGCTTTTACCAATTTAATGTATAAAGGATCATCTGTACAATCTTTGTTGAACATTCTATTTACAGCTCCTTTTAACCAATCAGCATTGTTCTTATTCTCCTCAAAAGATTTTTCATATAAAGGAATCAAAGTTTCACAATTAGCTCTTTCTCCTAATTTTTGATCAACTCCAGCAGCTACTTGGTCATAAGCTTTTAAATAACTTTCATAAGATCTCTTATATCTTTCTTCCTTGCTAGTTAAAGCTGTACCAGCTTCTTCCTTTTCAACATAAGGATTCAATTTCTCTGAATAGTTCTGAACTTCCTGCTCTATTTTGGCAACCACATCATCATACTTAGTAAACAACTCTTGAGCCTCTTTCTTACCATCATCAAACAAATCTACCATCAATGAGAAATAAGTATATAGCGCCTTAGGGTTGGTGAATGTATCTGGGTCTGCCTTATAAGCTTCATCAAAACACTTGTAAAGCTCCTCTGTAGATAGACCTAAAGCCTCTTTGTAGTCATATTTTAGTTGACAAGATTTAGCTCCAAACTCTCCTTTTGGCGTTTTGCTTGCAAAATTATCTTCTCTCTCACCGTACATTTTTACAAGGTCATTAATGAATGCCACTTGCTCAGCACCAGTAGATTTCTCGATTTTGTGCTCAAGAATTTTTTCACCATTGGTATAAATACCTAAGTGATATTTAGGGTTTCTTTGTCTTAATTCCATAAAAGGTTTGTAAGCTTCATCAAACTTCTTGGCCTTAACCGCCTCGGTCATCAATGATAGAGCTTGCAAATCCTGATCTTGGGCAAACGTCCCAAAACTTACAAAAAGCACAGCTATTAATAATGTAATTCTAGTTTTCATGGTCATTTCAAATTATGCTTAATTATATTTTCTTTTTTCAAACCATCTATCATTTAGTGATAGACTTATCTGGAAATTAATAAAGTTTTCTTGTATTAAATTTCTATCAAGGGTCCCTCTTCTACCGAATTCAAATCCAACGTTGGCATTAGAAAAGAAATTCCCCATCGGTATTCCTACTCCAAAAGACATGCCAAACTCATTAATAGACGTGTCATTGATGTTTAATCCTGTATTTTCAAACCTGAATCCAGTTCTATAAACCATTCTTTTTAAGTAACTTGAAAACGAATTGTACTCTGGAATATAAAACCCTCCAACTGATAAACCTATGGCATCCTCATAGCTCAAATTACCAGCTGAATTACTTGCTTCGTATAATTCATTTTTAAACACGCTGTAGTTTTGAAAGGTTAATTCAGCTCCAGCAAACCATTTTCTTGGCTCTCCAATACCAGCTCCAAAAGAAAGTTTGGAAGGTAAACTCAATTTTGTATTAGCTAAACCAGTTGCATCTAGATCTGCTGTAATTGAATTTATAGGAGTTTCTGCTCCTGAGCCAGAACTTATGGTAATAGTCTCAAAAATGCGTTCGTTGTCTGAGTTAATATTCGTTTTTGGCTTGTATGTTAATCCAGCCTGCAATTCCAGTTTGGTGGAAATCATTTTTTGGTAAGTAACCCCCAAATTCACACCAAAACCACTTAACTGTGATTTGTTTTGTTCTCTTGTTTGATACTGGATGATGTTTTGCTCGTCATCATATAGATACCTAATGAAGGAGTTTTCCAATTTACCGAAATTATAATTGGCATCAACCCCAATACTTAAACCATCCATCACCCGATATCCAACTGAAAGAAATACTTTGTTCACACCACCTTTTCCAGAAAACCGTGTAGAAAGTGCATTAAAATCAGTTAGACTCTGTAATTTATAATTTACGGTTGTGTAGGGCATAATCCCCAATCCTACGCCAAAACGACCCATTGGCAAGGATAAAGCCATATAATCAAAAGAAGTTGAATTAATCCTGTTTTCGTTGCTATTGGTTTTTAAATTGGTAGATGTATGAGTACCTCCAATGGCAAATTTAACAGGTCTCCCTTCATTATTGTAATATCTTAGATTACTACTAGCGTAAGAAGCTGGATTTCTCAGGTTGACATGAATACTATCGTTATAAATACTCAACCCTCCCATACTTCTATTTTCCACTGTTCCTTTGAACTTCAAGCTTCCTATTCCATAGTAGGAATAAGGTGATGCATTTTCAACATCAAGTTGCGCATATCCTTTCAGCCCAAAAACGATAGCAAATACCAGTAAAAACCTTTTAATCATTCGCTTGTATTATATTCCAATATATTATTAAGTCCTTCTAAGAGGAAATTAGAGTTGGCAAATATGCCACTTTTTAATCGCTTACACAAAATTTTACTGTCTCCGCCTGTTAAAATAACTGTTAAATCTTTGTAATTGGTTTGATATTCTTTAACAAAACCATCAATTTCATTTACAATTCCCAACACAACACCCACATGCATTGAACTATTTGTTGAATCCCCAAAAAAACTTTGAGGTTCTTCCATTTCAAGTAACGGAAGGCTTGCTGTTTGATTGTGCATGGATTTGTACCTCATTTGAAGCCCTGGAGAGATGGCACCACCAAGATATTCATTGTTTTCATTAATGAAATCATAAGTAATGCAAGTACCTGCATCAATAATCAAAACATTAGAGTCTGGAAATTGGGCAACTGATGCACTTACCAATGCTATTCTATCTACCCCTAGAGTTTGGGGCGTAGCATACCTATTCTTAAAAGGAACTAAGGTTGTATGATCTAGAAAAAGACAATTTAAATGCTCGTTTAATAAATCTCTATTTTCTTCATTTAACCTCCCTACAGAAGATACCAAACAATGCTTTATGGTGTATTTAGACAATAAATCAAAAAAAAGTTGCTGAAATTCCTGAACAGGAGCAGAAACCTTACTCATTAAGCCACCCCCCTGAAAGACAGCCATTTTAATCAATGTGTTACCTACATCTACAACTAAATTCATGTCTGAATTTTAAGTCGCAAAGGTACAAAAGACAATTTTTATATTTTTATTTTTGTGAATATTAAAAATGCCCTTATATTTGCATCCGCAATTATGCGACTGGTGCCTTAGCTCAGTTGGTAGAGCAAAGGACTGAAAATCCTTGTGTCCCTGGTTCGATTCCTGGAGGCACCACCAGAAAGACCTCGTAAACTCAAAGTTTACGGGGTTTTTTGTTTTTAGGGTGCAAAATAGGGTGCAAATAAAAAACCGTTACAACTATTGCAACGGTTTTAAACATGTGTATTTTCAATAAATCCTATGACGCCGTACCTGAGCCTAAATACACACTATTTGATACTTGACTCCCATCCGCAGTGATAAAGGCCATAAAAAGCTCTACAGTATCCCCTGCATAGGTATTTGGAATCGTAATGACTTGTGAACCCACTGTTCTTTCTGCACCATCAACCATATACATCGATTCTTTCTTCACTGGATTATAGACTAAAATCATTGCCTTATCCGTGGCATTTGCATTTCCTTCAGCCGAGTTGTCATCCCATGAAAATGTTACTTGACCCGCTACAGAAAGATCGGTTGTAGGGTTCAATGCTCCAGACAATGATCCCCTACTTAATAAAGCTAAAGAATAATCTACCGTAAAGTTGGGAGCAGTACCTGTAATGGCATTATTTAAAATATAGGACATAGCAGCATTAAATTCTGTTTTCTGAACAGCATATGCCTTATAACCCTTTTGAATAAAGCCTAAATTTGGCTGTAGATACTCTAAAGTAACCGTAAACTTAGTTCTTTGGTTAACTTGTCCTTCTGTCCGTGGATTTGCCACACTTGCTGGCTTGATTCTAAGGTAATCAATACCTTTCCATGACGCTCCAACTACATTTCCTACTTTTCCTGAAATACCGCCCAGGATTCCTTGTGATATTACACCCATAAAATATATAAATTAAAATTAAACTTCATTCGGACATGGTACGGCCTTTGTATGGATTTACGGTTATTAATTATACGCAAAAAAAACTCAAAAAACCTATTTTACAGACACTTGACACACGGTTTAACTCCTTTTATAGCCAATTGTTTTCTTTTGTTACCTCCGAAACCCTTTCCTATTATTTTTTTGAAAGAAAAAAAGACAGCTACCTCAATTGTGGCACGGATGAGACTGTCAAGGTTTTTGGATAAAAATTTTTTAAGACAAATTGATAATAGAGGTTAAAAAAGGTGAAAGAAAAAAGTTTTATTCAAAACCCGGAGGGCTTGACCTTGATAGGCTTGAGGGTGGACTGTGGGAAGCCACATTACTTTGCAGTCTTTTTTTATTATTTTAGTAGCCCTATCGCAACCGACAATACACATTATAATGACCGAAAAAAGAAGCAAAGCCAGCCTTAAAAGAGAAGAAATACGAAAAAGCCCTAAAACCCTTCAATTTAAAAAAGAAATATCAGAATTTCTAGAAGACAAATCTTCTATTTTAAATTATGCGATTAAAAGAGATTTGGCCTGTATGACCAATATGCCTTTTTACAAGGATCGACCAGAAAAAATAAAAATAGAACTTACCCATAGAGAACTCCTTGTTGAATATATGAAAGCCTTTGTAAAATATGAGGACAAAGAATTTGTGATAAGGCTAATTAAGGCACTTAACAAAAATCAAGCACAAACAATAAGGAAAGTAGCACCTAAAATAGGGGCTAAATCGGAAGTCTGGGAACACACAATTCCTGCCGCCGTAATAGTGAATGCATTAATTAGTATGATTGAAAATGAAGACATTTCTGATTTGGACAAACTACTTGATGTTTACGAAGCAGCCGGACAAAGAGGCATCACAAAAGAACAGGATTCATTACTTTCAGAAATGAAAAGTACTATGCCTGGAAACTGGGACTGGCAAGATGAAGACGTCAATCCATTAATGAGACATGAAGCCGTGGGCATATTTCATGAATAACACCAATAGAATTATGAGTATTTAGAATGAAATCTGCTATAACTAATTTTAAAATATCACAACAAATACAAGTGAGCAAATCTATGAATTAAAGCATAGACAAGCTTTTGAAAAAATGGGATGGAGTGAGTTAAATAAAGCTAAATGAAAGGTTGTAATTTTATGGTAGGCAATCAAATTTTAGAAAATTTAAAATGTTTGAAACCACCAAAATATTCTACCCACAAAACATATAGCCCGCCTGATAATTTAGTAATATCCAATTTGTTATTAACCAAAGGGATTTTTATTTCTTGACCATTAATTGAATAAATGGTAGTATGTAATTTTTGGTTTGTGGGATTAGAAATGTAAAGGGTAGTACTTGCAGGATTGGGATATACTGCAATTTGTTTTTTTTCAGTCTCTTGAACACTTAAAAGAGCCCAAGTATCTTCGGCTTGTTCGCCACCCCAGATTAAGGTTGCCAAATAAGGATTGTCAATAAAAGGGTTTCTATTACCTTGCAGACCTTCTAAAACATCATTTCGTTGAATCTCGACTTCCGAAACAGGGTCTTGTTGGTTCCAATCTAAGAAAACATCTGGCATTTCTGTACTGAAAGTATTTAAACTTGAAGCTGTATTATTAGCTGAACACTGTGTAGGATATCTTAAATACATATACATTATTATTCTAGCAACATCACCCTTCCATTCATCACCAGGATACCACTCACCACTATTTGTAATATGAGAATTGCCTGTACTATCTTCAAATAAACGATTACCTTTTGAGGAATTCATATCTCCATCACAAGCCCTTAGGTTATGAACATCTGTACCGGAACCTGGTTCGGTAGTGATTAACGATGGTGTTGCCAATGATCTTGCATAAACATGCTCCCTAGTCCAAAGGCCACTACAACCACTTACATGACATGACAAATCTTTATCTCTTGTGTAATCTGTTTGGGTATCGTTATCATTATTATCGTAACCGTAAAATAAATAGACTTCATCTGTATTAGATAATACTTCATCAGTTTGCTCTACTGCATCCCAAGTATCTAACTGACTTGATGTATATGGTAAATCTGTTGTGTGAGTAGTTTCAATTAATGTAGCCAACTGGCTTTTAATTGTTTCTGGAGACTCATTGAAATCGATAGAACTGTAATAAACAGGGATTTGTGCCTGGACAAGAGAAACAAAAAAGAATAATATTAAAAAATACTTTGTTTTCATTTAATGGCTTTACCACAAATATAGCCTAAAAATTGGGGTTTAATAATTTAGAACTAATTGGCTTTAGGCAGGTAATCTAAAAGGCGCGAGCCGACTGCGAGTTTAGCAAGGGTGGCGTGGTGATAGCACGTTGCAGATATGCAAAAGTGCGTGCCACGGCTACGGTTTACCGCAAGGGTGGCGCATTTTTTGATTTTTCCTCACCCCTAGACAAAATAATATTGAAAAGATAGATTACTAAATTTAAGGCAAGTGCAAGGATTGAGGGAGGCAATGAAAGGTTTGGGAATAGTTTTTCATTATAGGTTTTGGCTTTAACGACTTTAACAAACAGCAGAATATTGGAATAGCTAGATGACTTTTAAATAAAAGAAGCATAAGCCAAACCGTGATGTAAAACTATTGGAGACGTGCTGGAATTGCCGACTGAATGAGTTGCTCTTGTATCTTTCAGCAAATGGGATAATCCGCAGTGTGCCAATATGCTCTAATTATTGTTTGAAGTGAGATATTATATATTGTTTTACCATTAAACAGAAGCAGTACTGCGGTTATCTTATTTGCCTTTGAACAGACCCAAAAAATGTGACACCCGTAAACCTACCTTAAAAAAGAGGTGCTTATCGAGAATAAAGAAAAACACATGGGTAGACGAAAGGAGTAAAATATTACGTTATTGGTAGGTTTTGCCCGCAGCGACCCGCAGGCTCGCATCATATTAAGTAGCGGTTGTACCCCAATTAAAAATGACATGCGCGATAGCGCATACCTTATTGGGGTTTGGGGTGCAAGAGTAGCTACGGGTGAGGAAGGTATGTAGTGTGTGAAACAAAACAAATATAAAGTATCAACGAGGACGTGTCGCCGCAGTGGTGCTTTGTATGGTATATGCAAGCCTTTTAGAAGCCTATATAATAATTAAAATAGATTGCTTCACCGCGTTCGCAATGACAATTATAAAGTAAGGATTTGGCTTGCAGATATGTTTTGTGGAACTAAATGAAGTGCCTGACGAACACCTTATTACCTGCCCTTCCTACACTTTCAGTTAGACTGTATGCTAATGAAATAGAAACCCTCATTTTCCTTAAATCATAAGTTTTGAAAACACTTCTATAAATGCAAAAACCCAGAACATGGCCGGGTTTTGTTTTGTGGGGATTTAAAAAGACAAGACCCTACAAATGTAAGGCCTTGGAATTTTTAACTTCGATGGGCTGTCCAAACTTAATCCTGCTATAAAGCTGTCCAGATTAACGTTCTGCCCATTTGATGTTACAAATATACGAATAATTGCTTAAAAAAAGCCTAAAATTCTAATTTTTAATAAAATAGTGAAGATATTAATCTTCATAATCATAGGAATCGACTTTAATCATACTGTTTTTGGAGTATTGAATTAAATCCGAATAAACACCTTCAAACTCTATACCAAACTGACCTTCAGAGAATTTGAAATCATCAATTACCATAGCTGTTACTATTGTAATTTCAACCGTACTAAGGTCTATGAAATGAAATTCTGCAACTATGTTAAGAAATGAACCATCTTCTGTCTCTTCTCTTAAAATAATTCTAATATTTCTTCCTCCCTGATTAGGATGATTTAAAAATGCAAATTTTTTATGTTTTAAGGAATAGTATATAAGATGTTTAATTGACTTGAGAATAATAGTCTCTATATTTTCATATTCAATTCCTTCACGTTTTTCACCATCATCAGAACCAAACATATGTCTGTCTTGATAATGCTTATCAATCCAAATTTCCATGTTCAAGCTTTCATTGAAGTCATGAACCTTTTTTGCATTAGAAGAAGAAGCATTCTGAACAAAAGCTTTTTCATCAATAACAGGTTTACTATCCGCAACTACCTCTCGTATAATCCTTTTCCTTTTTTTATTCATTTTAAGAAGTAATTTGATTAAAGAGTATTTTGAAGTTTTGAAAGATGATTTGAAATATCGACAGGTTTTTTAAAAGCGGATTCTATATATAAATCCTTATAGAAATTAAATACCATATTATTTTTATCCATATTCTTAAAAATGGTGTACTTCTCAATTAAAGGTTTAAATTTCTCATTGCCATTGGAATGAATACAATTAAAAAACAACCAGACTAATTCATAATCGGATAATTGAGCTCTAATAATTGAAGTATAAGAATATTGTATTTTAAAGTTTGTAACCTCGTCTTTATCAAATTGCATTTCATCAATTATTTTAATCATACGATAAAGATTTCTAAAATAATGCCCGTAATCGGTATTATAAGCTATATAAATCTTGTGATAAATGCTATTGAAATCACTTTTAACCACATGGCCATTGAGGTTTATAGTGGATTCCTTAAACTTTTTAATTGATTTGTAACGCAAAAGATAAGCTTCAAATTCATGATGGTAAATGTTGTTTTTATCATCCTTTTGATATAACCTCTGATTAAGATAAATATCATCTTCTAAAAACTTTCTCAAAACCAAAGCGGATTGTTTAAAGACATCTCTACCTTTCAATATATCAGGCTTGTTGATATCATTATAAAGCAAGGATCTAACTTTATTCATGTGAAAAAAACCAAACAACCAAGATTTATAGCTTGCATATATAAGATTAGCAGGGGCATCTATATTTTCAACTATATGATGATGGTTATTCAATAAATTAAAAAATGTAGACTCAAAATTTTGCCTATAATCAATAATCTTTTGCTCTTTAAATTGCTCATTAATAAGCTGATTAGCATCAATTTGTGCTTTCAACGCTAAGAACACCAATATAGAACCAAAAAAGCTTAGGAATGGAGCGGTAATCCCTCCAATAGTATCCCCAATTTGCCCAGTATCCATGAAACTAACCCCAGATGAGAATTGGGAAAAGGCAATGGGCAACAACATTAAAAGTACACCTACAATACCAAATACAACCACTTCCCTTTTACTTAAATTTACTTTCATGCATTTTTATACTTTAGTGAATTATTTAACTAGCTCTAATTATTCTAGGGATATTAAGAACTTTATTGATCCAAAACGTCGGATTGCTTTCTTCGTAATAAATAATGATAGACATTTTGATTACCAACGGTTATGGCATAAGCCTGTAAAAACTCATAGCCATGTTTATCCATAAAGTTTAGAGCGTCTATCATTGAATAAAACTCTATTTTCTTACCATTACCATCAGTTAACTGAGTATCATTATGCTGGCTAAAGTAAGTTCTATCTTGACCGAAATCGATTTGAATAGTGACTTTGGCACTTAAAAATTTAGAAGTACCTACAATTCTTGCATATTCAACATCTAATTCTGAAATAGGGTGATCATTAATATATATTTCACCGGATGCTACTATAGCTGACTCCTTTCTTTCATCTAGTATTTTTTGACGCTCTTCCTTAGATTGTGAAAAACCAATAACAGGTAAAAGACACATAATAACCATCCATTTTCTCATATGATTCGTTTAGTTTAAATTAATATGCTGACAACAAATATTTTTTAATATCATCCATTGTTATTTTATTGCAAAAGATGGAAGCTAAAAGCAGGAACCTCCTTTCCATTTATTAATTTCAAATTACAACTGATTGACCTTTAAACTTTCGACTAAACCTTGAAGTTCTTTCATGTCTGCTAGAGGGATGAAATCACCTACCGTTTTATTGACAAAAACCGCATTAGCTATTTCTATTTTCTTCAACATTGGTAAAATATAATTGAGATAATGTGTAAAATATATATGAACATCAGATTTATTAACAGCTAGCTTATAACCGCTTTTACTTGATGATGATACTATAATTACACCTTTAAACCTTAACTCCTTGACAATTATCCTTAAATTTTCGATTGAAAGCGTCTTACCACTGTTGTACTTCAAGGCGTTTATAATCTCATAAGTTTCAGCATATTTAAATGGAAGAACTTTTTGATGCCATAGTAAATAATCAAGTATCGCTTTGGAGACCTCATCAACCGCAGCATCGTATATTTTAATCGCATCATTTCGGACAATTACATAGACCTCTGAATCAATTTCCTTCTCTGGATTAACAACAAAGGTCTTGTTGTCTAATTTATCAGGAAAAAATGTAATATTAGGTGTAATAGGCTTTAAAGCATTAAATATCTCTTCACTATTATTAGAAATAAAAGAAGCATTGAAGACTCTACCATAAGAACCTGCTATTAAATCGGCTAATTGGATTAGTGGCTCATCCTTATCATCAGATATATGATATTGTTCAAAAAAATTGTTTTGATAATTCTGCTTGATATAATTTTTAAGTTCACTACTATATTTTTCACTAATTAAATTATCCATAAAAATTTCAAACTCTGAAAAGTTGTTATTGATTTGTGAAACAAAAATCCCTCTGAAATATTTATAGAAAACTTCCTTAAACCTTAAACCTCCAGTATCCTTTGATAACTTTTCTTTATCTACAACAAGCAGATAAATAATGAAGTTTAGATTTTGTGTTAAATACTCTAAAATTTCAATTCTCTTTTTCTCGTTCTTTAAAATCTTTGAATTTGATTTTATTGGATTGCCTTTAAAAAAAACCTTACTTATTTCTTCCTGTATCGTTCTTGCATTGTCTAAATTTGATTCTTTAACTACAATTGCCGCATAAACAAAATGTGTAATATTCTTTACGTCATTTTGATGTAAAGTTGAAGTACCAAATTCATCTCCAAAAATGTAAACCTTCTCACTCATTAACTATTCTCTACTATCTCAATTTCCTCTTGGGTTAAACCATACAACTCATAAACCATTTGGTCTATTTCTTTATCTGTTTTGTCAATTTGTTGTTTTAGCTCTTGAGCTTTTTGTTTTTGCTCATTGAAGTACTGCATCCACTCTGCCTCTTCTGACAATGATAGCTTAGTATATTCTATACCGTTTTCTTTGGCTGAATTTTTACGGGATTTTTCTAATTCTTTAATGAACTCATCAAATTCTAATAAATCCCAAGAGAAAATCTTTTTTGATAAACCCTTTATTTTGAATTTGGATTTTAGCAATGACAAAAATACTTCTGATTGATTCTGAAGATTTATAGATTGCTCTGAAATCAAGGATACCGATGTCTTTATTTTTAGAATAAAATCATCATTAGCCTTTTTAAAAGGAAGCTTCCTAATATCACCTATTAACACTTTGGGGAATGTCGTTCTTTTTCCTTTCGGTGTAGTTTTTATGTTAAACCAAGAAATTAGTTTTGAATTAATTACAGCTAATAAATACTCTGTGGGTAATTTAGAAATATTAATACAAGAAATAATGCCAGGGTCATGGTACAATTGTTCAGAATAAATTGTTGCAGATATTCTTGGGGGATTCCCTCCTGTAATTTCTTGAATTAAAATACGAGAACCATTAAAATATTTTGGCTTTCTTGACCTATGCAACCAATCTCCATATTTTAAATATTGTTTTTCTGATTTATCAATACAATATCTTGAAATAGCTCTTCCTTGAACCCATTCGCCCCATTCAGATCCAAGACATGAATCATTATGGTAAATCCGTTCTTTTATTTCTTCTTTGGTTAAATGCTCGGCTGAATAAGGTACAATTCCTTGTGAAACATCTAATACTTCTAAACCAAAAAGCACATCCAATTTAATCTTTTCAATTATATTAATATCCATAGTTGATTGCCAAACCTGAAATTGTTTGTCGTCTGACTTTTTCCAAATATTAATATCTGATTCTTGAGTAATATTGTTGCTTAATATTAACCCTTTAGTTTTATCTTCTGAGTGAATTATTTTGCATGTATCTACAACATTACCTTTATCTAAAATAAATGCAATTGCATTTACACTCGCATCTTCAAAAACGGAATATGAGAAAGTAACAATGTTTAGAACTCCAAAACTTTTCAAAACAAACTCTCTTAACCTTTGTGCTTGAGGAATATTAATCCAAGTATCAGGTGTAATATATCCAGCAACGCCATTTTCATTTGATAAAAAATCAAGCAGTTCTATAAAGAAGAAGTATACCTCAAAATTACCCTGAAATGTATTAAACTTTTGAGAAAGAAAATTTTTATCTACTTGATTTAAATATGCCCCATAAGGAGGGTTACCTATAATCACATCAAAACCTCCTCTTTCAAATACTTTTGGAAATTCCTTTTGCCAATCAAAAGCTTTATCTCCTGCTACTTCAGGGTCGTCAATTAATGAGTTACCACATTTAATATTATTGTTTAATGAGGTGAGTTTTCGGCCTCTTTGTGCTGTACGTAACCATAAGGATAGTTTTGCAATCTCTACACTTTCCTCGTTAATATCTACTCCAAAGATGTTCTTCTCTAATATGTGGTTTTCTACACCTGGAAATTCAAAAGCATAGCCTAACAATTGTGACTCTAAAGAATCAATATAATGATGCTCATCCATCAAAAATTCCAAAGCTTGATTTAAAAAAGCACCACTACCACAAGCGGGGTCACAAATGGTTATGTTTAAAAGCCAATCACGATATTGTTTTAGACTTTCATCTAATTTTTTTATTGTCTCTTTTTTTCTATTACGCCTACCCTTAGCATATTCTTCGTCTATGACTCCAAACTCTGTTTTTCTTTCTTCACATAGTTTGCCAACTGTGTTTTCAACTATGTACTTTGTAATATATTTAGGTGTATAGAATACCCCGTCTTTTTTCCTTTTCGTTTTGCTTTTATCAATGTCATGCCCTTCAAGTTGAGCCGTTACATTCTCAATGTCATTTAGGGAGTTTTCAAAGATATGACCTAGAATATTGACATCAACGTCAGATTGAAAGTCGTAAGCTGTTAATTTAAGAATGTGCTTTTTTAGTAAGTCATCATCTATTATAAAAGCATCTAAAACATTGTCCTCTAAAAATAGCCCTCCATTGTAGGCAAAAATATCGTCTTGGGAAGTTTTACCCTTGCGGCCTAAATTAATATAATCGAAATACTGCTTAAATATATCATAAAGTGGCTTTTGGGCATCCAATTCAATTAATTGGTCATAGCGCTCTACCATTCTTGAAATGGAATTAGGCGGCAGTAAACCACTATCTTCTGCAAAAAAGATAAACAAGAACCTATCTAAGAGCTTTTGGGATTTTTTAAACAATAAAAGCTTGTCTTGATCTGGCGCATTCTTACATACGTTGCGCCATAGTTCATGCTTAAATGCTGAGTAATCTTTATATAATTGCTTGGTGATGTTTTCTTCTACAACAACACTTTCCTCTTTAGCTTTTAATGGTATATTGTTTAATAGGCATTCTGAATGCAAGCAGAGCCACATCAACTTAAAGTCTTCTGGGGAAAGATTGAATAGATTGAACTCTATGTGTTCTACGGCATTATGGATATAAAACCTTAGTTTTTCAAAGTTCGAGGTTACTACATAAATACAATCTGTATGATTGTTTTTATAGCCAAATGCTTGGTTAGTGATTTTGTCTAAGTCGGTAGTATCTGCTCCTTTTAATTCTATAACAGCAATAGGAGAATCATTTTTTAATATAGCACCATCTGCTTTTTTGCCATTGGTTTCATTCTTCTTTTCCCTGATTAGGGTGTAACCTTCTTTTGGTCTTTTAATGTACCCCAAGACATTGACAAATAAGTCATCTAGGAAACCATCTTGATATTCCTCTTCTTTCATATTTCTTATTTCCTGTTGCATCTTTGGATTTAGAAAATGAAGTGAGTAACTAGAGTAGGCTTCTTCAAGAACCTTATTATCTAATGTCCTCAGGTATTTGTTTAATACTGAATTTTGAAATAGTGGCATGTATTACCTATAATCTTTTGATTGGTACTTTATTTAAAATAGGGAGAGTTTAAATGTAAGTATTTTTTTATTATTTATTTAAGCATTTCCCTTATATATCCCTTAATTTATGTTTTCAAAGATTTCCGCTTTGTAAAATAAAAAAGAGGGCAAATGGTATCAATTAGCTGCAAATAATGATTGCCATCCTTAAAAACAATATTTTGCCTTTCCTCCCTGTATTTACAATACAATACCATTGCATTTTTATTTACTTTCAACTTTGAATAATTTTTTTGAACTTGTAGTAACCCTGCCTTTAAGGCACTATTTTTTAATCTTGAAGCAGTTGCCGGAGAGAAATTAAAAATGGCACTTACCCCTAAAACAGAAACAGGAGCCAGTTTATCTTTGTAGTTAAACTTAGGAGTTGGAAAATGATAGGTGCTTCCCTTAATTTGCACGCTTTTCTTACTCTTAACTTTTCTCCAAAAATCTTTATGGAGATACCCATAGATAACCGCTCCCGCTACTGCCTTTATATTTAGTATTCCTGAAAAATTTAATGGTATTGCCAATCTATTTTCCCAATCTTCTTTATCCCTAATCTTATCAAACGAATTGAGTATGTAATATTTTGTTTTTGCATTATACCTGACATACCCTTTTTCCACCAACCTTTCTAAATTCCTTTTAGTTGTTTTAATAGATTTGACCATTAATAAATAACTAACAAACCACATGGTTCCGTTGTCTAGTTTTATCTTACCTCCTACACTTATTAGCTTTAGAACACAAAACAATTTCAGCTCATTCAAGTAGCCGTTTTCAACTGCACTTATTATTAATTGAATGGGAACATTTACATGATCAATTTCTAATCTTTTTTTTTAGCAGGTTGGTAATTGCTATCGATAAGATTTTGAATATCCTCTAGCTTATAATAAAATTTATTATTGATCTTGGAATATGCCAAAATACCTTCATCACGCCAATTAGCTGCTGTACCTGAACTTATTTTGAACAATTGCAACACATCTGCATTATCCAAAATGATGTTATCCTGCGAGAGTTTTGTTTTTAACTCCACTTGTTTGATAAGATATTCTAACCTTTGAGTAATCTTATTAATACTATCCTGGAAAGGGTGTTTAATAACTGCCATCTTATTTGTTTATTTTGATTAATGCTTCATCTATTTCTGAACGTTTATACCTAATAAGGTTTCCTAACCTATAAGGATTTAAAACTCCTTTAGAATTCCAGTCTGATAAAGTCACTAAAGAAACTTTTAAGATAGCCGCCACCTCTTTTCTTGTCAGGTACTCGGGAGGACGAACGGGTTGGAAGTTTTGAGATAGCTCATTGAGCTCCTTTCTAACATCTTGAATGATGTCTTGTTTTAATTCGGCAGGAGTGATACCGAAAACCTGTGTAACATTTTTTTCTAACATATCTATACTTTTTTAAAGATTCGATATGCTAATAAATAACAAAGTTTATTCGAGAAAATTCGGATTTATTCGGGTTTGTTCGGCGCTTATCTGTTTAGATAAATCTGGATTAATTCTTCTACCCTTTCCTCATGATTTAAGCTAGCAGATAACTTGTCTTTAGCCCTTATTACATCATTAAACTGTTTGTTTAAAAATGAAATAAATGTTGAAATTTGAAGATGATATTTAAATATTTTCTCCTTACAAGATTTGTTGGAAAAAATAGCGTTGCACTTAGCTTGAAACCCTCTTGTTACTTTATTACCCATAATTGCATTCATTTCTTCAAGAGTATCGAAAAACCAATCTTGAGCTTCTTGCGACAGGAACACGTCTGAATAGAATTTTTCAGTTACGTTATCATTGTTTGGAGTTGCCTGCAATTTTAAATGCATCTCCAATAACTTACCCTCATCTAATATGGATTTATATATTTCGTCATTAGCAATTTTCTCTGATTCAATTTTTAGTACATCATGTAAATAAGTATCATAAAAATAAGCCTCGTTTATTCTATCTATAAGGTTAGATATTAATTTAACGGTCTGCAAATGATTATAGGGGCTATGATTTAATGAAACATATTTAATTAGCTTATGAAATGATTTATAAGATTCCTCTATTTGTCCTTTCACAAGATTAAATTTATTATCACTTAAGACCAAGATTTCCTCTGGCGTATATAATTTGAAACACTTTTCTGCTAGATCAAGTAGATTACCAACACTGTAAATAATAATTTGAGAGTAGGCTTTCGCATTCCCTTTTATATCCAGATCAAAATCAAAGAAATCACTTAACTCTTTGATAAATTGTTTTTTATAATCATCTAACTTCTTAAAACCATCACTAAAATGAATGGGCATATAAATAGCATCTAAATCCGATTTCCTGCGTTTAATCTCCTCTAAATATTCCATTTTATGGGCAGCATTATATAATACAACGCTACCTCTTTTGGTTTCACGGAAGAAAAATGACGGCATACCAGCCAAGGAATAAATATTAAGGCTTACATCTAAAACCTCGTATTTTGTTTTTGCTTTCTTATCATCCGTTTTTAAAAAGCCATATAAATCTTCGTAAAGATTGGGGTTCTTATCTAAGTATGGAGTTAAGTAAGGATTATTGCTTTGCACCTTTTTAAAATCGGCTAAGGAAATACTCTTATCAAAATTAAAGGATGTTGTTATAAATGGTGTACGCATACAAGTTCAAAATCAAATATTAAAAAAGCCACTTTTAGCTATATGTACCGCTCTTTCTTCATTTTTGATTCTAATATACTTATAAAACTCCTTTTCTGTAGTATGACCACTAAAAAGCATGATATCATAAACACTCATACCCGCTTTGTATTTATTGGTACAAAAACTTCTTCGGGCGGTATGACTTTTAATGAGGTCATATTTAGGAATCATTTCGGTTTGATACTCCCCTCCTTTTGTGAATTCACACTTCACAAGCTCATCCCATTCTAACATTTGACCTACTTGCTTGATGTTCTCGTTTAAATCTTGTTCATGAATTTTTTTTGGTGGATTTCCACTATACCTTAAATCCATAATAGACTTCATTTCTTTGGTAATTGGGCAATCAACTACCCTACTGTGTTTACGGTTCTTTTTTTGTCTTATTTTAAAGCATTTTAAACCTCCAATTACTACAATATCATCCTTCTTTAATCCATTATAATCACTTATCCGCTGACCGGTATAACAGCCCATTAAAAATACATCTCTGGCGTGTTCTAATTCAGGATACTTAGATAAGTCATATTCATACATTTGTTTAATTTCATCATCGGTCAAATATATCTCTGTTGTTATTTCCTTTTTGACTTTGAAATCATCGCTTTTAAACCTGAGATTAGTACTATACCCCTCTATCAAAGCATAATTCATAAAGGTTTTAAGGGTTTTAATGTGTTTTCCAATGGTATTTAAAGAATACCCGCTAGCTTCCATGAACCTATTAAATTTGTTGTAGAAAGACATATCAATAAAATCAAACATCAAAGTTTCATTATAATGCTTTTGATACTCTTCTAGCCTTTTTTTGGTTTGCTCATAGGACCTAATGGTTATTTTAGAAATTTCACCTTTCTTGATTTCTATAAATTCATCAATAACCTCAAAAAACGACATCCCTTTCTTGTTTTTCACTTTATGAGGAATGACCTTATTTGTTTTTACGTCTAAAGCATACTTTAAAAGGTGCTTAGGAACGACTTCATGCTCTTTAGACAATTCGTTATACTGCTTATAAATAAACTTCTCTAAATCGCTTAAATGGCCATTTACTTCATCCTTATTTGAAATACCTACTTTGTTTTTAATTCGTTGTCTAGTAAAATCCCAATCTTCAAAACAACTTTTATAACCGCTAGAATATTTAAACTTATTTTTACCATAAGTGAAGTGAAGATAAATAAGACTTTGTTTCTTCTTATTTTTTTGTAAACTTGCATTCGAGTCTTTAAATGCAAATCTAACTTTACCCTTAGACCTTTCAATTGTACTATTCATAAGACTTTATTTACCTTAAAGATAAACAAAAGGGTGCAAAATAGGGTGCAATTAAGGGTTTACTTATCAACATCAAAACCACTTATTTTTCAACATAAGAATACGAAAAACCTATATTTTATAGCACACAAGAAAGGTTTTAATAAAATCTAATAAGATTCAAAAAGGAAAAGAATAGTACTGGAGGCACCACATTAAAAACCCGAACAATTGTTCGGGTTTTTTTGTTTATAAAATGAGCTCTTAGTTACATTCACCTAGTCACAAATAATAGACACCAACTGTTTTCTATAAAACTTAGCGTGTTCATGACCCTTTGATTGAATAGTCTATTGGACGCCTCAAACTTATAAGTCTTCAAGCTTTTATGACAATCTTCATCAGGAACATTAATTACGGACGTTATTTTTTCCCGTTTTATATTCGCTGTCACACAAGCATTTTCACTACTATTCCAGTATGATATACGTTTCTCATTGCTCAGTTGTACATTATTAGAAAATTGATATCCCAAATGCTTTAGCACGGATTCAGCATGATTTGGATTCAAACCTTTTAAATGTTTCAATTCATAAACACCTGTTTGACTATACCCCTGATAGCCAATAAAAGCGAATAACAGGCAGATGCCCAAAGGAGTGGTTGTTAGTTTCATCATCATCGGTTTTGGTTATGGTTGGTTGGCCTAACAACAAAATGTATTAGACCTCTGTTTTGCTTGAAATCAATAATCAAAAACCACTTTCAAGTTAATATCATGTTACCATTTGGAGCGCTACGCTAATTAGTTCTTGTGTGAAGAATTGGAAATGTACAAAAACATTTCATATTTTCAAAGAAATAAAACCAAGTAACAATCTAAAAACCAAATAAATGCAACTTTTCTGTCAAAAAACTGAAAGAAGAACCTTGGATCCCAATTTACCAATTAAAACATCTAGCTATCAATTTGGCAAAAAGAATGTCTAAATGCTATGCAAAAAAGAAATAGCACCTAGATTATTTTCAGATTCTCCAATTAACTTTTTTTTACCATTTACCACCTGAGGCTTGCCATTAATATCCTCTACCTTTGACCCTTTAAAAGTGTTATTTTAACACCTTTAAAAAATCAAAACCATCAAGCAACAAACATGAATAAAGCGTTACTTTCCCTTGCAATAGGAGGTTTTGGCATAGGCCTTACCGAATTTGTAATTATGGGCATTTTACCCGATGTAGCAAATGCCTTTGAAATAAGCATTCCCATTGCAGGACATTTCATTTCAGCATATGCCTTAGGCGTTGTTGTAGGAGCTCCTACCTTAACGGGTCTTTGCAGCAAATGGCAACCACAAAAGGTTTTGTTGGGCTTAATGGTGTGGTTTACTATTTTTAATACCCTTTCGGCTTTTGCTACTGGTTACACTTCATTCTTGGTCTTAAGGTTTTTATCAGGGTTGCCTCATGGTGCTTTTTTTGGAATCGGTGCCGTTGTAGCAGGAAAACTATCTAAAGAAGGCAAACAGGCCCAAGGTATCGCCATTATGTTTAGCGGTCTTACAGTAGCCAATCTTTTAGGCGTTCCTTTAGGAACCTATTTGGGCAAGCACCTTAATTGGAGTATTTCATTTTTGATGGTTGGTATTGTTGGGATTCTAACTGTTTTGAGCATTAAATTTTGGATGCCCCTAATAAAACAAACCTCAGAAAGCAGCTTTGTTCGTGAACTACGAATATTTAAAAAACTGGAATTATGGATGATTATCATACTCACAACTATTGGCACCGGAGGTTTTTTCGCATGGTATAGTTATATCGCCCCTCTCATTACAGAAGTAGCTGGACACCCAGAGCAAGTAGTCTCTTATGCCATGATTCTTGCTGGTCTAGGTATGGTTATAGGTAATTTTATAGGCGCTAAACTGACTGAAAAAGTATCACCTATATACGCCGTTATTGTAACCCTCATTTTTATGGTGATTCTTCTCTCTTTAAACACTTTTGTAGCGACTAATAAAGTATTGGTATTAGTGATGACCTTCTTAATTGGAGTGGTCTCCTTCTGTATCTCTACCCCAATACAGATGACCATCATTAACGCTTCAAAAGGATCGGAAACCCTAGGATCATCTCTTAATCAAAGTGCCTTTAATATTGGAAACGCTTCTGGAGCCTATTTTGCTGGCTTACCCATTGCTATGGGTTACGGCTATACCGCTGCCGATTGGGTAGGAGCGGCCATGGCGGGATGCGGAATCTTTATTGCTCTTGGTATCATCCTATTGAGAAGAACCAAGGTTAAAAAACACACTAAATTAAGTACATCTTACACTTAAAGTGTTATTTTGTCTCTAAATAGGTTTTTACAAACTCAGACAATTCCTCTCCATGTAAATTTTTCTCTAAAACCACTCCTTGAGAGTCTAATATAAAATTTGCTGGAATCGTTTGAACTCTAATTTCTTTCATGAAAGCATTATCGTCCCCTTTCAAATGAGAGCCATGAGGCCAATTTTCGGCGCCATCTTTTTCAATAGCCATTTCCCAGCCTTTCCTATCACTTTCTAGACCATATGCCAAAATTTCCAATCCCTGCTTCTTATAGGTTTCATACAAGGGACGTAAGACCATTCTATTCTCTTTTCTGCATGGAGCACACCAAGACGCCCATAGATCAATGATGGTTAGTTTAGAACCAAATTGACTTTTGATTGATATGGTATCACCCGAAATCATTGGCCACTGTGAATCTGGAAATACATCTCCTTTCAATACGGGTAAATTATGAGCTTCTGCCATTTCACATAAATCCCTTATCCATAGAGAATCATTGGAACTAGCACCTTCCCATCGATTACATTGTCTTACCAAAAACTCGGGAATTCTTTCGTAATCCTGATTTGGGCTCACCAACCTAATGGCTGATAAAGCAGAAACAACGCTTGAAGTAGAATCGGCAAAATTCATTAATTCCTTTTGATAATGTAAAATTGCCGCTTCCTTTTCCAACAGATTGGACCCTTCTTCCAAATCCCATTTTCCACCCTTTAAATAAGTGGCATAACTTTCCTGATTAATTCCCACAAGCACCATTAAATCCTTGTTAGTAGCCGAAGGATCAAGAATACTAAAGTCCTTTTGAAAAGAGGTAACACTTGATTTAACGGAGATAGATTTATCTGAAGACAAAATAATGGGCATAAAATTGGATGAATCAACTTGATTCAATTCTAACTTCCCGACAGGTTCATCGGAAGGCTGCAACACCAATACCACCAACTCATTATTAAGTTTTAACGGCAGCAGATCAATTGAAAAATGTCCATCTACTCCCACAATGGTAGAATCTAAAACCTCTCCCAAATAAGGCGTAAACAATTCTTTCAAATTGTTTGGTTTCAACACATATAAGGTATAGTCCTTATTTTGCACATTTTCTATTTCCCCTTCCAGTACAGGTTCTTGAGAACAAGAAAATACCAAACAAATAAGCCATAAAAATATCCAATAAAATTTTTGTCTCATCATGCAATTAATTGGGCTTCGAAAATAGCGAAAATGTACCATTTAAACCGGTTTTTATGCTTATCTTTAATACCCTTTCATTAAGATATATAGTCTGCATATTTGGCCAACAAAACCTACTGATCCTTAAGGTATAAAATACCTAGAACTAACAAATATCATATTTTAACTTGAGTTGTTAGTGTATCTTTAAGTAACATTTAAACACCAAAAATATGGAAGTATTTGACGATAAGCACATCAAAAATGTGGTGTTTGTTGGAGCGCATCATAGCGGCAAAACAACCCTCGCTGAAACCATGCTTTTTGAAGCCGGCCTAATTAACAGAAGAGGTACTGTAGAAAACAACAATACAGTATCAGACTTTCACGATATTGAACACGAGCGTGGAGCCTCAGTGTTTGCCACTCCATTACATACGGAGTGGCGAAACTACAAGATCAATATCATTGACACTCCTGGATTGGATGATTTTATTGGCGAGATAATTTCATCCATTCGTGTTTCTGATACCATATTAACAATTATTGATGCCAAACAAGGCGTTGAAATAGGGACAGAAATCATATGGAATTACATTGATCAATACCACAAGCCAACTGTGTTTGTGATGAATCAAATCGATCATCCATCGGTTCATTTTGAAGATGCTTTTATAAGTCTCCAAGAACTAGTGGGAAACAAAGCAGTTAAAATACAGTACCCAATAAAAATTGACGGAGCTCAGGGCATTATTGATATTCTAAAAATGCGTCTTTACAAATTTGGGCCCAATGGAGGAAAACCTGAAAAGCTCCCAATTCCAGAAAGCGAGTTGGAAAAAGCCAACCAATTACACAATGAATTGGTCGAAAAAGCGGCTGAAAACGATGAAAGTTTAATGGAACTCTATTTTGAAAAGGGTAGCTTAAACGAAGACGAAATGCGTCAAGGGATAAAAGCTGGAATGCTTCAGCACGATTTATTCCCAGTATTTTGTGTGTCTGCTATCAATGATATGGGGTCTGGAAGATTAATGGGATTTATTGACAATGTAGCACCCGCGGCTACGGATATGCTTCCTGAAATAAGCTTAGAAGGCCATCAAATTAAACCCATTAAAGAAGACCCAACTACTTTGTTTGTTTTCAAAACACTTTACCTACCGAATATTGGCAAAGTCAGTTATTTCAAAGTAAAATCGGGTGAGATTAAGGTTGGAGATAAGTTAACCAATGCCAGAACAGGCGAAATGGAAGTTATCAACCAATTGTATATTATGGATGGCAAAAAACGACATGCCGTAGAAAAATTATCAACTGGTGATATTGGCGCCACTATTAAGCATAAGGATGCAGAAGTGAATGACACCCTTTACACCGGAGACGAAATTATCACCTTGTCGCCCATTGATTTCCCAGAGCCTAGAATTTACAAATCAGTGGCAGCCGAAAATAAAAACCATGAGGAAAAACTTTTTGAGGCCCTTAAAAAAATACATAGTCAAGATCCTACCATGGTTTTGAGATATTCTCCTGAAACAAACCAACACATACTAGCCTGTCAAGGAGAACTGCATTTAGCAACCATTAAATGGGAGCTTCAAAATCACCACGATATTGAAGCCATATTCAAAAAACCGAAAATTAATTATCGGGAAACCATTGAAGGCAGTGCTAAAGCTGTTTACAGACACAAAAAACAATCTGGAGGTGCAGGTCAGTTTGGAGAGGTTCATTTGAGAATCGAACCTTTTGAAGAAGGTATGGATGAACCTACAGGAGTCAGTATTAGAGGGAAAGAAGAAGTCTCCCTTTCTTGGGGAGGAAAATTAATCTTCTACAACTGTATCGTAGGAGGTGTTATTGATGCTCGATTTTTACCTTCCATTCAGAAAGGTATTATGGAAGTTATGGAAAATGGCCCGTTAACAGGCTCCAAGGTTCGCGATATTAGGGTTATGGTTTACGATGGAAAAATGCACCAGGTAGACAGCAATGACATCTCATTTAAAATTGCAGGCGCCCATGCCTTTAAGGAAGCTTTCCTAAACTCAAAACCCAAATTACTAGAGCCTCTTTTATCACTTACGGTTCTAGTTCCAGAAGATAATGTTGGTGGAGTAATGACTGAACTACAAGCCAGAAGAGCTGTTATACAAAGTATTGAAAGCACACATAAATATCAAACTTTAAAATGCTCCATGCCTGAAGCAGAATTATTTGGCTTCTCCACAGAATTGCGTTCCTTAACTCAGGGAAAAGCAACCTTTACATCAAAATTTAGGTCCTATGAGCCTGTTCCCGCCTATGTGCAAAGCGAATTGGTCTCTGGAGAATTCGTAGAACATTAACACATATAAAAACAGATAGTTTATGGAAACCAAAATATCTTATTTAAGTGACCTAAAATTTAATCTAGAAACCTGGATTAGAGAACTACGTTTTCATTTCAATGAGATGGAAACGTTTAAAACCAAATTAGAGGAAATAGCTTCTCGAGAATATACTTCTGAAGTTTTTAAACCTCTAGAGATGTTTGAAAATCGCATTGCTTTAGAAAAGGATGCTATTTCAAAATTAATTCACCGGTGCAAGCAAAAAATGCACAACTTGGAAATAGCAGACATGACCGAAGCTATAGACGGTAGGTTGCTTTATGAACAACGACCATTACGCGACGATATTAAAACCTATTTAAAGCTACACTATGAGCTAAAAGAAGAAATGATGGATTATTTCTTAAAGTGGCTTAATTAACTATTTATTCCAGCATTAAAAGTTAAGCCCCACTATTAAAGGTGGGGCTTATTCATTAAAGGACTAATTGTTTGCTATTAATCAACTTAGGGAAGTTTATGAAAGTCCTTTAATTTTACCAAAAGCATCAATCTGCATATTTTCTGAAGCAGGATGTTTAGGAAGCCCTGGCATTCGCATCATGTCTCCAACTATGGGAATTACAAAACCTGCTCCTGAGGCAATTTCTATATCTCTAATTACAATCGTAAAATCGGTGGGTCTTCCTATTTTTTTAGGATCTTGAGAAAATGACATCTGGGTTTTGGCAATACATACCGCCAAATGTTCCATATTCAAGTTCTTTATGGTTTTCAATTTATTTAAAGCTCTTTTATCATATTCAATTCGGCTAGCTCCATAAATTTCCTTTGCAACGACATCTATTTTATCTTCAATACTTTGTGTTGAAGCATATAAGGGCCTGAAATTTGTTGGCTCATCAAGACTATCCACTACCATTTGTGCAAGCTCCATATTTCCTTTTCCTCCTAATCTATGGCTATTTGATACCACTGCCTGAACCCTTAGTTCGTTACACAATGCTATTACTTGAGCAATTTCTTCATCACTGTCAGATTCAAACTTATTGATTGCTACTATAGGAATTAAATTAAACTTTTGAATGTTCTCCAAATGCTTCTGCAAATTTGAAAACCCTTTAGTTACAGCATCAACATCTGGAATATCATATTGCTCTTTTCCTACCCCTCCATGATGCTTGAGGGCTCTAATGGTGGCAACCACAACGACAATCTCAGGCTTTAGCCCTCCAGCAACCGATTTAATATTCAAAAACTTTTCAGCACCCAAATCAGCTCCAAATCCAGCTTCGGTTACAACAAAATTGGAAAGACTCAACCCCATTTTTGTTGCCACTAAGGTATTTGTTCCTTGAGCAATATTAGCAAAAGGACCACCATGGATAATAGCTGGAGTCCCATTAAGAGTCTGAACCAAATTGGGCTTCATAGCATCCTTCAATAAGATAGCCATGGCATCCTCCGCTTTCAAATCCCTAGCAAATACCGGTAATCGATCATGTGTAAAGCCAACCAATATATTTCCCAACCTTGTCTTGAGATCTTCAAAATCCTTGGCCATACATAAAATAGCCATCACTTCTGATGCCGGAGTAATATCAAATCCTGTTTCGCGAGGAACACCATTTATTTTTCCTCCCAACCCAGTAATGACCTGACGTAATGCCCGATCATTTATATCCATGACCCGCTTCCAGGTCACGGTTCTAGAATCTATGTTTAGATCATTGCCATTAAAATGGATCTCATTATCTATTAAAGCAGCCAATAGGTTATTTGCCTTTTCTACCGCATTAAAATCTCCAGTAAAATGTAAATTGATATCTTCCATTGGAACCACTTGGGCATTACCTCCGCCTGCAGCACCGCCCTTAATTCCAAAAACAGGACCCAATGATGGTTCCCGTAATACTACCACAGCTTGCTTTCCTATTTCACTTAAACCTTCAGCCAAACCAATTGAAACAGTCGTTTTACCCTCTCCAGCTGGAGTAGGAGTAATAGCAGTCACTAAAATCAAATGACTTTTCTCAATGGTATCATCCTGGATTAAAGAAAGAGGAAGTTTAGCTTTATACTTTCCATAAAGCTCTAATTCATCTGTTGGAACTTTAAGTTTTTCAGCAATTTCCGATATGGGCTTTAACTCACAACTTTGGGCTATTTCAATATCTGATATCATATAATTCCTTATTATTTACAAAGTTACCTCCAAATGTTAAAATCTTCTATGACAATTATCAGCATTTAAACCAATAAAAAAACCCGAAATCATTATCAGATTTCGGGTTTTCTCACCAAACAAGTTTCCTTTAATTTAGGACACTTTTAATAGCTGCTTGTGCCGCAGCTACTCTTGCTATGGGAACTCTATAAGGTGAACAGCTTACATAATCTAATCCGGTATTATAGCAGAACTCAACTGAAGAAGGTTCACCACCATGCTCTCCACATATTCCTACTTTTAGCATCGGATTCACACTTCTACCTCTTCCTGTACCTAATTGAACCAATTGCCCAACACCTGCTTGATCTAGCACTTCAAAAGGATCGTTCTTAAGGATACCTTTTTCTAAATAAATTGGTAAGAACTTACCAGAATCATCTCTTGAGTAACCAAAAGTCATTTGGGTTAAGTCATTGGTTCCGAAAGAGAAGAAGTCTGCTCTCTTAGCTATTTGATCTGCCATCAAAGTGGCGCGAGGAACTTCCATCATGGTTCCAACGAAATATTCAACGCGATCTTTTCTTTCCTCAAAAATGGTTTCGGCAGTTTCTCTAACAATGGTTTCCTGAGCCACAAACTCCTCATAAATACCTACCAAAGGAATCATGATTTCTGGTTTTGTCTCAATACCTCGTTGTTTCAAATTCAACGCTGCTTCAATAATGGCACGTGTTTGCATTTCTGTAATTTCTGGATAGGTATTTCCTAAACGGCAACCACGGTGACCCAACATAGGGTTAAATTCTTCCAAGTCTGCTACTTTAGATTTTACAGATTCTAAAGACACATGCATCTCCTCTGCCAACTCACGTAACGTTGCCAATTGGTGAGGGACGAATTCGTGCAATGGTGGATCCAATAAACGAATAGTTACTGGCAGACCTTCCATGGCTTCAAACAATCCTTCAAAGTCACTACGTTGCATAGGTAATAATTTGGCAAGGGCTTGTTTTCTTCCTTTAACTGTATCTGCCAAAATCATTTCACGCATAGCTTTAATACGATCTACTTCGAAAAACATATGCTCAGTACGGGTTAATCCAACACCTGAAGCTCCAAAACTTCTAGCAATTTTTGCATCTTGTGGCGTATCTGCATTGGCACGCACTTTCATGCTGCTATACTTATCTGACAACTCCATGATTTTTGCAAACTCACCTGTTAATTCGGGCTCAACTGTAGCTACTTTGCCATCAATAATATTTCCTGTAGAACCATTGAGTGAAATCCAGTCTCCTTCATGATACTCTTTTCCTTCCACTCTCATGGTTTTAGATTTATAATTTATTTTAATGGCTCCAGCACCAGCCACACAGCATTTACCCATTCCTCTGGCTACAACCGCAGCATGTGAAGTCATTCCTCCTCTAGCAGTTAAAATACCTTTAGATAAATTCATTCCTTCCAAATCTTCAGGAGAGGTTTCTACACGAGCTAAAATGCTATTTTTAAATTTATTGGCATCTTCAGCAAAGAACACCAATTGACCTGTAGCGGCTCCTGGAGAAGCAGGAAGACCTTGTGTAATCACATGGGCAGATTTAAGTGCCTTAGGATCAAAAACAGGATGTAGTAATTCATCTAATTTATTTGGTTCGATGCGTAAAAGCGCTTCTTCCTCAGAAATTGCTCCTTGCTCAAGCAAGTCTATAGCAATTTTTACCATAGCTGCACCAGTACGTTTTCCATTTCTAGTTTGTAGAATCCATAATTTACCTTCTTGAATGGTAAACTCCATATCCTGCATATCTCGATAATGCTTTTCAAGCGTTTCTTGATAACCATTTAATTCATTAAAAATCTCAGGCATCAACTCTTCTAATGAAGCAAATTTGGATTTTCTTATTTTCTCAGTAACTTGAGCAAGTTCTGCCCATCTTTGAGATCCGATTTTGGTAATTTGTTGGGGCGTACGAACACCAGCAACAACATCTTCACCTTGAGCGTTCAATAAATATTCGCCATTGAATAGGTTCTCTCCAGAACCTGCATCTCTAGTGAAACACACTCCGGTACCCGAATTATCACCCATATTTCCAAATACCATGGCCTGAACGTTTACAGCTGTTCCCCAATCTGCTGGATATCCATGCATATTTCTGTAATATACAGCACGTTTTCCATTCCAGCTATCAAATACGGCCATGACCGCCAGCCATAACTGATCCCATGGATCTGAAGGGAATTCTTTTCCTAAACGGCGATAGATGGCTTTTTTGAAATCAAACACCAAATCCTTAAGATCTTGAACGGTGAATTCGGTATCCAACTCTATTTCACGTTTCTCCTTAAGGTTATCAATTATTTCTTCAAAAGGATCTAAATCATCCTTATTTATAGGTTTCATTCCCATTACCACACTACCATACATTTGAACAAAACGACGGTAAGAATCCCATGCAAAACGATCATTCTTAGTCTTTTTGGCCAGTCCTTGCACTACGTCATCATTCAAACCAAGATTAAGAACGGTATCCATCATCCCAGGCATAGAAACACGTGCCCCTGAACGAACAGAGAGCAACAACGGGTTTTTGGAGTCTCCAAATTTGGCTCCCATTGTTTTTTCAACGTTGTTCACTGCGGTTTCTACATCTTTCTTGAGAAGACTAATAACAGCTTCTTTTCCTAATTGATTATATTCAGTACATACTTCTGTAGTAATGGTAAATCCTGGAGGAACCGGAATTCCTATAGCACTCATTTCTGCTAGGTTGGCTCCTTTACCACCTAACAAGTTCTTCATCGAACTATCTCCATCGGCTTTTTTGTCACCAAAGGTGTAGACTCGAGTTTTGGTTTTGTTTTTTAGTTCCATAATACGAACATTTTTAATTTCATTTTCAACATGTTAAAGGTAAACTAGCTCTTGAAGAATAACTATGACAATAGTCATGTTTCGTTCATTTTTTAACCATTAATTAGAATCATTATAAAACCAAAAAACCCAGACAATTAATCTGTCTGGGTTATCTAATTACCTAATATTTATTGCGCTATAAATGGATTAATCCTTAATCCCTATTTTCTTTAAAATATCTTCCATTAAGCACCATTTGGTAATTGAAGATTGCAGTAAATTGGCCCCAACAAATATTGTAAACCAAAACCAGTTTTCGTTTACGTACATTCCTAGCAGCACACTAATTATTACAAACGTTCCTGCAATTGCTCTTATATACCTATTAATCATCTTATTTAATTTTAAATGTGTTTTTCAATTGGAACTACAATGGCTTTCATGGGATTATTGGTTTCCAAATCTTTATTGAAATCTGAAATCAATCCAAACAAAGTATCAATGTGCTCTTCATCTGTAAATGAAAAGAACATACTTGATTCATTACCTCCTTTTACATTAGGAAACCAACTAGAAGTTGCCAACAAAGTGGGCGCATTCTTATAACCGTCAATTTCAGAACTGCTGAAACTTTCTATTCCAGCTTTCTTAAAAAGTCTCAAAACATCCTTTTCAAAGACTTCTACTGCTGTTACTATGACTAATTTCATATACCTGTTTTTTTAATCTTGATAATTTTTACGTTCAATCATGTAGTAAACTAAAGGCACTACCAATAAGGTCAGAATGGTTGAAACAATGGTTCCTCCCATAAGTGAAATAGCCAACCCTTGAAAAATAGGATCAAATAGAATCACAAAAGCCCCTATAACAACCGTACCAGCTGTTAATAAAATAGGTGTGGTTCTTACTGCTCCAGCTTCAATAACTGCTTGTTTTAAAGGAATGCCCTCTGCCAACCTCAAATTCACAAAATCAATAAGCAAAACCGAATTTCGAACCATAATCCCCGCTAAAGCAATCATCCCGATAAAGGAGGTAGCTGTAAAGAAAGCTCCCATCATCCAATGTCCCAAGACAATTCCCACTAGGGACAATGGTATGGCAACCATCATTACAACGGGTGCTTTAAAGTTTTGAAACCACCCTACAATCAATATGTATATAATGATTATGACACCTAAGAAAGCTATACCTAAATCCCTAAAAACTTCTAAGGTAATTTGCCACTCTCCATCCCACTTAACGGTATAGTCATCTTCAAAACGAGGCTGCTTTATGTACAACTCATCCATAGCATACCCATCAGGCAAAGGAATATTTTGAAGTTTATCACTCATTCCTAAAATGGCATATACCGGACTCTCAAGCTTTCCTGCCATATCAGCCATCACATAAACAACTCTTTTCTGATTTTTTCTATAAATACTTTTGGCCTTAGTTACTTGTTGAATATCGACAAGGTCTGCGATGGGGACCATGCCTCCTTGATTGGAAGCCACTTTTAATTGTGAAATATCCATAAGAGTTGACTTTTCCTTCTCGTCTAAAGCAAGTACAATTCCTACTTGATGAACAGCATTCTTATCATACAAAGCAGCAACTGGCTTATTGGACAATGCCATATTCATGGTATACACAATTTGCTGGGGTGCAATACCATTTAACATGGCTTTTTCCCTATCAACGACAAATTGATACTCCACCTGGTCGTCTTCTACCATCCAATCAATATCAACCACATCATTGGTATTTTTAAGAATGTCCTGAACATGATTTGCCACTTCCATTTGTTGATCGTAATCGGGACCGTAGATTTCAGCAACAATGGTAGATAATACTGGTGGCCCTGGTGGAACCTCAACCAACTTGACATTAGCTTGATATTTCTTCGCAATCTTTTGAATATCAGGACGCATAGATTTGGCAATGTCATGACTTTGAACATCCCGATCATGCTTATCGGTTAAGTTTACCTGAATATCTGCCATATTACTACCTCCGCGTAAATCATAATGCCTTACCAAACCGTTAAAGGTTATTGGAGCAGAAGCCCCAACATAGCTTTGGTAGTTCACCACCTCAGGTCTTGTTGCTAAATATTGCCCAATTTCCCTTGCTACCACCGAAGTTCTTTCTAAAGTGGTTCCTTCTGGCATATCAATGACTACCTGAAATTCATTTTTATTATCGAATGGTAGCATTTTAACCGCCACGGATTTGGTAAAGAACAAAGACACAGAACCCAGAAGCAAGAAAATGGTAATTCCTAAAAAGGTCCAACGTTTGGTTTTATTCTCAATCAGTGGTTTTTCAAACTTCTCATACATTCTAAAAATAAAGGTTCCAGAAACATCCTTCTTCTCTGGGTCATCTTCAGCCTTTTTATCCTTTTCCCTTAAGAAAATATAACCTAGATATGGGGTAATCGTTAAGGCAACGAACAAAGACAACAACATGGCTATGGAAGCTCCTATTGGCATCGGACTCATATAAGGCCCCATTAATCCAGATACAAATGCCATTGGCAACACAGAAGCAATAACTGTAAAGGTTGCCAAAATGGTTGGGTTCCCAACTTCATTAATGGCATAAAGCGCTGCTTGCTTAAATGGGAGGCGTTTCATCTTGAAATGTCGATGCATATTCTCTGCAATGATAATGGAGTCATCCACCACAATACCCGTTACAAAGACCAAGGCAAACAGGGTGATTCTATTTAAGGTATAATCCAGTAAATAATAACTCAACAATGTCAATGCAAACGTTATGGGCACCGACAAAAAGACAACCAATCCACCTCGCCATCCCATGGCCAGCATAACCACTAAAGTAACTGCTATGATTGCCCCGATTAAGTGCATTAAAAGTTCTGACACTTTTTGAGAAGCAGTTTCTCCATAATTTCTCGTGATTTCAACATGAACATCATCAGGCACCAGATTTTTCTTTAAGTGCTCTACCTTGTCCAATATAACATCTGCAATTTTCATGGCATCGGCACCTTTTCTTTTGGCTATGGAAATGGTCACCGCTGGATATTCAGACTGAAATACATCCTGCTTTTCACTTGCTTGCCCAAACCCTAAACTCACATAATTCACGGGTATTTGAGGTCCGTCAAATACTTGGGCTACTTGTTTTAAATAAATAGGTTGTTGTTGCTGTACGCCAACCACCAAATTTTCTACATCTTCTATCGAATTTAAAAATTGACCTGTGGTCACAAAAAACTCTTCGTCATTTTTATCGAAAGTCCCAGCTCCCATTTGTTGGTTATTAGCTTGAATCATTTGAGAAACAGATAACATATCCAAACCAGCTGCCGCCAAACGATCTTTATCCAAAACCACACGCAACTCTCTATTTCTACCACCAATATCATGGGTTATTGCCACATCTTCCACTTTTTCAATCTCACTCTTAAGCTCCTGAGCTATTTGTTTCAATTGAAAATCATCATAATTATCACTCCATAATGTTAATGCCAGCATAGGCACATCATCAATGGCTCGTGTTTTAACCAAAGGCATCGTGACACCCTTGGGCATTTGGTCCATGTGCTTATTTATTTCATTGTAAAGTTTTACAAAAGAGCGCTCAATATCCTCACCTACATAAAACTGTACGATGACCATTCCTTGTTCTTCCATGGAAGTGGAATACACATATTCCACACCTTTTATATTGGAGATGATTTTCTCCAAAGGCTTAATCACCCTAGACTCTACCTCCGTTGGACTGGCACCAGCATATCCCACAAAAATATCTGCCATGGGCACATCAATTTGAGGTTCTTCTTCTCGTGGAATCAAAAACGAACTATATACACCAATCACCATGAAAACAATCATGAGAAGTACTGTAAGTTTAGAACTTATAAAGCCTTTGGCTATCTTACCAGCTAATCCTTCTTTCATCTTTATACTTGATTATTGAACCAATACTTTGGCACCATTAAACAATTTTCCTTCTGAAGATGTGATATACGACTCATCGATTGATAATCCCGACAGCACTTCAACCATATCTCCGTAAGTTCTTCCCAAACGCACCCATCTTAGTATAGCAGTCTGGCTTTCACTTACTGTATAAATCCCTGATAATTGCCCTTTGGTTACAAGTGCACTTTTAGGAACCAATACCACTTCTGATTGCTGTTTCTTCTCAACGGGAAATTGAACCGTAACAAACATACCCGACATAACATCATTAGACTCTTCCATTTGAATGGTCACCAAATATTGTCCCCCGGTATGTTTTGCTGACCTACTAACTTGAGATACGGTTCCTTTTAAAGTCTTATTGAGTGATTTCACTTGAATTTCTACTGAACTATCCTTTGTGATTTGGGAAATTTCAGTTTCTGGAACCATGGCGATCACCTCAAATTTATTTGGATTCTCAACGGTTATCAAGGGCATTCCAGGATTGGCCATATCGCCTTTTTTCACTGTTTTTTGAGTGACTACTCCTTCAAAAGGAGCGGTGATATTCACGTATGCAAATTGCGCATTTACTTCATTCTTCATTTGTTTTGCTGCCTCCATTCTGGCATTTGCCATTTGGTATCTTGCAGTCATATCATCTAATTCCTTTTGAGAAGCACTTTGTTGCTTATATAAGGTTTGGAATCTTTCATAATCTTTTTTAGCATTTTCATAAGCGGCTTTCGCTTCCAAAATACTAGCATCAACTTGAGCTCGCTTTGCTTGAAGATCTGAATTGTTAATGGAAACCAACAATTGACCCTTTTTAACTTGATCACCAACATGGACATAGACCTCATTAACGTACCCCATCATTCTGGTACTTAAATCAGCACTATTGACCGCTTGAATTTTTCCGCTTACAGCCAAAAAAGGATTCCCTTTATTGGAAGTCGCTTCATATACTTGCACCGGTATAGGTGATATATCCTTTTGACTATTCTTTTCTTCTTTCCCTCCACAATTAAATAAGGTTGCAACTAATAATAGAGTTGAGATGGTATATACTTTTTTCATGTGTTTGTTTTATTTAGTAAGAAACTGCACATAAGACTGTGCATAGTTGTATTCAAAAATCGTTTGATAATATTCTAGTTGTTTCTGAGCATATTGCGTCTCAGACATCAACAAATCGGTTGTTTTTTCCAACCCTTGTTCAAATCTATTTTTCCTAATTCGCAAGGATTCTTCCGACTGTTCCATAGCCAGTTTACTCAACACTAATTTATTTTTCGCATCTACGAGCATGCGTTTGGCTTTATTCAATTCCAATTGACTTTGCGAGACATACTGCTCATATTCTAATTGGGATTTTTGATATTCCGATTTGCTTTTTTGAGCCTTACCAAAACGTTTAGTCCCATTGAGAATATCCCAACTTAACTGGGCGCCCACTACATACCCATTAGAGCCCGCTTGAAAAATATGTTCATCATACAATTCATAACTCCCAAAGGCATTCAACCTAGGCAGAAAAGTCATTTTATCGGCCTGATACATGGTCTTGTAAGCATCTGTAGCCATAGCCATAGCCTTTATATCTGATCGATCCTCTGCAACAGAAGTATCGTTGAAATCATTCAAGTTTTCAACTTGCAAGCTATCAGTAGGTTTATAAATGAGATCCTGATTTGCATCCATTAAAAATGCTAAATAATTGGAGCCATTTTGGACATTGCTTTTTGCTATTTGAAGTTGGTTTTGGATTTCAGTAACGCGAACTTCAACGGCAAGTAAATCTGATTTTTGTAGGTAACCTTGATTAAAATTATCTGTTGCCATCTTATAATTAGCTTCTGCTGTTAGGAGTGCCTTTTCCAAAACCTCAATACCTTTATAAGCCAATTGCAATTGCATGTAGGCTTTATCAACTTCAAACACCATGTAATCTTCTGTGCGCTCTTGCTTTAAAGACATGGCGTCCATTTTAGATTTCGCCGCCTTCCGCTGGAGGAAACCATCCATATTGATTAATGGTTGTTGGATTTCAAATTTGGTAGCGAAATTTTGAACCGCATCTGGATTATTTAAAAGGTCTGGATTAAAATCTGAAGCCGTCAAGATACCCTGATTCAATTTTGACCCAAAAGCCATGAGAGGATTGGTAGTTGACAACCCAGTATGTGATGCTGTAATATTGGGAAGAAATACAGCATTGGTCTGTCTAAAATCAGCCCTAGCCTGAATAAAATCTTCCTGAGACATTTTAAGGGTTTGGTTATTTTCTTTTACTGCCGTTTGGGCCTCCATTTTTGAGATTGCCACCCTTTCCTGAGCATTCATATAGGAATATGAGATTATCAAGAGCAGTATTAATTTATAGGTATGATTCTTCATGTATCTTAAAATTTATAAAGCAAAAATACATTTGGCACTATCCGCTGTCAGTAACACATGTTACCTAAAACAAACCACTGTTTAGCAAGCCTTTAAAAATCCAACCTCATGACAAATGTCATATATTCCACGAAAGCGTTTTCGTAACTTTATATTAGAAAACAAAAACACTTTTAGTCATGTTACCTAAAAAAAATCCAGAAGTAGAAATTGGCCGAAATAGCGGTTTGTACTTCGCCATAGGGTTAAACATCATGCTATTATTTACCTATTTTGGTTTGAACTATAAATCCTATGAGAAAGACGTTTTGCTTGCCGACGTTTTACAAATGGAGCAGCAATTTGAAGAAGACATACCAATTACCAACTTAAATACACCTCCACCTCCACCTCCACCACCAGCTGCTGCTGCACCTGAAATTATAAATGTGGTAGAAGATGTGGAAGAAGTACAGGAATCAATTATAGAAAGTACTGAATCCAATCAGTCTGATAAAATTGAAGAAAAGGTAGTACAAGTGGATGAAGTTGAAGTGGAAGAAGTAGAGGAAGAAATTGATGTTCCTTTTGCAATAGTTGAATCAGTTCCTATTTTCCCTGGTTGTGAAGGCAAAAGCAACCAAGATTTAAGAGCTTGCTTCCAATCTGGAGTTCTAGGCCATGTTAAAAAGAACTTCAAATATCCAGAAGTTGCTTTACAACTGGGTATGCATGGTAGAGTCATGGTAAGTTTTACAGTTGACAGGGACGGACATGTGTCTGCCATTAAAACCCGAGGTCCAGACAAAATTTTGGAAGAGGAAGCCAGACGAATCATTAGCCTATTGCCTGCCATGGAGCCAGGTAAACAGCGTGGCAAACCAGTAAAAGTAACTTTCGGATTGCCTATAAACTTTAAATATGTTCCCCAATAGGGTAACTGGCAATATGTCGATTCGTTTTCTGCAAACCCATTAAGAAGTTCTTAATGGGTTTGTTTATGATATCATAACATCCAAAATCAAATTTAAAACGTAATATGATCTAGCTATCACATAATAAAAGAGCTTATTAAACGTTCAGTTTAAAGTTTGATAATTGGCAATTTAGATGTTTTAGGGTTAAACCCAAGTCGCAATCGATTTCTAATAATTTAACGTTAATAAATTTTAATTTTTAAAAAATAATTTTATCATTGCACTAGTTTTTAATGAGTTATAGATGATGAACAGACAAGAAAAAACGCGCCCCAGCACCAAATTTCACTTACTTTTTGTACTAGCCTTGGTAGCTTATTTGGCCATTTCATTTACTTCTACTTTTTCAAAAAATAGGTCTAACCTATCTGCTTTGAAAAAAATTGAATCATTAACTGAGGTCGATTATTCCCATTTGCCCATAGCTATCCCGGATGAAGATTTCAAGCCTTTGGACACCTATTCAAATAGTGATCTAACATCTGCCTTACAAAATGAATTATTCAAAAACCACCAATGGAAACGATTAATCGACAGCAAAAAAATGTCTGTTGGCATTGTGGATTTAAATAATCCTTCTCAACCGCGATTTGCTTCCATTAACGGCAGTGAAATGATGTATGCTGCGAGCTTACCAAAAATTGCTGTATTACTTGCTGCTGAAGACGCTTTGGAAAGAGGTGAATTAATAGAAAATACGCAAATCAAAAACGATATGCGATTAATGATAAGCAAATCAAACAACCAGGCTACTACGCGCATGATTGATTTGTTAGGTTTCCAGAAAATTGCTGATGTATTAACATCAAAAAGATATCACTTTTATCAAGAAAATCACGGTGGTGGATTATGGGTAGGCAAGAGATATGCTGCCAGCGGACCGACAAACAGAGAACCTTTAAAGAATTTAAGTCATGCGGCAACCGCAGACCAAGTTTGTAGGTTTTACTATATGATGGTTAATGGAAAATTGGTCAATGAAGAGCGCTCCAAGCACATGCTTGAAATGATGGGCAATCCTGAATTACATCACAAATTTGTTAATACCCTTGAAAGAATAGCTCCAAGTGCACAGTTGTTCAGAAAATCGGGATCTTGGAGAAATTGGCATTCCGATTCCATTTTGGTTTGGGATAGTGAAAGAAAATATATTTTAGTAGCTTTGATAGAGAATGAAGGTGGCGAACAGATCATCAGAAATTTAGTAACCCCTATTGAAAGGGCTATCAATGCTAGTTAACTATGCCAACAACACCTAAAAGGTTAACTTTATACCTTTTAAAAGTATTTGATATTACTGAAGATGAGCTGCAAAAAACCCTGTTATTGCAGCTCAATATTTTTCTAATCTTAACAACCCTCCTCATTGTTAAGCCTACTATTAATTCCCTATTCTTATCAGAACTTTCGGCCAGTGCATTACCTGCAGGTTATGTTTTAACAGCTATATTTGCCATCATTGGCTCTTTTTTTTACGATAAAGCCTTAGCTCATTTTTCCCTAAACAAAATCATCATAAGGACCTTAATAGGTTCCATTATCACCTTGGTCTTATTTTGTTTGGCCCTCAATTTTAAACTTAAATTAGGGCTTTTACTTTACATTCCCTATATCTGGGTTGCCATATATGGCCTTTTAACAACTTCTCAATTTTGGATTTTAGCCAACATCGTTTACAACGCTAGAGAAGCTAAACGCGTTTTTGGATTTATTGGAGCTGGAGCCATTGCTGGAGGCATTTTTGGAGGCTATTTGACTAGTGCTCTTTCAAGCTTCGTGAGTTCTGAAAACCTCTTATTGGTAGCTGCCTTTTTGCTTTTTTGGTGTATACCCATCACCAAATTCATTTGGAGTAAGGAAGTTGTTAGATTAAGCCATTATCAATTAGCACATTTAAAAAGTGAGCATATTGAGAAATCTCCTTTTAAAATGATTAAATCCTCTCCTCTTTTGAGTTCTATTGGGATTGTCATTGGAATTGGAGTTATTGTTGCTAAACTAGTAGATTATCAATACAGTCATTTTGCATCGGAAATAATAACAGACAAACAAGAACTTACTGCCTTTTTTGCTTTTTGGCTTTCTACCTTAAGTGTTATTTCCCTTTTGGTTCAGTTGTTTTTGACTAATCGAATTGTAGGAAGGTTAGGAGTTGGCAAGTCCCTTTTATGGTTACCTACAGGAATCTTAATTGGCTCTGTATTGCTTTTGTTTTTTCCAGAATTGTGGGTTGTCATCTTTATTAAAATAGCAGACGGAAGCTTAAAACAATCTGTAAATAAAGCGGCCACTGAGCTTTTAATGATTCCCGTTCCTCTTGAAGTTAAAAAGAAGACAAAAACCTTTATAGATGTTGTAATCGATAGTATTGCAACTGGTATTGCTGGTTTTCTCCTCATGTTTGTGATACATGTCTTTAAAGGCTCTTATTTCTTTGTAAGCATCTTAACAACTATATTTATTTTAGTTTGGATGTTTTTTATTTTCAGACTTAAAAAGGAATACATCAATGCCTTTAAATCGCTTTTAGAAAGGCCACACTCTAAAAGCAAAAAGCTGGAACAACCTAAAAAAGAGGTGCCTGTAAACACCATTGTTGGCTCTATAAAAAACGTGTTCAAAAACGGAAACGAGTCCCAAATCCTTCACATGCTCCATCGCACTTTAGAGACGCCTGACGAACGTTTTTTTGAAGATTTAAAAAATCTCCTTAACCATGATTCAGAAGCTGTAAGAGCATTAGCTATTGAAAACCTTTACTTTCTAAAAACTGATGATTTAAGTTCATTAATTGAGCCCTTGATTTTTGAAGAGGATCAAGAAATAACTACTCATGCACTTCGGTATATTATTAAGAATAAACCATCGGAAGCTTCAAATATTTTCAATAAATATTCCAAAATAAAGGACGATGAGTCCATAGAGAACGCTGTTCTTATTGCACTGTCTCAAGAATTACACAATAGTCCCACACTCCAGAAAAAATTTAATTTCACATCCACCTTAGAGGAAGCCGTTAATGAATGGATTCATTTTGAAGAAGGCCCAATAAAAACCAATAAGTTAAAAACCATTCTGGAAGTCATCGGCAATATTAAGACCAAAGAGTTCTATTCTATTATCACTCAATCGCTCGCTTCAAACCAAAATGATATTGTGATTCAGGCCTTAATTTCAGTTAAAGAAATAAAATCAAAAGATTTCATTGACCCCATGCTATCTAGACTTTGGGAAAAAACATTAAGAGATGAATTATTTGATGCCTTACATGCCTATGGGGAAGGCATCATCGATTATTTGACTAAATGTATTTTAGACGATAAAATATCTTTAAAAAATAGCCAATTCATTCCAAAAGTGATTGAGCAGTTTGAATCCCAAAAAGCAATAAATGCTTTAATCAAATTGATAGACACCACAGAACATTCTGTTTCCATTGAGGCTATTGAGTCCTTGAAACGGCTTAAATGGAAGCATAAAAACCTAAAAGTAAGGGATGGTTTTGTGATTGGCAAAATATTAGATGAATGCCAAGTGTATCAAAATATCTTATCGTCTTTACATTCGCAAATTATAATTAGCTACAAGGAAGCCAAAATTAATACCTCTCAGGAAATAGCAGCTAGAAAAGGATTGATGCAAATACTGGAACAACGTTTGGACAGGCAATTACATCGTATTTTTAGTTTTTTAGGTATAAAATACTTGCCAGAAGATATAGATCCTTTGTTGGATATCATTCGTTCTGGAGAGGAAGAACAACGCGCCTATGCCATCGAGTTTTTGGACAATCTCCTCAATATTGATTTGAAAAAGGAATTAATACCAATTGCTGAATCTGCCTTTATCGATAACGAGATTTCTGAAGATATTATTAAAAAACTAAACTTACAGGTTTACAGTGAGTACAAATGTTACCAAATTCTTCTGGAACGGCATGATATTAAAATTAAGCATGCTGTTCTTTACTTGATAGAAAAATCTGGTGAAAAACGTTTCATACCATTGGTCAAAATAGTACTAAACGACCCAAGTAAATTAATTAGAGAACAAGCTCTCCAAACCTTAAATATTTTGGATAATCAGCCCAATTTATAAGCTGACATCCAAAGCAATTTCTTTATTCAAATCAACATCAGGGGTGATAGATTGCAGATAATCTGAACTCAATGCATTTTTATTCTCTACAAATGGCCTCACTTGAAATAGCCATATTTTATTTTCCTTAAACCCTAACTCCACATCAAATGGTCCATGGATTCCCTTGGCTTCCATTTTTGATTCCAATTCTTCTCTAAATAAATTAAGTTGTTTGATATTCTGAACACTTAATATGGGGGTTTCAAACGTAGTCATCTTGGTTTCGATACCGCCCTCTTCTAATAATGATTTGTAAAAAGGTTCCCTTGCTGGCGCAATCAAATGGAACTCACCTTGATGTTTGACAGTCCATGTTTCAGCAGCCTGACCATCAACAGCACCGCCCACGCCTTTACTAAAAGCCACGGTTACTTCATCTGTTTTTCCGGTGGTGACCCCCTTCGTTATCATGACACCAGAATAATCATTGTTAACACCCGGGATTACTACAATGGATGGATATACATTTTCTGGATTGTTCAAAAGCTTTTGTCGCCATTTAAAGCTACGTTCCGTATAAGGGGAAGCCCAGACTGTTTTAATTCCATTTAGAATTTTCTCCTTTTCAAGGACATTAAATAAAGTTAAATTTAATCCTGCGCCCGTAAAATTCCCAAGATCTTCCATATTGGTATCACTTCTTAAAAATACGGCTTGCTCCCCAAAAGGAACTCCCAAAATACTATCAAAGGAGCGATTAATATCTTTTAGAAAACTATCTTTTAAAGACATTTGACTTATCAATTGTCTTAAGTTTTCCAATTCTGAAAGTTGATACGCTTCAATATTAGCATCGGTCTCTCCTGAAGACTTCATATTTTCAGCCTTAGCAAAAATACCGTTCAAATAATCCCAATAGGTTTGTTGTTCTCCTGGAATGGTTTGTTTCATGTGATCCAGAAAAATCCCAAACGGTATGACAAATCCCTCAACCACATCATCGGGAAAATTTTCTTTCAATTCTCCCAAATTTGCTGCCTTTGGTCCGCAATAGATTCCTGAGGATTTGGCATTTAATTCCCTTAGATTGATAATGGTTGTGCGATCTAATTTGATCTTATCTGTAGGAACCGTTATCATATTGGTATTTCGCTCCTTCTTTTCAAAAAGCTTCCGTTCGACTTCCGTCATATCCTTTTCCAATTTCATTATGACGTTCCCTTTATTGGAAACAGCATAAAAAACCGTTTGACCGTCAAAGGCTTTTAAGGTATTCACATTATCGCTGGATAAGGAGGTATTGGGGATTCCTAGATTTCTTGCTAATAACTGAAGATGTGAAACCAAATTACCTTCTGAAACATTTAAAATACCAGCTACAGGTTTCAAATCGGATGGTGGTCTCGCAAATACATAAATATGATTGGGATTAACGCTTAAATCTTCTGCCGAACCTTCAACCACGACCAACTTCCCATAAGCATACCCCGGATTTAACCCATGTAAATGACTTTGGTTGGAAATATCTAAAACTTGATTACTTAAAGAAGACTGTTCGGTAATAAACTGTCCTAGTTTTCCAATACTATTGCCAAGATATAAGGCCACCGAACCTCTAATACGGTCATCTAAAAAACTATGAACCAAAGGCTCAAATCCTTCATAAAGCTCTACTATTGGATTAAAAACCGCATTATTTTTACCTGTGCCCCATTCCAATTGATTTCGAGCAGCTACTAAAAAAGCATTGAGTTCTTCCAAGGTGGTATTTTTACCATCCACCGTACTCAAACTGGTTTGTAGCATCTCCCATTCCCAAGTTTCAGTGTACCCAGAAGCCGCAGATGCAGTGCTTAAATAACATATTTTATCGGTTAGGGTTGTTACATCATCATCGGGATATTCATCAATTTGTTTGGTAATTAGAGACTCTAGTTTTAAGGAAAGATCAAACAAAGCTAACCTACCTGCAACATTCTTTTCTTCTAAAATATGTTCTCGAATAAACCACATTAACTCTGAGGCACCCTGTATTTTCATTTGGGCGCTTTCGTTTTGATATAAAGAAATATAATTTTCAATCTGATTTCGAATTTGTTCTTCTTCAACATCCTGGAGATACTTCGTAAGAGACTCCACTTCAACTGGTTTAAAATATTCCTTCATGGTTTTAACCAGTTTATTAATTTGCTTGTTCAATTCTGGAGTCAAATTGGCAGCCTGCTTTTCCTTAAATGCCAATACATCTTGGATATCTGCTACTTGTGGCTGACCATGAATTTTGATTCTTAAATTCATAAAAGGCTCAAATTCATCCGCAATGGATTTAGATTCGCTTCGCATACGTAGCGTCACATTATCATCGCCAATATGTGGAATGTCTTTGATAGCTTGTCTCACAAAATAAAAGTGCTTCGCTATGTTTTCATCCTCTTTCAACAACCAATGAAAAAAATCTATTCCCCAAGCTGCTTCATCTTCTGCCTGAATAGCTCCTCTATAATACTGTCCCCGTCTATTTACCCAACCATCATCTACCGATTTTAGGTATTTTTCAATCATGTATTGTTTGATTCTTGAGTGGTAATTCTCCTGATCCCAAAATTCATCAAACGAGGTATAAGCAAGAATTTGTCCAAGAAAAATATGGCTCTTGTCACCCAAACCTTCCACCTCATCCTTATAGCGTGCATGTTGAATCCCTCCCTCCTCGCAGGGTTCTTTGGGCATTTGAATGGTGCTATCATCACAAAACCAACGAATATCTTTATAAGGACCTCTTGGATCCTTTTTATATTTGGAAATTAGGGATTTAACATGCTTATTATCAATCTGATAGGATGAATTTTGCGAAAATGCAATAAAAGGAATAAGTAAGGTGAAGATTAAAAGTGGCCTCATTGATTTTATTTTGATGGAAATCTAAATTACAAATTAAATGTTTGATTTAATACTCTAAACGATTAATTATTAATGGAAAGAGACGAGTAGACTCCAATAAAAAAGAGGGTTGCTTTACAACCCTCTTTTTCCCAAAACCTCATCAAACAAAAATTAGCCTTTGTTGAATTCTTTATTTTTCCACTAGAAATAAAGTCACTTTAAAAAAAGCCAATTAATGACAAATAAACTACAGTATAAAATTGGCAACGTGGCCAAACTGTAGAGTGGATATGAAAATTGAATTTTTATTTTTCCTTAACCACAGTGTAAAAATACAACCAGAATATCTATCAAAACATGACATTTGTCAACTTCTCAATTTTTTTTAAAATTTTTATCTAAAAATTATAAACCCTGTATTTTCGAGCTTTTTAAAACAAAATACTTATCATTTTAGCTTTCATATTTTCACAGAACTAGGTTATTTCCTATCTTTAAAATGTATTTTTCACACTTATACTAATGAAACATTTTTTTATCTGCAGTCTCCTCATAATTCTTTGGGGATGTCAAAAACATGACAAGTCTACCCAGCATATTTTGTCAAATGCTGATGGTAGCATAGAATTAACCTTCGATTTAAATAAAAATCTTCAACCCTACTATTTATTAAAATATCAGGGGAAAATGGTCTTAGACACATCAAGACTAGGCTTAAAAAGAACCGATGGGAATTTTGAAAGCCAGCTAAGTTTGGTTTCCGTTTCTGAACCTGAGACCATAACTGATTCGTACACTATGTTCCATGGTAAACAACAACAAATGGAATATCAAGCAAAACAGTATACGGTTCATTTAAAAAACAATCAAGACCAAGAATTTAATATCCTATTTCAATTATCCGAAAATGGGGTTGCCTTGAAATACCAATTTCCAGAAACATCAGAAGATTTAAAAAGGATTGAAGAAGAATTCACTTCTTACAAATTTGGACCTGAAACCAAATCTTGGTTGCAACCCATGGCCAAGGCCAAAACAGGATGGGAACATACAAACCCCTCTTACGAGGAGCATTATGAAATGGCTATTTCTCCAGACAAACCATCTCATATAGGTGAAGGCTGGGTTTATCCAGCCTTATTTGAAACAGATAGCGTTTGGGCTCTGATTTCTGAAACTGGCCTTAAGGAAAATTATTGTGGTTCTAGGCTAAAGTACAATGAGGAGTTAGGAGCCCTTCAGGTTACTTTTCCCCAAACAGAAGAAGTATTTCCGGGTGGTGCTTTAAATCCAGAATCTGTCACTCCATGGGAAACACCCTGGCGTATCATTACCATAGGATCCTTAGCAGATATTGCTGAAAGCACTTTAGGAACCGATTTAGCCGACCCGGCTATTGAAATGAATACAGATTTTATTAAAGGAGGCCTATCGTCTTGGAGTTGGGTGTTGCTAAAAGATGACTTCACGAATTATGAAACGTCCAAGAAATTTATTGATTATGCCTCAAACATGAATTGGGACTATTGTCTGATCGATTGTGATTGGGACCAAAAAATCGGATTTGAAAAATTAGCAGAACTCGCTTCTTATGCCCAATCAAAAGATGTCAAAGTTTTGGTTTGGTACAATTCGGCAGGAAGTTGGAATACCACTCCCTACACGCCAAGAAGCAAGCTTTTAACTCATGAGGCTCGAGAATCGGAATTCAAAAAATTAAAAGACATCGGTATTGCAGGGGTAAAAATTGACTTTTTTGGAGGCGATGGTCAATCCATGATAGCCTATTATCACGACATCCTAAAAGACGCTGCAGCCCATGAACTTCTTGTAAACTTTCATGGTACCACATTGCCGCGAGGATGGCAGAGAACCTATCCAAATTTAATGACCATGGAATCCATTAAAGGCGAGGAATTTGTCACTTTTGAACAAGTCAATGCAGATTTACAACCAAGTCATTGCGCCACCATCCCATTTACGAGAAATGTTTATGACCCCATGGATTTTACGCCGATGGTTTTAGACTCCATTCCAAGAATGCACAGAAGAACATCCAAAGCATTTGAGCTTGCTCTACCTATCCTATTTACCTCTGGTGTACAACATATGGCAGAGATACCAGAAGGCATGAGTAAACAGCCTGGGGAAGTTATTGAGTTACTTAAAAATATACCCGTAGATTGGGATGAATCCAAATTACTATCAGGATATCCAGGAAAAGATGCTGTTATGGCAAGAAGAAAAGGAAGCACATGGTTTGTGGTAGGAATAAATGGTGAAAATATCCCTAAAACCATTCCATTGGATTTGTCATTCACAGGTTCAAAAACGGGCACCTTAATTACTGATAAACAGAAAAACTCATTCCAAATTGAAAATGTTACCTCAGACCAATTAAAAGAAATAGAGCTTAACGGTTATGGTGGTTTTGTTTTAAAACTAGACTAAATTACATAAATACAAGAATAAAAAAACCGGGTAAATACCCGGTTTTTTTTATATGTCTATCTAACCATTAGATTACCAGAAGTAATAATAGAAAGCACCTGTGAACAATAGGATAATTACGGTATGAATCACATCCCAATGGTTCCAACTTGCTCGTACTTCGGCTCTTTCTTCCGGAGTAGATGTACCAAAAACCAATCCTTTTATTTTCTCAGGACTTGGTGCTTTAGTCATCATACTAACTCCAACTACAATTACAATACAGAACAAGAACATCCATCCACAGAAGAACAGCCAATTCAAGTCAAAGAACAGGTATTTAAATACCGAATCGGCGGCGTCCAAATTATTAGTGTAATATACCTTGGCTCCCAAACGGGTTAAACCAATTACCAAACCACTAATCAAGCCCCACATACCTCCTTGTGCTGTGGTTCTCTTCCAAGTGATTCCCAATAAGAATGCTGCAGCTATACCCGGCGCCAAAACAGATTGCACATCCTGTAAATAGGTATAAAGGACATCACCCACACTTCTCATAATTGGTATCCAAAGGATTCCTAAAATCACAATCACCAAAGTGGCTATTTGACCAATGGTCACTAACTTTTTCTCTGGGGTATTAGGTCTTATTTTTTTGTAAAAATCTATTGTAAATAACATCGCTGATGAATTAAACAACGAAGCCAAAGAACTCATTAAAGCAGCCAGAATACCGCAAACAACCAATCCCTTAACACCAGCAGGCAACAATTTAGCAACCATAGTTGGGAAGGCAGCATCGGCGTTTGGATTTCCATTTTCTAGAAAAGGTAAGAATCCCTCTCCTCCTGCACCAACACTTTGTTGATGGATAGCAAAGGCAATCATCCCTGGAATCAAAAACAAAAATACAGGCAACAACTTCAAATAAGCTCCAAAAATAGTTCCCCGTCTGGATTCCTTTAAATTTTTACCAGAAAGTACTCTCTGAACAATATATTGATCGGTACACCAATACCAAAATCCGATAATAGAAGAACCTATTAAAGCTCCCAACCAAGGGAAATTTGGATCTTTGTTACTTCTAATTAAATCTGTCATGGAATTACCATAATCATTTACGGTTACGGCACTTGTAATTTCCATCATTTTGTCCCAGCCACCTAACTCACGGAGTCCTAAAACCACGATTATTAAAGATCCTAAAAGAAGAATTGGGGTTTGTAAAACCGAGGTATAAAGTACCGATTTCATCCCACCAAAAATAGTATACAAAGCTGTAATAACAACCAATCCAATAGCTGCTATCCAAAAGAAATCGATTCCCCACAAGGTTTCAATTCCAAAAACCTGTTGAAAGACCAAACCTCCAGCATAAACCGTAACTGCTACTTTGGTCAACACATAACTAATCAGGGAAATTACTGAAAGTATGGTCCTAGATTCTTTATTGTATCTTCTTTCTAAAAACTCGGGCATGGTATACACCATACTTCGGGTGTAAAATGGGACAAAAACCCATCCTAAAATCAAAATCATCCAACCTTGGATTTCCCAATGTGCCATGGCCATTCCACTTGAGGCTCCGGCACCTGCCAAACCAATTAAATGTTCTGAACCAATATTTGATGCAAAAATGGAGGACCCTATTGCTATCCAAGTGGCGTCCTTACCACCTAGAAAATAGTCGGCCGAATTGGATTGTTTTTGCTTTACCACATAGACTATAATTCCTATGAGTACAACGGCAAATATTCCAATCACTAGCCAATCATATAATTCTAATGCTTGCATAAGTTTAGTTAGTTATAATGAGTTATTTAGTTGAAAATTTAAAAGTGGTTTTAGACTGATACGTTTCTCCAGGTTTTAAAACAGTTGTTGGAAATTCTGATTGGTTTGGAGAATCTGGATAATGTTGGGTTTCTAGACAAAATCCTGTTCTGTGTCCATAGGTCCCACCATTTGGCATAGGCAATGTTCCATCCAAAAAGTTACCTGTGTAAAATTGAATTCCAGGTTCATCGGTATATACTTCCATGAACCTTCCACTATTCGCCTCATAGGCAGAGGCAACCAATCGCATGCCTTCACCATTCAAAACCCAACAATGGTCATAACCTTTACCAAGATTCAATTGTTCATTTTCGGCATTAATTTCTTTACCAATTAATTTTGATTGTCTAAAATCAAACGGTGTACCTTCCACTTTTCTAATCTCTCCAGTTGGAATCAAAGTGGCATCAACTGGTAAATAAGCATCTGAATTCAATACAACTTCATGGTCTAATATTGTTTTAGAAAAATCTCCTGATAAATTAAAATAGCTATGTTGCGTTAAATTCACAACTGTTGTTTTATCAGTTTTAGCCTCATAAGATACCTCTAAGGCATCATCATTGGTCAAGGTATAAACAACCGTCACTTCTAAAGTTCCGGGAAAACCTTCTTCTCCATCTTTACTAGTATAAGTCAGTTTTAAAACGGCAGCATCCCCTCCTTCAATGGGCTCAGCATTCCAAACTACCCTATCAAAACCATTAACGCCTCCGTGAAGGGAATTAGGACCATCATTGGTTGCCAAAGTATATTCTGAACCATCCAAAGTGAATTTGGCATTGGCAATTCGATTCCCATAGCGTCCTATCAAGGCCCCAAAAAATGGGTTATCTCCTAGATAATCTTCTAAATTGTCAAACCCTAAAATGACATTCTCAAACGCTCCTTGTTTATTTGGAACTTTAAATGAGGTAATTCTTCCTCCATAAGTAATGACATTCATCTCAACTCCATTGCTATTCTTTAAAGTATATTGATCAACAGTTGTTGAATCAGGCATTTGCCCGAAGGTCGTTTTTGTTATTGTAGATTTATTCTCCACTTCCATTTCATTTTCTGTTTTTTGTTCCGTTTTACTGTCTTTACAACCCACATTGATAAAAATCAATGCAACCAATATACAATGTATGGAACGTTTTAAGATATTCATATAGATGGATTTTTAAAGTTAATCCTATTGGAACCTAAAATAGGCCTCATTAGAATGAATGGTGTTTTTAAAATTTCTGATGGTCGTATCTTCATCAATAACCAAAGATTCTATTCCAGCCATTTCAGCGAAATCTTCAAGTTGTTCCACACTCACATTCTCACTATAACACGTATGATGAGCACCTCCACCCAAAATCCAAGCCATACAAGCTGTTTCAAAATCAGGAAGTGGTTTCCACATGATTCTAGCTACGGGCAATTTAGGCAAAGCTTCTTTAACTTTTTCTCCCACTGTTTTATTAACCAACAATCTAAATCTGTTGCCAAAGTCCATTAAAGCCGCCACCAAAGAGTCACCTTCCCTTCCGTTGAAAACAAGACGCACAGGGTCTTCTTTACCTCCAATTCCTAAAGGATGTACTTCACAACTAGGTTTATCTGCCGCCAAAACTGGATCTACTTCTAACATATGTGAACCTAAAATTCTTGGAGCTTTTGGATCTAGGTGATAGGTATAATCTTCCATGAAGGCATTTCCACCTTCCAAACCAGACCCCATCACTTTCATAGCTCTTACCAATGCTGCTGTTTTCCAATCGCCTTCTCCAGCAAAACCAAACCCTTTTTCCATCAACCTTTGAACGGCAATTCCAGGTAATTGTCTCATTCCATGTAAATCTTCAAAAGTATCTGTAAACCCTTTAAAGCCTCCATCAACCAAGAATTTTTCCAATCCAAGCTCTATTCTTGCAGCCTCGACTAAAGAGCTTCTATTGGCTCCACCCTCCAAAAGGCTATCAGCCATATGATAAGACGATTCATATTCTTTTACCAAAGTATCTATTTGCTCATCAGTAACTGCATTGATAAATTCAACCAAATCACCCACAGCATAGGTGTTTACAGAAAAACCAAATTTGGTTTCAGCTTCTACTTTATCTCCATCTGTCACCGCAACAAATCGCATATTATCACCAAAACGTGCAAATTTTGCTCCTTGCCAATCATCCCAACCAGCTGCTACACGTGTCCAATCTCCAATTTGTTTTTGAACAGAATCTTCATTCCAGTGTCCAACAACAACCTTTCTGTTCTTTCTAAGGCGACTTACCATAAATCCAAACTCACGATCGCCATGGGCCGCTTGATTTAAATTCATAAAATCCATATCAATAGTTCCCCAAGGAATATCTCTGTTGAATTGGGTATGTAAATGAAGCATCGGTTTTTGAAGTGCAGTTAAGCCTCTTATCCACATTTTTGCTGGTGAAAACGTATGCATCCATGTGATAATCCCGATACAGTTTTCAGCTTGATTCGCTGCTGTAAGCGTTTCATATATTTCCTCAGTTGATTTGACCGTTGGTTTAAAAACCACATTGACTGGAATCAATGAAGAATCGTTAAGAGCCTTTGCTATGGTTGTTGAATTTTGCGCTACTTGCTCTAAAGTTTCTGGTCCGTATAGGTGTTGGCTTCCTGTTATAAACCAAACTTCCTTTGTTGATATATCTATCATGAGATTAAGTTTTAATATTTATTGACCGTAATAGGCATTTTTACCATGTTTACGCTCGTAGTGTTTTTTAATTAATGAATCTTTTAATCGAGGTGCTTCAGGATTAATCTGCAATGTCAAATAGGCCATTTCAGCTACTACCTCTAATACTTTGCTATTATATACAGCTTTATCAGCATTTTTACCCCAGGTAAAAGGTCCATGGTTTCCAATAAGCACCATTTCGACCTCTTGGTGAGACAGATTTTTTTCTTTGAAACAATCAATGATTTGAATGCCTGTATTGTGTTCATAATTACCCGCAATCAAATCATCACTCATAGGTGGCGCACAAGGTATATCAGCTGTTAAGTGGTCGGCATGAGTAGTCCCAAAAATTGGAACATCCCTTTGTGCTTGTGCCCAAGAAACGGAATACTTGGCATGAGTATGGGCGATACCTCCAATATCATCCCAGTTTTTGTATAAAAACGAATGCGTTTTGGTATCAGAAGATGGTCTCATACTGCCTTCTACTATATTATTATCATAATCTAGAATGACTATGTCTTCTGGTTTTAAAACCTCATAAGGAACGCCACTTGGTTTAATGGCAAATACACCATTTTGACGATCTACAGCACTAACATTTCCGAAGGTATACACAACCAAGTCAAGAGCATTGAGTTGCATATTGGCTTCATAACATTCTTCTTTTAATGATTTATACTTGGTGCTCATATTTCTTTTGATTTAAAGTACTTTCAATAAATGCCGCCAAGGTCTTGTAGGACTCCATATAATTGGCGTAAATTTTCACTTGTTCTGACTGTGGAAAATATTCAGCTTCAAAATCACTTCCCATCACCTTGCTTGCCTCAATAACATCTTCATATATGCCTGCCGCAACTGCTGCGTAGATAGCAGCTCCTAAAGCAGGTGCTTGATCAGACTCGGCAACTTTAATAGGCATGTTCAAGACATTTGCCAAGGTCTGCATAATGAACGGGGATTTTCTAGCTACACCACCAATGCCGATGACGGAATCAATATTCACACCTTCACTTTCAAAACGATCAACAATCATTTTAGATCCAAAACAAATAGAGTTCACTAAAGCTTTGAAAATGTGAGGTGCTTTGGTCCCTAAGGATATTCCAGAAATGGCACTCTTCAACTCTTGATTAGCGTCTGGAGTTCGTCTTCCGTTGACCCAATCCAAGGCAATTGGAATAGCCTCAGAAATAGGTATACGCTCTGCCTGTTCTGCTAAGGTTCTAATAAACTTAGCTTCTATTTCGTCATTTAGGGATTTCTTTTGATCATCGGTCAAAACATTTGAGGTCATTACCAAATTATCTATGGGCCAGGAAAGGACATCCTTAAACCAAGCCAATACATCACCAAATGCTGATTGTCCTGCTTCCAAACCAATCATCCCGGGAATCACAGAACCATCTACTTGTCCGCAAATTCCTTTCACACAATTATCTCCAATCACCTCGTTGGGGGATACCATAATATCACAGGTTGAAGTTCCCATAACGCGAACCAACGCATTGTGATCTACTTTAGCTCCAACCGCTCCTGAATGCGCATCAAAAGTTCCAACGGCAATGATCGTTTTGGTTGTAAGTCCCAATTTTTCCGCCCATTCTTCGTTTAAATGACCTGCTATATCATCTGATGTGAACGTGTGTTCGTATAAGTTATCCTTTAAATCTGCCAAATAAGGATCTAACTGGGATAAAAATTCCTTGGCAGGCAGACCGCCCCAGCTCTCATGCCACATGGCTTTATGTCCTGCCGCACATCGACTTCTTTTAAAAGATTTTAAATCCTTATTATCAGCTAAAAGGTAGGTTATGAAATCACAATGTTCCATCCAAGTATGAGCCTGTTCCTTCACTTGTTTATCTTCTCTTGCTATATGCAAAATCTTGGCCCAGAACCATTCTGAAGAATAAATACCCCCTTCAAACTTGGTGTAATCTTCACCTCCCCAAGAGCGAGCCAATTCATTAATTTCATTGGCCTCTTTTACTGATGTATGATCTTTCCAAAGCACCATCATGGCGTTTGGGTTTTCTTCAAATCCTTCTACTAAAGCCAATGGAGTCCCATCAACAGTCAAAGGCATAGGAGATGATCCTGTGGTATCAATACATATCCCTTTAACAGCTTCGGGATTAACACCACTTTGGTTCATTACAGAAGTAATAGTATGCTCCAATCCCTCAATATGATCCAGGGGATGTTGACGGAACTGATTAATTCCTGGATTGCAATATTTATTTTGCTTCCATCTAGGATACCAAAAAACCTCTGAAGCCAATTCTGCACCATTTTGGGTATCAATTAAAACGGCACGAACAGAATCTGAACCGTAATCTAACCCTATAACATATGTTTTCATCTTTACTACTTTAGTTTGCTTAACAAAGATACGTTTTAGATTAATTTAAGTGTATTTTATACACTTTTAATTTTTACTTTTAACATATTTACTGAGTTAGACTGTAATTCTAACTCAATTTGCTCATCATTTACATTGATTTCAATTGATTTTGGGCTAATTTTTTCTGGAGTTTCAAATGTGTTTGAATCTGATAATTCCTCGCTTTTTAAAACAACATGTTCGGCTGTATCATGAATAGCTCCATTTTGTATTCCAATTTGAATCTTCTGACTCCATTTGGAAGCATTAATGATCTTTATAATCAACTCTCCAGTGTTGCTATCTTTTACGGCTGACGCATACAAATCACCCTCACCTGCGAGCACTTCCCCATTTTTTGTAATATGGACCACATCGGTACCAGGGTTATTAGCGAAAAGTTTTTGAACATAATAATTGGGTGTACCATAAGACTCCAAGTTATTAAACCAGATCATATCGGGAGCCCATTGAAATGCGTCAATATGAGCCATTAAAGGTGCGTAAGATGTCATTGTTACCACATCTGCATTACGTTCCAAACCAGTCATAAAAGCAGCTTCAGCAAGTGCGCCTTCCCAATTGTTTTCCTTGGGGCCATCTTCCACATCTTTCGGATGCGCTGCATATTCACCTGCAAAAACTTTTGGTCCCTTACGGTCATAGCCATCATACCTGGCTGCATTTTCTAAAAACCACTCGGGTGATCGGTAATAGTGTTCATCAACAATTTCAGCATTCATGGCCTTAAGCTGTTCCCAACCGTACTCGAAATAATCTCCATCAGGAAATGGACCACTACCAGACACAATCACAATCTCTGGATAGACTTCTTTAATCGCTTGATGAAAGACTTTATATCGATCTATGTAAACTTCTCCCCATTGTTCATTACCTATTCCTATGTATTTTAAGTTGAATGGTTCAGGATGTCCCATTTCTGCACGCAGTTTTCCCCATTCTGTAGAAACACTTCCATTGGCAAATTCTATTAAATCCAAAGCATCTTGTACATAGGGATCCAATTCTTCCATAGGGACAAGTTCACCTGTATTAAATTGGCAGGCAATCCCGCAACTTAAAATAGGCAATGGTTCTGCACCTAAATCTTCAGAAAGCTGGAAATATTCAAAGAAGCCCAATCCAAAACTTTGATAATAATCTGGAGTGAATTTGTGCATAAATTCGGTATTCCAACGGTTTACCAATACCTCACGATCTATTATATCTCCAACTGTTTTTTTCCATTGGTAACGTCTTTCCAAAGTTCTACCTTCAACGATACAGCCTCCTGGAAATCTCAAAAACCCAGGATTTAAATCAGCTAATAATTGCACTAAGTCTTTTCTCAACCCTCTTTCTCTTCCTTTCCATGTATCTTCTGGAAACATGGAAATCATATCCAAATCAATAACTCCTGTACCCTCAAATGTCAATTTAAGCTGCGCTTTTCCATAAGTTTTTGAGGCAGTTAATTGAGCCTTGTAGTTTTTCCAAGTTTCACCATCGGGAATAATAAATGCTTCACCTAAAACATTTTGAAGTGTATCTATTAATTGAACTTGTATTTTTTTGATTTCACCGCTTACTTTTTTGGCATCAAGCGTCAAGTTATATTTCCCATCTTTTTTGACACCCATACCACGGAATCCTTCATTAATTAATTCGTAGTTCGGTCCTTTCACCTCAACACGAGCATAGCGATGGTTGAAATTTTCACCAGTATATTGAATAGGATTTAAGATCCCAGATTCATTATTATGACTGTGTTTATTGCTATTTGGTTCACTCCATCCCATTTTTGGCAACAAAAATTCAAACGAGCGATTTTTAATCATTTCAGCATATAACCCTCCATCTGCGGCAAAGTTGATGTCTTCAAAGAAAATACCATACATGGTTGGTTGGACTTTTATCCCAGTATCACTTAAGTCCACCTGCAAATGAGCCACTTCTGTAGACCCAGAACCTTTTTCTGGAGTTGCTTCCTGCTCCATGCAACTCAAACAAATCCCAAGAGTTATGGCAATTAAAAACGTGTATTTAAAAAATGAATGTTTCATTTTAATAATATTCGAAAATGGGTCTGCCGTTATCATCAAATTTTACTTCCATCACTCGGGCGTGACGGTTTGGATCATATAATGGATCTGCTATTATTTCTTCCAAAGGTCGCTTATCGGATTTTGGGACAAATTCTGGATCACCAACTGCCTTTTCATAATCTCTAGCGTGGTAAACACTTAATGGTTTTCCATTCTCATCAACTGTAAAAGAGTTGTGCCCTGGTCCATAAATCCCTTTCTTTTCATTAGTCTGCAAAACAGGATATCTGGATTTCTTCCAAGAATTTCTATCTAATAAATCGGCATCTTCATCTGCTTCCATAAGTCCCATACAATAACATGCTCCAGTCGCACTTGCAGAAAAAGTGATGTAAATTTTACCGTTGTTTTTAATGACTGCAGGTCCTTCATTGACCCAAAAATCGATGCGCTCCCAATCGTAATCTGGAGTGGTGAGCATAAACTGGGTGGTTTTTAATTTTATGGGTGATTCCATTTCAGCCAAATACAAATTAGAAGCAGCAAATTGCCCCCCTGTTTTCTCAGCCCAACAGAAATAGCGCTTTCCATTGTGGTCGAAAACGGTTCCATCAAGAGAAAAATCGATAAACGTTTTGTTATCTCCATCGGCGGGTTGCATTTGTCCCAGTTCAATCCATTCATCATTTAAAGGATCTTGACCTGAACACTCCAACACATATGGTCTTAGTTTCCAAATATCTTCCTCTTCACTAGCCGCAAAATACACATACCATTTTCCGTCTAAATAATGTATTTCTGGTGCCCAAATATGGCGGCTCATAGGTCCGCTATCATGCTTTTTCCACACATTAAATGTTTCAGCATCTTGCAATTCATTTATGGTTTTAGCACGTCTGAGTTCAATAACGTCATAGGTAGGCACCGAACCTGTGAAATAGTAATAACCATCCGTATGTTTATAAATAAACGGATCGGCACGTTGCAATACAATAAGTTTATTTGATCGGCTTGTATCCATTTTAAATATTCAATTTTGCTTTGATTGTTTCGTAATATGAATCGGTAATTTTGTATCGGAACATCAATAATCCCATTATCACATGGAAGACTCCCGGAATAATCGTTAACATGAGGGCAATACCAACCAATGCTGTTTCGCTTTGTACTGTATCAGGAATGTATCCAAAGAAATCTAACAAATATCCAACGGCTGCTCCCGCGATTCCCATTCCAAATTTTTGAGCGAATGAAATGCCTCCAAAAGATAATCCAGATACCCGTTTACCCGTTTCTGCATGTCCATAATCCACTGCTTCTGCAATGGCAGACCAGAAAACAGGCGCATGTAAATCGACTACAAATGATAAGATGAAATATAAAATATAGGCCAACATCATATCACCGGGTTTAATCATAAAAAACATAATCACACTAATAACACCCACTGCCAATTGGGTATATTTAAACATCTTGACTTTACAATAATGCTTGGTAATCAAAGTGGATACAGGCATCGCCAATATAGCTGCTGCAACGCCCGTTCCCATAAACGTTGATTGCACGCTGGCATCACCACCCAGAAAATATTTAGCGTAAAAAATAGCTACCGAACCACGAATTACATAACCCACGGTCCCTGTGAAACAAACCCCAAACAGCAATGTCCATTGTCCGTTTTTAATCAATAATTTAAATTGCTCCAATAGCGGTTTGTCATCTACTTTATGCTCTACACGTTCTCTGGTTGTAAAGAAGCTAAAAAGGAATAACAGGGTTCCCATGAGGGCCATGATTCCCATTGCTAATTGATAACCTCTAGCCAAGTCATTTTTTCCTAGTTTTTCTGCTAAAATTGGCACTACAATTGACACTAAAAAGGCGGCAATCTTTGCAAAAAATAATCGGTATCCATTAGCCGATAATTTTTCTTGTGGGTCACTGGTCAAAACACTAATTAATGAGATATAGGGAATTGTCACAGATGTGAACATGATGGTCACAAAAATATAGGTGATGTAAGCATAAATAAGCTTTCCTGTATAATCAAAACCTGGGGTGGTAAACGTCAAAAAAACGGAAATACCAAACGGGACTGATAGATAAAGAAAATAGTGTCTATACCTTCCCCATTTGGTTGTAAACTTATCAGTAATCAATCCCATTAACGGGTCTGTAATGGCGTCTATCAATCGAACCAAAAGGAATAATACCGCCATGTCCTTTGGTTTCAACCCATACACATCGGTATAAAAGAAGGTGATGATTAAGAACATTGAAGAAATTACAACGTTTACTGCTGCATCGCCTGAACCATATCCTATTTTTTCAAGGATGCTTAATTTTTGATTATCTGATTTCATATATAGTCTTCAACTCTAGGCTGAAATGAATTAGTTATTGTTTTTTGTTTCCGGCAACCAAACCTTCATTTTGTTTACGCCACGATTTGACCAAGTATAATAAGGAATTGCTTTTAATTGATCATTTGAAATGGTATTGACACCTTCTAAGATATCTTCTTTTTGAACTGAAAATTGGTCATTTGCTGACACTGAAATAGTATCGAAATTTGGGTTATCCACTTCTTCTACTGCATATACTAAAGGACCATACTCCAGAGATAATTTACCTCTATCTTCTTCCACGTTTTCATTTGCTTTTACGGCACGAACTTCCATTGGGAAATGGATTTCAATGGCATCATCTGCACTCCAGTTTCTTGTAACTTCTAAATAACCATCCTGAATAGCTGTTTCTACCTTTTCTCCATTGATGGATAAAGTAGGTTGTGATTCATAAGAATTTGCATAAGAATATAAATCACTTGGCAACACTTCATTTCTACTCCAACCAGGCACACGGAATTTTACTTTTACTTCAAAGTCTGCTTCAACAGTCATGTTTACCGTTCCATTCCATGGATAGGATGTGCTTTGGGTAACTTTAACAGCTTTTCCATTTAAATCTATTTCGGCTTCATTGGATGCATATAAATTCACGTAAACCGAATTATTTCCTTTCGAATAAATCAAACCAGGAATAGATGGCACAAAACGAATCACGTTAGTAGGACAACACGAACAATCAAACCAAGCTTGACGCGTACATGAACCACGATTGGATTTGTAAACTCCATCAGACTCCAAGGCATTTGGATAGAAAAAGTTGGTGCCTTCTAATGACAAACCAGAAATTAAACCGTTGTATAACGTTCTTTCGATAACATCAAAATATTTAACGTCACCATACAAATTGTGCATTCTGTGATTCCAATACACATCGCCTATGGCTGCGCAAGTTTCATTATAAGCTGTTAGGTTAGGTAGTTCATAATTAGCCCCAAACTGTTCGCCGTCATGTTTTGCTCCAATACCTCCCGTGATATACATTTTTTTGGATACCATATTGTTCCATAATTTGTTTACTGCTGCTTCATATAAACTATCATTCTGGATAGCAGCAATATCTGTCATGGCTGCATACATATAAACGGCTCTTACCGAATGACCAACAACTTCTTCCTGTTGGATTACAGGAATACTATCTTGAGAATAAGGCCCAAATAAGTCATGATTTTCAGGGTTTCCACGATTATCCAAAAAGTATTTAGCTAAATTGATGTATTCTTCATTTCCAGTAATCTGATATAACTTTATTAAACCAGACTCTATAATTTGATGTCCCGGAACAGCCTTTATTTTTCCTTCCTCATCACCGAAGGTTTTCACCATTAAATCAGCATTTTTTATTGCTATATCCAAAAAGTTTCTTTTCCCTGTTGCTCGGTAATGAACTGCAGCTGCTTCATACAAATGACCCGCATTGTATAACTCATGACTCATAAATAACCCATCCCAACGTTCCCCTTTAGGAGTTTGAACCCAAGTTGCAGGGGGTTTTGCAGGGTCAATGGTTCGCCATGTGGTTAGGTAACCATCCTTTTCTTGACCTACTTTTATAATAGAAACCAAGGAATCTACCAAGGTTTCCAATTCCTTATTTGGTGCACTAATTAAAGAATTGGATGCTCCTTCTATAATTTTATAGACGTCTGTATCATCAAACGGCATTTCTCCTCTTACTTCACCTTTCATTTGACCTCCTGCTATCAAAAAATTATCAAACCGCCCTTCTTCTTCACATTTTGCAATGGCATAGTCTATGGTTTTTTCTTGAACCCGTTTAATGATGGGCAACCAAAAATCATCAGTTACTTTGACATGCTGAATGTCGACAGGTTCAATGGGATACCCCATACCGGAACCCGGTTCCTCTACTTTTGTAACCTGAGTCTCAGTATTGCAATTGAATATCAATAAGGAAACTCCAAAAATCAATATTTGATTTATTCTTTTCATTAAGAATTATTTCTTCTGTTTGTATTTAATTCCTTGTATCTTATCATGGCTTCAACAAAATAGTAATCGCCGTAAGTCAAAGGCACATCTATTTCACTATTATTGGGTAAATCACCTACCCCATGTTTTAAAAGAAACCCGCCATTTTTTCCTTTCTGAGCCAAATAATGTGGTGTCATCAAGTTTTTCAAAATTCTTTCAGCACTTTGATAATAGGTTTCTGATTTTCCTTCATCGGAAAAGGTACTGAGTTCCAAAAATGCGGAAGCCATGATAGCAGCAGCCGATGAATCCCTATAAGTGTTTGGAATTTTCGGTGCATCATAATCCCAATAAGGTATTTGATCATCGGGAAGATTTGAATGAGTTAAAATAAACTCCGCAATTTGTTGTGCTTGATTTAGATATTTTGGGTCCTGTGTAAAACGATACATAACAACATACCCATACAATCCCCAAGCTTGACCTCTAGCCCATGCTGAAGAATCAGAAGCTCCTTGTCTTGTTATTTGAGCTTTGACATCTCCCGTTGCTTCGTCATAGATAACTTCATGATAAGAACTATAATCCTCTCTAAAATGATTTCTCAAAGTTTTGTCAGCATGTTTTACAGCTATATCATAATAGGTACTATCTTGAGTATATTCTGTAGCCCAAAATAACATTTCTAAATTCATCATGTTATCAATTATGACCACTAAATCATCTTCTCCTGCCCTATTCCAAGGCGCACTATCCCAAGACCTAATTGCTTGAACGGTATCATTATATCGTGTCACTAAGGATTTAGCACTATTCAATAATATGTCTTGATATTCTGGGTTAGGTTGTAACCTATTGGCATTTCCAAAACTGCAATACATCATAAAGCCTAAATCGTGGGTTGATTTGTTATATTGCTCTCGTTTCAAATCGGCCATAAATGAAATGGCTTCTTCTTTTAGTTTGGGAGCATCAATAGCTTCATCTAGGTAGAGTAAAGTTCCCGGATAAAAACCACTACACCACCAACCTGAATCACTGGTAACCAAACTATCATTTTGGAAGGTCCTAGGGTAAACCCCTGGTTCAACTTGTTGACTTAGGTAAGAATATTGTTCTACAGCCAACTGTAGGGTACTGTCAATAGCTACAAGAAAGTCATTTTCTTTGGGAACCTGCAAACTACTTTGTTCCTTTTGTTTGCAAGAAACTACCCAAAGACATATTAAACTTCCTATAATAATTTTGCTAAAATTCATTCTTATTTTGTCCTATTAATTATCTCTAAATTCAACAATGTAAATTGGCTGCGGATCTATTTTATCTAGACCTTCACCGTCAATTTGGGATACTTTTTGCGAAAACACATGGATTTCATTTTTGGTTTTCCATTGATTTACATCGTAATTTGGTTCCCATTGACCAACTTCTATATTTGAAATATCGCTTAATTCCCAATTAACTTTATTCAAATTCGTCTTGGCAAGGGTCATTCTATTACCCATCTCCTCATCTCTAAACAAAACGTAAACACCCTGGTCACCTACTAAAATTTTTGGTCGGGACAACGGAATCCTTTTAGTTCCTCCACCAGTCAAACTAAAAGCCGTTTTGTGGAAGTCGGTATCCATTAAATGCCAATTATCATCTTTGTGATAAACCACCTTATATTGCGGTGTGCCTCCTTGCAAGCTCCAATAAGAAGCAATAAAAGGATTTCCTTCTGAATCTGTATCCATGGAAGTCTGATTAATCAAATTACTTCCCTGGGGGATATAACAAGCCACTTCTGCAGTTTCTTTGATTATAGGAATTTGATATTTCTCACCATTTGATTTTTCCCAAGTAAGGCCATTATCGGTTGATATCGCATAACATAAATCATGATTAGTACCCACATCCCATGTTTCCCGCCACACCCTTGAAAGATGAATGTTTCCTAATTTATCTATAGTAGTTTGCCAATAGGCATTTCTTGCATCTTCTCCACTTATTAAATCGTTCTGAATTTGTTTCCATTCTTTTGACTTTGGATTGTACAAATTCATTACCAGATTGCCATTTCCAGATTCACCAGAACGATATAAAAACAATAATTTACCGTTTGGCAAATTGTGAAACTCTGGATACGTAACCGAAGATTCTAGTAAACCGGTCATCTCTAATTCTTCAGATAACTCAATTCCCAAAGGATCTATACTTTTTGCATATCTCAAGGGAGAGTTATGTTGATCCCAACTAACATGCAAGTAACCAGCATTATCTATAGCTATGCTGATACTGTTGTGGGCATCTTGAATATTCCCTTTATATTGTGTGATGTGTTTTAGCCACTTATTAGTTCCCAAGGAACGTTTGGCTAATACCATGTAACCTTCTTGATTGTAATAAGCTGTAAATTGAAATTCGTTATTAGAGGTTAAGGCTTGATTTCTAAAGATGACTGTATTTATGGAATTTCCGCTCCAACCAAGCCCTACTTTTGATGAAGCAATTGATTGAGAAAAACCTACACTTTCACCTAGAAATAAGCCAATATAGATACTTAATAATATGAGTTTGTATGTCTGTTTTTCAAATTTCATTTGGTTATTTATAGCATATTTTTCATCCAAAAAAAACATCAAGTATAAATATTACTCCATTGGCTTTAAAGTTGGCCAGCCATCAACCCAGGTAATTTCTTTGACTATTAATTTTGGCAATCCTTTGTCATGGGCATCATACCCATGCATAAAATTATAGTCCTTCCCTTCAAAGGTAAAAACACTGTTATGGCCTACCCCATACCAATTTTTATTGCCCTCAATTACTAAAGAGCCACCACCTTCATTAAGTGGTTTCCCTTCTTGATCCAGATATGGACCAGTTACCGATTTTGAACGACCTACCACTAATTTGTAGGTGCTATTTTCTCCTCTGCAGCAGTAATCCCATGACAAAAACAGATAATAATAGGCTCCCTTTTTGAAGATAAAAGGCCCTTCTAAGGCAGCATCTCCTGCATCGGCATCTGGAATTTCAGGACTACGCTCCCTACTTGCTATAGGATACCATTCCTCGGGTTGTGCCATGGTTTTCAAATCTGGATTCAGTTTGACCATCTTCAACCCACTCCAAAAAGAACCAAAAGACATCCATGGCGTTCCATTTTCATCAAAAATTAAATTAGGGTCAATGGCATTCCACATATCTCTATTTGGCACTGATTGAATTACTATACCTTGATCTTCCCATTGATAATTAGGATCTTTAGGATTTAACGTTTTATTAGTTACTAAACCAATAGCCGAAGTGTTTTTACCAAAGGCCGAAATAGAGTAATACAAATAATATGTTCCGTTGTGGTGGGTTATATCTGGAGCCCAAATATGCCCGTTGAATCCAGGCGCAACTTCTTTGGCCCACTTGGGACTCTCAGCAAAGACAGGATCTCCCTGTTTCCAACTTTTTAAATCTTTGGAAGTAAAACTTGTAATACCTGGTCCAGTACAAAACAAATAATAGGTATCTCCTTGTTTAGCCACAACTGGATCGTGGGTAATAGGCTTGTCAGTTTGGGCGCAAGAACATAATGACACCAAAGCCAACAACACTGTTAAATAATACTTACCTTTTTTCATGATTTTATTTTTGAATTCCCTCAGATGTCATTACAACCCTCTTAAGGGTACCATCTTCGTTATATTTTAATTCATCAATGCATACCGATCTCCTAAAACTGCCTCCATTTGGCTGAATGCCTCCAGTATGATAAATAAAATAATCTTTGCCTTTATATTCTAAAATTGCTTGGTGATTGGTATTACTATTCCCCGCCAATTCATTTAAAATACCTTTATACTCCCAAGGGCCTTCGATAGATTTACTCATGGCATAGGCCGTTTTCTCTGGAAATTGATAGGCATAACTTAAATAATACCAATCTCCTTTTTTATGAACCCATGGCGCTTCAGTAAAATGAGGAAGGTCAACCGTATGAATATCCCCATCAAACTCTATCATATTATCCTTCAATTTTGCCCAATAGCATTTTGTATTTCCCCAATACAGGTAAGCTTGGTCGCCATCCATAAAAACTGTTGGATCAATATCATCCCATGAGATATCCGTATCTGTTGTCATATCATTGGTTACCAAGGCACGTCCCAAAGCATCCTTGAAAGGACCTATTGGTGAATCAGATACTGCAACTCCAATTGCTTTCCCAGGATGTGTATCGTCATGTTCAACCGTTACGTACCAATAAAATTTACCGTTGCGCTCAATGACCTGAGCCGCCCAAGCATCACCCTTTGCCCAAGAAAAATCGGTGGGTTTTAATGGTACTGGGTGCTCTTCCCAATCGACCATATTGGTTGATGAAAAAACCAACCATTCATTCATTCGGTAAAAATGAAAATCATTGGGAGCCTCATCATGACCCGCATACAGATAAACCGTATCCTCATAAACCAAAGCTGCAGGATCTGCAGTAAACTTATCCTTTATAATAGGATTATTAATTTTTAAAGGTTTTGAAGTTTCAGACGCTTTAGTTTCTGTTGCTACTTCTTGATTCACCTTATTCTGATTATCACAGGACACCAAACTGGCTAAACCTATTATGACGAATAAAAAGTTTTTCATGGTCGTTAATTTTTCTTACCCCAAATTGGTCTACCGTCATCTGTAAATCCAGTATAAGTAATCGTCACTTTTCTTGGCGATCGTTCCCAATCCCAAGCATCCATTAATTTACATTCTGCTCCATTGATGTAAAGTGTTCGGGTATTGCTATCTAATTCCCAAGTTCCCGAAACTCCTCCTGCTACGGTTCCATCTGCATAAAAATTCACATTGACAGCTGTTTGTTGTACTTGATATTGATATTGCATCGTTATTTGTTGCCATGAACCAACAATATCTTCTTCTGTAATTTCAGTTTCTGGAACATCGGCAAATCTTTCTGGAGCTACTGCAGGCCAACCATCTGAGGTCCATCTTATTTCCCTAACATGTCCCATCATCACTGCATTAGACACATTAATCCCTGGAACTCCTTCTGGTAATCTTGCTTGAGAAGCATAATACCATTTTTGGGATACAGGATCTTTGAATATGGAACAGTGTGAAAAACCAACCCAGCCAGTATGATAATCAAATTTATATGGATGGGTCAGCATAGGCCAGCATTCGGCCCCTTCTGAAACATTTCCTCCATCCATACCAATGTAAGGCCCTAAAATATTTGTTGATCTTGCCACCCTAGTGTTATAGGCTTTTGACAATTCATCATAAGCTAAAAAGAGGTAGTAATAACCTGTATCTTCATTATAAATAATTTCTGCCCCTTCCAAACCTTGCCATCTATTATTATTTAAATTACCTCTTCCAGCAATTCTTGTCCCATAATCTTCAATAGTTTCCAATTGAAAAGGCTTACCAGTAATGGGATCTAACTGAACAGCAGCAATACCGGTATGCCACGATCCATAAATAAGCCAATGCTCTCCTTCAGGGGTTTGAATATAACTGGGGTCAATGGCATTAAACTTGTAATAACCGCTCCAATCGTTACAGCTATCCCTATAATAATCTTCCAATCCATCTGGAACCGCTGTAACAACCATACCTTTATCTTCCCAATTATTGGAAGCTAGATCGGTTGTTTCCATCATTCCAATATAAGGACGCTCTCCCCATGAGGCACAATTATCTGTCCCCACAATAAGTTCATTGACAACTAAACTGTAGTACATTCTATAAACACCATTGACTTCGGTAACAGCAGGTGCCCAATAGCCGTAGTTCGGATTTTCAATAATGGGCAACCCCATAGCAATACGATTGTCATTCATGGAATCTTTTACCCAGGTAGGGGCTTGATCCATGGTACTACCTAAATATTCCCAGTTTACTAAATCTGTAGAACGCCTTCCATGAAAATGACCATGGCCATCATGAGCATTCCCATATGAAGCATCTGTTTGATACATATACCAATAGTTTCCCTGCTTGACAACAGTTGGGTCATGAATATTGGCCAAATTCCATTGACTTCTATTACTCCAAGAGGCTATTGGTGTATAATCATCTGCATAGGTTGGCCCGTCAAAAGTGTCCTCTATCGGATCATTATTACCATCTCCACCTGATGGTGGTGGCGTTACTTCATCTTCCTTAGAACAACCTAAAACTAGAATCAACATGAGGCCAAGAAGAGCCTTTAAGTAGTTTAATTTTTGACGTACCATTTAATATTATTTTATTCTCCCTCTAAGACAACCACCGAAAATGGCGGTAGGGTTACTGTTAATTTTCCTTTTTTCAACTTAAAATCACCGAACTCCTGAGGGGTTATCTGGTTTGGTGAATCAAAAGTGTTATGATCTTGAAGTTTTCCAGACTTTAGAATGGTTCCAGAAACTTTTTTGAATCCCAAAGCTTCCACATCAAGTTCGACTTCATTTGATTTTTTAGAATCTATGTTTACTAAAGACAAATGCTTTTTCCCTTGCTGATCCTTTGATGCTGAAATTGAAATAGCTGGCAAAGTTTCACCATTAAATTCATAACTAGGTGACTCAAATTTAACTGGGATTAAAGTGGCATCCTGATGCACATTATACATTTTCAAAACATGATAGGTAGGTGTCAATAACATCTTATCTCCATCAGTCAAGATTACGGCCTGTAATACATTAACAGTTTGTGCCAAATTGGCCATTTTAACTCTATCTGCTCGATTATTAAAAATATTTAAAGTGATACCTGCAATCATAGCATCTCTCATGGTATTCTGTTGGTACAAGAAACCTGGATTAGTTCCTTCTTCCACTTCATACCATCCACCCCATTCATCAACTACCAATGCTATTTCATTTTCTGGATCATATTTATCCATAATGGCGGCATGTTTGTCAACCAATTCTTCCATTTTAAGAGCTGTCTGCATCGTAGAAAAATATTGGCTTTCATCAAATTTGGTTGAAGACCCTTTTTTATCCCATTCTACAAAAGAATAGGAATGTAATGCGACTCCTTCAATCAAACTTTTTGGAATGTCTCTCATGAGTACTTCTGTCCAATGATAATCGGCAACATTAGCTCCAGAAGCAATTCTAAACATCCCATCACTATTCGTCCAATCGGTCATAAAGGTGGCGTATTGCCTATAAATATCAGCATAGTGTTCTGGTCTCATATTACCACCACAACCCCACATTTCGTTACCAACACCCCAAAATGTCACTTTCCATGGCTCTTTTCTACCATTTTCAGCACGATAATCCGACATGGGAACTCCTACTTCTCGTGTAACATATTGTGTATATTCTGTAAATTCCTGAACTGTGCTACTTCCCACATTTGCCGCTAAATAAGGCTCTGTACCCAAAACCTCACACAGATTTAAAAAATCATGGGTTCCAAAACTATTGTCTTCAACAACACCACCCCACCATTTGTTTACCATGGTTGGTCTATCTTCTTTAGGACCCACACCATCTTTCCAGTGGTAGGTATCCGCAAAACAGCCTCCCGGCCATCTCAAATTGGGAATTTTTAAGGCCTTCAAAGCTTCAATGATATCATTTCTTACTCCATTGGTATTAGGAATGCTACTATCCTCCCCTACATAAAATCCATCATAAATGCACCTTCCTAAATGTTCTGCAAAATGTCCATAAATGTGTTTACTGATTAAGGGGTCGCTATCGCTTGGTTCAAAGGACACCTTGGTTTGGCTTATCATGTTTTGTGCAAAACATAATACCAACACTAAAATTCCTGCTTTAACTCTTAACATACTTCATTGATTATTTTATGAAAAAGGCCGCGTGATTATTCGACACGGCCTTTTTCAAAACTAAAGACTAACAATTCAAAAAAAATATAAATATTTTAGTATCCCGTGTTCTGTTGTGTAACTAAAGGATTGTTATCCATTTCAGATTGAGGTATTGGGAAATACTCTCTACCTGGAACATACGTTTGAAACTCAGGATCTCTATCTTTTAACCATTGTAATTTGGCTGGATCTTGCAACCATCCCCAACGGCGAATATCATCTGATCTATGACCCTCTAATGGAAATTCCAAGAATCTCTCATGAGCAATTTGATCTCTCATTTGTTGTTGGGTCATATTTGGTTGAGTGACGCTTAAATCAGGTAAATTAACGCGGTCTCTTACCATTTGAATATAATCATAAGCCAACGGCGTGCTTCCTGTTTCATTTAAGCATTCAGCATACATCAATAACACATCGGCATATCTCATGATTCTTTCATTAATTCCAGATCTCCAATCAAATTCATCTGCAAATTCTCCATCAGAATTTTGATATTTTCTACAGAACAAATCATTTAAATCTCCAGGGCTGTTTGCATAAAAGGTTGCAAAATCATGTCCGTAAAGCATCATACCTCCTGGCTTGTTGTAAAACATAGTGGCATCCAATCTTGGATCGACCTCACCATCAATAGTAGCTTCAATTTGATAATCGTTGTACAGTGTCCAAGTTGGTTGAACATCGGTCCATCCAAATGCTCTCGGCGCATAGGTAATAGCTCTAGCCGAAGTTTTTCCCCAACCAGAAGAAGGTTCTCCACCCCATCCTAAATCAACACCAAATGCATCTCTATTAAATTGAACTTCAAAAATAGATTCCACATTATTCTCATTGGCAGTAGTGAAGTTATCTCTATAATTAGCCACCAAGTCGTATACATTTAAGTTGATTACATCTTCAAATGCATTTCTTGCATTGGTAAAATCTTGAGTAAACAAATAGGCTTTCCCTAAATATGCTAATGCAGCACCTTTGGTTGCTCTTCCTTTATGACCACTATCTGGTCCATCTAAACCATCATAAGAAACTGGCAACAATTCTGAAGCTGCCATAAAATCTGCTTTAACCTGAGCCCATCCCTCTTCTTGAGATTTTTGCTCATGATAAATTTCTAAGCTGGTCAAAGGAAGTGGCACATTCTTGAACATATTGACTAAGTGAAAGAAATATAAACCTCTTAAAAAGTGAGCTTGACCTAAAATTCGATTCTTTAAGGCTTCATCCATTTCAATAGCTGGAACATTTTCCAATACTTGATTTGAACGGTACACCCCTTGATAATAGGTTTCAAACGCCCACCCATAAATAGCGGCATCAGATACACTTGTATTGAACTTTCCAACATTAGCCATAGCACCCCAAGGGCTTAAACTCCTAGCTCCGTCACTTTTCAAATCCAACAACAACGGCGTACTACGCATATAAGTACCATCAGTCAACAAACTACCATAAGCTGCATTAACCCCTTTTAGCGCATCGTTTTCATTTTCCCAAAATGTATCGGCCGTTTGCACATTGGGATCTACTTGATTTAAATCATCTTCTTTAACACAATTGGTCATCAATAAGGATGATGCAATTGCTACGGAAAATAGTATCTTTTTAGTTTTCATATTTTTCAATTTTCATATTATTTTTAAAAATCAACCTGTACTCCAAAAGCTATTGTTCTTGGGTTAGGGAAAGATCCGAATTCAAATCCTCTATTAAATAAACCATTACTGATAAAGTCTGGGTCATATCCACTGTAATTAGTTATTACAAATAAGTTTTGTCCTGATGCAAATACTCTAGCTCTTTGAAGTATTTTGTTTTCTGGAAGCGGAATGTTATAACCCAATTCCAAACTTTGTAATCTTACAAAGTCACCATCTTCGATAAATCTATCAGAAGCTCTATTATTGGCATTAGGGTCACCAATGACTGGTCTAGGCACATCCGTGTTGGTATTATTTGGTGTCCAATAATTGTTCATGTCGGTATGATTGTTCACATAGTCTCCTGTCATTAAAGCATTGTAGGTTCCGTTGTAAATTTTATGTCCAGCCGCTCCTTGGAAGAACATTGAGAAATCTAACGCTTTATAACTACAGCTAAAGTTCAAACCGTATGATAACTTTGGAATTACTGTTCCTTGGAAAGTTCTATCGGCATCAGTAATTAAACCATCTCCATTCACATCTCGGAACTTAACATCTCCAGGTGCTGCATTAGGTTGGAAGGCATGGTTATCTATATCTTCTTGGCTTTGGAAAAGACCTTCAGTTTCATAAGCAAATAATTCTCCTGCAGATCTTCCTACTTCTGTTCTACCTACACCATCAGTTATTGGCGTATCATCGTTTCCTATTTTAAGTACTTCGTTTTTAAGAGTTCCTAAATTGGCAGAGATGTTGTATTTGAAATCTTTATTAGAATTCCCATAACTCAAAGTAAATTCAAGCCCCGTATTCTGAACCGTTCCTGCATTGGTTGTTAACCTAATTGGGAAAGAACCTGAAGAGTAAGGAATTGGAACATCAGCTAATAAATCTGTAGATCTTTTCTTAAACCACTCAGCAGAAAACTGCAATTTATTATCAAAGAATCCAAATTCAGCAGCAACATTGGTAGACTCTGTGTCTTCCCATTTAATATCTGGATCAACTATTTTCACAACTGTCGAACCAGGAGCTTCAGTATCTCCAAACACATATCCAGCAAAGGCATTTACAGTTTGAGCAAATTCATAAAGCCCAATAGTGTTGTTACCTAACTGCCCATAACCTCCTCTTAGTTTTAAAGTATTCCACCAAGAAGGGAAGTTAATAAATTCTTCTTCATGAACTTTCCAAGCACCTGAAACAGAGAAATAATTACCTACATTATTCTTTGGCGCAAACTTTGAAGATCTATCCTGACGGAAATTTGCTGTTAACAAATACTTATCGGCAAATGTATAATCCAATCTACTGATATAAGACTTATAAGTTTCTGTAGTCTTAAGTTCTTGAGAGAAATCGTCTGTGGCATATTGCAACATAGGAATTGAACCTGGTTCAAAACCAATTCCTCTAGAAAAGTGTCTTTGAAAATCGTTGCGTTCCTCAATCATCCCCGCTAACAAACTTATTTGATGCTTTTCTGCTAATGTCACATCATAAGATAATAAATTATTAAGAATTGTCCTAGTTGTACTTCCTGTATTAACATCCAATCTAGACTCTGCTGGTGTAGTTATGTAGTACCATCCCAAATCACTGGCAGGGTTGTAATATCTATTATTCCAATGCAATTTATCAGCACTGACACTTATTTTATATTTCAATCCCTTTAAAATTTCCAATTCACCCCAAACATTACCAACAAAACGGTTTCTCTCATTGGTATTGGTAATTAAGTTATTGTAACCAATCACATTTAAGGTAATCGCCTTTTGTGTCAAGTTATCAGCACCACCATAGCCTCCTAGACGGTTTGGATCATAAACAGGCATAGTAGGTATCGCTTGAAGCAAGTTGATCATTGAACTTGTTCCAGCCAGATACTCGTTAAAGTTTTCTTTATCTGATTGGGAATAGGTTAATTTACTTCCATACTTAAACCTTCCCTTTTCTCCATTTATATTGATTGTACCGTTATATCTTTCATATGCCTGAGGTGTTTCCATATAACTTGTATTCTTGAAGTAATCAAAATTCGCGTTATAGTTCAATGCCTCAGCACCACCATTAAATGTTATAGTATGGTTTTCAATCATACCTGTTCTAAAAGCTTCATCCTGCCAGTCAGTATCCACATCATTTATGAAAAGATCACTCTCAGGGTAGTTTCCAGGAGTAATAGGCACATTAGGATTGTTTGTTTCAGCTTGACGGATCATACGTTGATACTCCTCTCTATTCATCATTGAATACCATCTGTTTTCTGGCACATCTTGGAAACCTATGGTGTTTTTGTAGCTCACACCTACTTTCCCTTCTTTACCTTTTTTAGTTGTAATGATTACTACCCCATTAGCACCACGTGCACCATATATTGCGGCAGAAGAAGCATCCTTTAAAATTTGAATGGATTCAATATCTCCTGTAGGAAAATCATAAGGATCATTTACAATAACTCCATCAATAACAAACAATGGATTATTGTTTCTAAAAGATGTAATACCTCGAATTTTAATGTTTACAAATCCACCTGGCTCCCCAGAAGATTGTACGGTAACTCCGGGCGCTTGACCTTGAATCATTTTAGCCACGTCATAAGTGATTGTCTTTTGTGCATCTTCAACATCCACGACACTTACTGATCCTGTTAAATCAGACTTCTTTTTAGTTCCATACCCAACTACAACGATTTCGTTTAAGGCCGAAACATTTTCTTCAAGTGAAATATTAAGTACAGACTTATCCCCAACTGGTACTTCCTTAGTTTGAAATCCGATAAAAGAAAAAACCAAGATGTCATTAGAAGCTGCCTCTATGGCATAATTTCCATCAAAATCAGTAGCCACACCAGAAGTGGTTCCTTTGATAATGACATTTACTCCAGGTAGTGGCAAGTTATCCTCTGGAGAAGTCACGGTCCCAGTAATTGTTTTTTTCTGTTGAGCGAAACCACTCGCAGACAACAAAAACAAAATCATTAAAAATAAGCCGTGTTTTAACTTAGAATTTAAATGATTCCCAATTGATAATTTGGTTGTTATCATATTAAAATAGTTTAGAATTAGTTTAAAAGAGTTTATAAGTGTCTAATTTACACTTTTCAAAGTAATCAAAGTTTTTTGATATACGCAAATATTTTCGTGTAAAATTGACATTTATTTATTTTTATCGACTTATATTTATCATATTAATAAATGTATAAAACACATTTATTTTCTTGTAAATACCTATAAAACCTATGAAAACACCAACATTCTTATTATCTTCAACCCATAATTTCAATCCCCTATGTTGAACAACTATAACGAAAAGGATAAGGTTCTTTTGGCTGTTGACTGTATCATTTTTGGTTTTGACAACAATCGTTTAAAAATCCTATTGATTAAAAGGGACTTTGAACCAGAGAAAGGTAAATGGTCATTAATTGGTGGATTTTTAAAACAAGAAGAAAACTTAGATGATGCTGCTAGTAGAGTTTTAAAGCACTTAACTGGTTTGGATGATGTCTATTTGGAACAGTTTTACACATTCAGTGAAATTGATCGAGATCCGCAGGAGCGCACCATATCTGTAAGTTATTATGCCCTTATTAATATTGAAGACCATAACAACGAACTGAATGAGCAGTTTTCTGCACAATGGTTTAGTATTGACAAGGCTCCTAAACTGATTTTTGACCACGACCAAATGGTCAAACACGCCATTAGAAGACTTCGTTATAGAGCCTCCACAAAACCCATTGGTTTTGAATTATTGCCTGAGAAATTCACGATGAAACAACTTCAGAATCTGTACGAATCTATTTTGGACACCAAATTGGATAAACGAAATTTTATAAGTAAAATTAATTCTTTGGATGTCTTAATCAGACTGGATGAAAAGGATATGGAATCTTCCCGAAAGGGTTCCTACCTCCACAAATTTGACAAAGAAAAGTATGACCAAAAAGTTTCAGAAGGTTTTACGTTTAAAATTTAAGCTTGTCTTTTAGAAAGAATAAATAAAAACTTCATTATCATAATTTTCCTGTTGGTTTGTCAAAACCAATCTTCCTATCTTTATATCTCAAAAATTAAAGAATAACCATGTTTAACTACACCATAAATTATATCAACGAAACTGTTGATTATCTCACAAGCCGCGGTTTTGAAAACGCAGAAGTAGGAATTATTTTAGGAACAGGGCTTGGTCAATTGGTAGATGACATTGAAATAATCAAAGAGGTAAGTTATAACCACATTCCCAATTTTCCTACGGCAACAGTTGAGTTTCATAAAGGAAAACTGATTTATGGTCTTTTAGAAGGCAAAAAGGTCATTGTTATGCAAGGTCGCTTTCATGTTTATGAAGGGTATACCATGCAAGACGTAACCTTCCCTGTTCGAATCATGGAAAAACTGGGCATCCATACGCTTTTGGTATCAAATGCCTCTGGTGCTATTAACCTCAATTATAAAAAAGGGGAGCTGATGCTTATTGAAGACCACATCAATCTTCAAGGTGATTCTCCATTAGCCTTTAAAGGTGTTTCACTCTTAGGAGAACGCTTTGTGGATATGAGTCAACCGTATGATTTGGAAATAAACACGCAGTTTAAAGAAATTGCAAAAAGGGAAGGAATCGTGCTTCATTCGGGAGTTTATGCCAGTATGTTCGGCCCTCAACTTGAAACCAAAGCAGAATACAGAATGTTAAAAATTATAGGAGCTGATGCTGTAGGCATGAGTACTGTTCCCGAAGTCATCGTAGCCAATCACCTAAAATTAAATGTTGCTGCTGTTTCGGTTTTAACAGATGAATGTGATCCAGATAACCTGAAACCAGTGAGCTTGGAAGAAATTGTGGCTATTGCCAATAAAGCAGAACCCCAGATGATCACTTTGTTTAAGCAACTGATTAAATCCCTGTAATATTTGAAAATCAATTTTAAAAAGATTGTTAGAAGAACGGTAAGAGTTTTAATTGTTATTGCAGTTTTACATCTCCTGTTTTTCATCTTCCTCTATTTTAAACAAGAGAAATTTTTCTTCAACCCTAAAATTTTGAAGAAAGATTACACCTATCAATTTGAACAACCTTTTGAAGAAATCAATATTCCCGTTGCAGAAAACGTTGATTTGAATGCCCTTCTTTTTAAAACTAAAGAACCCTCAAAAGGTATCATACTATACTATCATGGTAATGCCGGGGCCATTCATGATTGGGGGAAACGAGCGCCATTATACCTAGACAACGGTTATGACATCCTCTTTTTTGACTACCGTGGATATGGTAAAAGCGATGGTGCTTATGAAAATACCGAACAATTATTAAATGACGCCCTCAAGGTTTATGACTACACTAAAAAATCTTATGCTGAAAAGGACATTATAGTTCTCGGATATTCTTTAGGTAGTGGATTGGCTACCTATGCAGCCTCTAAAAACAATCCCAAAATGCTCATTTTGAATGCGCCTTACTATTCATGGAAAATATTGGTTTCGGAACAAATAGCTCCACCCGTTCCCGAATTTTTGGTTCGCTATGACATTCCCACATTCCAATATATCCAGGCAGTAACTTGCCCTATTAAAATATTCAGTGGAACAAGAGATTTTTTGGTAAACCCTGACCTAAATGCCAAAAAACTAAAGGATCTTAACCCCCAGAATATAGAATTGAATATGATAACAGATGGCGGGCACAATGGCTTACACATTACTAAAGCCTATTACGACGCCCTTAAGAGAATTCTTTAAAAAAAGATCTTACCAACAAATAGATCAATCACTTCAACCAATATAAGGATGATAATTATCCATTCCAGCTTGCTGCTCTCGCTGTGATACATAATATCCTTAAAAAGATCTAAATTTTCCTTAATGATCTCTATTCTATCGTGAATAAGTTGGTATCGGTCATGGAGATCAAACGACTTTTTTAATTGTGTGTTTAAGGTGTCCAATTCCTCATTTCCCCAAGTACTATCAGGAGAATCAAAAATATATAAGTGTTCTGATATCTTATTTTTAATGTTTAGAACCTTAGCAATAAAACGTTTCAATTTGGCTCCCGAAATGTCCAATTTCCCTTTTTGCTCTAGAAAAAGTGTATGACTATTTGTTTCCACCAAAAGATCTTCTGTTATCTCAGAAAACTTGTCTAATGCAACAGATTGTGACGTATTAAGCATCACTAGGCGAATCATCTCTTTATCCAACCTTGGAAGAACAGCCTTTTCAAATTCAGCACTTAAGGCATTTGGTTGAATCTCCACTTTCATATCTTCTGAAAGCACTTTGGAATCATAGTTTTTACAAAAAGGCTTTATTTTCTCCAAAACATCATCTATTTCTGCTGTTTGGAGGTTAAAAAAACTAACAATTCCGTAATGGAAAATATACACAAACTTATCTTCTGAAGTTTTATAGAAAAGTTCGTCACTGTCATGAAACAAGAGCTGCAGTTCGTGCTGCAGCTCTTGTCTACATGTTTTTATATTGATGGTACTTGCCACATGATAGGCAACAACTTGATACATTAATTCTTAAAGGTTTCTCCCTCGTTTTTAAAAGTTTTAAATTCTAGCATATAACCATTAGGGTCCTTTATAAAAAAGGAATTATGCTCACCAGCTTGATCTTCCAAAAAAGTGGCTTGGGTCACCAGTTGAAGTTTCAAATTTTTAAGTTTTCCATATATATCATTCCAAACCTTTTGATCAACAATAATCCCAAAATGGAAAGAAGGCAAAATTTTACCTTCAAACACATAATTTGGATTATTAAAATCAAACTTGCCTGCTTTAATAAAGGTAAGTTGATGTCCAAACAAATTGACATCCACCCATGTTTGGGTCTCTCTACCTAAGGTTGCGCCTATGTTATTGGTATAAAAGCTTTTTGTTTCCCTTACACTCAAACAAGGCAACGACATGTGAAATGACGTCTCCATAATATGAAATTTTAAAGTGGCTTAAGACTTTCCACTCTGTAAATTACGAAATCTTGGTCATCATCCTCAAAAATTTCAACAAAAGTTAATTTAAACTCTTTATCAATCAAACTTTTGTCATTTTTAAGGTCAAATTGTTTCAGAACACGCGGATGAATTTCTTCAAACACCATGTCTTCACCACTTTCAAATGTAAAAGTATAATATCCCTTTTTGTAGGATTTAAAAACAGCTGTTTTCATTTAAAAAATAAGAAAATTAATTGTACTAATCTTCGTCTTCTTCCATCTCGGCATCTTCCATCTCGATGTCAAGAGAGTCCTTTTCTTCTGTAGAGTCGTCGTTATCATCGTCGTCATCTTCAGAATAGTTTTCCATGGCTTGAACCAAACGCACGCCCACTTTTACTAAATAAATGGTATCATCGGTTCTTACTTCCACGGCCTCTACAATTTCATTTTTGGCATTTCTGAATGATATGATATCATCATCATCATAACCATCAGGAAATTTTTCAACTAAAAGGTCCAAAATTTCACCGTTTAATTTTTGGTAATCAACAATTTTTCTAATCATTTTTTTATTTGGTTACATGTCTAATAAATAGGCAAAGATCAACGGAGCAACTATGGTTGCATCACTTTCTATAATAAATTTTGGTGTATCAATATCTAATTTACCCCAAGTGATTTTTTCATTTGGAACAGCTCCAGAATAAGAACCATAACTCGTTGTTGAATCACTTATTTGACAGAAATAACTCCAAAATGGCGTATCTGTTCTTTCCATATCCTGATAAAGCATAGGGACTACACAAATTGGGAAATCACCTGCAATTCCACCTCCTATTTGGAAAAATCCAATTCCATTCTCAGAATTATCAGTGTACCAGTCTGCTAAAAAAGCCATGTACTCTATTCCTGATTTCATGGTACTAGCCTTTAACTCTCCTTTAAGAACATAGCTTGCAAATATATTACCCATGGTACTGTCTTCCCACCCTGGAACAACAATTGGTAAATTTTTCTCGGCTGCGGCATACATCCAAGAGTCTTTTAAATCTATTTCATAATATTCTTCTAAGACACCAGACAACAACATTTTATACATAAATTCATGAGGAAAATAGCGCTCCCCATTATCCTCTGCATCTTTCCAGATTTTATGAATGTGTTTTTGAAGTCTCCTAAAAGCCTCTTCTTCTGGGATACAAGTATCAGTAACTCGATTCAGTCCCTTCTCCAATAAATCCCATTCTTCCTTTGGTGTTAAATCACGGTAATTTGGCACTCTTTCATAATGAGAATGAGCCACCAAATTCATAATATCTTCTTCAAGATTGGCACCTGTGCATGAAATGATTTGTACTTTATCTTGTCGAATCATCTCAGCAAATATTTTACCTAACTCCGCGGTACTCATAGCTCCTGCCAATGAAACAAGCATTTTAGCACCGTTGTTTAATTGATCCTCATAAGCCTTGGCTGCATCAACCAAAGCGGCCGCATTAAAGTGCAAATAATATTTTTCTATAAAATTTGAAATAGCACCTTTATTATTCATTTTCTTATATTTTACTTAATTAGTATAATCTTAACTTAACGTTTCATGAAATTTAAAACGAAACTTATTAATCTGCAAAAGCTTTTGCCTAAAAGCTTCCAAATTGAAGCAAATTATTTCCCATCATAACCCAATATTTTCAATAGGTCTTCACTTTTTTGCTGTTCACTAAACAATTGGGTCGTAATATTACCATCCTCGTCCTTATCTATTAGAAGATGCTTTGGAGATGGTATTAGACAGTGCTGTAAACCTCCAAAACCTCCAATGGTTTCCTGATAAGCTCCTGTATTGAAAAAGCCTATATATAAAGGTTTATCCTTGTTATACTTAGGCAAATAAATGGCATTTACATGTTGTTCACTGTTATAATAGTCATCACTATCACAGGTCAACCCTCCCAATAAAACCCTTTCATAGCTTTCATTCCACCTATTTATGGGCAACATGACAAACCTCTTATTAATCGCCCATGTGTCTGGCAAAGTTGTAATGAAAGAAGAATTGATCATATTCCACTTCTCTCGATCATTTTGTTGTTTTTGATATAGCACCTCATAAATAGCACCTCCACTTTCACCTACAGTGAAGCTTCCAAATTCTGTAAATATATTAGGAACATCTACCTCTGCTTCATCACAAGCTATCTTGATTTGGTTGATAATTTCATCAACCATATAGGCGTAATCAAAATCAAATGCCAAAGAGTTTTTAATTGGGAATCCACCACCTATGTTCAAGCTATCCAACGTCGGACAGATTTTTTTCAAGTTGACATAAACCCGTAAACATTTGTTAAGTTCGTTCCAATAGTAAGCATTGTCACGAATTCCTGTATTAATAAAAAAGTGGAGCATTTTCAGTTCGACTTTCTTATTCTCTTGGATTTGATTCTTATAAAATGGAACAATGTTCTTATATCCGATTCCTAATCTTGAGGTATAAAATTCAAATTTAGGTTCTTCCTCAGAAGCTATTCTTATTCCCACCTTAAACTTGCCATTGATTTCATCTGAAAGCAAGTCAATCTCTTCATAGTTATCGATAATGGGGACGCAATTCTTGTGGCCTTCGTTAATCAATCTGGCTATGTTATTAACGTATTGAGCCCGTTTAAAGCCATTGCAAATCACAAAGGTTTTATCTGTGATTTTCCCCTCTCGTTTTAAATTCTCTACGATATCAATGTCAAAGGCCGAAGATGTTTCAATATGGATATCATTTTTTAGAGCTTCATCTAAGACATACTTAAAATGGGAACTCTTAGTACAATAGCAATAATTATACTTCCCTTTATAATTATGGTTTTTAATGGATTTGGCAAACCACCCTTTGGCTCTATTGATATTATTTGATATCTGAGGCAAATAGGTGAATTTTAAAGGAGCCCCATATTCCTCAACCATTTTTTTCAAATCAATATCATGGAATCTCAAGTAATTACCATCTAAGGTAAATTCTTCTTGGGGGAAATAAAAAGTCTGATCTATTAAATCTACGTATTTGGTATTCATTACTTATTTTTTGAAAAATTTAAAATTGTGAATTATATATTAACTCACCATGAAATTAACAATAAATAAAGAATATTAAACCAAAAGAGGTACAATAGTCGTTGCAACAAACCCAAAGAGGTTTCGACTAGAAAGGTTCATTTTTACGGAAGTTAGCTTTAAAATTCGGTTTCCCAATCTTTGGGTTACTTTTGAATATGACTCCCTATTTTTCAAAAGCCCGAACGTACAAACAGATTTCAAATTGTTCAGCTAAAAAACTTCTGCAAATGAACTATAAAAAATTAAATTTAAAAGGATTTTTTAAAAAAAAATAAAAACTATTAACTACAACATTTTCAACAAGTTGACTTCCTGCTCAGTCAAATGTTTCCAATATCCTCTAGGAATATCTTTTTTAGTTAGGTGTGCAATAGCTACACAATCTACTTTGATAATGTTGTAACCCAAATGATCAAAAATATTCCTGATAATGGAGTTTCCAATATTCTTAATTTTTAATCCAATTTGATTGTGAGCCTGACCGTCAATAAAACTAATTTCCTCAACAGTGACATCCTTTCCATCAATAGTTAAACCTTCTTCAATTTTTTTGAAGTCTTCATACTTCAAATTTTTATCAAGTTCTATTTGAAATAATCTTGGAACACCTGTCTTGGAACTAGTGAATTTTTTGGTAATGGAATCATCATTTGTAAACAAAAGCAGACCAGTAGAATTTCTACCCAACCTTCCTATAGGCTTAATTTTAGCATTGGTAGCATTGGCAACCAGGTCCATTACAGTTTTATCTTTTTGGTCACTTGTAGTTGTAGCAAATCCTTTTGGTTTGTTCAAAAGAACATAGGCTTTTTTCTCAGGATAAATACGGGCTCCATCATATTTCACTTCGTCTTCCAACTTCACCTTATACCCCATTTCGGTAATCACCTTGCCATTTACCGTAACCAACCCAAGAGCTATATGTTCATCTGCTTCCCTTCTTGAACAGATTCCTGAATTTGAAATATATTTATTCAACCTTACTTCATCTGGGTTCCCAGAAGGTTTGGAGTTGTTTTGTTTTTTTATAGGGGCATTCCCGCGAGCAAAACTCTTTCCTCCTGAAGCATTACCACCTCTACCTGACCTATTATTCCCACCGCCATGTCTTTGACCTCTACCTGATGGTTTTCCTTTTCCGCTTGTTCCTTGCTTTCTGCTCATGGTTAAAATTTTATGCAAAGATATAGGATAATTACCCGCTTAATCAAATGCTTGGGATTTTATTTAACAAGATAGACACATCTATCAAAGGAATACTAGCAACTCCCGCCAAAATAATAAATTTCAAGATATTATGAAGTACCAAATAATGCAGCTTACGTTTTGACATCCAAACCAATAATTGAAATATTACCAAAAGTAAAATACTTAAGTAAAAATAATAGTTCATTCGTCCTACATGATATTTAAAAATCAACAACATGGCGGGAATCAACGTTAAGGCTGCCAATATAGCCAGCATAATTTTGGACGTTTTTTCTCCAAACACTACAGGGATGGTTCGATAATTTTGGGCTATATCACCTTTAAGGTTTTCCAAATCCTTGACTAATTCCCTCATGGAAATCACCAAAAACAGAAACATAGCATGGACAAAAATGACGTGTTCAAAATTCTTGTAATAAATAAATACGACAAAAAATGGGGTGATTGTCAAGGTTGCAGAAACCAGATTCCCTACAAAAGGGATTTTTTTAAGTTTATGGGAATAAAACCAGATTCCAAAAATATAAGCCGAAAAAAAGACCACCGCTCTAAAGGATACGGCACTCGCTAAAATAACCGTCAAAAAATTAAGCACAAAATAGAATGACAATTTGGTATTCTGGCTTACCAACCGATCCAACATGGATTTTTGAGGTCGATTAATTAGATCTTTTTCAGAGTCATAAAAATTATTAATTATGTACCCCCCCGCAATGGCTGATGCCGAAGCGAGGACCAACATCAATAAATTCCAATCAAACACTACATCTTTCACGGGTTTGTCATGCGCCATAATATATACGGAAGCTAAATATTGAGCCACAACAATGGCCAATATATTATACCCCCTGATTACGGAGAACATACTGAAAAACTTAAGAAGTATATGTTTTTGTCGGCGAGAAAGCATAATTGCTTATGCTTTTTTGAGTATCCGTTTAAATAATTTAAAACATAAAAACCCCATGAAGGCCAGAAACAAAAACAACAGTCCCTGCCAAATGAATAACCCGATTGAAAATTTATGAATGAATGTGTCCATAAAGTGACTGAGAATTAAAAGTTGTAAACGACTTCCAATCTATAATCTTTTAAAGCTAATTTCGCTTTTTCAAAATCCTCGGCAAATCCCAAAATATAGCCTCCACCACCAGAACCACAGAGTTTCAAATAATAGTCGTTTGTTTCCAATCCTTTCTTCCACAGATCATGAAATTGCTTTGGAATCATTGGTTTAAAATGACTTAAAACGACTTTAGATAGTTGCTTGGTATTCTTAAAAAGCGACTTGACATCTCCATTCAAAAAATCTTCTACACAAGCATCTGTATGCTTAATAAATTGGTCTTTTAACATTTTGCGAAAACCTTCCTGCTTCATGTTTTCCATAAAAATGCCTACCATTGGGGCTGTTTCTCCAACAACACCACTATCAATTAAGAACACAGCTCCTTTACCATCTGCTTTTTGGCTAGGAATACCTGTAGCTTCAATATTATCTTTTGAATTGATTAAAATAGGAATACTTAAATAACTATTTAACGGATCTAATCCAGAAGATTTTCCGTGGAAAAAAGATTCCATTTCAGAAAAAATGGTCTTTAATCGTAATAATTTATCTCTTGTTAAATTTTCTAATACCGTGATTTTATCCTTGGCATATTGGTCATAAATAGCAGCTACAAGTGCACCACTACTTCCTACTCCATAACCTTGTGGGATGGAAGAATCAAAATACATTCCCGCTTCCACATCCTTCTTTAAAGCTTCAATATCAAAAGTCACCAATTCTGGATTGACATTCTGCAAATAATCAGCAAAACGTTTTAAACTTTGATTGGATTTTATCGATTCCTCTGAAGGAGTTTGTGTCACTTTTAACGCCCCGTTATAAAAATTGTAGGGGATAGATAACCCTTTGGAATCTTTAATAATTCCATATTCACCAAAGAGTAGTATTTTAGAGTAAAATAAAGGTCCTTTCATGTAAAAAGCGCGTTACTAGATAAAGATACGTATAATTATTTAATTCGGTTTGCACCAAATCCTATTTGGTCGCAAATATATTGTTCGTTTTGACAATATGCAACTAACTCGTTTTCAATAAATTTTAAAATTTCAACTGACTCACTTTTAGGATACAATACATGCACGTTAGCACCAGCGTCCAATGTAAAACTGATAGGCAATCCGGTATTTTTTCTGAATTCCCAAATCTTATTGATAACCTCCAAGGTTTTTGGTTTCATCAATATAAAATAAGGCATACTGGTCATCATCATCGCATGCAGGGTCAAGGCTTCACTTTCTACCAGTGAAATAAAACCATCTAAATCTCCAGTCTTCAAAATCGTTTTTAAAGATTTCATATGGTCATGGGCTTGAGAGAACCTATTTAAAGCATATGGGTGTCCATGCATTAAATTGTGACCTACTGTACTACTTACCTGCTTTTCCCCTTTATCTATCAACAAAATAGTATCTTGATATTCTTTAAAAACGGCATGCACTTCATAAGGGTATCTTATTCCAAATAAATCAGAACTCCCCTCGATTGATGGCGTTTCACCCCAAACTACTAAATCACCTTCAATACTTCTGCAAGCTGACCCCGAACCCAGTCTTGCTAAAAACGAGGCCTTTTCATTAAAATACGCATCATCGATAGCATCCCCTAGAAGTTGTTTTTCTAAGCTCATTAAACACAAGGCCAAAGCACTCATTCCAGATGCCGAGGAAGCTATTCCCGAACTATGAGGAAAGGTGTTTTTAGTTTCGATTTGAAAATGATAATCTTTCAAAAAAGGCAAATAAGATTCTACCCTCTCAAAAAACACTTCAATTTTGGGCTTGAAACTATCCTTTTGAAAACCATCCAATAAAACCTCAAATGAAAAACTTCCATCACTATCCCTTTTCTCATAAGTCAATTCGGTGATTGTTTTACAATGATTCAGTGTAAAGCTTATGGAAGGGTTTTCTGGAATCTGATTGGGCTTTTTACCCCAATATTTCACTAAGGCAATATTACTGGGCGATTCCCAAGTTACAACTCCCTTCTCAATTGTTTTGAAATAAGAAGCTGGAATGAATTCTTGTTCGGTCATGTTCTTTTAATCTGCTGACAAAGATAACAACTTTTGCATGGTATTGTAGTTTCTAGCTGTAGCAGATATCTTCAATTTTCGCTCAAAGAAATTGTTGTTAAGCTTGGATTTCCCGTAACCAATTCCCGAGTACAGGTAAATACATTCTGATTTTATAATAAAGGCTTCATTTGGAAATGAAATCTTTGAAACTTCGAGCACTAATTCTTTATTGGGTTCTGCAAACAACATCATGAAGTAACTCTTTTCCTTTTGTTCTTGAGGAAACGGACAATTATTAAAAATTTCCTCCAACTCTTCTCTAGTTTTACTCAGAACCTCAACCTCAAATCCGAAATGGTTTTTTATGACGTGAGCGACTTTAGCCGATACGCTTTTTGAATCGTTTAAATTGGTTTTCAATATCACATTCCCACTTTGGATGTAAGTGCGGACCTCTTCAAAATCAGCTTCGGTAAGCATCTTTCGCAAATTGGCCATAGGGACTTTCTTTTGTCCGCCCACATTAATTCCACGAAGTAAGACGATATACTGTTTCATTGTGACATGGCTTTAGCTGCTAGAAAACCACCTGTCCAGGCATTCTGAAAATTAAACCCTCCTGTAATAGCATCCACATTAATAACTTCACCGGCCAAATAGAGATTCTCTACAAGCTTACTTTCAAAAGTTTTAAAATTGATTTCTTTTAAATCTACCCCACCTGCAGTTACAAACTCTTCCTTGAATGTGCTTTTGCCATCAACCTGAAATTGAGCTCGCGTTAATTGCTCACTCAAGTTCTCCATTTGAACTTTGGTAAGATCTGCCCACTTTTCATTCTCATTTATTCCTGCTGCTAACACCAATTGTTTCCACAGTCTTTTGGGCAAATCAAATAAGGATTGTTTATGGACTAATTTTTTGGCTAATTGTAACTTAAATTCTTTTAAATGATCAATAGTTTTTTCCAAAGACTGTCTTATAAAGTTGATTTCAATCTCGAATTTGTAATCTCTGTTAGCCAATTCCAAAGCTCCAAAGGCAGAAAGCTTAAGAACTGCAGGAGCACTCAAACCCCAATGGGTAACCAATAAGGGCCCCTCTGAAAACAAGTTGGAATCCAAAATATGTACCTCAACGTTATTAGCCACTACCCCAGGGATGGAATTGATGCGAGCATCTTTGATATTAAAGGTAAAAAGAGATGGAACAGGCGGAACGATTGTATGCCCCAATGTTTCAAGTAACTTCCAGGTTTTAACACTACTCCCCGTAGCAACTAGAAGTTTTTCGCAAGTAAAATGGGAATCTTGGGTCGCAAGTGTAAAAAGGCCCTGTTCCTTTTCAACCTTCACTAATGATTGCTTGTAAAAAATTTCGACACCCATTTTTTTGGACTGAGAAAGAAAACAATCGATAATGGTTTGGGAAGAATCGGATTCTGGAAACATTCGACCATCTTCTTCAATTTTAAGGGCTACACCTCTTTTTTCAAACCATTCAATCGTGTCCCCAGTCATAAAACTATGAAACGGCCCTAATAATTCCTTCTCCCCTCTTGGATAATGCGTTACCAACTCTGAAGGGATAAATTCGGCATGAGTGACGTTACATCTTCCCCCTCCAGAAATTTTAACCTTTTGAAGGCCTTCTTTATTTTTTTCTAAAATGGCTACGGAAAGTTTCGGATTCAACTCCGCTAAATTGATAGCAGCAAAAAAACCTGCCGCACCGCCTCCAACTACAATGACATCAAAATACTTCATTACTTTTTTATGGGTCGCATGAGACCTTCTTGAGCTACCGAAGCAACCAGTTTTCCTTCCCTAGTGAAAATATTTCCTTTGGCAAATCCTCTGGCATTTGAAGTATTAGGGGACTCTATGGCATACAACATCCAGTCATCAAAATCAAAATCCCTAAAATACCACATCGAGTGATCCAAGCTTGCAGTTTGGGTATTTCCCCAATGAGCCTTACTAGCGTGTCTATTCATGGCGGCTGCCAATATGTTATAATCAGAAATATAAGTAAGGATTTGTTGCTTAACAGCCAAATCCATGGGTTTGATGTCTCCTTTAATTTTGAACCACACATTGGTTTTGGGAGGTAAATCTTCTTTATTGAATGGATTCACAACCTCTACAGGCTTAAATTCTATAGGTCTATCTATTTCCAAGAAGGTCTTAGTTCTAGAAGGTATGGCATCTCCAAACTGCTCCAGCATTTCAGTCCAACTCAATAGTTCTTCTGGTTTCTTAATATTTGGAGGCATTTCGATTTGGTGCTCATGACCTTCTTCCCTTTTATGAAATGACGATGACAGAATAAAAATGGTTCTACCTTCCTGTTCGGCCGTCACTCTTCTCACCGAAAAACTCCCGCCGTCTCTTACGTCTGCCACATTATAGTTTATAGGAACTTCTAAATGACCTGCCTCTAAAAAATAGGCATGCATAGAATGAAGCACTCTCCCATTATTAATAGTTCTAGCAGCAGCATTCAAGGCCTGTGCCAGAACTTGACCTCCAAATACACTGGGACTACCTACTGTTTTACTAACCCCTTGAAACACATTTTTCGAAGTTTCTTCTAGGGATAATAAATCAATTAAATTATCAACAGTATTCATGTTTTACTTTTAAGATGAACATTAAATCAATCCCAAAATTAAAAATCAAAGCCGAAACCAAAAGTAAATCTCCAACCTTCTGAACTTTTAAATAAGTTCACCGTTCCAGCTAAACTTTCTGCAGTGGCGATCCAAAATCCACCACCATAGTCATTGTGCCATTTATCTGATTGGTCATCTTGCACCCAAACACGACCCACATCAAAACCTCCAAATACGCCAATCTGCAATGGAATAAAACTGGTTTTAAACGTATTGAACCCATAACGTAGATCGGTACTTCCTACCAAGGAATTTCTACCTGTAAACCGCTCAGTTCTATATCCTCTCAAGCCATTTTGATCTCCTATTTGAGCTGCTTGATAAAATAAAAAGTCGTCACCTATTCTCAATTGGGAGGCTACCTTGGTTTTTAACACCAATTTCCTATTACTTGATAAGGCATTATAGAACCCTAAATGGGTGTTGACAAAGCCATAATTGGTATCCAAATCTTCAAATTCACCTTTGATTCCCACGTTAAAAAGAAAATCCATACCTCTGGTTGGAACTACTTTCTTATCATAGCTTTCATAGCGGTAAGTAGCTTCTAGGGTTCCAAAAAAACGTCTATCAAAGAAATCAGAATCTAAATCAGGTTGGTAATCTTCAACAAACCGATCGCTTGATGGTTCTATTTCTATTCCTTCAGCCATGACATTAAACCCATAATCACTACCAAAGTTTCCGCGTTTCACCAAACCAGCCTTAAGACGATAGATTCCTGTTCTTACCCGATTGTAATTAAGTCCCAACTCATCATCATAATTCTTGGTCTCATTACCATATCCAAAGAAATTATCACTATAATTTTCTGTGGTCAAAAGTCCACTTACTAATAAATTCCAATCCCTAATAGCATTGGCAAACTCCCCATCATATGTAGCCTTAAATCCACTAGTAGCAAAATAATAACCTGCTGTAAACCGATGTTGTTGAGAGAATGGATTGGCTTGAAACCCTTTAATTGTTCTTTGAAAGGATGCTCCTAGCAGCAATCCATCATCGGGATTAAAGGCAACCCTTGGTGTGAATAAATTTTGTTTAACTATTGTTTTTTTATAATCAAATAAATTCAGATTGTAGATATCTGTAAATTTTACAGATCCGCCTTTCTTTTCTTGAATGGTATTCTTTTTACTCCAATAATCATATACCCTTACTTTTTTACCACGTTTAATAATGTAAGTATCATTATTTTGACCGCCAATGACTCGGGTATATATCAAACCTTTGGCATCTCCACTTACCTCGATAACATCTTTATCATCCAAAGCATAAACCCAAATTTCCTTGGTTTGTTCTTTATCTAATACTCGATCTACAAGAACATCTGCTTTTTCACCATCCTTTATCCTTGATATCTTAACTCTGGTTTTGTTATCGGCCTCCCTAATTATTTCAATGTAATCATCTTTATCAGTACCCGTTAAAACCACCAATTCCGTCAAGATATTGTAGTATCTATCGGCAATATTGTCAAGTATAGATAATCTACTTTCAAAATTTTTCTTTATTTCTAATATGGTGGTGTCCCGCACTTCCTCCGGTATTCTAGAAAAAGCCTTTTCTATAACATCACTCGTGATATGACCTTGAATGTATTTGGCTTGTTCGTGCCACATGTCTCGATCAGCTTGTTGGGATAATACCCGATCTAATAAAATACCGTCCTTGTTCATCCATCTTAAATCCTTGAGTTCGGCATCATACACCTGCAACTGCTTTGAGGCTTCTGAAATAAACTTAAGAACATCTAAAAAAGCACCGTCAAAATTTGAAAATACCTGATCCCTATCTCTTGGAATAGGCTTATAAATTTTATCCCCATTTTCTTGGTCAAACTGCGCCCAACGCCATTGATCCTGATGCCTGTCCCAATCACCTATCAACATATCGAATAAACGAGCCCGAACATAGGCTTCCTGATCTATCTTATACTTTTCATCCTCTCTTATTTTTTCAATAATATCATGGGTGCTTTCCAAATCATCAGCATAACCAAAAGTCCTTTCATTGGTATAATTTTCTTCTGGTCGCTCCACAATCATATAAAGTTCATTCCCATAATCTTTATTGAAATCCTTTAAGTATTTATGCTTCGGAATGTAATAGATCTCAGGGTTTGTATGGTATACATCAATGGCTGAAGACAAATCGGGAACGACTGCAAAAGCATACGGGTGAGCTGCCGTATAATAATCTAAAATGAGGTCCTCTACCACGGTTTTTTCAAACTGATCTTTCACATAGGCATCCTTAAAAACAGTTGATTGCAGCAATTGAGTTGCACTTTTCCTGAGTGCTCTCATGTTGTATTCCCTACCGCTTTTATCTTTAAGTCTTAAAGACCTTGTTTGATGCCCTCCTCCTGGCCTTACAATTTCAAGTCCACCTTTAAGCGTATCTAAGGTAGCAACTTTGGCATTGATTTTAGTACTATAAACATCGCGATAATGATCGCCCCAAAATGATTTAAAAAATTGTGATTTATCTGTTTCTTCCTCCGTATAAATTGATACTTCCACTTCATTGGGAAATGAATCTGGCAAATCTGAAACATCATAATTTGGTTTGGAAGGAAACACCTCTTTTTGAAACAATAATTGGCTTTGACCATTTTCCGCACTAAAATACTTAACCCAACTACTACCATCTTTAAAAATAGTTAATTCCACAAAGCCTTGATGTCCTGTAGCAAAAACACCACTGTCTGCCAACACAGCTCCAGACTCCTTAGCTCCTGAACCCGAAACAATTTGCTTTACACCATCCTTCTCGATGTATTGAAGATTATGCTCATGACCTGACACAAAAATCACTTTGCCATAATCCATCGACACAACTTCCAATCTTTGCATCAAACTGTTATAACGCTCATTGTATCTATCTTGAATTGAAATTCCACCCTGAACTCTTATTTGAGCTGCCAGCGAACTTAATATAGGTAGCGGAATGTTTTTCTCAGTTGGAAAAATATGCCTTTTCCAAGAGTAATATCCTCCATGAACACCATTGGTAAACATAGGGTGGTGCATCGCAAGAACAATGGTCTTCTCTTGATTTTTTTTCAACTCCCCTTCTAATTCCATCAGGAATCGCTCACGAGTCTTTATTTCACATTCATCATTAATTGTAGGATGCTTATTCCAATCTTCCAAGTACCATTGAGTATCAATGATAATCAATTCAATTTTATCATTGACTTCAATTGTTTCTATCGGACAACCATTTTCTGGCTTAAACGTATTTTTACCTAAGGCTGCTTCTACAAATTTTTCCTGTTCTTTCACACCCTTTACACCATTGGCATACCATTCGTGATTTCCCGGTATAAAATATACATCGCCTTCAAAGCCTTCTACAGCTCTAAATTGGGCATTTAAGTTGTTTTCATCCTCTTGGCGGTCTTTATGATTTTCTGAGTGTAGACCAGAAGGATAAATATTATCTCCCAGAAAAATGGTAAAATCCCCTTTGGTTTTCTTTCCCTTTAAGTAGTCATTTAACGCGGTAAGACCCAAGGACATTCCATTTTCCGGAGACTTTCCTGCATCTCCAATTAAGTAAAAGGTTTTATCAACTTCTTTAGTAGGAAATGTGTTGTTTTTATCGTCTTCATCTTTATACTGTGGCCCATAGGTTCCACAAGATGTCATTAAAACGGTAAAGAATAAAACGAAAATTCTATAGTATCTTCTTTTCAAGCGGTTTAGGTTTTTAATAAACAATCTTAAGAGCTGCAGGACAACATGGAACACCCAATTTTATGACGTGCCCAATCAGGTCTCTTAGCAAACCATTTTTCCTTCTCAGGCTGTTCTTCATAGGGTTGTTTCAATAAATTGAAAAGCTCTTCCAATAAACTATAATTGCCAGTTTCGGCATCATCAATTGACAATTGTGCCATGTAGTTTCTCAAGACATATTTTGGGTTAATTTGATTCATTTGTTTTGCTCTATCTGAATCTGATTTGGATTCCTTTTGAAGGCGAGTGGCATAATTATTAAACCAATGATTCCATTTCTTAATAGTTTCTTCATTATTCACATCTTCATAAAATGCTTCTTTAATGATTGCCCAGCCATCTTCCGGATGGTTCTTTTGAAATTGACTCAAGTTACGAAAGAAAATTGTCATATCTGTTTCGGTCAACATTAGATTATCTTCCAGGGTCTGTATAAGCAATTTATCGGTTGGCAAGCTTTCTGAAAGGCCAATTTTAGAACTCATCATTTCTAAAAATTTCTTTTCATACGTATCCCTATAACCGTTCAAGATGTCCTCTAAAGCTTTGGAATCTTCTATAAGTGGATACAATGCATTAGCCAATTGTAATAAATTCCATAATCCTACATTAGGTTGATTCCCATATCGGTATCTTTTATGTTCCGCATCGGTAGTATTTGGCGTCCAACCAAACTCAAAGCCTTCTAACCAACCGTAAGGCCCATAATCTATGGTCAACCCTAGTATGGACATATTATCAGTATTCATCACACCGTGAACAAACCCAACCCGCTGCCAATGAATGATCATTTCCAAAGTTCGATTTGTTACTTCCTTAAAAAAATTAAGATAGACTGCTTTAGAAGGTGTACCCAATTCTGGATAAAAATACTTGATTGTATAATCAGCTAAAGCCTTTAAATTTTTCACATCCTGTCTTGCTGCAAAAATTTCAAAATTACCAAAACGAATGAAAGTTGGAGCCACTCTACAAACGATGGCTCCTGGCTCATATGCCGCGTGTCCATCATACATCATATCTCTCATAACTTGGTCTCCAGTTAACACTAGAGAAAGTGCACGGGTGGTTGGCACTCCCAAATGATACATGGCTTCACTGCACAAATATTCACGTATGGAAGACCTGAGCACAGCCAATCCATCTCCTTGTCGCGAATATGGGGTAGGGCCAGCACCTTTTAATTGGAGCATCCAACGCTTGTTTTTATGATAAACTTCGAAAAGATTAATAGCCCTTCCATCTCCCAACTGTCCGGCCCAATTCCCAAATTGGTGCCCACCATAGTTCATGGCATAAGGCTTCGTATTTGGGTAAATATCATTTCCAGAAACCCAATCCAAAAATCCTTTGGACTTGACCTCTTTATTTGACAACCCAAGGTTCTCTATCATTTCTGAAGAGACATGAACCAATTGTGGATGGGATGGTTTTACTGGCTCTACATAGGAAAATGCCGCTCCCAAAACTTGTCTCCTGTAGTTTTCAAGAATCGGATCTGCAAATAGTTCTTTACTATATGTATTATCTATAATCAATGGTATCTATTTCAGTTTATTAGCATGCCATTCTCTCAACTTAGAAAGTTTGGGAGAAATGACATAGGTGCAATATCCTTGAGAAGGATGCAATTTATAATAATTTTGATGCTCTTCTTCAGCTTCAAAAAAATTCACCAAAGAACTTATTTCTGTTACTATTGGGGCATCGTAAAATTTTTGAACTTCTGAAATCACCTTCTCAGCCACATCCTTTTGCGCTTCATTTTGATAAAAAATCACAGACCTATATTGGGTTCCCACATCAGCCCCTTGACGATTCAAGGTTGTTGGATCATGGGTAGTCATAAATATGATCAAGATGTCGGCTAATGAAATAATCTTTGAATCAAATTCAACCTGCACTACCTCTGCGTGACCTGTAAGACCTGAACAAATTTCACGATAAGTAGGTTTTCCAGGAACCGTACCTCCAGAATACCCTGAAGTTACTGTTTCGACTCCCAAAACCTCTTGGAAAACTGCCTCAGTACACCAAAAGCATCCTCCTCCTATAACAATCGTTTCCATTTGATTATTCATTGGCTACAGATTCATTTTCCAAAACCAAAGAAGCAGAATTGACACAATACCTTAACCCACTGGGTTCAGGACCATCAGGAAACACATGCCCCAAGTGGGCATCACAAACATTGCAAAGAATTTCAACCCGCACCATTCCCATAGTCACATCCTTTTCATATTTCACGGCGTTTTCTTTTACAGGTTGCGTAAAACTGGGCCATCCCGTTCCAGATTCAAACTTTATAGTGGAATCAAAAAGGGGTTGATTACAACAAACACAATGATATTTTCCTGGTTTATGACTAGAACAAAACGCTCCAGTGCCAGCCATTTCGGTTCCTTTTTTTCTTGTTATTCTAAATTGGTCTGAGGTTAAAATTTCCTTCCAGTCTTCATCTGATTTCTCAACTCTACGTTCAGGATTGGGATTGCCATTAACTGCAAAATCTATGATATGTTTCCAAAGTAACATGGTATTTATCGCTTTAATATTTTAACATGAGAGGATAAGTTAGCAAAAAGGAAGTCAGTGAAAAACAGTTTTATAAAAGGTTTAACAAGATTTTTCCGCTATTTGTTTTAATATTGAAACAAGTATGATATCAAGTTTTTTTCTTTATCCAACTTTATTTCAAAATAAGTTATTTTAGTACTTTGTATATCAGTTAATTTCAAAATATGTCGCAAATAGTTAAGAAAGCCGAAGAATTTGTTTTCAACCTTTTCAAAGAAAATTTGGATCAAAGTTTTTTGTACCACAATTTCACCCATACCGAAAGGGTTTTGCGAAGCCTTCGGGAAATAATAGATGGCAATGAAGACATAGATAAAGAAACTGCTAAAGCACTTCAATTGGCAGCTATTTTACACGATACAGGGTACACAGTTACCAGAAATAATCATGAAGAAGAAAGTGTCAAAATTGCAAAGAATTTCTTGAAAGAAGAAAACGCTGATGATAGCATCATTGAAAAAGTGAGTCAATGTATATTGGCTACAAAAATGAGTGATGAGCCGAAGTCCCAAATTGAAAAGATTATTAGAGATGCTGATTCTTCTCATTTTGGCAAAGAATATTTTGAGGAAGCTAGTGAGTTTTTGAGGAAGGAACTTGAAATACAAGGTATCGCTCAACATTCCAGTAGTGACTGGCTGAACGAGAATATTAAAATGCTTAGTACTAAGCATGAGTTTTATACCGATTACGCTCTGAAGAATTGGCAACCGCAAAAAGAAAAAAACTTAGGCAAACTTATTAAAACAAAGAATAAGCTAAAGAAAAAGCGTAAAAAGGAGGAAATGAAGGCCAAAATGAAGGCCAAATATAAAAATGCCAGTCCAGAAAGAGGCATTCAAACCTTCTACCGTGTGGCGCTAAGAAACCACATTAAGTTAAGTGATATTGCCGATACGAAAGCCAACATATTGCTTTCGGTTAATGCCATTATTATTTCTTTAGTGCTATCTAACTTAATGTCTAAACTGGATAGTCCATCAAATGCTTATCTAATTATTCCAACTGCCATATTTTTAGTTTCCAGCATCATATCCATGGTACTTTCCATTATCGCCACAAGACCTAATATTACGCGCGGTGAGTTTACCAAGGAAGATGTGGAAAACAAAGAAGTCAATTTGACCTTTTTTGGAAATTTTCATAAAATGAAACTCGATGAATATGAATGGGCCGTTGACGAGCTACTTCAAGACAAGGAATATGTTTATAAATCATTAACCAAGGACTTATACTTTTTAGGAAAAGTATTGGATAGAAAATACCGAATCCTCAGAATGACCTACACCTTCTTTATGGCAGGAATGATTATTTCAGTTATTGCCTTTATGATTTCCTTTCATAAAAATGGGAAAAAGGATTTAGATGATGTCATTAGTTATCATCAAGAACAAACCGTCATTCATAAAGAAATAAAAGATTATGATTTAATGGTTTCCATCAAATCCTCATAAGTGTAAAAGGAGTTGCCATTTTTTTGATCTTCCTCATTGTTCGTATAAAGAATACTAACCCGTATAGCTTTTAAACCAGTTACGCCTTGTAAATCCTGAAGTTCAACCACTTGAACATCATCACCCAAAACATGTTTTGACTGTAGGAATTTTATATAACTTAGATATTCCTCTTCGTCCTCGCTTTGAGAGTATACAATGCAAAGCTTTCCACTTTCGGTCACCCGTTGTTCTGTACCCTTAATAAATGCCTTATCCACCCGTTTTTTAACCACTTCATATCTAGCATTGTAAGATCCATCAACATCAAATTGCTTTTCATCCATTCTGAATCGAATGGATAATGGTTGGTTAAAAACAAGAATCATTGATGCAACTTCCAAGTTTACAGGATATAAATGCTGGTTGTTATAAAACTCATTTTCCATTTCACACATAACCTGCATTTGCCATAAACGCAAATTATATAAGTGCATGATATTAAAACTGGTTTCTTTGGTTATGGATTCACCTATATACATATTGTGCTCCACTCCATCTGTTTTAAATCTTTCAAAGAAGTGCGGATACATGTCTTGAGCACCTAATTGTCGCCTATCCAACAAGTTTGCCATGTTTCTATTAAGTAGGCGAATGGTCTTATCGTAATTTTTTCTGTAATGATAAATGACATCCAAATCTTCATCAATTTTCTTGAAATAATCGTCGATATCATTTTTTAATTCAGAATGACTTTTTCTTAAAAGTTCAAAAAACGGACTCATTTCCTTTTTGAAGAAATGGGTAATTTGTCTTTCGCTATCCACCTTGAAATCACCTTCAATTTGACTTACATATTCTTGAACTTGAAAAGCCATGTGATCATAAATGGGCATAACCTTATCTTTTCTAGCCTCATTAATAATCTTAAGAGCCAAATTGAGCTGGAGCTTTAAATCCTTTTGAGTTGCTTGATTTCTAGCTTCGGAGGAACCACTCACATCAATTTGTCCAAATAACGGGTAAACGTCATCAAAGGAGATCTTACTGAATGATGTATTTCGGTTTTCTATAATATTTTCTTTGATAAACTTCTCTGCCGCTCGTCTAAATTTCCAGTGCACACTAGGATGAATGGAGGTGCACTCCTGTTGAATCACCGCCTCTACCATGTTCTCATATTCATTCTTGGAATTCTCAACAGCATCCACAAGGTGCGGCATCACATCTGCCAACTTTTGCGCATTGATGCTATTCAGTTCTTTGGGGGTAAAGGACACCAATTCCAAAACTCCCAATAGTCCCTCTTGATTTGCTATGGGTGCAAAAATGGCACTTTTCACTCCCTTTTCTAGTAAATGTTTTAAGAAGGCTTTCTTTGTTTTATTTTTCTTGTAGGTAGCTTCTACATCAGAAATAGCAAAGAATTTTTTCTCATTCAACAGTCTATTGAAAGACCACCTACTCAAAAAATCGGAACAATTAATACACTCCTCATCATCTAGCAAATAACTACTCATTGTTTGCCCATATGCTCTTTCAAAAGTGACATCCTCTTTATTGTAAATGGAAAAGCCCACCTTCAAATCTTTCAAACCAAAAAAGGCTTGAAAAATGTTCTCAAAATCCTCTATGAAATCTTTTTTTGACGGGTCTCCCCTTGAAATTAAACTGGATTTAATATTAGAGATAGCTTGATCATTTGTCACATCAAATATGTTTGAAATGACAAATCCCTTTAGCACGTATCCATTTGGTGGAAACTTATCTTTCCAAAGATCTATATCATCAAAGTTATCCAGGAGTTGATCCAAATCCTTTTCGGTAATTTTGGGCGTTTCAGGTTTTCTTTCGACCTCAATAAAATCGGCATTATAGAGAATCTTATAATGTCTAGTAATTCCATTGGCATCTGGAATTTCATAGAAAAATGGGCGCTTGAAATTTAAGCTTATACCATAACAATGATAAAGAACAATGGTGCAAAGCAACACATAAGATTCAGTGTCATTTAAGTTATGTATGGTTATCTCAAAATCATCACCAGCTTCTGAAATAATGGTCTTAAATCTTTCACTCGAATTAAAAATTATATTGTGTAGTGGTAGTGATGCTGTTTTGATTTCATTATCTGTTAAGACATCAGCAAATGAATCCTGCAACAAGACCTTTATTTGATCTTGATAAGTGTCTAAAAGGGCTAAATCACAAAAGCCATCTCTTAAGGCTGGATAAGGTTCTTGCACCTCCAAAATACGCTTAGCCTTAGAAGCCAGATGTGCATCTTCAGATTTTGCAAGCTGCTCGTACTTTTCAAGGAGTTTGTTAAAACTCACCTTGAATTCCATTGGTGATATGATGCTATCGTTAAAGTCTATCATAGAATAAAGATACAAATTATAGCGTTTGTCGGTACTAGACACCATTCATAACATGAAGTTAACACTTAAAAATTGACAATTCATGCTTATTTGATGGTTACATCCCCTACGATATCCCAAAAAAATACAATTTCTAGGTTGAATCTTAAAAATCTATGAACAAATTCTTTAAATTGTCAAACCAATTTTCGTATGAAAATACCTCGTCAGATAAAAATCATCTATCCCCAAAAAAAATATTTTTTTCTATGGGTACTATTTTTCATTGCCCAAATCGGACATTCTCAACTATCTGACTTTAACTTTTCGGTTTCATCAACGGACGAAACTTGCTCTGGAAATGGCTCTATTCAAATGACGGTGTCAGGAACAACGGCTGGTTCAACGATACTTTATACCTTATATGAATATCCCGATGTTGGAACTCCTATAGCCCAAACCTCTAACAACGCTTTCAATAACTTGGAGTCAGGCGATTATCTAGTAATTGCCACACAAACCTTGAATAACGAACAAGGAACACAACAGGCTGATGCCACTATTGCCAACGCAACAACAGCCCTAGATTATGAAATCACTCAGTTTTATTCCAACAATTGTACAACCACTAACCTAGAGATTATAGTACTTTCTGGGAACCCAGTAACCTATGAAATCATATCGGGCCCCATCACAGTCCCTACACAATCCTCAAACATTTTCAACAATCTTCCAGTAGGCACTTATGTAGTTAGAGTAAATGACGATTGTGGAAATGCCCTTACAAAAACATTTACGGTTGTTTTAGGCACCAATAGTTTGAATATAGATGAAGTATCACTTCCCGCAATATTTGCGAGCTGTGATGAAATTGACATTTTTAATCAAATATACCCTGATGAGGGAAGCCAAATATCTTACCCGCTTCAAATTACATACACGGTTTACCCACCCGATGGATCTCCCAGCGTCACCTATAATCAAACAATAAGCAATGGAGATGGATTAGGAGCCCTTGCTACCCAAACTATAGGAATTTTTGAACACGAAGAATTTGAAATTGATATTGTTGTAGAGGATGGATGTGGTAACCTAGCCAATCTTAATGACACCATTTTACCTGAACCCCTTATTGTCATTGCCCCATTTAGAAGTGAATGCGGTAGAAGTTTTTCGGTCATTACATCGCAAATCACTCCTCCCTATACCATGGAGATTACAGATTATCCCGACGGATTTGATCCCAGCGAGTACAACAGTATGCATCCCGGCCCCTTTACCGAAAATGGAGTGCATCCTGATGACATGGATGCTGACTTACCCTACGGATCCTACACCGTTGAAGTAGAAGATAGTTGTGGGCGTACAGCCAGTCTCACCTTTACTTTGGAGGAAATTTTAATAGACCCTATTGTGGTGCCTATGGATAGTGGCTGTGGCGTCTCATCTGGCAGTATTCTTATTAAAATTCCTACTAGGGAAATGGTATCTGCCAGTATCATTGTGGCACCAGACGCCTTTGATGAAACCCTTCCTTTTGATGTTTCAGAATTTATTTCAAGTGACGGCAGCTCTTTAACAGTTGAAAATTTACCGATGGGCGACTACATTATATTAGTTATTGACGAATGTGGTGATGAATATGAAATTGAATTTACAATTCCAGAAGCAAGTGTCGTGGAACCGATTATTTATACCACACCAAATTGCGAAACAGAAACAGGAACTTTGAGGATTTTTAGTCCTGTAGCAGATATTGCATCCATTTTAATCCTTCAAGCTCCACCAGAATTTTCTGAAGCCTTACCATATGACTTTAGCGCTCAAATAAATACTATTGGTATTTTTTACACAAATCAATTGGCTGCTGGAGACTACGTGGTACAAATTACCGATGAATGTGGCAACATTGATGATTTAAACATTTTCGTACCCACCTATTACACCACACCTAACATTTATAATTTGAATGTAAACTGTGGTTCCTTTGATGTAGGTGTTTTTGAGACCAATAATTCCATCCATTCAATTACTTATTGGTTTCAAAAATATTTCCCAGAAACTGATACTTGGGGACACCCTGATACAGGAGTACCCTATACAGAAGGTGATATGCCCAACACAGACAATGCTATTCAAATGCAAAATGAGGAAATGATTTATAACATCTTTTTGACCGGGACTTTTAGACTTGTTAAAGCATTTAAAGTGTATAACAACCCTAATCCAAATGCCTTTTGTTTAGATATTTTTGCGGAATTTGAAATTTCACAGGATCTGATTATTCAAGATGTTTTCAATTTAAACTGTGATGGATCTTCTGGAAATTCTGATATCCTTGTGGATGTTATTGGGATTGCACCCTATAATTTTAGTATTGTTTCACCCTTTCTGATAGATAATGGAGAAGATAACATTTTTACCGATCTTCCTCCTGGCACCTATGAGATTAAAGTAGAGGATGCCTGTGGGAGTATCGAGAACACCATCGTGAATTTAGAGGATTTGGTCCCCGTAGTAAGTGTTTTTACTCCAGACGATATAGTGATTTGCAATGAAAATGGTTCTACAACGGGCCAGTTTGATTTAACTCAACAGACATCTCAAGTTCTAGGGAATCAAAATCCAGAAAATTACACGGTTACCTATCATTTATCCCAGAGTGATGCAGATACGGGTAATAATCCCATTTCAACAACGTTTACTAATACGACCAGTCCCCAAACCATATATGTTCGTGTAGTACATAATACACTTGAAATTTGTCATGGTACGACCTCCTTTCAAATTATTGTAGGCTATCCACCTTCTTTAAGTGATTCCGAAAATATTATGGTTTGTGATGGTAGCTCAATCGTGTTGCAGGCAGACCAGGGATATGACGCCTATTTATGGTCTACAGGCCAGTCAACTCCCAGCATCGTGGTAACTGATTCAGGTGAATATACCGTGACGGTCTCAAATAATTTTGGAGACTTTTATTGTGATAGTACTAAAACTTTCACAGTTTTCTCTTCAAGCATTGCCACAATAGAATCCGTTGAGACTAACGACTGGACAGCAAACAACAATACTATTGAGATAACAGTCTCCGGATTTGGTGACTATGAATATTCTATTGATGGCTTCAACTTTCAAGACTCCAATTTCTTTGGAAATCTGCTTCCTGGTGAATATACGGTTTACGTCAGAGATAAAAATGGTTGTGGCCTAGTTACTGAAGTAGTATATCTTATGAATTACCCCAGTTTTTTCACCCCCAACGACGATGGTCAAAATGATTTTTGGCAAATTTACGGTGCCGAGACTGAACCTGGCTTGGAGGTTATAATTTTTGATAGGTACGGCAAGTTACTTACTACTTTCAAAGGTTCAGATTGGGGATGGGATGGCACATACAACGGTCATAATATGCCTTCTAATGATTACTGGTTTCTGGTCACTAGAATAAGTGGAGAAACATATCGAGGACACTTCTCCCTAAAAAGATAAAAGCCCCTTTCGGAGCTTTTATTTATTTCATAAGGCTTATGGCAAATCCGCCACCCTCAGCCAACTCTAAAGTCATTTTAGAATCTTTGGTAATTTCCATGTGTTCAATCTCTAAAGAAGTAGGGTTTGTATCCCAATGAGCATCTTTTCCATCTTTATAAATAGAGGCTTTATATGTTACACCCTCTTCAAGGAAACTAAAATCCAAGTCGATTGTTCTCGAATTTTCATCGGTAATACCTCCAACAAACCAGTTCCCCGTTTGTCGCTCTTTTCTAGCAATAACAACAAAATCACCCACTGCTCCATCCAAGACATCGGTTGCTTCCCAGTCCACACCTACATCTTTGATAAATTGTAAAGCATCTGGTCTAGACTCATAATGTTCCACCAAATCTGCGGCCATTTGAACCGGACTGTAGATTACTACATACAAGGCCAATTGCTGTCCCAACGTTGTATTGACTTGATTATCCTTTTTATAATCATCAAATTTGATATCAAATATTCCAGGTGTATAATCAATAGGTCCAGCTAACATCCTAGTAAATGCAACAATAGGTAGATGTTCTGGTGGATTACCACCATCGGTAGCCCAAGCATTGAATTCCTGTCCACGCAAACCTTCCCTTGAAATAGTATTCGGGTAAGTTCTTCTTAAACCAGTTGCTTTTATTGGTTCATGCGCATTGATAGCCACTTGATAACCTGCAGCTTTTATAACAGCATTGTTGTAATGATTCACCATATATTGACCATGATGATATTCTCCCTTGGGTAAAATTTTCCCGACATATCCCGTCTTAACGGCATGCATCCCTAAACTTTGCATAAGTGCATAGGCAGTATCTTGTTGCTTGGTATAAGTTTCAGTGGCCGCCGATGTTTCATGATGCATGATCACTTGCACACCCTTTTCTTTTCCATATCTCACCACCTCTTCAATATCATAATCTGGATAGGGCGTTACAAAGTCAAAAACACCTTCCCTATCTTCAAATCCTATCCAATGTTCCCAACCTGTGTTCCATCCCTCTACCAAAACACCACCTATATTATTCTTAGCTGAGAAATCAATATAATTTTTCACATTTGCGGTAGTAGCCCCATGAGTTCCATTTGATTTACCTCCTTCGGTCCAAGTGCTCATATCCTGAGTCATACCATAATCCCAAGAAGATTTCCCCAAATGCATTTCCCACCAAACTCCTGTATATTTCATAGGTGTAAACCAAGACACATCACCTATTTTATTCGGTTCATTCAAGTTTACAATCAATCGAGATTCAATTAAAGAAGGAGCATCTTTAGTAATTTGAATGGTTCTCCATGGCGTTTCAAAAGGTACTATTTTTTTCACCTTATACTCGGTATTCTCACTTCCTACCAAAACACTTTTTAAATCTAAATTTTCTGTATCCACCTGCAGTGTCATTCCAGAAAAATCAACCAAGGCTGCCTCATGAAAACTTAAATGTATTCCATCTGAACCTACCATTGTGACAGGAGTGTTTACGGCATTATTCGGAATATGTGTTTGCGCTAAATTGGGATGGTTTCTTTTACTTATGGCATCCACTTGAGATAATTTAGTCGTGTTATAAAGATGCTCATAGATATCCCAATCTCCAGGAATCCAAAAGGTTTTATAATCTTCATTTAAGTTGAATTCTGTATTCTCTTCGGAAATCAGGGCTTCCTTGAAATTTTCTTGTTCCGGAAATTCATATCTAAAACCGATACCATCATCATAGACTTTAAAAATTAAATTCATTTTTCTCTTTAAAGATGATGTTTCCTTCAGTTGTATTTTCAATTCATTATAATGGTTTATAACATCCAATTGTTCACCCCAAGGCATTTGCCAGGTCTCATTAAAAGATTTGGTTTCTGTATTGACAACCATCAAACTATCACTGAACGATTTGGTATTTGTAAAATCGAAGCCCAATGATGACGTGTCCACAATCACCTTTTTATTAAACACAACAGAGTAATAGGCCTCTCCTGACTTGGACAAACCAAAGCCAACTTCAATTTCCTTATTTGGAGATGAGACCTTATAGACTTCTTGTTTTTCTTCTGTTTGGCAAGCCGATAAAAGGATTGTCAACAGGAACATTGAAAAATATTTCATACTATTGTTTTTCAAGCAACACGATGGTTGCCTCTGAATTTATTGTTACTTTTCCTTCTTTTACTTCTACGATTTGATCTGAATACGCCTCATGAAGAACGGCTCCATTATCAAACGCTTGTCCTACATCCAGTACCTTTTCTCCCGTTGGCAGATCTAATCCGATGAGTACTTCATCTTTGTAATCGCCTTGAACAAAATTTCTGGAGAACACATAAGGGCTTTGAGAAATCATTTGATGAACCCCAGCTCCTATTGCTGGATGGTTTGCCCTAAATGTCCCCAATTTTTGCCAATGCTTTAAAACGGCCTGAGTTTCTGGATTGTTTTGAATAGCTTCCCAATTCATATTGGAGCGTAAATTAGCATCACCGTTGGCGCCTTCTACAATTAAAGGTCGTGCTGATTCATCCCCATAATAAACCTGAGAAGTTCCAGGACACAACAATAACTTATTTGCTGCCTCATAAGGTTTACTCCTTTCTTTATCAAAGGGTGCTCCATCATCATGGGAAGTCAAATAATTTAAAACACCATAACCCTTTAACTCATTTTGAAGAATCTGATTGTACTTAGAAAACATATCCTCATAAGACATTTGGGCTGCATTCCATTTAATTTCAAAATTGATTAAACTATTGAAGGCACTATCAAAATAATTTACTTTTCTATCGCCAAAATCAAAGGCGGTTGTATGACTAATATTGTAATTATACACTTCACCAACCAAATAGAAATCATTGGCATCCAACACTAAATCTGGATGTTCTGTTTTCCATTGAGAAAAAGCTGAATCACATACTTTTTTGAATTCTTGCCACACATAAGGCTCGGTATGTTTAACGGTATCTACTCGATACCCATCAATTCCATACTTTGTAATATAATCTGCCAACCATTTCATTATGTAAAACCGTGGCGCTTTTGGCAATCCTGTCTGGTCAAAAAAGGTTGTTAGTTCTGCTACCTCTTGCTCATATCTACCTTCCGCTTTCCATTTTTCTACCAATTGCGGAGGCAACTCTACCAATTCGTTGCTTTCTGTTTTAACATCTGGCAAATTTTCAACCAAGGTACAGCTCACTGTACCATCAAAAGAATCAAAGGAACATGCTGGTCCTGTTCTAACCCATTCATCTGGCCAAACAGGATCTTTATCAGTAACCGGTCCAGTATGATTGATAACAGCATCAAGCAACACTCTAATTCCTTTGGCATGGGCCAATTGGATCATTTCCTTTAAATCTTCTTTTGTTCCAAAATTAGGGTCTAAAGAGGTCCAATCTTTCGTCCAATATCCATGGTAACCATAGGTAGCCCCAGTTCCTTCATCAGTTGCCCCATGAATTTGCTCTACAATTGGAGTTAACCAAATGGCATTGATACCCAGATCAGTAAAATATCCATCTTTAATTTTTTGAATCACCCCTTTGATATCTCCCCCTTCGAAACCACGAAGCACCGCCGTTTCTTTAGTTCTATCAAAATTGACATCATTGGAAGCATCACCATTATTAAAGCGATCTGTCAGCAAAAAGTAAATATTGGCTCCTTCCCATACAAATGGGGTTTCTACCTTAGCCATAGTCTCGACATTTTCTTTCTTTGGCTCATTTTTACAGGCCAACACAAAGATACAAAGCAAAAAAATGGCAGTAAATCGTTTTATCATAACTTTAATCAATCAATAATTTGAACTCCCATGGTTTAAAGGTTAGCTCTTGGCCTTCCTCATATTCCTCTTTTTCATTAGTAATGGTATTTAAATACTTTCCTTGTAGGCCATTTTGAAGTGTTTGAGTATCTGCTGAAACATTACCAATAAATGTTATTTTTTGTCCGTTATGGTCTCTAGTTATTTTTAGGATATTAGCATTAGAAAGAGGCTCTCTTTCAAAATTGGCATGTGCATTTAAAGCGGCATTTGAATTTTTAACTTCTCCCAAATCAACTAACAAATCCCACATGGCTCCCTTGGTTTTAGGGATAGAATCTTTTTCAAAAAACTTTAATCGGTGATCCATACCATATTCTTGCCCTGAATAAATAAGTGGCATACCTGGAACCACATAACTTAAAGTAGTCATTAAAGGCGCTGCCTCACCCATACGTTCTTTTATTGTTCCATTCCACGAATTTTCATCGTGATTGGTTACAAAATTCATTAAGATATCATCTGCTTCATAATTCTTAAATCGCTCTTCAAAATAAGCATCAAAATCCTCTAAAGACTTCTTGCCTTGTGCCATACCATTCATTAAATGATGAAAATCCCAACCATAACACATATCAAACATTTGATCCCCTTTAAGAAGTTCAGCTTCATGAGCTTCAGCTAACATGAATACTGGTTTTGCGGCTCTAATTTTGGGAATGGCGTCAGCCCAAAAATCTGTAGGAACACTACCTGCCACATCACATCTAAATCCATCGATGTTCTCCTCTTTAACCCAATACAGCATATCTTCAATCATTTCATTTCTCATGTTTTGATTGTCATAATTCAAGTCTGCCGTATCGGTCCAATCGGTTCCTTCTGGATGAATAATTTCACCGTTTTCATTTTGAGTGTAATAATCTGGATGCTCCTTGATCCAAACATGATCCCACCCTGTATGGTTTGGCACCCAATCCAAAATGACATAGATTCCATTATCATGGGCTGTTTTGACTAACTCCCTAAAATCTTCAATAGTTCCAAATTCTGGGTTGATTTTAGTATAATCGGTTACAGCATAATAGCTTCCTAAATATTTGCTTTGTTCTTCTTCTGGGAAATCTGATGCAAATTTGCTATCAGGGCCACCGGTAGCCTTTCTTTTGGTTTCAGAAATAGGGAAAACTGGCATCAACCAAACTACCTTGACACCCAACTCTTTTAATTGAGGTATGTCTTTGGTGAATTCTGAAAACGTTCCCTCTGAAGAGTACTGGCGAATATTAGCCTCATAGATGACAGCCGTTTCCATATCCGATTTTGAAATTGGTTCCAATTGGACCTCAACGGTCTCTTCAGTGATTGGTTCAGGGGATTTGTTTTCATTTTTACAGGAAAAGAAAAACCCTGATAGTATTAGAAGGACGATTAGTTTTTTCATGACGTTTTATTTTAAATTCAATTCTATTTTTTGGTTTGTATGTGTATCCCAATCTAAGCGTAAAGTTAAGCTTTGATTTACCTCACTCCATTGAAACTGGGTTTTAGCCCCATTCAATCTCAATTGTTTTGGTTTCTTTTCAATATTGTGGAGTACTAACTCTATTTGTTTCTTGGAGTTTAAAGTTTGGCTTCTATGTTTGGTTTCAAAAGAAAGGACTAATTGTTTATCCTGAAGCTTTGATCTAAACGCTATGAGTTCATATTCCTCCTTTTCAAAAGCTTGTAATGTTTTACCATCATCAGTATAGATTTCGGAGTGACTATCTTCCACAGAATCATCATAATAAAAGTGTACAACCCATTCAGATCCATCATACCCTTTTGTTGATGTCATCGGTTTTGCCATCGTGATAAAACTACCACCTCTCACAAAAGTGGGAATACCATTTTCTTTTAAAGGAACTGTTTCGGTGGTCCCTCCCAAATATTTCTTATCTGTATAGAAATCAAACCAATTGGACGTTCTAGGAAAATAAACTTCCTGTTCCTTTTTATTTGCTTCTAAAACTGGAGACACTAATATATCATCCCCCCATAAATAGGTTTCCGAATAAGCTCGCAGGGTATCATTTTCTGGTTCTTCAAAAAACAAAGCACGCATAAGTGGTAAACCTTGAGAATGATTTTGATAGACCAAATTATAATTATAAGGCAATAACTGATATCGTAACTCAATAGCTTCCTTAGCCAGTTTTTTTGCATTTTCACTTCTGAAAATTGGTTCGCTTGCCACTTCCTCCTGAGCATGTGGTCTAAAAACAGGTTGAAAAACACCATATTGCAACCATCTGGCATAAAGCTCATCATCTAGAAATGGATTTGCAAACCCACCTAAATCCGAATGCATATAGGCCAATCCCTGCATTCCCATTTGTAGTGCAATTTCTGGTTGACTTTGTAATCCGCCCCAAGTACGATTTACGTCCCCAGACCACGGCACCATACCATAACGTTGAGAACCTGAATAACCAGCACGCATAAGAATAAATGGACGTTGGTTGGGGCTAGTTTCATAAAATGCCTTCTGCACCAGACGAGCCCAATCATGTCCATAGGTATTATGAACTTCATCTGCTGTTCCCGTTGCGTGAATAAGACCGGACGGATGTAATTCTGGTTCTCCCAAATCACCCCAAATACCAGTCACCCCCATACCTAATAATTCCTTGTATATGTTCTTAAACCAGTTAAAACCAGATGATGAATACACATCTATCAAGCCCGTGTTTCCGAAGAAAAAATCATAGGTATAAGGATTCCCTAAAGAATCTTTCGCCAACGCATCAGCCTTAACAGCTTCATTCCATCTATTTGAAGTAGTCAAAACAAAAGGCTCTGTTATTAAAACTGTTTCAACCTTTTGATCCCTAAGTGTTTTTATCATCTGCTTCGGATTTGGAAATGAATCGGTATCAAAAGCCAGATTACCCATGGTTCCAGTCACTTCTTTACCAAACCAATACAGATCTAAAATTATGGCGTCAACTGGTATGTTTTCTTCCCGGAATGTTTCAATAGTTTCCAAAACTTCTTTTTGGGAATGGTACCCAAATCTACTGGAGAAATTTCCCAATGCCCATCTCGGCAACATGGGTTGCCTACCAGTTAAATTTGTGTATTCGGATAAAAGTTCCTTCCAAGAATCACCTACCACTATTTGGTACGTTTTTCTTCCTGAAATGGTTTCGTATGTAAGCGTATTTCTTTCTTTGCTATCTAAATCCAAAAATCCAATGGGAGCATTATCAAAATGCAATAAATACTGTTTAGATGACAAGACAATGGGCAACGTAAAATTCATTAACTCACTATGTGTCTCGTAACCGTAATGTGCTTTATTGTAGAGTTCCAATCGATGACCGCGACGGTTCATCCCCAGAGCTCTTGCTCCACCACCATAAAGCACCTCGTCTTGTGAAATACCAAATTGAATGGTTTCATAGGTCTTGTTTCTTTGATATCCGTTTCTTTCGGAAATAACTTCCTGACCTTGATACCAATAGGAAATCCTAAAGGGTTCTTTTTGAATTTTAACTTGAAAATCCTGATTGGAAAAAGCAAAACCATTTGTCCCCTCAACCAATTGTGCCTTACTTGGCAGGGGCCGTAGAACAACAGCATGAGATTGGGGATTGTAAACCTCCCCTTCAGGTATAAAACTGGTTTCAACCACCTTTGAATCATAAAATTCAATGAGATAGGTCCCGTCTGTAACTGTTATATTTAATTTATTTCCTTCCACAGAAGCACCAACAAACTCACGTTTTGGAATTTTCTCTGAGAACAACCAACAGATGGTTTCTTCAAAATTATTTCTCCATAGTTGCTCGTTATGCTTACCTTCTGGCTCAACTTTAGCAAGGATATTTTTAGAAGGGAATCCATGCTCCTTTAATAAGGACACCACTGTTTCCACTCCTTGAACCGTTTCATTTATTTCTTCAAAAGCCACATTCTCACCTTCCTTGCCTCCTGCCAAAAAATACATTTTGGTATTTTGGATGGATACGTGCTTTTTGGTATAGTCTAAAATTTCAGGAGCAAACCAAAAGGCCGGCGAAAAGACTCCCACTTTCCCGAAAGTTTGTGGATATTTAAGAGCTGCATAATGTGAAATTAAACCGCCCATGGAACTACCAATGATGGCCGTATTCGATTTATCTGAAAGTGTTCTAAAGTGATTATCTACATTTGGTTTTAAGGTGTTAACTACAAAATCGAGATAAGCATCCCCTTCACCGCCACCATATGCCTTGTTTGTCCAAGGGGAATATTCATCCAAACGCTTACTTCCCCCATTATCAACCCCGATGACAATTAGTTCTAAACCGCGCTCTTCAAAAAGTTGGTTCATCGTTTCATCAACCTCCCATTCACCAGAATAGGAAGTCAACTTGTCAAACAAATTTTGACCATCGTGCATATAAACTACAGGATAGGACTCTGTGGATTCCTCATAATCTGGGGGAAGATACACCCAAACCCTCCTGTCTCTATCAAGTTGGGGCATATGAAATGCTTCTGATAAAACACTCACATTTTCTAAAGCGGTACTTTCTGGCTTGCTTTCAAAAAGATGTGTCCAACCCTCAATGGTAACTTGAAGCGTGTCTGCTTCCTTTGTAAAAAGGTAGGATCTATTATCTAAAGCCTTCCCTTTTCCATTACATTCAACTGTCTCCCATGAGCCAAGGGTAAACTTAAAATTAATAGCTCCCTCTTGTTTTGGGAAAGTGATGTAATAGCTGTTTTCTTTTTGTTGTAATTTAAAAGACTCCTGACCCCCAGACCAACCTTCAAAATCTCCTGAAATATACAGGGAAGCTTCATCTGGAGTATTATCAGGAATTTCATTCACCAAAATTGTTACTTGGGCAAAGTTGGCTAGCCCAGTTAAAAAAGCGATTATGAAAATGGTGATTTTTCTCATTATATTTTGGTGGTAAGCAACACTACCCCTCTCTGATTCAATTGGATAGAATCTGACCATTTAATTGTTTCACCAGTTACTATATTGGTGAGTTCTTTATCAGTTAACCCCATTTCACTATAACGCTTTAGGTCAATAGTCATTGAAGCTTCATTTTTATTAAGTATACAAACTACCGTTTCATCACCATGCTGCCTGAACAAAAAATAGGTGCCATTAAATGGACCAAAATGAATGGTTTTTCCTTTTTGAATAGCATCACTAGTTTTTCTATAATTCAACACTTTTTTCAGGAATCCCTGCATCTCTTTTTGACTGGTCGTCATACCTTCACCAGTAAACCCATTTCTAGAATCACCATCCCAACCTCCTGGAAAATCAGTTCGGATTAAACCATGATCATGAGGTTTGGCTGTATTCTGAATTAATACTTCCGTTCCGTAATACACTTGTACAATCCTGGGAATAGTTAACAAATAGGCTAGAGCCATTTTGGTATTGGGAACATCTTCTTTAAGTTGTGTAAAAATGCGATCCATATCATGATTATCGGGAAAAATCATAATATCCTCTGGCTTGGTATAGGCAAAATCATTGGCTAGACCTTCATATAGTATTTTTAAGCCAGTTCCCCAAGATTCCTCCTGATTCAACGCTTTCACCAAAGTTTCCTGCATGGGGAAATCCATTGACGAAGATAAATGAGATTCATATCCCTGTTTGTTCGGTGTGCCCTGTTGCCAGTACCTTACCAACAACGGATTGACACTCCACTCTTCACCAACAATTTTAAAGTTTGGGTATTCCTTCATAATGGCACCAGCCCAATCACTCATAAAAGCCTTATCGGGATAGGGATATGTGTCTTGTCGAATTCCGTTTAATTGCAAAGTTTCTATCCACCAAATATTGTTTTGAATGATATATTTGGCCATGAATGGATTACGTTGATTTAAATCTGGCATGGAAGAAACAAACCAACCTTCAGACATTCCCTTCTTGTCGCTCTCTGAAGCATACAAATCCTGATTCGTAGTGCGAAAATGGTTTGAATTATTTAGTGGTTCATGGTTTTCAAAAGCTTGTTGTTGGTTTACCCAATCAGAAAACGGCAGATCCTTCATCCACCAATGCACAGAACCACAGTGGTTGGCAACCATATCCATAATCAATTTAAGTCCGCGCTCACTCATTTCCTGGGATAGTTCTTTGTATTCTTCCAGTGTTCCAAAGCGCGGATCTACCTCATAAAAATCCGTGATTGCGTACCCATGATAGGAAGATCTTGGCATGTCATTGGTTAACATGGGAGTAGGCCAAATGGCAGTAAATCCCATATCATGTATGTAGTCCAAATGATTAATAATGCCTCTTAAATCGCCTCCATGCCTTCCATAGTCATTCCCTCTATCAATAGTCTTCTCTTTTAAATCCTTATTGATATCATTTGTGCTATCTCCGTTTGCAAATCGATCTGGTGTTATTAAATAGATAGCATCAGAATTATCAAAACCAATAAAATCTGCAGCAGCCTTTTCTCTTGATTTCAGTTCATAAGAAACCTTTTTCGTTTTGTGTTTCTTTGAGGTCAATTCAATTTGAAAAGTTCCAGGCTTGGTTGATTTATCAATTTCAAGATCTATAAAAAGATAATTGGGGCTTTTGGCCTGATGAACTTTGGTGATAGTTATACCAGGATAACTGATTTTTGGTACATAATCTCCAATATTGGAATCCTTAACCAAAAGTTGAAGTGATGTATCCTGAAATCCAACCCACCAATTGGGAGGCTCTACTCTGTCAATTTGAGCATAGCCTTGAATCCCAATAACTAGGAAGAAAACAACAAAAATCTTTTTCATAATCATCTGTCTTAGTTTCTATTTTGGAGATACCATCACTGGTTTCCCAGACACCAAAATCTCGAGATCCTTGTCGCCTTCCAGCTCAAAGTGAGCTCCAGATTGGTCTACTGTTATCTTTAAAATTTGATTTCTAAAATTGATCTTAAATGAATAACCTGTCCATTGTTCTGGAATTTTAGGTTCAAAAGACAAGGTATCATTCTTGACTCTCATTCCTCCAAATCCTTCAACAATACTCATCCATGTACCAGCCATAGAAGTAATGTGAAGACCTTCATGAACTTCTTTATTGTAGTCATCCAAATCTAAGCGTGAGGTTCTTAAATAAAACGTATAGGCTTGCTCCATTCTATTTAATTTGGCTGCCTGAATACTGTGAACACAAGGTGATAAAGAACTTTCATGTACCGTAAAAGGCTCATAAAAATCAAAGTGTCTTTCTAATTCTTCATCACTAAATTGATCTTCAAAGAAGTAAAAACCTTGAAGTGTATCAGCTTGTTTAATATATGGAGACCTTAAAATGCGATCCCATGACCAATGTTGATTAATTGGTCTTTGACTTTTATCCAAATGAGAAACAGTAATAAGCTCTTTATCCAAAAAGCCATCTTGTTGCAAATACACTTGGTGCTCTTCAGAATATGGAAAATACATGTTATCAGCAACCTTTTTCCAATCAGCCAATTCAGGATCTGATAGCTTTACTTTGTCCATAATTCTATCATAATCTCCGGAATATTCACTTTTGACAATGTCTATATTTTCCAAGGCATATTGGATACACCATTGAGCAATATAGTTGGTGTAGAAGTTATTATTTACATTGTTTTCATATTCATTGGGACCGGTTACCCCTAAAATCACATATTTATTATGGTTTCCTGAGAAATTAGCACGTTGGTGCCAAAAACGGGCAATTCCAATCAATACTTCCAATCCTTTTTCTGGAATATAACTGTAGTCTCCTGTAAAACGGTGGTAATTAAAAATAGCAAAAGAAATGGCTCCATTTCTATGGATTTCTTCAAAAGTAATCTCCCATTCATTATGACATTCCTCGCCATTCATAGTCACCATAGGATAAAGAGCCGCTCCATTTTTGAAACCAAGTTTTTCAGCATTCTCAATAGCTTTCTCTAAATGATGGTAGCGATATTCCAACAAACTTCTGGCTACCTGTTGATCTTTGGTCGCCATGTAAAAAGGCAAACAGTAAGCCTCGGTATCCCAATAGGTACTTCCCCCATATTTTTCGCCTGTAAATCCCTTTGGACCAATGTTCAAACGAGCATCTTTTCCTAAATAGGTGTGGTTTAATTGCAAAATATTGAAACGGATTCCTTGCTGTGCTTTAACATCCCCTTCAATGGTAATATCTGCCATTTCCCAAATCTTGGCCCATGCTTCCTTTTGAGCTTTTAGCATGCCTGTAAATCCAAGTTCCATGACCTTTTGCAATGTATTTCCAGCAGCTGTAACTAACTCACTTTTATCATGATATCGGTCTACAGTGTACCCTGCAAATTTTTCAATACTTACAGTTTCATTTTGTTTGGCAGATATATTATAAGTGAAACCTATTCGAGTTTCTGAAATTTCTTTTGTAGGAGTTACATCCAATTTACTACCATCCTTAAAACACATGGATTGCATGAAGGTGCAGGTATGGAAATGCGTTTTCATGGTATGTGCTTCAATGAAGCCACGTTCGCCATCAGATGTCACATTAGTTGTGTTCCAGAATTGATCATCCCAATTGGAGTCTTCATTGTGAATACCTGAATCCAAATAAGGCTCAAAAGTCACCTCTGCATCGGAATTCAAAGGGGTCACAGAAAATCTAATAGCTCCCACCTCATCCAAATCCAAACTTAAAAAGCGTAAGGCTTCTACTTTCACCTCCAAATCATTAGGTAAAATCGCCTCAAAACTTCGGGATAACCAACCCTCTTTCATGTTTAGTTCCCTTCTAAAGTTGGATACATTTTTACAAGTATTTAAATCCAAAGCTTCACCATTCACAAAAACATTGATTCCAATAAAATTGGGAGCATTCAACACCTTGGCAAAGTATTCTGGATAACCATTTTTCCACCAACCTACTCGGGTTTTATCAGGGTAGTACACCCCGGCAATATAGCTCCCTTGAAAGGTTGGTCCGGTATATTGTTCTTCAAAATTAGCACGTTGACCCATGGCACCGTTTCCAATGCTAAATAAACTTTCAGAGGACTTCACTCTTGCCGGCTCAAATCCTTCCTCAATAATCGACCAACTATCTGGCTTTATATAATCTTGATTCATTTTTCAATTAATTCTTTAATGAAATCTGTTGAGATTTCGGTAAAATCTTTAAACACATAATCTGCTTCATGGAGAATATCCTTATCTCCAATTCCTATAGAAATCATCCCTGCATTATTGGCTGCCTTGATACCAGCAACTGAGTCTTCAAACACAATACAATCATGTTGGTCTAACCCTAGCTTTTGGGCTCCTATCAAGAACACCTCTGGATTGGGTTTGGCTTTAGATACATCATTCCCATCTACAATGGTTTCAAATACAGAAAAGAGCTTAACCTTATTTAAAATAGTCCTTGCATTTTTACTGGCAGAACCCAAAGCAATTCCTTGATTCTCCTCTTGAAGAAAACTCAGTATTTTAGGAACATCTGGCAAAATTTCTTCTTCTGTCATTTTGTTGATATAGCCTAGATATTCCTCGTTCTTAATAGCCATCAATTCCATGAATTCTTCTTCAGAAACACTCTTGTTCCCCCAATTCAAAATCTTTTCCAAGGATTTGACTCTACTAACACCTTTTAGCTGTTCATTTTGGATTTCGGTAAAATCAACACCCATATTATTAGCCAAATTCTTCCATGCCAAAAAGTGGTATTTGGCCGTATCTACTATGACTCCATCTAAGTCAAATATGAATCCTTTTTTATGCATTTTTTGTTTCTATTATTTCGTCCACATCTTTCACTCTTCTCACTAAAAGTGCTGCTATTAAAAAGCTAACACCACTTGTAACAAGAGCTAACATGGCATTTTCGTTGTAAAAATATTTCACAATTGGCCCTCCTATGAAGGCATTGATAATTTGGGGAATCACAATAAAGAAGTTAAAGATCCCCATATAAACTCCCATTTTTCGAGCAGGTATAGATCCCGCGAGAATCGCATATGGCATTGCCAAAATGCTTGCCCAGGAAATACCTATAGCAACCATAGATAAAATTAACCAGTATTGATTGGGAGCAAAATACATGGAAATTAATCCCAGCCCTCCAATAACCAACGAAATAACATGCGTTAATTTTCTACCTATTCTAGCAGCGATTACTGGCAAAAAGAAGGCAAAAATGGCAGATATTAAGTTATAAACACCAAATAATACGCCTACCCAATCCCCAGCATTCTGATAGGTTTCACTATGTGTATCTGACACTGGTAATCCATAAATGTGATGAGCTATAGCAGGTGTTGAGAACACCCACATTCCAAAAAGTCCAAACCAAGAAAAGAATTGCACCCAAGCCAATTGCCTCATGGTTTGTGGCATTTTTGCGAAATCTGAAAAAATATCCATTAAACTGGATTTTTCATCCTCAGGAATGTCATCAGGGTCTGCCATCTGTTCCATTTCCTCTGGGGTATACTCTTTGGTTTTGACTACGGTTACTAAAACACTTACAACCAAAACAACAGCACCAATAATGAATGACAACAACAAATTAAAAGGAACACTTCCATCTGTTCCAGAATTGGAAACTCCAAAAAAGTTTGTCAAAACATAAGGCAACCAAGACCCTACAACAGCACCCAAACCTATAAGTACGGTCTGAATACTAAAGCCTAAAGTCCTTTGATCAGTTCTAAGGTTATCTGCCACCAACGCCCGAAATGGTTCCATAGCGACATTAAAGGAGGCATCCATGATCATCAGCATCCCTGCACCTACCCAAATGGCGGGCATAAATGCAGTGAACATATCAGCATTTGGCATTAAGACCAGTCCTATGGAAGCCAAAAGAGCTCCAGTAAGGAAATAAGGACGTCTTCTTCCCAATTTGGTCCATGTTTTATCACTGTAATGACCAATTATTGGCTGAACAATCAAACCAGTAAGTGGTGCTACAATCCAAAACCAAGACAGATGATGAACATCTGCTCCAAAAATTTGTAAAATTCTGCTGGCATTAGCATTTTGTAGGGCAAATCCCATTTGTATCCCCAAGAAACCGAAACTCATGTTCCAGATTTCCCAGAAACTTAAGGAACGCTTTTTCATTATAGTATGTTTTGATTAATACTATTTTGACAAGCGAAAACTCATCAAAACTTATGGTGAGAAGTGAAAATATAAGTTTTGAATAGGGCTCAAAGATACAAAAGTTTTGTTATGCTTTTGTAAAAATGTCTATTTTGTTGATTCCCTTAAGATAAGCTCTGTTTCTAATACAACGGTTTCATAACGATCATCTTCTTTTTCAAGTTCCAATCTTTCGATCAATAACTCGGCTGATTTAGCTCCCATCTCTTCAGCATGTTGTTTGATTGTAGATAAACTAGGAGTTGCATGTTTGGAAAGCACCCCATCTGTAAACCCGATAACCTGAAGCTCTTCTGGAATGGATTTCCCCATTTTCTTGGCCACTTTCATAGCTGTTAATGCATAGAGTTCGTTTACAGCAAAGACACCATCTATTTCAGGATTGTTGGTGAAAAGTTGCTCTACCTCAGCCTCCAAATCTTCCAAATGGTCTTCAGAATCCAATTCTTCAACCACCTTTAATATAAGTTCAGATTTTGGTTGAATACCTCTATCTTCCAAAGATTCCAGATATCCTTGCGTTCTCAACTTCCCGACACTTACATAATCCATTGTAGTTATCAAACCAACATTCTTACAACCGTTTTCCAACAGCTTACTCACAGCCTTCTTTGATCCTTTAAAATCATCTACAATAACCTTATCACATTTGACATCATTAACAACTCTATCAAACATCACGATAGGCATTCCTTGATTAATGGTTTCATGAAAATGATGAAAATCTTGTTTCAACTGAGTCTCTTTGGAAATCGATAGTATAAAACCATCTATGCTCCCATTGGCCAGCATTTCCATATTGATCACCTCCTTATCGAAAGATTCATTTGAAAGCCCTACAATTACGTTGTACCCCCTTTGATTGGCTACTACCTCAATCCCTCGAATGACCATAGAAAAGAAATGATGGACTATTTCAGGAATGATTATTCCAATGGTCTTGGTTTTCTTATTCTTGAGACTTAAAGCAATATTATTGGGTTTGTAGTTATATAATTTAGCAAAAGCCTGTACTTTTTCACGGGTATCCTCACCAATTTCCTTACTGTTTCTCAAGGCTTTAGAAACAGTTGAAATGGACACATCCAATTCCTTTGCAATTTGCTTTAAAGTGACTTTTCTCTTCATCCATCTGTTTTTGAAACCATAAAAATACTAATGTTTTTTTGTAGATATAGCAAATTCTTGTCAATGACAATAAAAATCCTTAATTTTTAGAAAGTTTTCAACACGAAAACGTTTGAGTGATATTTATCATAATTATGAGCCACTTAAATAAATAATTTTACAATAGTTTAGTATCGAGAAGTGAAAATATAAACTAATTTAACAAGTACAAAATCAGACTAATTCAAAATTATTTTATGAAAACAATTTTTAATGGCTTACTGTTTTCGTTACTGCTTTTACCTAGTTTTCTTATAGGTCAAACAACAGTTTCGGGAGTAGTAACTGAGGAATCGTCATTGCCTCTACCGGGAGTTAACGTCCTTGTTCAAGGAACCACTCGAGGTACCGCCACAGATTTTGATGGAAATTATCAAATTGATGTCAATGAAGGTGAAACCATCGTTTTCTCTTATGTGGGTTATGTGACTCAAGAAATTATTTATTCAGGACAACAAACTTTAAATGTCCTACTTAAAGAAGATGCAGCCCAGTTGGACGAGGTTGTAATTGTTGGTTATGGAACCGTTAAAAAAGAAGATTTGACGGGTACCACAGACTTGGTAACCTCCAAGGATTTCAACAAAGGTCCGATTGTATCGGCACAATCACTTATTACCGGTAAAGTTGCTGGGGTAAGTGTAACTTCCAATAGTGGAGCGCCAGGTGAAGGACAATCTATTAGAATTAGAGGTGTGGGATCATTATCCTTAACAAGTGAACCTATGTATGTAGTTGATGGAGTGCCTATTTCTGGTGGAGTAGGTGGTGCTAGAAACCCATTAAACTTTTTGAACCCAAATGATATTGAGAGCTTCGTAGTTCTTAAAGATGCGTCTTCTACCGCTATCTATGGGTCAAGAGGAGCTAATGGGGTTATTTTGATTACAACTAAAAAAGGTAAAGACACCGGATTTAAATTCAACGCTAGCACTCAAACTACCATGTATAATGTAATAAATACAGTGGATGTTTTAGAGGCAGATCAATTTAGAGATTTAATCAATACTTATGGTACTGATGATCAAATTGGATTGTTAGGAAATTCTAATACCGATTGGCAAGATCAAATTTACACCTTTGCGGTGGGGTCTGATCATAACTTCAGTGCTTTAGGAAATGCTTTTGGTGTACCAATGAGAGCTTCTGTAGGTTATTCTGACCATGATGGTATCTTAAAAGGAGATAACTTAAGCAGAGCAACAGGATCAGTATCCTTTACACCTTCTTTGCTTGATGATCATTTAAAATTGGAATTAAATGCTAGAGGTGTTTATACAGAAAATGCCTTTGCTGATAGAGGTGCCATCGGTTCTGCTATACTGTTTGATCCTACTCAATCTATTTATGATGCCAATTCACCTTATGCAGGATATTTTGCATGGTTGAATAATGAAGGAACTCAAAACAGTTTAGCTCCTACGAACCCATTAGCCCTTCTTAACCTAAGAAGTGATACGGCAGAAGTAAGACGTTTTGTTGGGAATGCGAAAGTAGACTATAAACTTCATTTCTTTCCTGATTTAACCGCTACTGTAAATGTTGGTTTGGATAAATCTAATAGTAATGGCCGAATTATCGTTTCTGAATTTATGCCAAACGCCAGTTCAAACTGGGATGGATCTTATAACAAATATTCAAATATTACTACCAGTAAACTCTTTGATTCCTATTTAACCTATGCGAAATCAATTCAAGATAAACACAATTTAAATGTTGTGGCTGGGTATTCTTACCAATCTTTTGAGTATGACAATATTAGTTATGATAGTGAGGCAGACCAATTAGGAAATAGAGCTACATTCATAGATAAAAGTATGGATGTCCTTTTATCTTACTTCGGTAGATTAAACTATGATTACAAAGGCAAGTATTTATTAACTGCTTCTTTGAGAGCTGATGCCTCTTCAAAACTTAACCCTGATGATCGTTGGGGATATTTCCCATCGGCTGCTTTAGCATGGAAAATTAGCGACGAAAACTTCATGAAAGACTCTACCTTCAATTTGTTAAAATTGAGAGTAGGATATGGAGAAATTGCTAACGTAGGTGATTTGGCACCATACCAATTTTTAACTAGATATCAAGGAACCAATGATTCTGCACAGTATCAATTTGGGAATTCTTTCTATCAAACATACAGACCTGAACCTTACAACCCAGATCTTCGTTGGGAGGTTGGAAAATCATTTAACCTTGGTTTAGACTACAGTCTGTGGGATGGTAGAGTTTCTGGTTTGGTGAATGCCTATATGAGAGAAACTCAAGACATGATTGCTACGGCTCTTATTGATCCTTTTACCAATTTCAGTAACCGTATTGATAAAAATATTGGTGATATGGAAAACAAAGGGATTGAATTCAACTTGGATGTAGATGCAGTAAGAAATGACAACCTAACAGTTTCCCTAAACTACAACATCGCTTTCAACGATAACCAAATCACCAATTTACCTGTAGATCAGCCACACGGTGGTATTTCTACTGGGGTAGGTAATAATGTTCAAGTACATCGTGAAGGTGAGGAAGCTTCAAGCTTTCTGGTTTATCAACAGGTATATGATGCTAGTGGAAAACCAATCGAAGGAGTTTTCGTTGATAGAAATGGAGATGGAATCATTAATGATGAAGATAGATACATTAAAGAAAGTCCATATGCTGATATCTTAATGGGTCTAAATGCTAATGTTAACTACAAAAAATGGGACTTTTCAGTTCAAACGAGAGCCAGTATAGGTAATTATATGTATAATGATGTGGCAGCTAGTAAAGGAATTAGATCAGGAGCAACTATCAATGCTGGTTTATTAAATAATATCCATGCAGATTATTACAATTCTGGTTTCACCACTTTTGTTGATAGAACAGCTTTAAGTGATCATTTTATCCAAGAGGCTTCCTTCTTTAAGATTGATAACATCACATTAGGATACACTCTTGATAAAGCCTTAAAGGATACCACAATTAGGTTGTATGGTTCAGTGCAAAATTTATTAATTGCTACTGAGTATGATGGATTAGATCCAGAAATCGCTGGAGGAATTGACAATAATTTCTATCCAAGACCAAGATCATTTGTTTTTGGAGTAAATGTTGACTTTTAAAAAATTGTAAAATGAAAAATTATTTAAAATTATTTGTAAGCGTATTAACCTTATCTCTTGGGCTTGTGTCGTGTCATGATGACTTAGACCAGTCTCCTATTGACCCCGACGCCTTCACAGAAGAGGATGTATACGCTAATGCCCAAGAAGCTAAAAGCGCCTTGGCTAAATTATATGCTGGTTATGCTTTAACCGGGCAATCTGGTCCTGCAGGTGATCCAGATTTAGATCCAAATGATATTGACGAAGGATTTTCGCAATATACCAGAATGCTATTCAATTTAAACGAACTTACCACAGACCATGCGGTAGTTGGATGGGGTGACCCAGGACTACCCGATTTACACGGTATGTATTGGTCTGGAAGTAATGACTTCTCTGAAGCCATGTACTTTAGATTAGCACAAGAAGTTTCTTTCTGTAATTCATTTATTGAAAATGCTTCATTATTACAGGACGAGGTAGTAACCGATTATATTGCCGAAGCAAGATTTTTGAGAGCGTTTGCTTATTATAATTTGATTGATTTCTATGCAAATGTTCCATTACAAACTACGGTAACAACTAATCTACCTACCCAAAGCAATAGACAAGACCTATTCAACTTTGTGGAAGCTGAATTATTGGATATCCAAAATTTACTTCCAGATTCTAACGAATATGGTCGTGTTGACAAAATTGCAGCATGGGCGTTATTATCCAAGTTGTATTTAAATTCTGAAGTTTGGACTAATACACCAAGATATTCAGATTGTGTTACGTTTTCTAATAATGTAATTAACTCTTCATATAGCTTGAATACCACTGATGCTAATAACAATGGTACGGCATATGATGAATTATTCTTAGCAGACAACAATTCTAACGGAGCTCAAAACGAATTCATTTTCGTTACCAATTTTGACGGAATTAACTCCCAAACTTATGGTGGGACCACTTTCTTGGTTCATGCTGAAATAGGTGGCTCTATGATTGCCAGTGAATATGGTGTGAATGGTGGATGGGCAGGCTTAAGAACTACCAAAAACTTGGTTAACAAATTTGCTGTTGACATCAATGACCTAAATAATTCTTTAGGTTCATTGTCTGACTGGGGATTAGTTGGTGATGCAACTACCAACGGATGGGATGGACCTGACATGGAAATGTACCAAACAGGAACAAACACATTTGCTTTGTATGCCGATTTATCTGCTGGGGAATTAAAGTTTAGATTTAATGAAGACTGGGGAAATAACTATGGAGATGATGACAATAATGGATCTTTAGATGCTGGTGGGGCTAACATCCCTGTTCCTTCTGCTGGGACTTATTTTGTAACATTAGACCTAAATAATTTCACATACACATTAGATTTATTTACCAGTGACAAAAGAGGTATGTTCTATACCAATGGTCAAAATTTAGAGATAGAGGACATCGGTACTTTTACTGATGGTTATGCCGTGACTAAATTCAAGAACATTGATTCAAACGGTAACCAAGGTAACGACCCTAATGGAGAATTTGTTTCAACAGATTTACCACTTATCCGAACTGCGGAAATATATTTAAATTATGCCGAAGCTACCTTAAGAGGTGGTGCTGGAGATATGAACTTAGCACTTAACCTAGTTAATCAAATTAGAGAAAGAGCTTATGGAAATGCGTCAGGAAATATTTCTAGTGGAGATTTAACTCTAAATTTTATTTTAGATGAGCGTTCTAGAGAATTATACTGGGAAGGGCAAAGAAGAACAGATTTAGTACGTTATAATTACTTTACAACAGGTGCTTACACTTGGCCTTTTAAAGGAAATGACCCTGAAGGAACTTCTGTAGGTGACTTCCGTAATATTTTCCCAATTCCAACTAGTATTTTAACGGTTAACTCTAACCTATCACAAAATAATGGTTACTAAAAAAATGATTATGAAAACAATTATAAATAAAGCTATTTTATTTTTGAGCATCCTCTTGGTAGCATCGTCATGTGACGATGTAGAGCATGTGATGCTCAATGAAAATGCCAATACAACTGTAAGCCTGTCTACCAGCTCGGTAGTATTGACAGAAGAAACAGCTCCAGATGATGCGGTGACTGTATCATGGACCTCGCCGGAATTTGGATTTGCTGCAGCTCCTACATATCGCGTATTAATTGATCATGTTGGTGGTGATTTTACCGATGCTCAAGCAGTAAGCGCTGGAGTGGAAATGGAAAAAACCTTTACAGTTCAAGAATTGAACAGTAAACTCCTTTCATTAGAACTTGAACCTCTAGTAGAAGATGCTGTAGACATTCGTGTCGAAACTAGGTTAAGTAGTTCTCAAATATTCTTATCAAATCCTGTTACGTTAACTGTAACTCCTTACTCTTCAGTTTTAGATTTATCTACTACTTGGGGTGTGGTAGGAAGTGCTACTCCAGGAGGATGGGGAACTCCAGACATTCCAGATTTACCTTTCTATACAACAAGTGAATCAGGTGTATTAGTTGCTTATGTGACTTTAAGAGATGGTGAAATCAAGTTTAGGGAAAATAATGACTGGACTCTAAATTATGGAGATACTGGATTAGATGGTACGTTGGATGATGGAGGAGATAACATTCCTGTTACTGCTGGTTCTTATAGAATCTTAATGAATTTAAACACCCTTACTTACACCATGGAAACTTATTCCTGGGGAATTGTGGGTAGTGCCGCACCTAATGGATGGGATGGACCAGATGCACAGTTTACATATAATCCATACCAAAACAATTGGAAAGCAGTTGTTACCCTAATAGAAGGAGAAATTAAATTCAGAAGAAGTAATGACTGGGGCTTGAATTATGGAGATTCTGGATTAGACGGAACTTTAGATGAAGGTGGAGATAACATTCCTGTTACAGCCGGTCATTATTTGGTCACCTTAGACCTTAATAACTTGACCTATACCCTAGAGGAAACAGATGTTTGGGGATTGGTTGGAAGTGCAACACCTAATGGTTGGGACGGACCAGATCAAAAGTTTTTACCTGACTTTGGAATTAATGAAGGTTTCTTCTACATCCATGGTGCCGAATTAATAGCTGGCGAAATTAAAGTTAGACAAAACGATAATTGGGCCGTAAATTATGGTGATGATGGAGCAGATGGAACTTTGGAATTGAATGGAGCTAATATTATGGTAGAAGCTGGAACATATAACATTACAGTTAATTTCAGTGTTGATCCTCCTACAATTACTATAAATCCATACCAATAATATATTTTTTATAATGAAAAAGGCCTACAATAAAATACTTATCTATTGTAGGCCTTTTTGTTCAAAAATTAGATTTGCTATGAAAAAAAATACACTTTTTATATTACTCTTTTTCCTAACCTTTATAAGTTTTGGTCAACTTACTACTGATCCAAGCCCTATCATTGTAGACCAAGAGGTAACCATAACCATAGACGCCAATAGTAACGATACTAATTGTAATGGTTTCAACAACCCGACTAAAGTATATTTGCATGCCGGAATTGGCGATGACAACAACCCTTGGGGATTCAATGTGATTGGTAATTGGGGGCAAGATGATGGTGTTGGAGAAATGAGCAGTAACGGGGATGGAACCTGGAGCATCACATTGACACCAGAAATTTATTTTGGCTTAACTGAAACCCAAGCTTCACAGGCTACAAAAATGGGAATGGTTTTCAGAAATGAAGATGGAAGTCAGGAATTAAAAGCTACAGACTGTGGAGATTTCTTTTTGAATGTTGGAGCATTTCAAGTAACCATGATTAATCCTCCAAACAGTGCAAATGGTTTATTAGCTGTGGAAAACGGTGGAAGCACTCAAATCTTAGCTACTAACTCTAATGGTAATGCCAACTACGAGTTATTTGCAAATGGCGTAAGCGTACATACGCAAAACAACACTTCTTTTTACAATGGTTATTTATTTACCAATTTACAGGAAAACCAAGAATGTGAACTTGTGGTCACTCAAGGATCAAATAGTATTTCCAAATTTTTCACCATTTATGTAGATAACACTGTAACTGAAGCATTGCCTGAAAACTTAAGCAATGGTATAAATTACAACGAAGAAGATGCTACTTCTGCCATTTTAGTATTAGAGGCTCCAAACAAAGATTTTGTTTATGTCATAGGTAGTTTTAACAATTGGGAGGTTAGTAATCCTTATGCCATGAAAAAGGACGATTCTTCTTCTAAATTTTGGGTTGAATTAACAGGACTAACGCCGGGAGAAAATTATACATATCAATATTTGGTAGGAGATTATACTGATGTTCCAACCAATTCTTCTCCAGTTGTCACCATTGCAGATCCTTATTCAACCACCATTTTAGATCCGAATAATGACATTTATATCCCAAGTGAGATCTACCCAAACTTACCCAGTTACCCATCTGGAACTGAAGGCATTGTAAGCCTACTAAACACACAAGAACCCGAGTATTCATGGCAGGTCACCAACTTCAGCAAACCAGATCAAGAAAATTTAATCATTTATGAATTATTAATTAGAGACTTTACAGACGCCGCTACCTATTCTGGCGCTATTTCGCAATTAGATTATTTAGAAAGCTTAGGGGTTAATGCAGTAGAATTAATGCCTATAAATGAATTTGAAGGAAATATAAGCTGGGGCTACAATCCTTCCTTTTACATGGCTTTAGACAAAGCCTATGGTACAAAAAACAGTTTCAAGGAATTTGTTGATGAATGCCACGAAAGAGGTATTGCTGTCATCGTAGATGTGGTTTTCAACCATTCTTATGGACAATCACCTTTGGTTCAAATGTATTGGGATAATGCCAACGGAATTCCAGCAACCGACAACCCTTATTACAATCAATATCATAATCTTGTGGACAATACAAGTGCGCATTGGGGTTATGATTTCAATCACGAATCTGACTTTACGGTTAACTTTTTCAATGATGTTCTTAGTTTTTGGATGAACGAATATCAAGTAGACGGTTTCAGATTCGACTTTACAAAAGGGCTTTCTAACACCCTATATTATGGAGCAGACAACTGGGCAAGTGCCTATGATGCCAGTAGAATTGCTAATCTAAAAGCTTACGCAGATCATGTTTGGGCGAATGATCCAGAGAATGAAGCCTATGTTATTTTCGAGCATCTTTCTGACAATTCTGAAGAAACCGAATTAGCAAACTATGGAATAATGCTATGGGGAAATATGAATTATAGCTTTAATGAGAACACCATGGGTTGGAGTGGAAACACCGATATTTCTTGGGCATCTTATGAAAACCGAGGATGGAACGATCCAAACTTAGTCGTTTATATGGAAAGCCATGACGAAGAACGCTTGATGTATAAAAACTTACAGTTTGGAAATTCGAATGGAAGCTATGATGTCACCGATTTAAACACTGCCTTAAATAGACAAGAAGCTGCAACCGCTATATTTTATAGTATCCCCGGACCAAAAATGGTTTGGCAATTTGGTGAAATGGGATATGATTATTCCATTAACTATTGCCCAGGTAACGGAACCGTTGACAATTCATGTAGATTAGAACCCAAACCAGATATTTGGACTTTAGGATATAATACGGAAAGTAACCGATTAGACCTTTATAATGTGACTGCACAAATGATCAATCTTAAGAAAGAATTCCCTACTACATTCAACACTGATAATTACGTTTTGGATGTCTCTGGATTGGTTAAAAGAATAAATCTATATGACTCAGAAGGCTCCCTAGATGCGGTAGTAGTTGCTAATTTTGATGTGACCACACAAACTGTGAATCCTAATTTCCCTAGTACAGGAGTTTGGTATGAATTTTTCACCGGAAACAATCTAAGCGTTTCAAATCCGACGGCATCTTTAACCTTAGAAGCAGGTGAATATAGATTGTATACCCAAACAGAAAATCTAAGCACAGATGAATTCTTCACGCAACAGGTTCAATTATTCCCGAATCCTACAAGTGAGAGTTTTCAATTGTCTATAGATATTAATGAAATTCAAATCTATGACCTTCAAGGAAAAATAGTATTAACTCAAAATGGCGCTCTAACAAAGGGGAAACAATTTGATATTTCAAGCTTATCGAAAGGAATGTACATTGTTAAAGTTTCAAACAACTCAGGACAGCTTTTCACCACTAAACTTATAAAGAACTGATTTATTTGAAAACTCCTTCTTTAAGCACAAAGGCTTCCAGAAAATTCTGGAAGCCTTTTTTAATGATTTGACAACTAACCGAATATTAAAAATATTTATCGATTTTAATTCTGAAATGCCCAAATTTATCATACCTTTTTACTAAATATCAAGTTATGTCAACCAAGTCCCTCACTCAGACTGCTATCCATACCCTTTGCTTGCTTGCCCTATGCATATTCCCAGTTCATGAACTACAATCACAAACATGGCAAGAGTATGATGAAGATGATAGTTATGTAGCTCGTCATGAGTTTAGTTTTGTTCAAGCAGGTGACAAATTTGTGTATTTTGGCGGAAGAGAATCCGCTCAGACGGTAGAAGTTTATGATTTTACTACTGACACTTGGTCTACCGGGGGAATGGCACCATATGAATTCAACCATTGTCAGGGCGTCTTGTATGAAGGACTCATTTGGGTCATTGGAGCTTTTAAAGACAATGACACCGAAGAAAACGCCGATTACGTTTATATGTACAATCCAGTTACCGAATCATGGATTGAAGGCATGCCCATTCCAGAGGCTCGTAAAAGAGGGGCAAATGGTTTGGTAATGAAAAATGATAAATTTTACATGGTAGGAGGTAATACTAACGGTCATTATGGGGGTTATGTTTCCTATTTTGACGAGTATGACCCAGTTAATGGCACTTGGACTATTTTAGATGATGCACCAAACGCACGAGATCATATTCAAACCGTTGTTTATAATAATAAAATCTATGCCTTGGGAGGACGCCTTTCTGGTGGTCCTGGGGGGATCTTCTCCCCAATGATACCTGAATCGGATGTCTATGATTTTACAACTGAATCATGGACCACTTTAGGTAGCTCCAGTGACATTCCTACACCAAGAGCAGGTTATGGTGTTGCCTTATTCAATAACGAAATTTTTGTGATTGGTGGAGAAGGCATGCATCCCGATGGCTATAACACCCAATGGAATACAGTTGAAGCCTTTGACCCAGCAACTAATCTCTGGGAAACCAAAGCTTCATTAAACAATTCCAGACATGGGATTCAAGCCATTGTTTCTGGCAATGGCATTATTGTTATATCGGGATCAAGTGGTGGTACCTCATTTAAAAGCATGGAATACTACAACGAATACAATCCCTCAGGAACCGCTTTAATTAATAGTACGTTTGAAGCTGATGAATTGGTCAAGAACTTTGCATATCCAAGTGATGCCATCAATTTTTCTATCAACATAGAATTATCAAACAACACAGGAGACACAGGCACTTATATTGACAATATTTCTCTAAGTGGAGACAATTTTGCACTGGAAACATCTTATGACAATCGCTTTGTAAAATCCAATACATCCTTAAATGTTCAGGTAAATCTATTGGATCCCAATGTAACCGAAAGCAATGGAACAGTTACCATCACCTATAATAATTCCAGTCAAATAGTAGTCACCTTAAACGGGATACTAGATGATACCCTATCAACTATAAAAGTTGAGAATCTCTCTGAACTAAGTCTTTATCCTAACCCAACCTCTTCATCCTTTCAGTTAAATAAAGACATCAACTCTTTAACCATTTATAATCTATCAGGAAAAAAGGTCAAAGAATTTAAAAACCTTTCAAGTACCGGCACTTCATTTGATGTTTCCGAATTAGCCTCTGGCCTCTATTTTTTACAAGCTATGGATACACAAGGCGCTATTGCTAAAGGAAAACTTGTAAAGAATTAACTATTTTAAAAAGACTCCGATAACTGAAATACCTTGAGGCTTCTGCAACGCGCTTTCTTCCATTCCTGGACCTATGGAAAATTGAATACTTTCTACTGAATGAATATTAAAACTAGTTTGATTTTGATGTTCAAAATAATAGGGTAAAAAGCTGGGATAAGGACGCGGTAAGGTCACAGTTTTTACTGGCTTCAAACTGGCCAATGGCAACTCGTAATCCTTTACCTCTGGTTCAAAATCTATAAGCCCTCCAAACGCCGAACCATCCTTCATCACTAATGCAATCTGTAATTTTCCCATCTTTCCATCTAGCGATTGCCCTCTAAAAATCAAGGTTTTCTTACTGTCTAAATCGGCTTTTCTTTCTTCAAGCGACTTTATTACTACCTGTTTAAAAGAATAATCATAGATAGGTGCAGCATTCCTATTTTCTTCATCTGGCACGAAAATATGTTCCAAACGAATTTGGTAGGCACTTTCATTGAAATTCTCCGTTGGAACTAACTGTAAGCCTTTACGCCAAGGGATAACAAGTTCTTCAGAATCCCGATTTGCATCAAACAAATGAACCGGAAATGATGAAGAAACTATTTTGGTTTTATAGGATTCGCCTTGATAAAAATCCCAAGCGGTTGGCTGTTTCTTACTTTCGGCAGGATAAGTCATGGTTTCCGTTCCTGAATCAACCATTAAGTAATAATTTAAATAACCATGTGCCAATTGACCTTTTGGAATAACGACTTCATACTGATAAGGCGCCACCTCATTAAAATCCAAATTCAATCGCCCTTTGGGAGTAAAACCTATCAATTTGATCTGTTTAGGTTTCTTAGGAGCGATATACTGAACCTTTAAATTTAAATCACCAGAATCAGAAACCTCTTCCAAAGGGTCATGTTTCAAATAAGCCCTCTCGACGTTTGACTGTGGTGCATAAAAATGATTGATTGGATAGGATTTAAAATCCGTTGAATGCTCCCATGATTTTTCGACTCCTTTCTTACTTACAATATAAGTTCCAGGTTGTATACTGAAAGACTGTTCTACAGCACTTGCAGAATATGAATTTCCATCATTAATAGCCTCAATCGAAAACTCAGAGCCCAAATCAGGTAAAAACAAGGACATGGCTCTTGTCTCCCATTGGATAACGCCTACAGTTTTATCTAAACTATTTCTTCCAAATGGATTTGCTACCCAAACAGCATCAGGCTGCACTTCTAATCGCCAAACACCATCATCTAATTTATCCAAAAAATAGGCCCCCAATCCCTCATATTTTATTACTTCTGAATTTCCAAAACCTGCAATTTCTTTAAGCTTTTTCAGCTTCTTAGGTCGAGAGCTTGTTGAATTGGTGTAAAAGAATTTTTCGTTTGTATTATATTCCGCGAGATCCATTTCATAACTCAACATAAAATCGCTAAAGGTCTTATTCCCTGGATACATTCCGAAATTGGCATACATTGGGACCTCGTGAAACACTTCAGAACAAATCTTTAGTGCCAAAGCCTTTTGAGGCGTATAATTAAGGTTCATGTAATGCGTATTATATTCGGTATTGGCATAGGCCAAAAATGTGGGGTCATAGGAAAAATGAGTCGCTATTTGTATCCCTGCTTTCCTAAAACTTCGTGCCATCGCTGGGTAAATGTATGATCGTCCCACGTCGGCCGCGTCAAATTCATAAACTAATTTAGCTCCGTGATGCCTTTTGATGACAGAATCAAGAGGCATGTTATAATCATTGACATTGGGTAATAGATTTCCACCTAATTCCTTGCCATAACCTAAACCAGTAGGATACCATTGAAAAGTTCCTCCTTGAGCACCTCCTTCAAAATAGCCATCCATAAAATGTACGGCGTGACTCATATTATAAAATATAGGCTTTTTAGTACCCGTATTCCGCATAGCTTTAACCATCTTTGATACAAAAGCAGTGACCTCTTGTTCACTGCCCCTGTGGTGAGGTTCGTTACTAACTTCAAAAGCTATTAAGTTGGGTTCGTCTTTATAAGCTACACCGGTATAAGGATTCACATGGTTCAAAAATTGAAAGAGATAGGTTTCCTGAGCTTTAATGGCTTCCGGATTTGTTAAGCATTCACCTTTCCCATATTTATTTGAAAACCCTGGCGTATCAGAATCTGGTTCTGGCCAACCATCACCCCAAAAAGCAATGGGTGTAATCACGTAGTTCATTCCGTGATCTTTTAAAGTCTTTAACAAAAAATCAAAAGTTTCTAGGTATTCATTTTCTATCAAATTCCCCATTTCATCACTAATTTGGGTATCCCAAACATGAACGCGATACAAATCAAAACCTAATCTTTTAAAATGGTACACATCATTTAAAATTGCCTCTTTGGGATTCACACCCATTTTTTTTGCCGACCTATAAGCATGGGCAAAAGGCACCGTATAATTCACCCCAAAACCGTGAACCTCTGCCTTAGTTTTTCCCCATCTCATAACCCCGTTTTGATCAATAAACACATCATTGTTTTGACCGAATGTTAAGTGCACAAATAAAAAAGCGAAAAGGAATTTAAACAAACGCATAACCATCTTTTTGAATTACATTTTTTCTGATAACTGTCTTAAAGTTTCCGCTGCCGTTTCTGGAGTTATATCCCTTTGGGCCATCCCAAACATTTCATAACCCACCATAAATTTCTTAACGGTAGCACTGCGCAATAAAGGCGGATAAAAACTCATGTGCCAATGCCAATGTGCATTATCTTGCCCATTACATGGTGCTTGATGAATACCGCTGGAATAAGGGAATGAGGTTTGGAACAACCTATCGTAAACTTTGGTAAGCACTGAAATGGCTTCGGCATACATCAAAGTCTCCTCTTGACTCATTTCCAAAATGTCTTTCTGCGCTTTTCTTGGAACAATCATAGCTTCGTAAGGCCAAATCGCCCAAAAAGGTACCAAAACCACGAAAGCTTCATTTTCAAAAATAACGCGTTCCTTGAGCTCCAGTTCTTGTTTTAGATAATCAGCTAAAAGCGTTCTCCCATTCTCTTGAAAATAAGTTCTTTGTTGGTTATCCTTTTTAACCACTTCATTTGGAAGGGTCGATTGACTCCAAATCTGTCCGTGTGGGTGTGGATTGCTACATCCCATGACAGCTCCTTTATTTTCAAAAATCTGTACATAATTGATATTGGCATTCTCACTTAAGCCTTGAAACTCCTTTTGCCAAGTAAAAACGACTTTTTGAATGTCTTCAACAGCCATATCAGCTAGACTTTTGGAGTGATCTGGACTGAAACAAATCACCTTACAAATACCCTGTTCTGCTTCAGCACGAATAAGCCCACTGTTAACTGAAAACTTTTTGGAATCCTTTTGTAATGCGGAAAAATCGTTCACAAACACAAACACATCTTCATAAGAAGGATTTACCTCTCCATTGGCCCTTGTGTTTCCAGAGCACAAATAACAACTGGAATCATGTTTAGGCCTAACCTCCTTTGAAGGCTCTTCTTGTTGCCCTTGCCAAGGTCTTTTGGCACGATGCGGTGAAACTAGCACCCATTCTCCTGTCAATGGGTTGTATCTTTTATGGGAATAATCTTGAATATCGTTTTCCATGACAATTAAATTTTATGTGTTCCCTGTGATAACTTCACAAAATATATGGAACAATCTTTACCAAATGTATCTTTATACTGTTTTGAAATTTCTTCGGAATAAGATGCGACTGCATCCTTCTTTAATATATTGATGGTGCAGCCTCCAAAGCCTCCTCCCATCATTCTAGATCCAATGACATCGGGATGCGCTTTACCTTTTTCAACCAAAAAATCAAGTTCGGGACAGCTCACTTTAAATTGATGCTGAACCCCACCATGCGCTTCAAAAAGCAATTCTCCAAAACCTTGCAAATCTCCATCTTCCAACATTTTCCCAGCTCTTAAGACACGGTCATTTTCCTGAATGACATAAAGTGCTTTTTGATATTCCACTTCAGTCAATTGATCCTTTATTTGATTAAGAGAAGCTTCAGTGGCATCTCGAAGAAAAGGCACATCCAACAAATTGGCTACTTTTTCACAAACAGCTCTCCTATCATTATACTCAGCATCTACCAAACTGTGACTTACATTGGTATTAATTAGCATCACCTGATAATCTTCAAATTCCAATGGATAGGTTTTGAATTCCAAGTTTCTGCAATCCAATAACAAAGCCCTGTCTTCTTCACCAAACATGCTCGCAAACTGATCCATGATTCCACAACGGACACCTACATAATGATGTTCCGCTTTTTGCGAAATAAAAATGAGCTCATGCTTGGACAAGCCCAAATCGAACAAGTCATTGAGTCCGTAAGCCACTGCATTTTCTAATGCCGCCGATGATGACAACCCAGCACCTTTAGGAATGTCGCCCGTAAATACCATATCAAAAGGTTCCAATTGAATTCCTTTTTTCTGCATCTCCCCCACTACCCCAATGATGTAATTTCTCCAATTACCTTTAGGAATAGCCTCTACATCATCTAAATGCAGTTCCATAACCTCTTCAAAATCCAATGAAACAATGGTACAAAAAGCATTTTTTGATTTTGAAAAAGCTGCTGTTATGCCTTTATCTATAGCTGCAGGAAACACATAGCCCTCATTATAATCGGTATGCTCCCCAATTAAATTAATCCTTCCCGGAGATTTAACCACAATGGGGTCATTAGGGAAGCGTTGTTTAAATTTCTTTACAATGTCATCTTTTATAATTGCATTCATTTTATAAAGATTTTCTTATGATTAGTTGACTAGGATTTTCAACTTGACCCTGTTCTCCATTTTTTATCATATTGGCCAAGGTTGTTCCCATTAATTTGAAATCTGTAGAAATGGTAGTAATTCCATTACCGACAACCTCCTTCAATAGGGTGTCATTATAGGAAATAACCCCAATATCGGAGCCTAATTCCAGTTGCTTTTCGTTCATTTTTTTTATCAAAACAATCAAATCCCTATCGTCTAAAGTCACATAAACCTCCCCTTTAGCCAAAGGGCGTTCTTTCAAACTGGAAATAACCTCTCCTTGAATCTGATTTGAGTTGATAAAATCCTGAAACCCCTTTAACATGCCGTAAGGTTGTTTGGCTGGAGAATAAACCAATACGATTCTTTCATATTTACTGATTTGAGACATTGCCAAAGTCAGTTTATCTGACATGTCCTTTTCAAAATTTTGATAAATAGCCGAATAATCTATTAAAGAGGCATTGGTTTGATCTAATAAAAAGACTTTCTCTTCAGGCAATAAGGCCAACACATCGGCAACATTCTCAAGATTGGCTGGCATGATCACATAATAGTTGTAACTCCCTACATTATCTGAAATTTGTTTTTTAAAAACGTCATAACTGAAATGATGAAAAAAGATGTCTACCTGAAATTGCGGACTCAATTCTTCTAAAAAGGCATTGTAAATATCTTCCTTAAAAGCATTTAACTCATCAAAAAATAGAAAGACCTTTTGCTTCACCGTAACGTCTTCACTTTTTATATAATATCCCTTTCCTGAAACAGACTCCACAATACCTCTCATCTTAAGCTCATTAAAGGCCATCAAGACAGTATCTCGCGATAAATCAAATTGATTTCTCACTTTATTAATAGACGGTAATTTATCTCCCTTTTTCAATAACCCAGCCAAAAGAGCATCCTCAATTGACGCTACAATCTGCTTGTATTTAGGAATACCGATATTGTCCTTGATTGAAATTAAATTCATTTGACAAAGATACAAAAAACTGGTAGGTACTGGTAGGGTTTTTTAATTATTATTTTTAAATTTGTAAACAAACAATGTTCAAATTATCAAATCCTTGTTATTTGAGATAATTAAATAAGAATATGATACAATATTTTAAAACATCCATCTTAATAGTGTTTACCGCATTTAGTCTTATCGGATGCTCAAGCAGTGAAGATAATCCGGAAGAACAGCCAAATAATCCTACCCCTTCTGAAGATTTCTTTTACTATGGCGCAGACCTTTCCTATGTGAACGAAATGGAAGATTGTGGAGCGACTTATAAAAACACAAACAACGAGGTTCAAGATCCGTTCCAGATTTTTGCAAATGCAGGAACCAACTTGGTACGCGTTCGTTTATGGCACAACCCCACTTGGACTAATTACTCTAATATAGAAGACGTCAAACAAACCATTCAAAGAGCCAAATCTCTGGGGATGAAAGTACTACTGGATTTCCATTATTCTGATACTTGGGCAGACCCTGAAACCCAAGAAATCCCCGCAGCTTGGATTCCAGAAATTAATAACACAACAGCTTTAGGTTCCTTATTATATGATTATACTTTAGAAACCCTAAATGACTTAAATAATTCAGGGTTAAATCCGGACATTGTTCAAGTTGGAAACGAAATCAACGGCATGATTCTACAACAAGGTGATTTGGTTTGGCCCATTGACTGGAATCGCAATTCCTTTTTACTAAACAAAGGCATCCAAGCTATTCGTGATTTCTCTCTACAACATTCCATAGACATTGAAATCATGCTCCATATTGCCCAACCTGAAAATGGACTATGGTGGTTTGAACAAGCAACAGCAAACGGAGTCACGGATTATGATTGGATTGGGTTGTCATATTACCCAATTTGGTCTTCATATGACCTCAACAATGTAGGCTCAGCCCTTTCTTCATTAATTACTAACTACGATAAAAAATTAATGATTGTGGAAACCGCCTATCCATTTTCTTTAGACAATGCAGATACAGCTAACAATATTTTGGGTTCAGATGCCTTAATTAATGGCTTCCCGGCGACCCAGGAAGGACAATTAAATTATCTCCTACAACTTGAAACCGTTGTCAAGGAGGCTGGTGGAGAAGGTATTATTTATTGGGAACCCGCTTGGGTTTCTACCGATTGTTCCACGCTTTGGGGACAAGGCTCCCATTGGGACAACGCCACCTTATTTGATCATAACAACAAAGCTAATTTAGGCATGCAGTTTTATAACGGCTCACAAACAAATAACTAATGAAAAATTCAAACAAAATAAAGTTCTTATTCATCATATGCTTGTTTTATGGCTTGTCCATACAATCCCAAACTCGAGAAACTCTCACTTTAAAACAAGGATGGACCTTTCAAAAAGGACATCATCCGCTAGCAGTAAATCCAGATTTTGATGATCGAAAATGGGAACATGTCACTGTTCCTCATGATTGGGCTATTTATGGCCCCTTTGACAAAGAAATAGACAAACAGAATGTAGCGATAGAGCAAAACGGCGAACAAGTGGCTACTGAAAAAACAGGGCGAACCGGCGCCTTACCTTATATTGGCGAAGCTTGGTATCGAAATCACTTTAAGATCCCAAATTACGACCCAAATAAAAAAGTACTCATCCTATTTGAAGGAGCCATGAGTGAACCTGAAGTATATATTAATGGTAAGAAGGTAGGCGAATGGAAATATGGATACGCCTATTTCTATTTTGATATTTCCGAATATGTCTCTTCTGAAAACAATACGCTTGCCGTTAAGTTAAACAACAAAGGACTTTCCTCAAGATGGTACCCAGGTGCCGGACTCTATAGAAATGTAAAAATCATTGTTAAAAACAAAACAAGCATTAACCAATGGGGAACTTTCATCACCACGCCCATTGCCAATAAAACTTTAGGCAAGGTCAATATTAAAACGAAAGTAAGTGGAGAAAATTTACGTATCGTTACAGATATCATAGGCCCAAATGGTATTACAATGGACTCAAATGTTAGTGAAACTATTTTTAATGATGAATTCGATCAAAATTTCCTTGTTAAAAATCCTAAGTTATGGAGTCCGGAAACTCCACATTTATACACAGCTGTTACTAGATTATTCTCTTCAAATGTGTTACAGGATGTTATTACAACAAAATTTGGAATAAGAAGCATTCAATATGATCAAAAAACAGGGTTTAGCCTAAATGGAGAAGTCACAAAATTTAAAGGAGTTTGTCTACATCACGATTTAGGCCCGATAGGAACTGCTGTCAACCGCTCTGCACTGAAACGTCAACTTCAGATACTAAAAGATATGGGAGCCAATGCTATAAGAAGTTCTCATAACATGCCTTCTTTTGAGCAACTGGAGTTATGTGATGAGATGGGCTTTTTGTTTTTGGCAGAGAGTTTTGATGAATGGAAAAAGCCTAAGGTAGACAATGGCTACCATTTATATTTTGACGAGTATGCCGAAAAAGATGTCGTCAATTTAGTACGAGCAACCAGAAACCACCCTTCAATAGTTATGTGGAGTTCGGGCAACGAAGTCCCTGATCAATGGGGAACAGAAGGAGTGAAACGTGCCAAATGGCTTCAAGATATTTTTCATAGAGAAGACCCTACCAGGCCGGTTACTGTAGGCATGGACCAAGTTAAAGCGGTAATGGAATCTGGATTTGGAGCACTTTTGGATGTCCCAGGATTAAACTACCGGGTACACCTCTACGAAGAAGCTTATGAAAAATTCCCCCAAGGATTTATTTTAGGTTCGGAGACTGCTTCCACAGTGAGTTCAAGAGGCATTTACAAGTTCCCAGTAGAAATTGCCAGCATGAAACAATATGATGACTTTCAATCCTCCTCTTACGATCTAGAATATTGCAGTTGGTCTAATTTACCAGACGAGGATTTCATTTTACAGGATGATAAACCTTGGGTTATTGGCGAATTTGTTTGGACTGGATTCGACTATCTTGGCGAACCAACCCCATATGATGAAGTCTGGCCATCACGAAGCTCCTATTTCGGCATCAATGATTTAGCAGGTTTACCTAAAGATCGTTATTACCTATACAGAAGTCGCTGGAACACCCAAGATGAAACTTTGCACATTTTACCTCACTGGAACTGGGAAGGGCGTGAAGGCGAGACCACCCCTGTTTTTGTTTACACCAGTTTTGACCAAGCTGAATTGTTTTTGAATGGAAAAAGTCTAGGAATACAAAAGAAAAATGACAAAACACCTCAGAACCGATATCGTCTCATGTGGATGGATGTCAAATATGAACCCGGAACCTTAAAAGTTGTTGCACTGGATCAAAATGGTAAAGCGGTTGCCGAAAAAGAAATCACAACTGCTGGCGAACCTCATCAAATTGTTTTGGAACCGGATTCCAAAACCATAAAAGCGAATGGTGAAGACCTAGCATTTGTTACTGTTTCAGTAGTTGATAAAAATGGAAATCCCTGTCCAACAGCCGCCAACCAATTAGAGTTCGAGGTCACCGGAAATGGTTCCTATAGAGCCGCCTGTAATGGGGATGCCACATCTTTAGAATTGTTTCATGAACCAACTATGAAGCTTTTTAGTGGCAAACTGGTAGTTTTAATGAAGTCAACCAACACAGCAGGAAGCATGGAACTGACGGTAAAAGGAAAAAAATTGAAATCGGCATCCATCATCATAAAAACGGAAAAGTAAATATCTTTAAATAGAGAAAAGCAATAGCTTTCGGTAAATAGCATGAGCAGATTATCATTATTTTTGCATGATATTTAACCATGAAAGCATCACAAACGATTTCCACTGAGCTTCGGCTTCTGTTCACCTTAAGGAAAAATTCCAGAAAATGGCATTTGGCTCTTTTGGCTGCTATTTGCGTGGGAACGCCTTTGCTTTTGGGCATCTATTTTAATAATTTGCAACAAGCCCTTTTGGCTAGTTTAAGTGCTTTGGTGATCCTTTACCTTCCAGGTAGCGGCTCTAAAACCCATCGGATTCTTACACTATTGATTTGTTCGTTTGGATTTATGGTATCCTTTTCCTTCGGACTTATTTTTAGTTTTCATCCATTGGTTGCGATTTTCAGCTTTGGCATATTTTCTTTCTTGGCTCATTGGGTAGCTTTATACTACAAGGCCTCCCCACCAAGAAGTTTCTTTTTTATCATGGTAGCCTCCATGGCCATTTGTATGCCTTTTGACCTATCATCCATTCCCATAAAAATAGGAATGGTTAGTCTAGGAACTATATTTTCTTGTATGCTCGGACTCATCTATATTTTCTTGTTTCCGTCAACTCAAACGAATAAATCAGAATCTGAGGCTGCTAATAAAGATTTCAGAAAATATGCCGATTACTGGGAAGCAATTATTACCGGCTGCTTTATGTGTGTGGCTTTGGCTTTAGGTCACCTCATGAAATTAGATAATCCCTATTGGATTCCCATATCCTGCGCGGCCGTTATGCAAGGAGCTTCTTTGTACCATATTTGGCAACGATCCTTCTACAGAATAACGGGGACCTTTATTGGCCTTGGACTGTGTTGGTTTATTCTAGGAATTGTAGAATCTCCTTTTAGCATAGCTATTACCATAATTATCTTGCAATTTATTATTGAAATTCTGGTTGTAAGACACTATGCGTGGGCCGTGGTTTTTATCACTCCTTTAACCATTTTACTCTCTGAAGCGGCCCATCCTCTGTTTCATAATCCCGATGAACTGATTACCCTAAGATTTACTGAAATCTGCATAGGTAGTATTTTGGGAGCCTTTGGCGGCTGGACATTACACAAAGAAAAACTAAGATTTCACAGTATCAAAGGGCTCGCATTAATTGGTAATAAGATGAAAAAGACCAGGTCTTAAAAAAGCGATGAAACAAAAAAGCAAAACACTCTTCAATCGGCATCCCTAATCAAGGGTGACACTTATCAAAACAGGCTTCTGTCGTCATTCATATTGTCTCCATTATTTGCCCAAGCAAATCTTTTACTTCCTTTTAGAGTCACCATTGACTTAAATTAAAAGCAATTACTACTTTTTAAAATGCAAAAACATCAGAATCTTATGAAATACTGTAATAATTTGCCTTAAATTTCGCGCAGAAAGTATCAATCTCTTAGAGATTTCTAACTAAAACAACTTAAAGCATGAGGAAAATATTTAGTATTCTAATTTTAACATTAAGTATTACAACAGGTTTCGGTCAAAATGAATTAACAGAAAAAGCCGATAAACTTTATGATGGCTATCAGTATGTGGATGCCATTGAAGCCTATTTAGAACTTGTTAATGACCGAAAGGCCAACGGCTATGTTTATAAACAATTAGGTGATAGTTATTATAATATTTACAATACCAAAGAAGCCTCAAAATGGTACGCCAAAGCTGTAAAAAGTAAACAGGACGCCGAAACCTACTACCGATATGCCCAAATTCTTAAGTCTGAAGGGAATTATGAAGCATCCAAAAAGCAAATGGATAAGTTTTCAGAGTTAAAACCTGATGATCAACGAGCAAAGGCCTATTTAGCAAATCCAGATTACGTTCCCCAACTGGCAGACAAAGACAAATCATTTACGGTCGAAAAATGCAAAATCAGTGATTCTAAAGAAAGTGATTTTGGCGCCGTTTTATCAAACGACAATATCCTTTATTTTGTAAGTACGAGAAAAGAGACTAGCAAAGAAGATAAGGGAACAAAAACGCCCTATTTAGACATTTTTAGTTCTAAAAGAAATGACAATGGCTCACTATCAAGACCTCAAGAAGTTAAAGAACTGAATACGGCTTATCACGATGGCCCAATAACCATTAGTTCGGATGGTAAAACAATGTTTTTTTCGAGAGATGGTCACAGCGAGAAATCATATAAAAAAATTAAGAAGAATAGTGTCAAATTAGCGCAACAAGGTATCTACAAGGCTACTTTAGTGAATGGTCGATGGGAAAATATCGAGGCGCTACCTATCAATAGTACAGAATATACCGTGACTCATCCTAGTATTAGCCACGATGGTAAAACACTATACTTTGCCTCAAATATGCCTGGTGGGATTGGTGATACTGACATTTGGAAAATAAGCGTTAATGGCAACAGTTACGGACAACCAGAAAACATGGGACCTAAAGTTAATTCAGCTGGTAAGGAAGGATTCCCATTTAGTAGCAAGAACAATATTCTTTACTTTTCCTCAAATGGCAAACAAGGTTATGGTGGATTGGACGTTTTCAAGTTGGACCTAAACACCGATAATGAAGCAGAAAACCTAGGAAATGGCATCAATACTAATCATGATGATTTTTCTTTTAGTATGAATGACACCAAAAAAGTAGGTTATTTCTCTTCCAACCGAGATGGAGCAGACAACCTTTTCATTGCCACTCCTATTTGCAAATTAGACATCACAACCTTGGTTACTGATAGTAAAACCAATAACATTATTCCTGGAGCAGAAGTAATCCTTTCAGATGTTCAAAACAATAAAATAGCCACACAATCATCTGACGATAAAGGACAAACTGCTTTTCAAGTAGGTTGTGAAGTTGATTATTTCATTACAGTTTCCAAAGAGGGCTATGACAGCAAAAGCATTCCTGTTTCAGCTTCCCAAAAAACCGAGATTAGTATAAGTGCTGCCCTAAGTCCACTTGATGAAATAATTACAGAAACCGAAGTTAAATTGAATAACATTTACTTTGAATTCAACAAAAGCAACATAACCCCACAGGGTGCTTTAGAACTTGATAAACTAGTTTCCATCATGAACACGCATGCCACAATGGAAATCTTGGTAAGATCACATACAGACACACAAGGAAGTCAGGACTATAACCTAAAACTTTCTGAAAGAAGAGCACAAGCCACCATGCAATATCTGATTTCTAAAGGCATTAGCAAAGACAGACTAACTGCAAAAGGTATGGGAAGTTCAGAGCCCAAAATTGATTGTAAATCCAATTGCACCGAGGAAGAAGATGCCAAAAATAGACGTTCAGAATTTTTGATCGTTAAAAAATAGGTTTTCCAATAGAACTCCTTATAAAACTTTAGTCCACAAAAAAACCTTCAAGAGTTCCTTGAAGGTTTTTTTGTTCGAACAAAGATATTCTTTCCGGCTACGCTTAGCATAAACTTCTCGTCTCCCATTATTCCAATAATCTAAAATTCTTTAAATAAAAAAAGCCTCTTGTTTCCAAGAAGCTTTACTTTTCGTGCGGGCGGAGAGACTCGAACTCTCACACCTCGCGGCACTAGATCCTAAGTCTAGCGTGTCTACCAATTCCACCACGCCCGCAATCATTAAACTCCGATAAATATCGGGATGCAAATATACACATTCCTTTTAAATTCCAAGCATTCCAAATAAAAATTTAATCATCCCCTTTTTCGTACCTTTGAAGAAATATAAAAACACCCATGAAAGACATTTCAAATTATATAGAAACCCATCAAAACAGATTTATTTCCGAATTGGTTGATTTGCTTAAAATGCCTTCTATCAGTGCTGATTCAGCCTATAAAAAAGATGTTTTAAACACTGCCGAAGCCGTTAAGAAAAGCCTATTGGACGCTGGTTGTGATCTTGCAGAAATATGTGAAACGCCTGGAAACCCAATTGTCTATGGCGAGAAAATAATCGACAAAAATTTACCGACAGTTTTGGTTTATGGACACTATGATGTGCAACCCGCCGACCCTATTGATTTATGGACGTCTCCCCCATTTGACCCGGTTATCAAAAAAACGGATTTACATCCCGAAGGCGCCATTTTTGCCAGAGGTGCTTGTGATGACAAAGGACAAATGTATATGCATGTTAAAGCCTTGGAATTCATGACCAAAACAGACCAACTACCATGCAATGTGAAATTTATGATTGAAGGTGAAGAAGAAGTTGGATCTGAAAATTTGGCTTGGTTTGTACCAAGAAACTTGGAAAAATTGGCCAATGATGTGATTCTTATTTCTGATACGGGAATGATTGCTAAAGATGTGCCTTCCATCACTACAGGTTTAAGAGGTTTGAGTTATGTGGAAGTGGAAGTTACTGGTCCTAATAGGGATTTGCATTCTGGACTGTATGGTGGGGCTGTGGCAAATCCCATCAATGTTTTATCCAAAATGATTTCGTCCCTTCATGACGAAAACAACCATATTACCATTCCAGGGTTTTATGATAAGGTCGAAGAATTAAGCACTGAAGAACGTGCCGAAATGGCCAAGGCACCTTTTTCTTTGGAGGCCTACAAAAAATCTATTGATATTGATGCTGTGTATGGTGAAGAAGGTTTCACAACGAATGAGAGAAACTCTATCAGACCCACTTTGGATGTAAATGGTATTTGGGGCGGTTACATCGGTGAAGGTGCCAAAACCGTATTACCAAGTAAAGCCTACGCAAAAATTTCCATGAGATTGGTGCCTCATCAAGATTGGCATGAGATTACCGACTTATTCACCAAACATTTCGAGAGCATTGCTCCTCAAGGGGTGAGAGTAAAAGTAAAACCCCATCACGGAGGTCAAGGCTATGTGACACCTATAGATAGTATTGGCTATCAGGCAGCGAGCAAAGCATACCATGAGACTTTTGGAAAAACCCCAATTCCGCAACGAAGCGGAGGAAGTATCCCTATTGTTGCTTTGTTTGAAGAACAATTAAAGAGCAAGACCATTTTAATGGGCTTTGGTTTGGACAGTGATGCCATACACTCCCCCAATGAACATTTTGGAGTTTGGAACTACTTAAAAGGTATTGAAACCATTCCTTGGTTTTATAAGTATTTTAGGGAGTTGTCTGAATAAAATTTGAATCCGCTTGTTGTAAAGCGGATTTTTTTTTGAATTGTTAAATGATCCTGTTAACCTACACCAATTATGGTAAGTAGTTAAAGAATGTTATGGTATGTACTGCATATCGAAGCGACCGTTGGTAATATTTATTACATTAGAACATTCGTCTGAGTAGCCTTCAAACTGAAAGTCTCCTGAAATGATAAAGTTCACCTCATCAAAATGAGTGATAGTTAACGTGCCCAAAGAGCCATTAGTGGTATTGTAATCACAGCTCTCAATTTGGTTTTCGAATTTTCCACTATTTGTAGTTGAATTGAATAAATCATATACTCCATTTTCTACAATTACATTATCATTGTTCAAAAAAATAGATATGTTTTCATCTCTATCATCTGCATCGATTTCGCCCGATATAAAAAGAGAGCCTTGTTGAAAAATAGCGACTATATTCGCCGAATTTTCTATTGCAAAAGGCTCACCATTAACTAAACAACCAAACGTATTCTCACCAGTTTGTGTGGCAGGAGGTAATTGGTTTATTGGGTTTTGTGGCGTATTGTCATCATCTTTGTTGCAGTTTGTTAGAGAAATAAACAGGAGGCAGTAGGCTAATAGGGTGAAATGTTTTTTCATAGTAATTTTAAAGAGTCTAATATAGGTTGTAAACTTTTAAAATAAAATAGGTAGAACTACGTAATTTTGGTCATATTCCTAAACCATTTTTAATGGTTGTCTCATATCTGTGTAGTTCCATTTTAATGGGCTTTGGTTTGGATAGTGACGCCATACACTCACCCAACGAACCTTTTGGGGTTTGGAACTTTCTAAGGGTGCCCTAAAACTCCAGAGCGTGTCATCCTGAACTTGTTTCAGGATCTATTAAATCCAATGGTTGAGATTCTGAAATAAATTCAGAATGACAAACATCCTTTTAAGATTATGTCTTTTTGATTTTTTCACACTCTACACTTGTAGAATTAAAATTTTTATTCTACATTTGTAGAGTCAACTCTAATCTTGTAGAAATGCAGCTATCAAATTCAGAAGAAGAACTTATGAATCATTTATGGAAACTGGAAAAGGCCTTCATGAAAGATTTGTTGGATTCTTATGACGATCCCAAGCCAGCTCCAACCACTTTGGCTACGCTTTTAAAGCGTATTAAGGACAAAGGGTTTATAGATTACAAAGTTTATGGGAAGTCCAGAGAATATTATCCACTTGTAAAAAAGAAAGACTATTTCTCTAAACAAGTCAACGGACTCATCAAAAACTTTTTTAACGACAGCGCCAGTCAGTTTGCTTCCTTTTTCACCAAAGAAACCAATTTGACCAAGGAGGAATTAGAAGATTTAAAAGCGCTTATCGATAACGAGATAAAAAAGAAATAAGATGCTGATCTATTTATTGAAATCATCGGGTTGCTTATTGGTATTGATGCTATTTTACAAGCTGATTTTAGAACGTGAAAGCATCCACCAATTCAAACGTTTTTACCTATTGGGCAGTTTAGTAGCGGCTTTCCTGATTCCGCTAGTAACGTGGAACACTTATGTGGAAATCCCTGCAGAACCAGAAGGTGTTCCATTTGATCCCACACTGCTTCCCATGGAAGACATGCCTACAGAGGAACCCTTCAATTGGGCCTTATATTTAGGAGTTATATACGGTTCTGGAGTATTGTTCTTCGGACTACGTTTTATCAAAAATCTTTGGAGTCTGCACTTAAAAATCAAACGGAACCAGAAAATTCCCCGCGAAGCATACATTCAGGTTTTGATACTTGAAAGCATTGTTCCCCATACCTTTTTAAAATATGTCTTTGTTGAAAAAAGCCAATTTGACTCCAAAAACATTCCAGACGAAATACTGCTCCATGAACAGATCCATGTGGAGCAAAAACACACGTTAGACATCCTACTCTTAGAAGTGATGCAAATCCTGCTTTGGTTTCATCCGTTGATTTATTTAATCAAAAAGGACATCAAACTGAATCATGAGTTTTTGGCAGACCAAGCGGTATTGTCACATGGCTTTGAAACCAAAAACTATCAAAACATACTGTTGGACTATTCCATTTCATCATCACACAACCAACTGGTATCATCCATCAATTATTCATTAATCAAAAAACGACTTACAGTTATGAAAACACACACATCAAAACAGGTCAAATGGCTCAAAAGCTTGGTATTACTGCCATTGCTAGCCCTATTGATTTATAGTTTTAGAAGCAGAAAAGAAGTATTCCATTCCAATCTCATTCAAAATCAACTAACAATTGAAAATAAAAAAAGTGATATTGAATTACAAGTTGATGAAACGGGTAAACTGTATTTTCAATCTAAAGAAATCACTATTGAAGAACTATCCCAAATCACTAACATTGAAGACCATATACAAATCAAACTTGTGTTCCCTGAAAGCCGCCCAGAGAAAACTATAAAAAAGGTCAATAAACAGATAACGGACTTCATACGCTCTAAGGATGTTAAACATTTCAGTATTTGCTCTTCATTCATGGAGAATGATCAAAAAACTTCAAATACTGTGATAAGGAATTTAGACATTCCTGAACTACAAGTTGAACAAAATCCGACAAGGCTAATCTTAAATGGTAAGTCCACCAATTTTGACAAATTACTGGATGACTTTAAGCAAATCACCAACAATCAAAAATCCGATTTATACATCAATACAAAGGGAGAAAATCTACGTTATGATGTTTTAATGCAAATTGCAAATTCGCTACGGAATCAATTTGGAGAAATCACTGTGTCTGATGGAGTCATTAGAGATCCTAATAACTCTTCATTAACAAAGAATCCCAACGGAAGCGTAAGCATTCATTCGCTGCAAGAAGGCGCCTCCAAAGCACAAATAGCCGAGTACAATAGGTTGGCCAAAAAGTATAATTCACAACCCAAAGAAGAGCAAAGGTTCCTGAAAAAAGAGGTAGAACGCTTGGAATACTTATACGGCTTGATGACTAAAGAACAAAAAGCCCATGCAGAGCCTTTTCCTAACATTCCACCTCCACCCCCTCCGCCACCAGTACCTCATGTTGAAATGGAAAGCATGTCTCAAGAATTCCTTAAGATACACAACCAATATACAAAGGAAACGGAGTCCTATAGCAAAGCGGTGAGTGCTTATATAAAAAACAACAAGGGCTCGCAAGAAGATTTAAAGAATCAATACACTGAGGTGATGAAACTGCACCAGGCTTATATGGATCAAGCCCGTAAAGAAGATATAACACCCGTACCGCCACCACCGCCACCTCCTGCTCCAGAATCACCAGAGGTCATTGAAGTGATTGAAACTCCTAAAACGGCTTACGACTTTGTAAAAAGCCATAAAAATGATGATATCACCTACTATTACAATGACAAGAAAGTAACTTATGACGAGATTTTAAAAATCGTTAAAAAGGAACCAAATATTAACATCAACACAAACATTAACGACCACAAAGGAACCGTCAAGTTCTGGTCAAAAAAATAAATAAAAAGCCTCGATATTTTCGAGGCTTTTTATTTTAGAATACTTGTTGATAAAGCAGCCTTTTATCCAGCAATTTGCTTTAAAAGTTTGGCCATTTCCGGTTCGATACTCCCAATGTATTTTAAATCAGTTGCCTTTTTGTTTGTGAGTAATTGGTAAAAGATACAGGCATTTAAAAAGGCACCTTTCTTATTTGGATGAATATCATCATCATAAAGCTCTAATTCCGGAAATTGAGTGAGAACCTCAAAGTACTTTTCACCGTTGTTTGATTTTATTAAATCATTTTCCTTAGCTACCAAAGTATAGGATGCAATAATGTTCTCCATTTCGTGATCCATACTTTCAAATTTTGGTGAGCAACATGTCCTTTTTTCTATGGATAAATCCACATGTCTCGACGGATAACAGTATTGCTTTGGATATCCTTCCTTGGATGGCCAGGTACTGAAAAGTATAAACTTAGCATCTGGGTTTCCTACTTTATGCTTTATCTCAGAAATAGCTTTATTTACTTTAAACTCCAAGTTTTCTGGAATCAAAACAGCAACGGTTCCAGTTTGTAAAATAATCACATCCCATCTCCTTTCAGCCAACTTAAGTTCGGTTTCTGTTTGTTCACCTTCCACTTTTTTACGAGTATGGATTTCATTTTCTGTTTGTGTAGTGATTATATCATTCATGTGACCAGATAAATCCTGACCAGGAAACGTGCTTTGGTGAATTTTAATATTGGGGTGCGTTTCGTTGAGCATCATTTGAAGCGTTTGCGGCATATCGTAAAAATAGGTCAAACTATTTCCTATAAATAGGACATGGATATCGTTATCCATGGTTTTATCTTGAGACCGCACTCCCCAAGCACAGCAAACCATGATTATTAAAAAGATGTTTCTCATTTCGACTAATATTTTTTATGGATGAGACAATGGGACACCATTTTAATTTGAACTTTCACAGATATCCCAAATAATTAAACGGTTCTTATAGGTTCTTGATTCGCCAAATGTATTTAGTTATGAATTGGTAAATAACGACCAAGCCAATTCCAGTAAACAAGACACATACCAAATAAACTACTCCAATTGATTTCAGATAGCCCTCTATGTGTGGCTTGATTAATAAAGCAGATCCTAAACTAATCAGAAATGAGATAAACCCTATGATTATTTTATAACTCATTTTAATAACTATTTAAAAACTAGTTCATATAGAAAAGCTGAATCTACTTTTATCTATTACATTTTCTCAGGACAATTTATAAATTCAGAATCCTGGAGTAACGGCAAACCGATTTCTTTTCTAATTTGATTGGTTTCTTCTTTGGTTTCCAAACAAGGTTTTCCGAAGTCAGATCCCACTAAAACCCTTTTATTATTGCCTCTTTTAATCCAGTAGTATTTATCAATAATATTGGCAAACTCTGAAGGAGACAATCTTTTTTCATGCACCTCATTCAACAAGGTTTTATAATGTTCCCTTTCATTAACTATGCGATGTGGGTTATGTAATAAAATGGCAAAAAACGAACTAGAAACACATTCTATTTTATAATTATCACTCCCCACAAGACTTTCAGTGGGATAACCATATTTTTTGATAAAGGTCATAGCCCTGTCAAAATTTAGAGAATCAACCGAAAATATAAAGTTCCATTTGCCTTGAAAACCACTTGACTCCCTTACCCCTTGATCAAGCCCATACATTTTGCAAAGTTCAAAAGCCAAACTATCCTTGACCCGATTACTGCTGTTTTCTATCAACATTGTTTTTCTCGAAGTTCCGCAGGAAATTATAAAGCCAATTAAAAAAATGGAAAAGCAGGTTTTTACAAAATTAAGGTTCATATAAGATTATAATTCAAGTAGGAACGAAACTACGGATTTCAATTCACTATTGAAAACAATTTCCTACGTCATCTATTTTCAAACAGACCTCTTATCATTTAATTTATCAACACTATGTAACAATTCCTTATTTTTTGCGTTCTAATACCCTATCAATCAACCACAAAACGAACAGTTATGATTAAACAATTTTTTATTCTCTGCAGTGGCGCAGATATAGACATTCTGAATCAATGCTCAAATGGCGAGCAGAACAAATATGCCGGTATAGGCGGCACGGTCTTTTTTACGGCATTAATGGCCTTTATTGCTTCTGGCTATGCTCTCTACACAGTTTTTGACAATCTCTTGGCAGCCATCTTTTTTGGATTTATTTGGGGACTGCTCATCTTTAATCTCGATAGGTTTATCGTTTCTACCATCAAAAAAAGAAATCAGGTGTTGGATGAAATCATTCAAGCTACCCCACGTATCATTCTGGCAGTTATCATTGCAGTGGTCATCTCAAAACCTCTAGAACTTAAAATCTTTGAAAAGGAAATAGACCAAGTGCTATTGGAACAAAAAAACGAGCTCACCTTGGCCAATCAAAACCAAATAGCCGAACAATACAATCCTGAGATAACAGCTTTAGAAAATGACCTCATCAGTCTACAAAAGCAAATAGATGACAAGGAAACCGAGGTAAACAACCTTTACAATACCTACATCACTGAGGCCGAAGGCACCTCTGGCACCATGAAATTGGGAAAAGGCCCGGTGTATCAAGAAAAACGCGATAAACACGATGCTGCCCTTTCCGAACTGCAGCAATTAAAAGCAGAAAATAAACAAAAAATAGCAGAAACAGAGACACAAATCTCTCAGTTAAAGACGCAATATGACCAGCAGGTTACCAATACCCAACCCATTATAGATGGTTTTGACGGTTTGATGGCCCGTGTCAATGCCTTGGATTCATTACCATGGCTGCCGTCGTTTTTTATATTTCTTTTGTTCTTAGCTATTGAAACTTCTCCTATCATCGCCAAGTTACTTTCTCCAAAAGGGGAATATGACTTTAAACTGGAAGATGCCGAAACAGCTGTAAAAACTTGGGTAGAACAAAAAGTTAACGAACGTAAGGTTCTTCTGGAAACAGATAGAACTCTAAACAACAAGATTTACAACGACATTGCAGACGAAGAGGAATTGTATGCTTACAAAAAGAAAAAGGCACGAGAGCTTATGCAATTGCAGGCCGATGCCTTTTTTAAACATCAAAAGAAAGCGCTTTAAGCAATTATCATTACATTAGGCTTTATAAACACCACGTTATGAAGCCTATTTTTTTTGCATTAGTACTGCTGCTTACCTGCCAACTGGGTTTGGCACAAACCACCACCTATAATTCAGACCAAGAAGCCATTTTGGCTGTCATGAAGGAACAGGAAAAGGCTTGGAACCAGCACGATTTGGAAGGGTTTATGGAAGGCTATTGGAAAAGTGACTCCTTAAATTTCTTCGGAAGTCAAGGGATTGCCAGTGGTTGGCAAAAAACATTAGATAATTATAAAAAAGGATATCCCACTTCCAAAGAAAGTGGGACCCTTCATTTTATCATCAAAAGCATATCACCCATAGAAAACGAAAGTTATTATGTTATGGGTGAGTTTCACCTAAAACGAGACATAGGCAATGCCGATGGCGTGTTTTTGATCATCTTTAAAAAGATAGACGGCCAATGGCGCATCATAGCAGATCTTTCCTGCTAATTAAGCCACCAGTACATCCTCGGTCTGAAACTCTTCATAGAGTTCCTTACTACCGTAACCTATAATGGAAAATGCTTTTTCTTGCATTAAAGCATGGTTATGCAATCTAGCCAGAGCCATGACACCAAAGCGGTCAATACTTCTAAGGCCTTCAATGTTTACCTTTACTTCGGAATGCTTTTGAAAAATGTCTTGGAATCTCCTCTGAAAACGAGGTAGGTTTTGTCGAGTTAAAAACCCTGAAAGTTCAAAATGATTTTCTTTTTGCTTGATAATGAGGTTCATAATAACATAAATTTTAATTGCTTAATACTTTATGCCATTAATCAGGAAAAGGGACTGCTAAGATAGACTTTTTTTCTTTCGAACCTGAATTAATTCGATTAAAAACCAGCCATTTAGATTAAATTATTTGGATTACCAAATACTCCGACGACCTACTTTTTTATTAGTCTAAAACCTACACCTTTTTGACGTATTCGGTGACAATAACGATTTGTTGCCCGTCTACTTTACCCTCTATATATTGGGCATTTTCATGGTCCAGTCTAATATTTCTTACGGCGGTCCCTTGTTTGGCAACCATAGAAGATCCTTTTACTTTTAAGTCCTTGATCAATACCACAGAGTCACCGGTTTCTAAGATTACACCGTTCACATCCCTATGGATTATTTTTTCACTCTCGTCTTTATCTTCACCTGTTGCCTTGGCTAAGGCTAAGGCCTCATCGTCCAAATACATCATATCTAGTAAGTCTTGTGGCCAACCTTCTTTCTTGATGCGATGCAACATTCGCCAAGCCATAATTTGAACAGGTACAAATTCACTCCACATACTATCATTTAAACAACGCCAATGATTGGAATCCATGTCTGAGGTTTCCTCAATCTGCCCCTTACAAGTATTACATACCAACAAACTATTATCTACAGTTTCATTAAGAGAAGGGGGAATCATATAGACTTCAAGCTTTTCTTTTGAGCCACATAATTCACACGAATTTTGGCTTCTTTCTTCCAATGTTTGTCGAATACTCATAATCACATTTATTTGATGCAAAAATACCCTGAGATTTCGATTAGTGCAATAAAAAAAGGGGCTAAATTGCCCCCTTTTCGTTTAAATAAGAATTAGGTTTTAGTTAGTAATACCTCCTACGTACTTATAAATATAATCTCCGTGTTCACCCGTAAAATACTTACCGTACTTTTTACCCATGGATTCACGTTCAGACTCTGACCATTTTTCTTTAGCCAAGGCTTCGTTTCTTTCAAACATTTTTTCATAATCGGCCATTGAACTTATAAAGTAAGCCTCTATAAATTCACTTTTATCTGCCCCCCAAGCATGCATGTGCGGATAATAAGCCTTAACAAACTCGTTTTTATTAACAATATTATTGGCATGTAGCATGTGACCTTCCATGAATTCTTTTTCAGTACCATCTAAATAATTGGAAAGCTTATTTTTTCTTACATAGAGTATCATTCCATCTGAAGGGGCTCCATCCATTAATTTAGCACCGTCAATAGGGACATAAATTTCGTCAGAATGCTCTAACATATAGTAATTGTTTCTCTTTTTAAAAAACTTCTCGATGGCCGCTTCACTACCCCAAGCGGTTTTTGCCAATTCGGCTTCACGCTCTGCAGATTTTTCAATGGCTTCCCAAGAGGGATAAGTTTTTACAAAAAGGATTTCGGTGTTTGAAGGCGTAATGTAGTGGGTGTAATAACTCACACCGATAACATACTCGTTGTTCTTGATTACCTTATCGACATATTCCTTCTCTACAGCTTTCCATTCATCCATACTAAAGTCATCAGGATCCATTCCCATGTTCCAATGCATGGTTGTTACTGAAATAAACTTGGGTCTGGTATTTTCTTCTTGGGCTTGAGAAGTATTAGTGGCAAAAAATAGCATAACAGCCATTGCCATTAAAAAACGGTTGATTGTTTTCATAATAATAGAAATTTAGAGTTAGTATATTGGTTTATAATATTAACTACATTCTATTTGGGACAATCCTTGTTACTTTTGGGGAAGTGCGCTATGTAATTAGAATAGGGGTGTGAAAGAAATTCCTTATAAAGATACGAAAAAAAACATTGCTTTAACAATCAGCAACTTACAAGACCAAAAATAATTTCCATCAGGCTATGGAAGAACCAATAAACACTGCTAAATTGACTAAATTAAATCTTGCTGTTTCTTAGGAAGACTTTTTACAATCAAATCATATGAATGGTTGATTAGAGACTTTAAAAGTGCTATGGAAACCTCACCATTACCTAAATCAACTGAATTCCAATGGGTTTTATTAAGATGAAAAGCGCCTTGAATACCTGAGTACTGAGCTCTTAACTCTAGAGCGTAATCTGGATCACACTTCAGACTAATGGTGGGTTCACCAGCTTCCCACTTTTCTAGCGGAACAAAAGCAAAAATCTTCCCCAGCACCTTAAATACCAAAGTATGCTCATCAAAAGGAAAAGCTTCGGTTACCTGGGATTTACCCAGACAATAGGCTCTTAAATCTTCTATATTCATGATTGCTTATCGATTATGGCTTGGTCCTTCTTGTCAATTTTCAGCGTGGAATAATCCAGCTTCCATCCGATGGTCTGCACCATGGTCTCCATCATTAAAATAGCATCCAATGCTTCCTTTTGGGCTATGGCAAACAAACCACTCTCTGGCACTTTTTCCAGAATATGTTGTTTGGCATCATTATGTAATCCTGTTAAATCGGAGGCGTCAAATTTATTAAACATACCATCCTTTTTATCATAGTAGTTGAGATTGGTCTCAATACTCAATACTTCAGGCTGGGGAAACTCTTGAAGAATGATTTTCTTATTATTCTCATCGGCCCGTAATTTTACTTTAGAAAAATCAAATCCTACATAAGCCTTAGCGTTGATAACTACTAATGCCTTTTTCCGACTTGAAATTAATTTCAGAAACTTTTCCTTAACGTCTTCATAATGGTAAATCTCAGCAAAGTCTCCTTCAACAGTAATAAACTTACAAACCTTTTGAATTTTATCCAGAAGGATAATGGATTGAGAATGTCTGACTTGTTTAGACTTCACATGTTTCACCAAGGTCACCAACGCCATGGTAACCAATATGCCAATTACAAGACCTAAAAACGCTTCCATATTTCTTATATTTCACCTAGGTGAGTAAACTTAAACCCTTGTTCATACTTCAAACCATATCCAAGCAACCTATCAAAAGATGCATGAGCAAATAAAATAATTCCAGCAAACTGTATGGTTTCGTTAGAACTATAAACACCCACCAAATACAACAAAAGGGCTAATCCCTTATGATGAAAAAGGTTGTAAAACCACGCACCTATTTTTTCATTTTTTAAATATCCCAACATTCCAATGTCTGGAGCCATTATAAAGACCAAAAACCACCACCAACTAAAAGACAATTGACTAAAAAGAAATATTCCCAATAGGAACATGGCTAATTCTTCTAATTTCAAAATGACTTTCATGATTCCAAAACTTGGTATAAAATGGGCCTACTTGGTGATGCATCATTATCTATTGGGGCCACTTGTAAGTTCAAAAAATATTCACCATCCTTCACATCATTAGGTACATAAATCAACTCTGTAATCGTTGCTTCGTATCTAATTCTTCCACTAGTGTTCCAAAAGGCGTTATGAGATTCCAATCGGCCTTCATCTTTTTCCTTATCCACACTGGGCAAATCAATCAAAAGATGCTCTATACCCTTTTCCCGTAAATAAATGACTGCTTCTGCCAACAAATAAGGTGGATTGGAATTAGACCACTGTTGCGTCAATTTTTCTTTGGTATTGGGAATAGTCCTTATGATAATGGCATCCCGTTTTTTATTTCCTAAGGCAAATTGAATTTGTTTCTTGGAAATAACAAAATCGCCATTCATTTTTTCAGGAGCTACCGTAATTAACTCTGCCAAAAAGAAATATTTTTTTAAATGATGATTTACAGAATGCACCTCATCTGTGATATGCCCTACACATTCGGTATGCGTTCCATGAGCATGTGGGTTAAACCAAATATCATTAAAGTTTACTGCCGAACCTTTCTCTACACTACCTACCCACTCCCCCATCTTCACGGGAGAAATCTTGGGTTCCTCAACATACCACGCATTTACGGTATCTTTTATTGCCTTTATAGGAATAGAGAGATCTACTGGTTTTGATAAATCTATTTGTAATTTTCTTGAATTGTATTGAATAGTTGTAATCATAATCTCAAAGATACTAAATCCAAAAAAGCTCAGATGCCAATCCGTCGGCTAAAAATTTCCCTTTTTCCGTTGTTTTTAAAATGGTATCACCTGAATCTGTTTCTATTAGAGCCAACACCTCTTGCTTTATGAATTTCTCAGCATGTTTGAGTAAATAATTCTTAAACTCCAATCCAAAACCTTCTTCTACTTGGTTAATGGAAACACCCCAAATGGTGCGAAGTCCAGTCATTACATATTCATTATATTGGTCCTGAATGGTTAAATCCTCTATCTGCGATGGCAATTCCTTTTTCTGAATGCCTTGAATGTATTTGGTATTGTTAGGGATATTCCAACTGCGTTGTTGCCCATTAAAGGAATGTGCCGAAGGTCCAATGCCCAAATAGTGTTTCCCTTGCCAATAGGAGGTATTGTGTTTGGAGAAATACCCTTGCTTTCCAAAGTTTGAAATTTCATACTGCACATAGCCTTGTCGAACAGTTTCCTCAATCAAGATATCAAAATGCTCTTTGGATAGATTTTCATCTACTGGCGGATATTTGCCTTGTTTAATAAAACTGGCCAATGCCGTTTTAGGCTCCACAGTAAGGGCATAACTTGAAATATGGGGAATTCCCAGGTCAAATACCGTCTGTAAATTGGCTTTCCATTTATCTATGGACATATGGGGTATACCGTAAATTAAATCGACGGTAATATTATCAAAATGTTTAACGGCCAATTCCAAACACTGTTTGGCTTCACTTGAGTTATGAGCTCGATTCATCGTCCTTAAATCTTCTTCAAAAAAGGATTGCACCCCAATACTCAATCGGTTAATGGGTGAACTGGCCAATTGTTCTATTTTAACTGGAGTCAAATCATCTGGATTGGCTTCCAAAGTGATTTCAGGTGTATCAATCACCTCAAAATGCTTGTTTATGGTATTTAGAATATGCTCTAGCTCCTCAAGACTGAGAAGACTTGGAGTTCCGCCGCCAAAGTAAATGGTTTCAATGGCTTGGTTTTTTAATTCGTCCTTTCTTAAAACCAACTCTTCCATTAGAGCTTGAACAAGTTCATCTTTCTTTTTTAAAGAAGTTGAAAAATGAAAGTCACAATAATGACAGGCTTGTTTACAAAAAGGAATATGGATGTAGATTCCAGCCATGTTTCAATGTTCAATTAACAGTGAATAATTAACAATAAACAATCATTTATTTATACGTGTTGTTTTTAGAATTGAAAATAAAATCTTAGCTACTTCGTCTGATTGTTCATATAACGAATCAAATTCTATCTCTGAAATAAAATCAGAATCCTTTAAAAGATTTAACCAGTATTTAGTTTCCAAACATTCTTTATAAGCAATTGAAATTTTAGCTGAAAAATCGGCTTTAGAAATCGCACCATTAGCTTCCGCTACATTGGCGCCAATAGAAGTTCCTGCTCGCAATAATTGTTTTGACAAAACGTACTCCTTATGATTTTTAACTAAACACTTGTAGGTGGCAACAATTTTTAATGCCAGAAGATAGGACTTATCAGTCAAAGGATTTCCCGTTTTTCCCTCCATGAAAACACCTGTTATTCTTTTTGAATTGATATCTGTTTATTGTTTATTGATCTTTGAAGCGTTTTGCTTGACAAAACTAGCCCATCCAGAATAACTTTTTCCTACCTCTACCCGACCTTCATTGTAAAAATGGCAAACCGCTGCGGCCAAACCATCGGTAGCATCCAAATTCTTAGGCAATTCTTTCAAGCCTAAGGTACTTTGGAGCATTTTGGCTACTTGTTCCTTGCTCGCATTTCCATTACCTGTGATGGCCATCTTAATTTTTTTGGGGGAGTATTCAGTGATAGGAACTTCTCTAGACAACCCAGCAGCCATAGCCACTCCTTGAGCCCGTCCTAACTTCAGCATACTCTGCACATTCTTACCAAAGAAAGGTGCTTCAATTGCAATTTCGTCGGGATGGTAGGTATCGATCAATTCTATGGTTCTTTCAAAAATCTTCTTCAGTTTCAGATAATGGTCCGTATATTTCTTAAGGTCGAGTTCATTAAGTTGTAAAAACTTCATGGATTTCCCCTCCACCTTTATCAAACCAAACCCCATAATCGTTGTTCCGGGATCAATACCCAATATGATTTTTTCTTTAGCCATTAATCACAATAATAACATCCACTTAATGATACAGAAACACCTACCGTAAAAGTCCATAAATTGCCATTGAAAGAGCCATAACCATCTGTAATAGGATCGAAATCTTTTGCAAACCCATAGATGAAGGACGTATCAGCAAATACTGATAGTGATCTGGTAATTCCATAATGCACTTCAATACCTGCCATGGCATTTAAATAAGAATTAGTGTTGTCTCTGTAAATTCCCAATGGTTTAATTATAGAATAACCGGGACCTGCATGACCCACCAGTCCCATTCTATAAGAGATGGGTCTCATCCAAGAGGAGGCATCATATACGATTTGGGCATTGATTCTGGTATAGTTAGTTTTAAACGCCGGAGTATCATTTAAACTAGAAAACCGATTAAATCCAAAGTCCAATTTGGCTCCTAAGCGTTCTTTAAACATATGTTGAACCCCCAAGTTTACCGTTGGGAAATTGATGTCCTTTGCATAAAAGGGTCTAGGATAACCAGATCCGTCAGGGTGATTGATTCCTAATGACAGTTGCGCCTTCCATTTGGCTGCCTCCATTTGTGAAAAACCTTGAGTGCTCAAAATTAGAATACCAAGGATAAGTAGGGTTTTTGGAAAAGTAAATTTGGTGCTCATGTGTTATTCAATTTAATTTGTATTCGTTGACAGCTTAAAATGTGACTGAATCCAATCCATACAAAACTAAACAATTCTTTTTTGTGCTTGTAAAAATGGGGCTAGTTCTTGCGGCCTTCTATTTTATTTACTACAAGGTTTTCCTTAATTCGGACCTCAAAACCAAAGATCTCAATAGCTTCATAAGCCAAACAAAACTTTATTCTATAAAAAACATGGGGTTCTTAATCCTTTTGAGTTCTCTCAATTGGTTCTTGGAAGTTTCAAAGTGGAAAATTTTGGTCAAACCCCTAATTAAGATCACCTTCTTGGAGGCCTTAGAGCAATCCCTAGCGTCACTTACGGCTTCTATTTTTACACCCAATAAAATAGCAGAATACGGCGTTAAGGCCATTTATTTTGCGCCGAGTGAAAGAAAGAAAATCGTATTATTAAAATTACTGGGGAACCTATCACAATTGGGAGCAACCATTATTTTTGGAATCTTTGGACTTTTGATTTTCGTCAGACAATACAACCCTCAAAACACATTACTTTTCTCGACCATCTTTATATTGGCTTGCTTGCTAGGGATCACATTTATTATAAAAAAGTTAAGTCAAAAGGATTTATATGTTAAGGGCTATGCCGTTAATAGCTTATTTAGATTCTACAAAGCTATTTCTATCAAGGTTTATGTAAACATATGGACTCTTTCACTTTTAAGATACTTAGTTTTTTCCTTTCAATTTTTTGTTCTTCTGAATTTGGCAGGTGTCCAACTCTCCTATTTTGATAGTATGATAATTGTAAGCAGTATGTATCTTTTAGCTTCTTTGGTACCAACGGTTTTTATTTTGGATTTAGCCATAAAAGGAAGCTTAGGGATTTACTTGTTCAGTTATGCAGGCGTCAACGAACTAACCATTCTTGGTGTCACCACCTCCATGTGGATACTCAATTGGGCCCTTCCAGCCATTTTAGGAAGTTATTTTGTTTTGAAATTTAAATTCCCAGACCCAGTTTCCGCATGATAATATTGGTTTTTTCCATCGTCACCATCGTGTATCTTATTGTCATAGGGCGGCTTATTACTGGTTTTGAAAAAGTGGAAAAATTCCATTTAGAAGACATCAAGGAAACCACCTCATTTTCCATAATTATTCCCTTTAGGAACGAAGCAGAAAACCTACCCGTTCTTTTGGAATCCCTTTCTCAACTAGATTATCCAAAGCTTATGTTTGAAGTGCTTTTTGTAGACGATAAATCTACAGACACCTCGGTAATGGTTGTAGAACATTTTAAGAAAACACATGCTTTTGAATATTCCATTCTAAAAAACAACAGAAAGTCACATTCCCCAAAAAAAGATGCCATCAATACAGCTATCGTCCAAGCCAAACATCCTTGGATCATTACTACCGATGCCGATTGTAAACTCCCTAAATATTGGCTGAGCAGTTTTGATGGGTTTATACAAAAAAACAAGTCTGTTCTGATTGCTGGCCCGGTCACCTACTTTAATAAATCTTCCTTTTTCCACAAATTTCAAACCTTGGACTTTTTAAGTTTAATTGGCACTACCATTGGCAGTTTTGGAATGAAGAAACCCTTTATGTGTAATGGAGCTAATTTGGCTTACAAAAAATCACTCTTTAAAATTCTTAACGGTTTTGAAAACCATGATCATCTTGCAAGTGGAGATGATGTTTTTTTGCTTCAGCAAGCAGGAGAAAAATATCCGAACGAAGTTCATTTTTTAAAATCAGAACATGCCCTAGTGAAGACGCAACCAACGGCAAACTTTAAAGCCCTCAAAAACCAAAGGATTAGATGGGCTTCCAAAACTGGTCATTACGGAAGTGCATTTGGAAAAGGGCTTGCCTTACTAGTTTTCGCAACAAACATGGTTATAGTTACTGGTATTTTTCTTTCCATATTTGGTTTAATTCCCTTAGTCACTTTTATAAAATTATTCTTCTTAAAATCAGCAATTGACTTTTTATTTCTTTATAAGATGACAAGGTTCACTTCCCAAGAACACCTTTTAAAATCCTTTGTTTTTAGCACTTTGATTTATCCATTTTATTGCTCAGCAATGGCCATCTTTTCCTTCAGAAAACAATATGTTTGGAAGGATAGAGTCTTCAAAAATTAGGTCAATAGGAAATCTATCTTTTTTTATTAGATTTACCCTAGAAAAGTTTTTCTCATGAGACACCCTTTAATAGCCGCCCTACTCTTTTTCACCTGCTTTACATTTTTTGCTCAAACCGATTACCAAATTGACAATGAAACCCTTACACTTGAAACGGAAGTAGAAGGAAAATTGGACTTACTCTGGAATGTTTCAGACAAAAAATTCAGATATTTCATCAAAACAGAAAGCGGTGACATAGTAGAGCTTTTAAATACCAGAGGGGAAGACAAACGGTATCAAGAGCAATACAAATCTGTCTTGCAATCGTTGACTTCAGTCCCAATGAAAAAGGTAGATAAAGTTAACCTCACCCTTTTTGATTTGCGAGAATTTTTAAATGATTACAACAAAAGCGTGGATCCCAATTTTAATGCCAAGGAAAGAACTAAACTAGGGACTTCATTAGCCTTATTTGGAGGTATGACCAATCATCCATTTGTTGAAAATCCAACGGATGAAACCACGACATTTTTTGGTGCAGAAATAGAATTGTTCAACAAGAAAAAACTTCCGAGGCATTCAATCTTCTTTAACTTAAGATACGAGCCAGACACCAACGAATTTAAACATCAATTAACCCAACTATCCTTGGGATACAAATTCAAATTCTTGAATTTTAATGGCTTTGATATGTATGCCAATTTAAAAGCGGCCACCTTTAATTTTGCCCGTATCACCCAAATAGATGAAAACGGGATGGAATTTACGGAATCTTCATCTGGGCTTGACGCTCCTTTTATTTTAGGACTGGGGGCAGATATTAGACTATTCAAAAAAATATCATTGATTTTGGACTACCACCACATCTATGCCGTTTTAATAGACAATTACGCCGATTTCCCTGTGGATTTTGCTGCTGGATTGAAAATGGAATTTTAGTCTACCATAACCACCACAGGAAGTACAAATTCTGTAGTGACCTGTTGTCCGCGTTTTAGTGCCGGATAAACCTCAGGAAGTGAATCCAGGCCTACTCGAAGCAACCCATTTAAATTGGGGATTTCCTTATAAGTTAAAGAATCGGCTTCTACCGAAAGTAGATTGAGAAGGCCATCTTTTGAGATTTGGAATTTCAATAAAATGGTATCCTTCACGTCTCTTGTTACGACTACATTTTCAGAAGTAAGTTTTCTGGTAATAAGCTTAGTCAAAGTAGTTTGAAAACACTCCTTACGCTGATTTTGATTTAAGGATTCATCACATACCGAAAAAGAGGGATAGGCATCTACTTCGTTCCAATTAAATGTTTTGAGTTCTTCATTTAAAATGGCTTCAGAAGATGTTTTTTTCACTTTTAAATCGTCGCAAGAAATTAGCAACAACAGCCCAAAAACAAAAGCGATACCTTTCATGTGTTGTTATGACACCGAAAAGTACGATTTTTTTATTATTCAAAGCCATCTTGTCAAGAAACAAAAAAATCCGAAGAGAATCTTCGGATTTTAAATTCAATGAAAAGAAAATTTTGAGCCCTTACTGTTTATTGTTATTGACTAACTTGAAATTTAATAGGCAAATAATATGGTACGGTTACTTTTTTACCTTGATGCTCGCCAGGGATAAAAGTAGGCAGCATTTTAACCACCCTTATAGCCTCAGCTTCAAGCTCAGGTTTCGGCGCTCTAGCCTTGACCTCAGTAATATTTCCATCTACACCTATTTTAAAAAATACTGAAATCTTTTGAACCCCTGTTAATCCCAGTTCACTTGCTAAATTGGTATTGAAGTTCATAGCAACGAAACGGCTTATCTCTTGGCTAAAGGCTTTCTTTTTTTCTTCTTCTGAATCAAAGGGACCACTATTTGGGAAGGCAGGAACTTGATCTAATACAGCAAAAGGAATTTCAATACGGTCTTTGATTTCTTCATAGAATGGTCCGTCTAAGCCTTCTTCAGAAACTAAGGTTAATAAAGTTTTTAAAGCTAGGTCTTCTTCAACAGTCATATCACCTTTAACCTGAATAGCTTCAAATAAGTCCGAAATACGCTGGTGCAACTCATTCTTTGGTGAAGCAGACATATATGTTTGTACATCCTTAATGAGCTGTTGGTTGGGTTTGTCTTCTAAAGTAAGCATCTTGAGCAAAAACTCTAGACCTTTCTCTCCTTCCTCTGATATATGTCCTTCGATTTCAATTTGCTCCTTAACCGCATCAATTTGACTCATTAAATTCTTGGAAGATCCCGGCCTATCCTTGGGAAGATTCATTAACAAGGCATAGGAACCCTGTGGGGTATTTACTTCCATTTTAGAAAACCCTGCAGGAATGGTTTCATCCTTATGGTGAACACTATAGGTTACCTGATCGCTGTTGGAAGCTATCTCTCCCCATGCAACATATTCCTTATTTCCTATTAAAAAGGATTCAAACCGATCATGGATGGCTTTTTTCTCTCCCACCAGTTCTTCCCCCATCCCTAAGGTGTAGGTATATTGATTTAAATCCAAGTTGTTTTCCGCTGCCTCTGAAGACGTGTCATCTGCACATGATGAGTAAATTAACATTCCCATAACTACCGGAATTAAAAGAGCGTATTTAAATAATTGAATTTGGTTTGATTTCGATTTTTGTAACATAACTAGTCGTTTTTTGATTAATGATTTTTTAAAAAAAGTGTTGATGAAGGACACGTTTTGAGTTTCAAAAACTTGTGACAACAGATTTTGATAATATTGTTTTTTATTTTGTTTGACCGCCTGTTGATCGGCGATAAATTCGTGCAAATCAGACATACGGCTTTGATACATATATATAAGTGGATTAAACCACAAAGGGATACGTAGTAACTCAAAAAAGATTAAATCATAGGTATGCCGTTGCACCACATGAACCTTTTCATGATCAACAATCGCTCCTCGTTCGGTTTCATGAATATTGGCGCCTAAAAACACAAAATTGAAAAATGAAAATGCTGTAGTGCTGTTAGGAATTTCCACAACATGATACACCGTCCCCTTATCCATTTTATGGGTCTTGATAAGTCGTGAAATCGTATAAATCCGATAAAGAAAATATAGAAGAGATAGAACACCTCCCAAAATCAAGATGGCATACAAATACCAAAGTGGATTAACATTATTGGTTGTTCCTTGCAATATCACTTCATCCAAGATGATAGGTCCTTGAGTATCAATATTCAATTTTGGAAGGGACCAAATATAAGTTTGGGGAACCACCTCTTTAAAGCTTTCGATTTTTATTAATGGGATTACAAATGATAAGGCAGAAGTGACCAATAAATAAACCCGATTCCAATTGAAAAAGGTTTCCTTCTTAAGAAATAAATCATAAACCAAAAGGAAAAGGAGTTGGTAGGCTAACAGTTGTATAAGATAGTGTATCATCATTTCTCTTCTTTATCGATTTCTTTTAAAACTGCTTCCAATTCATTTAAACTGATATCGTTTTTCTTCATAAAAAAAGAAACCATACTTTTAAAGGAACCCTGAAAGTAATTGTCCATTAAGGTCGTCAAGGATTGATTGCTATAATCCTGTTTCTTAATCAAAGGAAAATAGATATGCCCCTTCCCTTGCTTTTCGTAATCTACAAACCCCTTGCTTTCCAAAATTCGCACAATGGTTGACACGGTATTATAAGCCGGTTTTGGCTTGGGGAGTTCCGCTATAACTTGTTTTACATTGGCTTTTCCCAATTGCCAAAGAACTTGCATGATCTCTTCTTCTGCTTTAGTAAGGGGTTTCATTTTGTCACTCATAATCACCGTAAATTTATTCAACTAAGGTTTTAGTTCATTACAAATATAACTAAATTTTTAGTTTAAACTATATTTTTAGTTATAAATGTAACAATGTTTCAATATCTTAGTCTAACAAATAAAATTTTATGGACATTCTCTTAGTTGTTTTTGGTTTCGTTTTTATGCTAGTTGGTATTTTAGGAAGCTTCCTCCCTGTTTTACCTGGCCCCCCTTTAAGCTGGATTGGTTTACTGCTTTTATATTTAACAAAAGCTGTGACTAATAATTGGTGGGTTTTGGGAGTCACCCTGGTCATTGCCTTAGTAATTGTCGTTTTAGACTACATCATACCGGTAATGGGAACTAAAAGATTTGGTGGAAGTAAAAAAGGTGTCATCGGTACTACGGTTGGCTTAGTGGTTGCTATATTCCTTCCCATTTTTGGAATCTTCGGTATTATCATTTGGCCCTTTTTGGGAGCATTTGTGGGAGAATTAATCAACAGGGCAGATCATCAAACAGCGGCAAAGGCAGCTTTTGGTTCCTTTCTGGGTTTTTTAACGGGAACTTTTATCAAGTTTCTCGTAGCCATGATTTATCTGGGCTTGTTTATAAAAATACTCATTCAGCACAGTTCAGAGATATTTGCCTTCTAAATGGCACATCAGTATTTTTAAAAATACTGAAGAGGAGGCAAAAAAGGTTTCGAAGTTATTGTGCTTTGAAGAAACCTTATGACCTTCTAAAAAAGGTCACAAGGTTAGTGTAAATGCTATTATCAACAAATCTTGTGAGGGATTAATTAAGTTGTTGTTGATAGTCAAATATAAGTCTTCCTTTAGACAATGTGTTACGGTTTAACCACAAACTTGTTACGGTAAAAACCGTAAATAAAAAAATAAAGAACTAAAGAACAGACATTTAACTAAACAAAACCTTTCTTTTTGGCCTCTTCCAAAAGGGCCTCATCATTTCCATCAACCACATCAAACAACTCCTTGAGATGTTTCTTTCTTTTCTCTATTGCACTCATGGACAGACTTATGTGCTCCACTAGACTTTTTGTCTTTACCCCTTGGGCTAATAAATGAAGTATTTTTCTATTGGTATCATCAATGCCCAAGTCATTTGAAATAGACTTTCTTAAAATACTATTAACCGTACCACTATAGAATGGGGGATTGTTAATGATTGCCTGAAAAGCACTTGCCAATTCACTGGACGTTAAGTCACTTTTAATTAAAAATCCTTCAGGGTTTATGGTTTTAATAATGTTATGAACGCGATATGGTTCATTAAACATGGTGAGAATGACTAATTTTGATTGAGGCATGATTTTTCGGGCGTGACGAGCCAAATCCTCTCCTGAAGTATATTTACCATCTTTTGAGGGTGGTAAACTAATATCCATAAACAAAACATCATAAGGTTTATTGGATTCGTAAGCCTCGTTCATATATTTCAATGACTCATCACAACTATTGGCAATATCAATAATTAAAGTTTGATGTTCCTTTTTGGTTGCTTTAAGGGTCATTTGGTAACCTTCTATAATGATGGGATGGTCATCGGTCATTAAAATTCGAATGGTTACTTTTTCTTGCATAATTAAATTTAAATAGGGGTTAAAATGGTTAAGGTAGTGCCTGCTCCTGGCTGTGACTCTACATGAAACTCTCCATCTATTTCTTTAACTCGAGAGGTCATATTTTTAAGTCCAATTCCTTTTCTGGATTTTTCAACATCAAACCCTAAACCATCATCAGAAATTTCAAGACAAATTACATCTTTTTTAGCTTTAAAACTAATTTCAACCTTGGTTGCTTGGGCATGTTTATATATGTTTTGAAGGGACTCTTGCACAATTCTATATATATGTATTTTAGTCTTATTAGATACATCGTCCCAATCAATACTACTATCATTGTAAAGTTCAAACTTAAGACCATAGGCCTCTGTCTGAGTTTCAACTAGCGTTTTTATGATATCAAAATAACCCGAACCTGCTACAAAATCTGTGTTTAATTCATGGGACACTTTCCGGATATCCTCTTCTATTTCTTTTAAAGAATGAATATACTTCCCACGTGTTTCTATAGCCTCTTCATTAGACATCATATTCAAACTATCTAGTGTCAATCTGGTTCCAAAGAGTCTTCCCAAAACGCCATCATGCAATTCCTGTGATATACGTTTTTTTTCTAATACCCTAGCCTCATCTATTTTGTCTTGTTGGGAAAGCATCAAGTTATAAATCTCTTCATTCGCCTTTTGCTGTTTTTGTACAAACTGAAGCTCCTTGTTTTTATTGCGCTGATTGACAATAACATAAATAAGCAAAAATGTTAAGATTAAAGCGCCCGAAAAAATAAGCAAATACATACGCTCTCTAGCAATTTGCTTATTGCGTTCCTTTAGGTTATCAGTTTCATAAGCTATACGGGCAAACTTATTTCGAGTAGCCCGTTCCCTAACCTGCAAACTGTCACTTAAAGTAATGTAATCCCGAAGATAGGATTTAGCTTTATCTTCATCCTCCAGCTGTGATTTTAAAAGAAGAGATCTTAAAATAACATCATTTGAATTCGTTTCCTTACCTAAATTAAACGCTCGGTTGGCATAAATTAAGGCAGAATCCTTTTTATGTTCTTCCAGATAATATTCAGACGCATACAAACTGACCCACATTATGGACAACCCTTCATTTAAACTATCAGCTAAATGATAAGCTTGCCCAAAAAGAGAGCTAATGTTTTCATTTTTATAGTTACCTGAATAATATTTTACAGCTGCAAATTCGCTTAATATTGTTGCATAATTTCCTGGATCTTCCATAAGTTCCTCCTTATTTTGCAACAACCTATCATAGATTTTTAAAGCTTCTTCATAGTTTTTTTGTTCCTTATAGATCAAAGCAATATTGCTGAATGAATGTAAATCATACAGCAAATGATCTTCAATTTGAGAACTATAAGTCATCCCTTCTTCATAATACTCAATAGCTTGGTCATAAAGGCCCTGTTGATCTGAAATAATTCCGAGCAAATTAAAAATAGACCAAAGCGTATCAAGATTGTTCTCCGTCTTTGGAAGGGACTGAATCAATCTTAAAGACTTGATAGCATTACTTTCAGCACCTAGATAATCCTTTTCATCAAATTGAATGTTAGCCATATTATAAAGAACCTCTCCTTCATTTCTTAAATCATTCAAGGAATTAAACAATTTGGATGCTTTATAATAATAAAAATAGGCACTGTCGTTTGACATAGTAGCACGATGATAATACCCAAGATAATAGCTAGTCATAGCTATCGAACTAGAATCATCCAACTTCTCTGCCAGTTTAAGATTTGCATGATTCCAGATTCTGACCGAATCATAATCTCGTTTCATCAAATACAGATAGGCCAAATACCGGCTTGTATTAAGTTGCAGCGTATCAATACCCTGATAGGAAGAAATTTCGACAGCCTTTTTAGAATGCTCTATTCTTTCATTAAGACTTAGCGTTCTATCTTTTGATATTTCGTGATAATATAATGTACTATCATTCTTGGCATTTTGCCCCCAGATAATACAGTTACTAAAAAGAAAAAGTATGAATAAAACTTTTTTAAGCAAAGAATCTAAATTTGAAATATCTCAAATTTAAAATAATTAAGGTAAGATTCAATAAATAAAAAAGCCTTTCATAATGAAAGGCTTTAAATATTGTTATTCTCCAGCACCAGGAAGCTTGTCTCTCCTTACGTGCCTATTGACTTCAAAGTTATAGGCAAACTGATCTGATTTAGAAACAGTTTCTTGAGTTTCTTTTTTCAACTTTTTGTTGGGGTCTAATTCAGCTTTAGTCAATGCAACACAGAATAAAGCAGCTAGTAAAGTTAATGTTAGGGATTTCATGCTATCTCAATTTTATAATTAAACAATTTTAAATACAAATACAGGTACGTTTCGTTCTGAAACAGAACCTTAATTGAGGGATACATGGATTAACTATTGCAAAATAAAAATTCTATTTAGGGGGAATTTCTATTTCAATTGAGGGAGCATGACGCAAGGTCATGATGAATGGATTAATTAGTTCCTTAATAAGTTGTATTGAATCTTCAATTTGGGGTCTTAAGAAGGAATAGTAAATATAGATTCAGTCACTATCGATACCAAAAAAATAACGATGAAAAGCATATTTATTCGTTGAAATGCGTTTTTATTGCAATTAGAGTTGAAATTATCGTCTTTAATTGGAGCCTCAAAATACTGAATTTAAGTATTTTGCACACCTAATACTGCTTTAATAAGTACTTGATCAAGTCTGTAGTAGTTACTATTCCCACCAAATCATCATTACATACTACTGGTAAGGCATGAAATTCTTTGGAAGCTAAAATTTCAGCAACCTCTTTTATGGTACTATCTGGGCTAACACTTATCAAATTTTTGGTCATAACTTGATCAATGGTGAACATATTATAGACAATAGTTTCCACTTCTTCCTCATCTTCTACCTCATCTGCAAAGCTAATTCTTAAGAGATCTGTGAGACTCAACATCCCAACGATTCGCTTTCCTTTAACTACTGGAATATGTCTTATATGATGTTTTTTAAATAAATGTTCAGCCACATCAAGGCCATCATCCTGAGTAATGGCAATAACTTCCTTACTCATTATTTCTGAAACAGGAACCAATCTTTTCATGAGGAAAACTTTAATAAATTATCTTATTAAATTTAAGATTTACAACCCATAAAAATTATGACATCGGTCAGTTAATACCCCTTAAAATGAAAGTTTAACATCTGCTTTACCAAACCATAAATATGTGGAAATTCCCTTTTAAACATCTCTGGAGTTTCGATAAAATTTTCCATTATTACTGCTAAAAGTTCGAAGTCATTTGTAAAACCGTAAGCCCTAAAATAACCAGAACTCTGCATTTCTTCCAATACCTTTGGGTGGTTATTCAAATAAGAAACCAATTCTGCATGTGAATTCAGAAAAATACCCGCACTAGCACTTTTGCCTCTTCGGCTTAAAAAATTAAAATGGATAGCATGCACTATTTCATGAATAGCCAAATTAATGTTGTCGTCATCAATTTGATATCCATCCTTAAAATCTTCCCACGAGAAAACCAACAAGTTCTTTTGTGGATTAAATTCTCCTTTATGGTAAGCGTCATTGAGTCGAGAGTAATATGCCTCAGGATAGATAAAAATGGTTTGTATGATTTGCAACCTGTAATCCCTTAATCCAAACATCATTTTCACTGCTGTTGCCGCCACAAGAACCTGCATTTCGTCTGTCACCTCAAGCCCCTTACCCACAAATTCCTTTTCTCTTAAAAATCGAGCCACTCGATGCTCAAAAAAGCTTTGTTGTTTTGGGGTTAGGTATTGATAAAACCTGAATTTTCGTTTTAGAATGACTTGTTGGTGCGGTTGAAGCTTTTTTAATCCTACATTTAAATGCGTATAAAACAGCTTTTTGTCAATATATTCCACATAGGCCATTTCCAAAAAACGGAAAAATCGAACACTTAGAAAAGTTGCCATACCTAGGATGTATAACATAAAGAAAACTTGCTTACCTATTCTTTCTATATTCTCTTCTTCTTCAAGGAGTATTTGGAGCATTTATTTAGGGTACATAAAAGATTTAGTAGCCCCACCAGGAGGCCAAATTATATTTTTTGTTTTCTATTATTTTACCTCTTTTTACTTTGACTCATACTCTATAAGAGAATAATAATAAACCATTACAAACATACTCTTTTAAAATGAACCTTTTAAATATAAAGTTCATAAAATGAAATATGACACACTAAATGACACAAAATAATATAATGTGTCACTTTTATCCCTATATTTGTTAACATTCTTTATCGCTATGGCCAGATTCAATTATAAGCTTCGAAAATCCAAATTAAACGGCGCAACTATTCAACTTGTCTTTAGTTACGGAACAGGAAAACGACTTAGGTATTCAACAGGTTTAAAAGTTCAAGACATTAAAAACTGGGATGTTAGGAGAATGAGGATAAAAACGGTTGTTGGCGAATTGGATAGAGTTTATATTAATGACCGCCTTACAGACCTTGAAAGATATTTTTTTAAAGAATACAATAAACTCACCATAAAGGACGACATAAAACCTACCAATGAGAATCTAACAGAGATTTGCGATATCTTTTTCCATAAAAACCAACCCGCACAAGAACAAGAAAAACTTGAACTTTTACCCTTTTTTTATTGGTTTAAGGAGCACTACAAAACTAATCCCCTTATGACCACTGGGAGCCCCATGAAAAAGACCACTTATAAAACCTATAACAACGCATACAATTTACTCAAGCGTTTTAGTGACAAGAAATACAAAGTGACCTATGACAAGATAAATGTTCAGTTCTACCATGATTTTCTAGAATGGCTGTCCAAAAATAACTACTCGACAAACTATATTGGTACCCAAATTAAAATCCTCAAAACCATTTTAACCGCAGGCCTAGAATTGGGACACCATAATTCTACAGAGCACACTAAAAAATATTTCAAAAAACCTACAGAGCAGATTGATAATATTTACTTGACCGATGAAGAGCTTTTGAGAATTTTCAATCTCGATTTAGGCGAAGTGAAACCAATCAAAATCAGCAAATCCCTTTACCTAACAAAAGACAAACTAGATGTAGCAAGAGACCTTTTTTTAATTTCCGCCAACACTGGCCTCAGGGTAAGTGATTTCAACAAATTAAAGAAAGAGAACATTGTGGAAGCAGATGGACGGTCTTATTTTCAAATTATCATCAAAAAAAACAATAGACCATTGACTATCCCCATTAATAGCATAGTCAAAAAAATACTGGATAAGCGAGATGGCCACCCGCCCAAAGGAATGCCTGACCAACATATTAATTATGCCTTAAAACAATTGGGCAAGCTAGCGGAAATTAATACGATGGAAAATGTTACAAGGACAATTGGAGGGAAAAAGACCAGTGAAATGAAACCGAAATATGATTTAATTACTAATCACACAGGAAGAAGGTCATTTTGCACCAATGCTTACTTCTCTGGAATGCCTACAATTGATATTATGGCCATTAGTGGGCACTCTACGGAGAAAGTATTTTACAACTATATTAAAGCTGATGATTTCCAAAGAGCTAAGAAAATAGGAGAACACCTATTTTTCAAAAAATAACTCCTTATTTTCTCTCCGAAGCTTTAAACATAACTATTTCAATTGCTCTTGTTGGGTAAATTTCATAATCGAAGTTCTTTGAAACCAGCTCATGGATTTTCCTATAATTCTCATTTGCTGCTATGGCCTTAATCCTTTCTAAATATTCTAAATATAAGCTGACATTAGTAATTCCAAAATCAGACTTATAGCTTGTGGCATATCTATAAACCTTGCTATCCCAAATAGCATAATTTTCAGGGTTTATAAAGTGTAGTAATTTTGAAAGCCCCACCATAGAATTATTTATACTCACTTTCAAAATATTCAACTCCTCCTCATCCAAAAGGCGACCACTTTTAACAGCGTTTAAGTATTTTAAAACCTGCGTCTTTTTGTTTAAATCTAAACGTAGAATTGTTGGCATCCAACCATAAACAAAATGACTGGCAATTATTAAATCGTGTTCATTAATATCCCCTCCTTTTATTCTTTCAAAGTATTTAAGAAATTCGGGGTAGGATTGAATATAAGAATCACTTTCAGGAAGCGAGAATTGTTTAGCATCCTGAAGTATTTTATCGAAATTTAAATTGGGGAAGCTTGACCGATTTAACATCTTAATCTAAATTCATAAAACTAAAAAAGTAGACATCGAAATTCAATAATTCAATCCTTTAAAAAAGGACTACTCAATCAAATCATTTGGATTAATAACAGGCAAAATAAAACTGTCAAGGGAAGTACCTTGAAACCTGGTCATCAAAATACCCCTAGAAGTAGAATACGTAATTGAAGCTAAGGCATTACCCAAAGATGCATCCACTTGAACATTCTTTGATTTCCCTTTAGAATCATTTATTTCAAAAATTAAATCTTGCATATTTTCAACATAAAAAAGAAAAACAAAGTGAAAATCACCCGTAGCCTCTTCAACCTCATTCTTTTCAGACTGAGTTTTTATTGAAACTTTAAAATCTGCTTTAATCTTATTCTCCTCAATATTCAGAGCTGTTTCAAATCCTAAACTAAAGTCATGACCCTTTATTAAGGAACTATCAAATTCAAAAGGACTAGATATTAACCCCTTAATTATTTTAAAGTCTATTATATTAATTTTTTCAGGAATTAATCTTTTATCCGACATTGGCTAAGGGTTGATATTTTGGCTTCATTTTTTTTACACTTGCATCTTTAAACTGCAATTTACTTACACCTGATTTATTATGGTATACTAAAGAAAATCCTTTTTTTACACCGTGCCCATCAAAATTATAATAGCTATCACCTTTAGGAACCACAACCAAAGGACAATCCAATTCCGCTTGTAATTTAGCAATAGATTTAAGCGTTAAATTGTGCTCCCCTTTCAACCACTTATTTATTTCCGAAGGTTTTTTATCTAAGTTATATGCCAATTCTTTTTGAGTCAACCCTTTTTGCTTCATGATTTGATTAATCCTAACCACAATATCAGCATATAGATTAACGAATATTTTTGTTTCTTCTGGCGTTTCAGATAGAATACGTTTTGCGATTTTGCTTCTCATGTCTGGTTGTATTCGTGTTTATAGTATAATCTCCTCAGACCCATCATAGGTTGTCAATTTCCTTTCAGACTCATTGACCACTATTGAGCCATCTTTAATTGCTTCAACAATGCGCTTTGCGTAATTGCAGGCATTAACCCAATTAAAATGTAAACTACTTGTTTGATTTGTTGAACCATCTTTAATTCCTCCATTGAATAATACAACAATACTTTCACTGATTTTGAGGGCATATAATCTTAAGGGGAAGTTTGGAAAGTGATAGTTAAACTCTCCGAGCTGGAGTTTACCCTGAGCAGGCAGGCCATCAACTTCGTTTTCATGTCTGTTAAAAATCTCATCGATTGCTCCATGATTATCCCCAATAGCACTTAAAACAAAGACCAATAACTCCTGTGTCTTTTCTTTAAACTCTTGTATATTGTCATATTTATCAAAGAAAATATCAGTTTCATTTTCTGAAGCTCCATCTTCCTGCACCGTGTAAAAAGTGCATTTTTCAGCTTCATCATCCCATATTTTCAATTCAAAGATATTCACTTATAAGTTAATTTGCAAGCTAAAATACACTTTTAAGTTAATTTTGTGAGTTTTGGAATTCAAATATTATGAACAGTTATTAACAAGAATACATTAAATTTTCACATCAAAGTCCTTCAACTACACTCATCAAAACCACTAATCCAATTTACTCTTGTCTACTAATTGCCATTCCTCAATTATTTAATAACAAGGCTTTTAAAACTTCTCTTTTTCTTTTTTCTTGCTCGCTAATTCTTTTATATGATTTAATGCATTATTTATTCTCTCCCTTAAATTTTCGTTATCAATTTCATTTCTAAAATGAATCACACAATGGTCAGTACGACTAAATTCTGACTCCACCCTATTCTCGCCATCTGGCCTAAATACTTTTACAAGCTTTTCATCTATAACTTTTGGTTTTTCATTTTCCGTATACAAGAACAAAATATACCCTTTAGAAAATTCTTCGGGTCCTTTAGGTTTAAATTCCCAATAATGAAGTTCCTCTATTGGGAAGTGATATATATTTGAAAAAGTTTGAGTGTTTATAGAACCAAAACTTGTATAACTTGAATAAATTTTAATAAAATATTGATTTTCCTTTTTTTCGAGTGACAATTGATATTCAGATAATAGATGTTCCGATTTAAAAGCATAACTTTCTATTTTATCATTTAACCAATCTATGGTTTCTAAATATTCCTTTTTCACATTCTGTGAAAAGGAACTAAATGAAAAAAATAAAAAAACAATGGATAGAAAATATTTCATAAAAGGGAATTTAAAACTTACAATTCTTCAAATACTTACTAAAATTAGTAGGTTCATTTTGCTTTCTAAGTCAATTTCTTTAACAACCTAAGCCACCCTATGCCTATAATCAGCATAGCGTTCTTTAAAGTCATTAAACAACAATTCGGTTTTCAATGATAAATCCTCGTCATAGGTAGGATAAGGAAGCTTCATATATAAGATGTCTTCTATAACCTTTTTAACAGCTGAAGACGTCTGGGTTTTCTCTGCCCAATGGCTTACTTGGAATTCCTGGTTCTTCAATCTCTTCAATAACTCCCTAGCCGCCTCTTTAACTTCTGCCTTTTCTTTATCTGTTATTTTCTTACCAGCCAGGAGCATATCAAAAACAGCCAACTCATCCTCCTCTAGACTCTCCCGTTCAGAGCGTTTTTCTTCTTCAGATAGCTCAGACAGCAACACTACCAACTCATCAAATATCTCTTTAATAGAGCGGTATTCTTTACCCCTATTATAATCATCAATTATTTCCTGGTAACGTTCATAATAATCAATGCGCATCGGGTTCTGGTTAAGCAGCCTATTCAATTTCTTCTGCACCTTATCCTTCAAGGATTGCACCGCTACATTTTGATTTCCCGTAGCCTTAAAAAATTCTTCTTCAATCTTTTTAAAATCCAAACTACTAATATCAATTCTCTGGCCATAGCCTTCCAGTTTCTCTAGCTGTAAATTCAATGTTGCAATAGATTGGTTTACTACATCCTGAACTTGCTTGACAATATGTGTGATGTCCGCCGCTTCAATCTTAGCATTTATCATGCTGTACAATGCATTTATAGCATCCCTCTGCGGCTTGTAGTCATAAATAGATGCATCGGGCATAAGAGCCTTATATTTTTTAAATACCTCTCTAGCTAGAACACCAAACTTCGCTTTAGTTTCATCCGTCTTACAGATGGCGTTATAACCCTCCTGGAGATACTTTATTTTTTTGAGATTGTCTTGTTCATCCAGAATTTTAGTGAGCTCGAATTTACACTCAAAACTCAAAAAGCCCTCAGTAGTCTTAATAGCCTCTTCAAGTTCTTGAATCAGCTCCTCTAAAGGTTTTACAGGTGCATCTTCAGACACTTCTTCAATATCTCCCCTGCTCCCTGTATCTCCATAAATGGCCAATGCCTCCAACAAAGCTTTATAAGTCTCAATATAGTCAACTATTAATCCGTTGTTTTTGTTCTTATGCACTCGGTTTGCCCTGGCGATGGTTTGCATCAAGGTATGTGATTTCAAGGGCTTATCCAGATACATGGTAGATAAGCTTTTCACATCAAATCCAGTAATCCACATAGCACAAACAATGGCAAACCTAAACGGATGGTCTTCATCTTTAAAATCTGTTTCCAGGTCTCTGGTATTCATCTTAAGCCTGTGCGGTTCGATATCCAGTCCCCAGGCTTCAAACTTTTCAATTTCATTTTGCTCATGACTCACTACTACACCTAGCTCTGTTTCTTTGCTCCAGTTCCAGGCTCGCATCCTATCCATTCTTTCCTGTTCATCTGTCAGCTTATTAATTTCCTTAAGCTCTTCCTCAAGATATAGCTCCCATTCATCAGTAATGAAATCATACATTTTCACAGCCGTCACCTTATCCAAGGCTACAAACATAGCCTTCCCCTTATACCCTCTCGTATTAAAATGCTTAACTACATCCTTAGCAATAGCCCTAAGGCGTTTCTGCGATGTCAAAATAGGATACTCCCTAGCAAACAGTTTTTTAAGTTTATCTTCCTGGTCACTGTCCAAGTCTTGCTGTTCTATGGCTTCCCTTATCTCCTGGTTTATGGTTGGATTATCAAGCTTTAATTTCTCTCCTCTGTTTTCATAATACAATGGAACCGTGGCTCCATCTTCAATGGAACGTTTGAAATCGTATTTGGAAACATACTCCCCAAAAATACGCTTGGTAAGCTCATCATCTTTGAACAAAGGCGTTCCTGTAAACCCAATGAACGAAGCCTTTGGCAATGCTTTCCTCAAATTCATAGCCAAGGTTCCTCCCTGGGTTCTATGGGCTTCATCAGAGATGACTATCAGGTTCTCTCGGTCTGTTATCTTCTCATCAAAATTGAACTTATGAATGATGGAAAACAGGAACCGTTTATCAGTCTTCAATAGCTCTTTCAGGTGCTCTCCGCTGGTGGCTCTTCCAGAGTCGTCCTTTACGGCTCCTACACCTGCAAAGGTGCCATAGATTTGCTCATCCAGTTCGGTGCGGTCTGTGACCAATAAAAAGGAATAACCTCCCCCTAACACCCTCAATATCTTCTGGCATAAAAACACCATGGAATAACTCTTTCCAGAGCCCTGGGTATGCCAAAACACCCCAAGTTTTTGTGCTTCTTCCTTATCTAAAAGTCCTTTCTTAGCATTTTCCTGCATCGCTTTAAAATGGGAAATAGCCCTATTCACCCCGACAAATTGATGGTTCCTGGCTACCAACTTTGCAATAGAACCAACAGAGGTATCATAAAGGATAAAATTCTCAAACAAGTCTAACAGTCTGTTCTTCTCACAGGTACCTTTTAGCATGGTATCCAAGCTCACGATGCCCTCATCTTCTTCTGAAATACGCTTCCACTCATGGAAATGCTCAAACTTGGAACTGATGGAACCTATCTTGCTTTCAACACCATTACTTAATATCACAAAGGCATTACAATGGAACATTTTGGGTATGGTATTTTTATAGTCGCTTAAATTCTTCTCATAGGCAGCTCTTAGCTTCACATTGATGCCCTTAAGCTCTATAAATACCAACGGAATACCATTCACAAATCCTACAATGTCCGGACGTTTTCTACGTTTGGATTTGCCCTCTAACCATAATTGCTGTACAGCGATAAAGTTGTTGTTCTCAGGATTAGTAAAATCAAAGACCTTTAGCTTTTTATTGCGGATTATCTCTCCTTTTTGGTTTTTGTAAGTAACAGGAATACCGTCTTTTAAATACTGGTATTTTTCATAGTTTATCTCTGTTAGGTCTTTAGTGGAATCACTGATGGTGATAAGGTCATAAGCTAGGTCGTAGGCTTGGTCTGGCAGGTTTGGGTTTAGATTTTTAAGAGCCTGATAAAACTGAGACTTTAAAATAACATCGGCTTCACTATCTCGTCCCAGAGTGCCAGACTCTCCAAAAGACTCACCCTCATATACATTGGCAAGTTCCCAGCCCAATTCCTGGAATACCTCCATACAGGTTTGTTCTATTAGCTGGTCTTCTGAATAATCTTTGCTCATTTTGACTATCTGATATCTTATAGATTTTCTATGCTTTTAAAGAACTCAAGGTCAGCTTTATATGTTTCAACATCGTTAATATACCTCTGGTGCATTTTTCTAAGAGCACTTAATTGTATTTCACCTATTGAATCTACGGTAATTTCACCGTCTCTAATTTTTTGTTCGATACTTTCAATAACTTGAGCAGTTTCATTTACCTTCTCAATACTGGCTCTAATTGCGTCATTTAAACCTTTAAATTTTTCCATTATTTATATTTATTATTAAACTTCTATAGTTCTATTCATTAAACGGGGCAACAAGATATCTCTGGCTGCTTTTAGTTTTTGGTTTTGCTCTTCTAATAGCAACATCTGTTTTAGCATTGGGTAAACTATATCCCCAAATTTTTGAACTATCTCTTTAGGAGGAATAATAACATCCAAAGATTTAAAAGTGTCCTTATTAAATCCATCCTGGGCAGCACGCTGTGTCATACTAACAAGACTTTCTTGAAAGTAATATGATTTAACATACCATCTTATATATTCTAAATATGCTTTATCATAAGGAATTATTTTAGCTAATGCCACATTATATGCACCTTCTATTCCCCAACAAATTCTTCCTACTGAGGCACCATATCTTGCTATCATGACATCCACTTTATTACATTTTCTCAGTTTATTTGTATCCTTAACATAAGCGATGTATGTGTCAGTTTTGTAATCCCGAATTTGAACCATTCTAACATAACCCTCTTTTAATTCATCCGACCACTTAGATTTGGGGGGTTGGGAACCTCCCTTAATATCAAATAAATCAAAAGCGGTTTGTTCTTCCCACCCCTCAGGCAATCCTGTTTCCTCATTTATAGATGTGGTTTCATGACCAGGAAAACGCAGGTTTACAAACCACTCTTTATAAATGTTTTGTGCAGCCTGTTCCAGAAGCTTGATACGCTTAAGGTTGTTTTCTATTAAATCATCATAAGCACTTAAAATATCTGCAATGCGTTTTTGGGTCGAGATTGGTGGATAATCAATTTCAAGTTTCGCAAGCTCCTTCCCTCTTATGCCTGCCTGAACTCCCTGTTGAACCAAACTTTTTATGTTACAATAAGGTGTCTTAAAATAATAGAAATAAAAATCAGGATTACACAACTCACCGTTTAAACGTACTCTTATAATATGTGAATCATAAACAGTTAATTCATCAACTTCCTTCACGATTGAACATTTCCCTGCTCCAGACAAAACAATCGACTGTCTTGCAAAAAGTAAATCATTCTCTTCTATTGAATGAGTCATCTTTTCCTTATCAGTTAGCGGTACCAGAGCCATATCAGGATTTTTAATTCTATCATATGCAAAAAGTTCTCCCATATTAATAAACTTAAAACCTTTCCCTCTTATCCTGCTAGGTTTTGTTAATCCATTTCTGCTAGGAACTAAATATAATTCTTCAAATTTTAATCTGTCCCAACTCACAACCCTAGCTCTTCTAAATTGGTTTGTATCTGTTCAGCCAATCTGTTGGCTTCTTCATTTAAAACTTGTAACTCTTCTTTAATAATCCCCATCTCCGTCTCATAATCAAAATCCTCATCCAGCTGGTCTGCTACACCCACATAACGTCCTGGAGTTAAGCTGTAATCATTGGTTTCTATTTCAGCTCGAGATACTACTTTACACAGTCCTGCTACATCTACATACTCCCCATTAGGAAAATGGTTGGTGAGCCACTCTAAGGCTTTGGTTTTGCCTTCTTGGGTGTACTTGTCAACCAACTCCTTAAACAAGCTATTATCGCCTCTATACAAGTTTACAATGGCGTGTATGCTTTCCAGATTTTCCTCTGTAAAATCATGTATCCTGGAGGATACTTTTCTATAGATATTTCGTAAGTCCAGCATTAAAGTCTGGTCTTTTCTGTTTTCATCCTGTTCTTTAGCTCGGTCAAAAAACCAAAGAGTACAAGGCAATGATACCGTATAGAAAAACTTGTTGCCTATAGATACCATTACATCAACAGCTCCAGTTTCCAACAGCTGCTTACGTATTAGCTTCTCACTATGTCCCGCATCAGAAGCAGAGGATGCCATTACAAAACCTGCTCGTCCAGTCTCATTTAAATAGCTGTAGAAGTATTGTATCCATAAATAGTTGGCATTGTCATTATTGGGCAATCCAAATGGTAATCGTGGGTCGTTCTTAACGCTGTCTTTACTTTTATCCACTCCATCCACATTGAACGGAGGATTAGCCATGACAAAGTCGCATTTGCCTACCAGTTCGTGTTTGTCCTCATAAAAGGAGTTTCCTTGTACAATATCACCATCTAGCCCATGCACTGCCATGTTCATCTTTGCCAGTTTGGTGTTGGTATCCGTTTTTTCCTGTCCGTAGAATGTTACCTTACTAGCAGCTTCAAATCCTTCCTCTTCAACAAAATGGGCAGTCTGTACAAACATACCTGCACTACCTACAGCTGGGTCTAGCACAGTGCCATGGTTAGGCTCTATAATATTAACTATGGTCTTTACCAATGATGGAGGCGTGAAGAACTCGCCACCTTCCTGGGCACCACTCTGGGCGAACTTGTTTAGGAAATATTCGTATATCTGCCCAAAAGCATCTCCTGACATATCATCAAGAGCTTCGTCATTAAATATGCGTATAAGGCGTTGTAATAAGTCTTTTTCAAATAGGTTATAGGTTTTAGGTAACACCCCTATTAAATCCTCATACTCGCTTTCAATGTTACGCATTGCCTCATTGATATACTCACCTAAGTCTTCGCTATCAGGAAGGTCTTTTATAGTATCCCATCTGGCATCCTCGGGAAGGAAAATGGCTTTGGCGTTTAGGAAGTCATTTTTGGTAATAGGTCTCACCCCTCTGGTAGGATGAACGGGTAAGGTTTTTTCTATCTCGTCTTTTGCCTTGATGAATCGGCTATGGGCATGTCTTAAAAAAATAAGTCCCAATACTGGGAAGGAATATTCGGTAGCTGTAAGCTTACTGTTGGCTCTTAAATCGTCTGCCGCTTTCCATAATCGGTCTTCAAGAGCTTTAAGTTGTTCTGCACTCATTAATTTAGGTTAGTCTTTTTTTATCGTTACGGGCTAATTTACAAAATTGAGAAGGAAAAAAACTATGGTTTTCCTCATGAATTATCGGTTAAAATGAAGCTGTTAATTTTCTACTTTTTAAGACCCGAAACCCCAAACTAGAAGAAAATGACCAAAAATTAAGCTTTTGTGATGTCTTTTTTAGGGTGAAAATCATCCTGTTTTTTACTCAAATGTTAAAAGGATTAGCTAATTCACCTTAAACATAAATAAGCTAATGTAAAGTAGTTATTAAAGAGCTGTTTTTCAGCTAGTTACGCACTTTAATAATTTCAAAATTAGATAATTTAAACCACTGATAATCAATATGTTAAAATTCTTCCATTTGCAAAAATAAACTTCAATATTGCAACTAGAAATCACAGACGTCTTTAGAATTTCAGCAATAACATTTAGGAAAAATTCCAATAACAATTTAAACCTCTTAAACCAATATAACAATGGAAAGAATATTATTTGAAGGCTCTTCTCCAGAAGAGTTCATAGCGAAGCTTTGCCTCAAATTTAATGAGATTATAAGCAACATAGTAGACAACCGTATTCAAGAACCCGAAAAGCTTCTAACAAGGGAAGAAACCGCCAAATTTCTAAAGGTGTCCCTACCTACTCTTAACAACTGGACTAAGGCAGGCGTACTAACCCCTAGATATTTAGGCAGAAGGGTATATTACAAAAAATCTGAAATCATTAACAACTTAAAAAACGATTAGTCATGATAGACAATATAAAGTTCAAAATATCTACCATAGACAAATTGAGGTTTGAGGAAAGTATCGAAAAAAATGAACTCATAAGTTTACGGTCAACTTTTGACAGACAAACAGGAGAAGCAAATGACTACCCAAAGGTTGGCCGACTCCAAAATATGGAAATTAGGATTACCAAAAAGGCCGCGATTGTAAAAGGAAGTATTCATAAGTACTACAATTTAATGAAGGGTTTAGGGAATCAAAACTACAATGACTTTAGTTTTAAACAGTTCAAGCTTGCAATAGATGACCTTTGCGAAAAGTTACAACTAGACAAAAAGGAAACTAAAATCACCAACTTGGAATTCGGGTTTAATATTACAGTAAGTAAAAACCCAAAGCTTTTATTAGATGAGCATATACTCATGTTTGACCTAAAAGACCACAACCGAAAACATAACTATAAAGGAAATGGGAGTTATAAAGAATTCGAAAGAACCGATTATAAAATTAAAATCTATGACAAGGGAAAACAATATTCAATTTTAGATAGAAATCTATTACGAGTTGAACTGAAAATAATAGCCTCAAGATACTTAAATAGATTAGGGATTATTAATCTAAATCAGTTAGGGAATTACGCTTTTAAAAGCTTGTTTGAAGCGTTTTTAACCCACTTAAATAAGTTAACGATTGTAGATTCACTTAAGGCTCCAGAGGATATTAGGATTGACCAAAGGATTTTGTTCGATTATTGCATTAACCCAAACCATTGGAGCCGCATTGGAACCCAAGAGAAGAAAGAAACCCTTAGGGAATTAAAAAAACTTATAAAGAAGTATCATCTAAATAAAACTCATTGTGTTTTAAGAGATGATATAATAACCAAATATCTTTTTTTAATGGATATAAAATCCTAACAATATACTGGTTTGTATTATAATGTCAACTATAAGACATATTACAACAAAGTAATTTAAAATCGTATTGCATCAGGAACGCTAGTAGCGTACCAACCGAGTTTAAGCAAACCACGGTGGTTTAGAATGCGGACTTTGTCAAAAAAAATGCCAATTATCCTTTTAGAATTCCTGATGCTCTTTACTTAGAGCTAATTCCAATAAACCCTTTCATATTAAAACCTAACCATATAACCTTATAATTTGGGTTGACCAGCGAATAATATCACGCCAACGTAACATGTATTGCAAATTCACAACAATTACAACATATAAACTCTCAATTAATACATTTACTAAGAATTTAGATTCTGTTTTTATAAAAAATGTTATAAATATTTGCAAACGAAGGATATATAATTAAACATTCCCCTAATAAGTTCTTTTTTCTATCATCCTCCTTGTTCAATTATTGCGGTTATACATCTTAAGTTAGCTTTAGTGCTTTTCATAGGACACGTTGTTGGCAGATCGTTTTTTACTTTTATCATATCCGTTATAAGTTTATTAAGTACATTAGAATGAAATTTAGAAATAGTATGAAATCTTATGAATGATGACATTCCAATATTAACAGTTTCTACTACTGAAAAAAATCCAAGTGGTTGGGGATTTCAAGCTAAGAAAAAGAAAGTATATGTGCTTGAAGATATTTACACTCCTTTAAATCCATTTAACAAATATTTTAAAAAAGAAAAAACAATACAATGGGTGTTAGAAAATGACCCATTAGAATTGCAAAATTTTTTATACCGAAATTCCGCTAACGCAACAGCAAATGATGCAATGAAAAAGTTAATTTATCCCTGGCATAAAGAACGACGAGAATTTGAGGATGATGAAGTTGCATTTATTTTATGGAAAGGAAATCATTTTCCAAAAAACGACATAATAATTAAATGGGATGATTTGGCTAAAGTCGAAATTAATTTAAATCAACGAAAAACTACCTTATGGCAACATATTAATATTTACGGTAATTCTAATAGGCTAATTTCTTTACATAAATTAAATCAAGCTCATTTATCAAAAAAGCTCTTAATGTTGATTGAGTGCGAAACAGTTGATGATAGAATCAATTTACTCAGAAGTTTTAAGTAAAATCAAGAACCATTGATTGATTCTGTAACCTTAAATTTTCAGCCCGTTCCAAAATGTTTGCCAACGGTTCGTGTAAGGATAGTTACGTGATTAAGCAACTAGCTTAACAAAAATGGAACGAACCAGAGGAAAATCCGCGAGGATTTTCAGAAGTGGGCGAGAACAAGCAATTACGAATAGCCATTGTTAGCAAACATTTTTCTTAACTTTATCCATCAACCTTTCTGTTATAATATCGGATATAGTTTCATAGTCCATTGAATTTTCAATTTTCAATTCTGTTTTCTTTTCTTTCTTTATTAGAGTTTCTTTCGCAGTTAACTCTTTCTTTAATTTCGTAAGCATTGTTTTAATTGTTAAAATAGTTAGCCATAAAATGTTTGTTCAAACTTTCTTCAAAGTAATGTTTTCTTTTTTTCCAAATAAAGCCGTCTCCCTTACTTATGATGGCAACATCAATTGGTCCACCTACACTTTCTTCAGTTGAGGAAATTCTTCTTTTTAAGTACGTTAAATAAATCAAACTTTCCGCCATTTCAGCCAAGTCTTCTTTAGAGAGTATCGCAACTGTGTCAAGAGTTGGCGAAACTTGTTTTTCTCTTTTTAACTGATTTAATTGTTTTTCAAATTCGGTTGTAAGAATTGACAAGTCGAAACCATTAATTTTTTGAGCTAATTCGTCATTCTCCCCATTTAATATACCTACGATTATATTTGTGTAGTCCGCGAGCAGTTTTTTGAATACAGTAATGTAAGTGTAGTCAATTTCTGGGTCAATACCTTTTATAAACATATTTATAACATCAGTTTGTGCATAAGGCATTATTGCTCCGTTATTGTTATCGGAAATTTCACAGCTGTCAAAATCGTAATATCGTAATCGGTTATCAAGGGCTTCTGCGATTTGAATTGAGACCATTGAAGGATAAATTTCCTTTTCTCCATAACCACCAAAAACAATACCTGTTGTAATTCCGATAAAGTTTGTTGTTTTTAAATGGTTATAATATAATTCTACAATTGCATTAAAAATATCATCATTGATTTCAATTCCGTCAAATATTGTATCGGTTACTTCTTTAATGCCTTCCTCTGCATACTCTTTAAAGTTCTCTAAGGAATAATCAGCAAAATCATTTAGAATGTTCGTAGCTCCATTATATGAATCGATATTATTTTGTAAATCCTCTAAAATGATTTCTTGGAATTCTACTGATAGTTCTTCCTCAGTTTTATCATCAGATAACTTTTCTATCATTCTGCCTTTTAGAATATCTAATTGCCAATAGAGAAATTGTTTTAAGTTTAATAATTGATGTTCGGGTGTAGTATAAAAATCTTTGCCTTTTAAGAATTTTAAAAAATCATCCTTGTATTCTACAACTGTATCAAAACTTTTGTCTTTAAGTTCCTTTCTATAAAGTTTGATGATAATTTCCCAAGGTGTCGACATAAAAGTAGAGGAACTATATATCATAATGCCTATTGGATGATGTTTTGATAATGTAAATAGCTTGTTAGCTGTATTGTAGATTTTTTTCTGATTACCTCCTGTTACTGTAACTGCACTATCAGCAGCCATTGTGACTCCGTGTTTATTTAATATACCGATTACTGCTGTCATAGTGTTTTTTAATGTTTGCTAACGGCCTGCGAGATGAAACGTTGCGCATTTCGGAGCACAAACCTATCAGCTCGCTAACCTGTTGATTAAATGTTATATTGTTCAAATTTAGCACTATCCGCGCAATGTTTTATGACCGCTTGTTGTCGCTAGTGCCTTATCTTCCTGTCGTTCAATTATATCAATCATTAATTTTTCGTTTTCTTTCATTCTTGTACAAAAGTCTGAAAAGTTTTCAGGTTGCTGAGGTATAGAAAGCGTCCAAATATTTACTTCTCCACCGTATCCATTCAATTGTCCAATATTTGTTTCCTCTGCTCTAAATTCATCATTGTCGGAAGGACAAATAAATCCGCCTATTTGAGCCATTTTAACATACATGTATGAAATTATTTGGTTCATATCATTTCGGTCTATATTTTCAGCTTTTTTCCCAGCCAACCGTTTGTATTTTGCATCAAGTATGAAATTCTCTTTCCAAAAGTCTGGGAATCTTTTACCTATCAAGTTTGTGAATAGATAAATTGCTCCTTTTGAACTTTTATTTTGTGGATGGTTAAATCCGCACTTATTTAAAAATGTATTAAGATACTCTTCCCATAACCATGCTCCATCAAAGAGTAAACCATATACTTTATCTTTTTCCTTACCATATTTCAAACCCTCATATCTCAAAATTTGCATACAAATCTTTTTTAATGCTTTATATTCAAAAAAATATGGATGTGAAAAAGGTTTTAGGTTTTTATTAATGATAGAAATTCTCTGCCCATATTCATAACTAGGTGTAACTTGAAAAATTTGGTTTACACAACTTTGTGTTTCTGAATCAAGATTTAAAACACCTTGCGCATGTTCATGCTGTTGAATAAATTCAATCGTATGTCTTATAAGTTGTGTGATTTTATTGTCAAAACTGTGTTCACGAACTCGATAAGCAATATTTCCAATAAAAGGAATATTCTGTCTTAAATGTCTATTAATGTCAATTGTTCCTCTGACATTTGAATCATTATAATTTTGTTTGTGATACTCTTTATATAAACCTTGTCTTAACGCCTTTTTCAAATAGAATGGAAACATATATAACAGAAAATCAAATATTGATTCATTGTTTATCCCATGTTTCAAATCAAAAAGGTTAATCGAAAATACCTTTTGAAGCATATAATGCAAAAAGTAGTCATTATTGTTTTTTGAAAATCTGGAATGAATTGTAATTTCACTGTTATTTATTCCAACAAAACCCATAATATTTCCAGTTGTCAGAATAGACCCATGCAGTGAAAAAATGTACTCTTCACTTATCTTGTCGCTTGTTTGGTTTAAATCGTTTGGAAATACTAGCAGATTTGGATTATCCTCCAAAATTAAATCGCTAATTTTTTTATTTGCAATTAAATTAAGGTCAGGCAAAAAATCTTTTTCAATTTCCTTTCCGCAATTATTATCAGTCGTTCTCAACATTACTTTGGGATTCTATGATAACTTCGTAAGCAGTTTTTAATTCATTTAGACGTAAATCACTGTCAGGAAACCCTCTTAAATATTCAAACAATACACCTTCTAAATGATTTTCCCAAAGCTGGTCAAAATTTCCATTATAATTTTTAAGTTTTAAAAAGTAAGCTGGGCCAATATGAAAAGCAGAACCCAATCCCTGAATTGCCTCAATTTTTGAATTTAAAGACTTCATTCTATTCGAAGCTTCGTCTTTCCAATCGTCAATTGCACCATCCCACATTGAAACTCTATCAATTGCTTTTATTTCTTTCCAAGCAAATCGTCTGCGCATTGCAAAATCGAATGATTCGACACTGCGGTCAATGTCATTCATCGTACCAATGATGTAAACATTTTCTGGAATATAAAATCCTTCTTTAAAAACATCACCATCATCTTGAAGGTTTGTATATTGAGTTTTTACTCGTCCTTTTTCACCTCTATAACCTGCATCTATTGAGAAAAACAGTTCGCCAAACACTTTTGAAATTTCAGCTCGATTAATCTCATCAATTATGAACACGAAGATATTGTTTTCTGTCCCTTCTAATATTGCTCCTTGTTGATAATCCTTTAACTGAAAGTTTTCTTTCATGTATTCAACAACCTCCTCCATATCTCTTTGAAAAGCTCCAGACGGTCTTGCTTTTTTATTTTGATATGCATCATAAACATTCTGTTTAGTAATAGTGAAATTATATTGCGAGGGAGTATTTAAAGACGAATATTTCAGAGAATCCTTTGTTGAAAGGCTATATTCCCAAGAACCTATTTTTGTTAACTGACTATTTGCTAGATTATTTTTTACTAAAACAAGTAAATTATCCCATGATTCCTCAAAATTATCAACTTCATTTGTCGTGTTTGCTTTTAATGCTTTACGACAAAACTCTTTGAAGGCTCCATCTTTTCTACCAAAGCCTATATTCCCGTTTTCATCAGGCGATGTCGGTCTTAATCCTTCAACAAAATCGGTATAATCATAAGATGGATGAAATTGAACAAATTCAGTTTCTGCATTTAATGCTTTTGCAATTTCTTTTGCTAGATACGTTTTACCTGTTCCTGGTGCTCCTGTAAGAATTAAATTCTTATTGTTCAAAAGCAAGTCAATATATTTTTGCATAGAAGCTTCGTTTTTTTGAATTAATAATCTCTCATTTTCAAAGTATTCTTTTAAATACCATGCAAATACAGAACTGTGCCAAGAGTCTTTAAAGTCAACATTTGAATTACAATATTCAATAAAATTAAAGTTGTCAGTTAACCATTCTTCTTGGATTTTTGGGTAGTCATGAAATCGATTCTTTAGTTTGGCAATCACCTCTCTTAAGTATCTGTAATTTACTACTGTTGTTACAATGTTTGGAAGAAATGCGGCAACAACTCTATTTGTTCCAGAAGGTCGATTACCAGTAGTTTGTTTTCCCAAAAAACTGACTATTTCCTTATATTGAGTTTTACTTATTTGATTTTTTTCTGCAATATCCTTTATTACAGGTTGTATTTCAGACCAGTTGTTTTTAATTTTCTCAAATTCTTCCCAAGTAAAGTTACCTTGTTGTAAATCTGATATACCATTTTTAGTTGTGTCTTTAACTAATTTTTGAAATACAGAATTTGTCCAATTATTATTAATAGCTTGTTCTTTATATTCTTGTACTGACTTTTTGTATGATGGAAACCAATCAAAAAATACCCAGTGTCTATTTTCAATTGCTGTATCATATATTTTTTGCAACAAGTGTTTTACTTTTATATTCAATTCGTCCATTGCCTGCACTAATTCAGGTCGTATTGTCCATTCAAAGTATCCTCCTACATGTTTCCCTTTCATTGGGATTATCCAATACGTAGGTTTTCCATCCGTACCAATTATGTCAAATCGGTTTAATTTTTTCTGAACTGCTTTTGCAAAATTTGTTATTATTCCGTTAAATGATTGAGGGGAAACATTGTATTTGTCTCCAAGTGCTTTGCATGTTGATTTGTGATTAGGTTCTGAATGAAATTTAATCAGGGTGTCAATATACTTTCCAAAGTTTTCATCCTGAAGAATTCCTTTCCAGTCTTCGACAGTCAAATCAATGTCACACAAATATTCTTGGTCTTGTACTGTTACCTTTTTTATTTCCATTTCGATTTTTCAATTTTGCACTACCGCTCTTTTGCATTAGCGACAATTTGTTGCATGTGCCTAAATATAATCCTTTATCACAATTACCCTCGGGATATTAGGAGTTTTTTGGGCTCATAAAGGGTTCTTATTAACGATGTAAAAAAACACCTAAGCGTCTCCTACAGTGATACATTAGGAACGCTAGTAGCGTACCAACCGAGTTTAAGCAAACCACGGTAGTTTAGAATGCGGACTTTGTCAAAAAAATGCTGTAAATATTTCTAACCCAAGAGTACCCAATTAAAACCCTCACCCCCTTAATTCATTTTTCCATCACCCCCCCCTTACAAATGAACAATCATTTTATGTATATTCAGCATGTTAAAAATAGAATGATGAATTTATTCTTTTCGAGAAAACTGTTAGGAAAGCCAAATAAACTCCTCCTCTTATTGTCTTACCTTATAGTATTAGGTTGTAATAATAAAAAAAAGGATAGCGCTTACCACAATATTGATTCTTTAAGAGGCAGTCAAACCAATCTTAAATATACAAATGGATTTGACTTTCCTGTAGGAAAACCAGATGCAAAAGGTTATTACAATGCTCAAAAATTTACTAAAAATAATCACCTTGGGGATGATTGGAATGGTAATAAATATGGAAACACTGATTTGGGAGACCCTATTTACTCAATAGCAAATGGATATGTGGTTTTTTCTGAAAACATTGGTGGTGGCTGGGGCAATGTTATAAGAATTGTTCATTTTATTGATGATGACAAACAGGTTGAATCTGTTTATGCTCATTGTCAGGAAAGATTAGTAAAGGTTGGTGATTATTGCGACAAAGGGAAATTAATAGGAACCATAGGTAATAATGACGGAGCATATTATGCCCATCTTCATTTGGAAATTAGAAACCGTGTTGGAATGCCCATTGGTAGTGGATACTCAATTAACACTGATGGTTATTTAGACCCAACTAAATTTATAGAAGAAAACAGAAAACGACACTAAAAACGCCGCATTTTTAAAAACCTAAAACATATATATTTGTTTTACAGTGTCTTATGTTTTTTATTTGTAGCCCCACCAGGACTCGAACCTGGATCTAAAGTTTAGGAAACTTTTATTCTATCCCTTGAACTATGAGGCCGAAAACAAAAAAGCATCCCAATTCTCTCTAAGAGAAGAAAAGGAAAGCTTTCCATTGGCGTTGAGCTCATTACAAACTCTCCAACCTTTTACCCCATCTTAGACGGGATAAACAACACAACTTCTTTATATTGGAATATTTTCGTCAACCAATTGAATAACAAATATACTTCTAAATATTAAATAAACCAATTTCAAACTTCCACTATTTACCTCCTGGTAGAAATGCTTTTAAAACAAAATCGAGATTTCCTATGACCTTTGAGTATTAAAACTGGTTTAATAAAATCTACATTTGAAATTCCTAATAACTAAAGTGCTAAAATCCTCTATTTTTCAACAATAATGCCTCATGATATTTTATCAATTAATTACAATAACATACATTTACAAATTATAAAACATATGCAACACTTGGGGCAGCTACCCATTTCCACTAGGTTCATTGCATTGGAAAACTTTTTCTAAACCATTTTAATTAATTAAAAACAGATGAACACTACGCACTTTGAATTTTTAGATTACGCAGTATTTATCGCCTACGCCGTACTGATTTTAGGAGTAGGCCTTTGGGTTTCCAGACGCAAAAAAGGAGAATCCAAGAGTACCGAAGATTACTTTTTAGCAGGCCGATCACTGCCTTGGTGGGCTATTGGAGCTTCCCTAATCGCAGCAAACATCTCTGCGGAACAGTTTATTGGGATGTCTGGGTCTGGTTTTGCCGTAGGATTAGCGATAGCTTCCTATGAATGGATGGCCGCCTTGACCTTAATAATTGTTGGAAAATACTTTCTTCCCATTTTTATTGAAAAAGGAATTTATACCATTCCTGAATTTGTTGAACAGCGCTATTCTACCAACTTAAAAACCATTTTAGCTATCTTTTGGATAGCCCTTTACGTATTTGTAAACCTAGCTTCTGTACTATATTTAGGAGCTTTGGCGCTTGAGACTATTATGGGAATCCCTATGATGTATGGAGTTATAGGTCTTGGCTTATTTGCTGCAGCCTATTCGCTTTATGGTGGTCTTTCAGCTGTAGCTTGGACTGATGTGATTCAAGTGGTCTTCTTAGTTTTGGGAGGACTAGTTACAACATATCTAGCTCTTAATACCGTATCTGGAGGGGAAGGTGTTGTTGCAGGATTTGAAACTATTTTTGATCGTGCGCCCGAAAGATTTGCCATGATCTTAGATAAAAGCAATCCGTATTATAAAGATCTACCTGGAATTGGGGTCTTGATTGGTGGAATGTGGATTGCCAATTTATATTATTGGGGATTCAACCAATACATCATCCAAAGAACTCTTGCTGCAAAATCATTGAGAGAATCTCAAAAAGGAATCGTATTGGCAGCCTTCCTTAAATTAATCATCCCATTAATTGTTGTGATTCCTGGTATTGCAGCTTATGTAATGGTTAATGACCCAGAAATCATGGCCAAATTGGGAACCATGGCTCAACATAATATTCCTTCATTAGACCAAGCAGACAAAGCATATCCATGGTTGTTGCAGTTCTTACCTGTAGGACTTAAAGGTGTAGCGTTTGCAGCTTTGGCTGCAGCCATTGTTTCATCTTTGGCATCTATGTTGAATTCTACCTCAACCATTTTCACAATGGACATCTACAAGCCTTATATCAATAAAAATGCCAGTGGAACTTCCTTGGTAACCGTTGGTAGAATATCTGCTGCAGTAGCCTTGGTTATTGGAGGTATTATGGCACCATTATTAGGTGGTATAGACCAAGCCTTCCAATTTATCCAAGAATATACGGGAGTTGTGAGTCCTGGTATTTTGGCGGTGTTCATTTTAGGATTATTCTGGAAAAAAACAACCAATCAAGCGGCTATAGTAGGGGCTTTAGTTTCTATTCCTATTGCTATGTATTTTAAAGTTGCACCTAAAGGCTGGTCTGACAGTTCCATTTTTGTTGACCTTCCGTTTATGGATCAAATGGGAATCACCTTTTTATTGACAGCTATCGTAATCATTGTCATTAGTATGTTACAGAACAAAGGACAAAATGATCCTAAGGGCATCAAACTTAATAAAGAGTTATTTAAAACATCTCCTTTATTCAATATTAGTGCCTTTGCCGTTATGTTGGTGCTAGTGGCCCTATATGCCTATTTCTGGAAATAAAATTTATTTCTAATTATAATAAACTCAAAAGCCCAAGTATTAACTCTTGGGCTTTCCTTTTAATAGCACATTTTTAATTTACCCTTAAAAGACCAAATATCTTGATAATTGAATCAATTTAAATATTAAATACTGGAATTAAGTGGTAGGGAAAAAGTCACTAAACTTCAACTTTGATTTAAGAAACATATTTAATTGCTAGCTACAAAAACATATATTTATGTAATCATATAAATGAAATGAAAAAGTCAATAAACCTCATATATTTCATCCTACTGATAGTCTCCTCTTGCCATACGGCTACCTATATACATGACTTGGAATCCACACCTTACGGAATAGACTACAGAGAGGGTAAATGGCTACTTAATGATCCGAATGTGCCTTACAGCATTCAGAGAAAACAAACTAAAATAGCCTATAAATTCTTTTACAACCAATTAGGAAGTCACCTCGTTGTTGCCGATAGCCTTCCTTATGCTTTACCACATTTACCAATTAACCCGGATACCCTTCGCCTCGAAAACTTTAAAAAAATAACCCATTTTGACTATGTGATCAATATTGAAAGTAAAAGTATTGAAGATGACATAGGCAGTTTTAAAATTGGCAAACCCTATGGAAAAAGCAAGAATAGAGCCTATACCATACTACAAGTTTACGATTTGAATACTTTGGAAACCATCTACTCGAGGAAAGTCTTAGGGCAAGTTACCTTAGATGAAAAGGACAATAATGACTTAACTATAGTAAAAAGCACTAATGGTTTAATGGTAAGCGCCCTAAAAAAGATCCTCCGGAAAATCAAATAACAAGCTTGTTTTAATGATCTTCTAAGGATTGGATCAAAGACTTAAACCCACCATAAATCATCCTACTCGCATCAAAAATCAATTTCCCAGGTAATACCAATGGCGCAACAAGATCTTCCATTCTGGGGTCCAATGGGACTTTTTCATTGGCTTGGTCACGTATTATTTTGGAGGGAAAAACCGCCCTTTCTGATGGGAAGAACATCTTACTCTTACCTGTACATTACTTCCATTACAAAAAGCATTCTCCAACACCACCTTCATCTAAATAGATACTCTTAACCTGCTGATTGTCATCAAGAATGACTACAAAAGATTCAAAAATAGCAACATTCAGCAATTTATTTTTCAAAAGATATTGATAACTATAAGGGCGTTTTAAATCAAATTTCCGTTGCCTTTTCTCAGGTTCAATCAACCTTAAATAATGAAGGAAAAAAAAGTGATCTGTCATATGAGAAAATACATATATCGTTTTAATGCTATCATACTCCTCTAATAAAAGTTTCTTATCTACCCAATTTTTCCTTCTTGCATCCATCAATTTATCATAATCATCATAGGTTAGATCAATTTCTTTTAAAACGGAGTCTTTTATTTTGATACCATAACTTGTAGGATTAGAATTATGACCATCCCTATTATTTGAATAATACCAAAATTCAGGTGGAAACGCATCGTAAAAAACTTCGCTACTGTCTAAATAAATTTTATAATTTGATTTCTCAATTAAAATATCCTTTACTTGATTTAAGTAATCTGTTTTTTTTGAAATATTGGTTTTCTTTTCAAGATTATGACATGAAAATGTCAAACCAAGAAAGAGCAGAAAGAAAAGAATCTTCCTACTCAAAATACCTTGGTGATCTGTATTCATACTTAACTTTAGTTTCATAGCTGGCGCGAGCATCTTGCTCGTACCTTCCTTTTTAATTCACATTGGAAAGTAACAAAAAATCCCTCAATCACCACCAAACTTGGGCAAGTCATTATAGAAACACTGTAAATGGTATCAGGATTTATTCAATAACCTGTATAGCTATTTTAGGACGGGTCAAGGACGGGTCAACCCTACGGATATGCCATGGATAAAGTATGGATAGTGTATGACAAAGGCATCATGGAAAGAACAAGACAGAACGGAAGCATGTGGCAGAAATGGCAAAAATCAATTCACGGCACTAGGCACCGTTTGCTTTTCACCAATCACCACTTCGTTCACTTGAACGTTCTTACTTTTTGAAACGGTCATTCCGTTTTTCGAAGAACCCACCTCAACAAAATCAAAATAGATGTTTTCAACAGGTTTTTCTGGGTACCCCTCCACAACAATAGCTGTATTAGAGGCTTTGGTAAAACTTAAATTGGAAAAATAAAGATTGGAAATTTCCGAAGGAAACAATCCGCTTCCTTCCCCATGGTAATTGGAGGTAATGTAAATAGCATCCTCTACATCTTGAAAATCCAACTGATTGAAATGGATGTTTCTTATATATCCACCACGATCGGAATTGGTTTTGATATAAATGCCTCTTTTTAAATAACCACTCGCTTTACAGTTATAGGCATAAACATCTTCCACGCCAGAAGACATTTCACTACCAATCACCAAGGCATGAAGTCCTTTGAATGTGCAATCTCTTACTATAATTTGCTTAGAGGGCATATTGGCATTCCTACCATCATGATCCCTTCCTGCCTTAATAGCAATATTATCGTCACCATTATCAAAGCTCACCTTTTCTATAAGTACTAATTTGGAGTGCTCTATATCAATACCATCATTATTTTTGTTATGTGCATTGTATTTTAAATCTCTAAGGGTGATGCTGCTGCTTTTCAGTATATGGACACACCAAAAAGGAGCATCCTCAATGGTTATCCCTTCAATTAATATATTTTTGGATGAGACAAATTGAATCAATTGCGGTCTTAAATAAAAACCCTCACCAAAAACACGTGCCTCAAGCGACTGTTCTTCATGGTTCATCTTTCGGCTCAAATCCTTTCCATCGCCTTCCTTAGACTTCCAAGTTGCCCAAACACTGCCGCCATCTCCATCTATGGTTCCTTTTCCAGTAATACTGACATCTGTTAGATCTATTCCATAAATGAAGGGACTGTGATTGTATAACATGGTGCCTTCCCAACTAGTCAAAACATTGGGATAATCTTTCGGATTGTCTCCAAAAGTAATTTTTGAACCCTCTTCCAAATGAAGATTCACATGACTCACAAAATGAATGGGCCCATTTACCTTGAAGTTTCCCTTCGGAACAACTAACATACCTCCGCCATGTTTAGATAGATAAGCCATGGCCTTATCAAAGGCTTTTTTGTTATTAAACTTTCCATCTCCCTTAGCGCCGAAATCCAATACATTAATTTGATAATTTGGAGTTTGAGGCAGTTTAATCTGCTTTTCTATATTGACAATCACAGAATCCTGCACATTTGTTTGTGAATAGCATAAATTAATCATGCCAATCCAAAAAACAAACACAAATGACTTGAATGCCTTCATAAAGATTTTGTATCCAATAAATGGTTTGCTTTCATCCAGGCTTCACATTGCTTTGGCCAACTTGTGTGCGTTCCTTCCCTGCCCAATCCAAATCCATGACCACCATCCTTATACACATGCATCTCAGCTGAAATGCGATGCTTTCTTAGCGCCATATAGTAATTGATACTGTTTTCAACAGGCACAGAACCATCATCGGTGGCGTGTACTAAAAAAGTCATGGGCGTGTTGGCAGTTACTTGTAGCTCATTTGAATATTGCTCCACATCCACTGCTGAAGCATTGGCACCTATCAATCTCGATTTAGATCCGGCATGGGTAATACCATCCTTCATTGAAATAACCGGATATATTAAAATAGAAAAATCTGGTCTAGCGCTTACATTATCATGTTTATAAACCTCTCTATCATATTGTGTGGACAAAGTAGAAGCCAGATGTCCCCCGGCTGAAAAACCTATTATCCCGATCCTTTTTTCGTCTATACCCAAATCAGCGGCATGCTTTCTCACATACCTTACAGCCTCCTGAGCATCTTGTAAGGGGCCAATTCGTCTATCAGTCATAATCGCATCTGAAGGTAATCGGTAATTTAAAATGATAGCGGTGACTCCCAAGTCATTAAGCCAATGGGCTATTTTCACTCCTTCTTTCTCACTAGATAAATACTCATATCCACCTCCTGGAAAAATGATAACAGAAGTACCATTTGCCTGCGCTGGTTTAAAAATTTGAAGGGTGGGCGTAGATACTTTAAAAGTTTTCGTCTTCACCGTGTCTTCAAAATCATAAGTTTCTTGATAGTTGTTATCTTCTATGGAATTTGGGACTTCCTGAGCCCATAAATTAACCTCTTCGGTTTGACTATTCACAAGATTCATAAATATCATAAAAAACAATATAGAAATTCGTCTAAACATCTTACTCCTCTTCTTTTATAAAATTAGTAAACTCTGGAACCTTATTTTTTAATTCCGCCACTGCCAATCTTGCAACCTCTGTTGCTCCTTCAATTGATAAATGGGTATCGTCCTCTTTTCCTTCTGGATAATAAGCGATTTCGTTTGGCGCATAATATAAATGTAATTTTTTGGATGCTTCAACCCCATAACGTTCTTCCATCTGTTCGGTGGCATATTGCAAGTCGATAAATGGCACCTCAAATTCTTGGGCAACTAATCTTACTTCCATGGGATAATCTCCATGGGTATCGACCAAGGTGCCATCTTCATTAAAATTACGTCTTACTATGGAAGAAAACAATACCGGATGAGCTCCCTTTTCTCTTGCCTCTTGAACAAATTTGATTAAATTATATCTATAAGCGGTATGCGGATTTGTATATCGTAGTGAATCATTTTCCTTCTGGTCGTTATGGCCAAATTGGATAAAAACGTAATCACCTCTATTTAATTTGGAATATACTGAATCCCAGCGTTTTTGTTGGATAAAGCTTCGAGTACTCCGCCCATTCACCGCGTGGTTTTTCACAACCGCTTTGTCATTCAAGAAAATGGGCAGTAACTGACACCAACCCCTTTCAGGGTTTTCTTCCGGATTCACTTTATCGGCCATGGTGGAGTCACCTATGGTGTGAATGGATACCGTTTCTTGGATTTCCTCAGTTAAAACTGGTTCAGGAACTTGCTCTTGTTTACATGCTATAAAAAGTATCAACACCAATAATAAGCTCCATTTATAATTATAATATTTCATACCATTCTTTTTTGTCGTTGGGGAGTCCGTTCCCCAAAACATGTTTTAATGTATATTGTTCTGCTTCCTTACTTGTTAATTGATGTGACCATTGCACACGCTTTTTAGGTGCAAATCCTTTTCCTGAGTTGCTATATTCCCCATAAAAAGCTGTTTGCTCCGCTTCTGGTTTGGACCAATTGTGCCAACCTTCTGGTAAAATATGGCTTCCCAATGTGCAATTGATGAATACGGTTTGCGCATAAATTCGCCAAGGCCTGCCTAAATAAACCTCTGTAACTCCGGCGTCGGCAGTTAACTTACAGTCTTTAAAAACATATCCAAATTCTGATTCTTGAGGCGTGGAAGCTGCAGTCACATAAGAATTCTTTTTGCTATGAATTTGACAATTTTCAAAATAGGCGGTGGCACTTCCAAAGATAAAGTCTGTGGTACCCTCTATATAACAATCCTTATAATATTGTTTCCCTTTGCCAGAAGCATAAAGGGTATCCTGATTTCCTAAAAGTTTGCAATTGATAACAGCTACCTCATCAGAAAAAACAGATAAAGCCACGGCTTGTCCTACTTCGCCTGAAGAATTTTCAATAGTCAAGTTTTTAAGCACTACATTATTGGCTTCCACCAAAAGCGTATAAGTATAAAAAGTGCTATTTCTACCAAGACCTATTTTATTAAAATAATCATCATAGGTAATAATGGTACCTTCCTTACTTTCTCCAATAATTGATAAGTTGGTGTTCCACTCATGTACCTTAATTTTTTCCTTGTACACTCCATTTTTGATAAAAATTGTTAGTCGATCATAAGGAAATGCCTTGGTATTGTTTATAGCCTCTTGAATGCTTGTATAATCTCCAGTACCATCCTTTGAAACTACTATCTCATGTGAACTTTGAGTTCCTTTAGATTTGGAAAACACATATTTCTTTTTCCAATTTGGGTAAACTTCCAATACCATTGAAGGCGCATCTGTATACCATCGATAACCATTTCTTCTTTCAGCACCAATTTCTGAAAGCTTATATTTTTTAACACCATCCCGATCGCAGAAAAAAGGTGTATTGTCATCCAACTCCATAAAACGTCCCCATAATGGTGGAGCATCCTTATCAGCAATCATGACTTTATCAACTACCCGGCCATTGGCATCATAGGTTCGTTCTTGGCGAAGTCCCAAAACTTTATTGTTTTCAAACCAAGTGACTGCACTGTTTACTGCGTTAATAACTTCTATGGAAGGATTTTCAACTGACATTAATAGCTTTACAATTCCCACAGACTCAGCGCCACTCAAAGAAGGTAATTCATAGGCTCTCGCTTTGGCAGGTTCCAAAGTCACCGCATCATGTTGGGCACACCAACCTGTAAGAATCCCATTTTGTTTGTATTGCGTGTTGAGAATACAATCAATACCCTTCTTAAAGGCTTCATTTACCCTTTCCAATTGTTCTTTTGAAGGTTTAATAGAGTAATAATCGGAGTTATTTCGTAATTCCAATAACAAATTCATGATATGAACCATGGAGTCGTCATTATAGGTAATATGTGAATAATACCCTTTTTTTAAGGGATAAAATTGTGGCCACCCCCCATTCTCATACTGCGCTTCCAAAATATAACCCAATCCCTGCAAAAAGCTCTTCTTATAACGCTCATCAGCAGTCTGAGCATACATCTTAGAGAGGAACAACATCTCTTGGGTTGTTGCTCCATTATCCGTGGTGGCTTCCAAACCGGTAGATTTTAAGGCTTCCAATTCCTTCTTTTCTGCATTGGAAAGCGTTAAATGCATGGGTACATTTTTAGGCCACCCACCTATATCCCTTTGATAAAGCAATACATTTTCAGCAACCTGTTTGGCTTCATTGGTGGCAAACCAAGAAACTTCCTTTTGGTAAATAACCTGTTTCCATAAGCGATCATGTACTTGAGCCATCAAGCTTGAAACACCCATAAAACCAAATATTAAAAGCCATATATATTTTGTGAATTTCACTTTCATGTTCTGTTTTTAAAGTTAAGCTAATTGCGGCTTTCAATCATTTCCAAACTCCCAATAGGAACCCTGGTAAATTCCACTTCTTCTTTATTGACTGAATAGGACACATAAAGAAATCCTTCATGTACCATAGATTTGGGATAATGATATCCCAAGCGCTTGTATTTTCCTTGATAACGTAGGGGCTGAATAACACCTTCTCCCTTTCGCAATAAAAAAGCTGTATCAAAATGCTTTCCATTTTTGCTCAAAGTGATTACTAAAGGCATGCGCACTTTGGAACGAACAGGATTATTCACCAAATAGGCTGTACCGTTAGGTAAATTCCCTGCACTCTGTTTTGAGCGCGAATCCGGCATAATCGTTAATTCTGGCTGAGACCAAGTTTCTCCAGAATCATCACTGAAGGATGCCATAGAATAAAAAGAACTAAACTGATCTCTAAACATCATGACCAAGGTGCCGTCTTCTTGTACAAAGGCACTAGGCTCAATTTCTCTAGAAACATCATTTTTAATTGCATTATTTGTAAACTCACTGCGCTTCCAACCACCAACACCAGAAGCATCATCTGTATAAATGGGAGAAGCATTTAATCCAGGTTGAAAGTGAGCTGCATTGATAATACGACCATTTTCTAAAGCAAACGGATCTTGCTCAAAAATTCCTTGAATAGGTTCTCCATCGCTCATCAAAACGGGCTCTCCCTCAGACCAATGAATCCCATCCAAACTAGTTTTATAATAGGCATATCCTCCTTCTGGAGTCAACTTAGATGGCCAATAATTAAAATAGGCTATCAAGGTATCTCCGTGTTTCCACCAGCCTCCAGATGTACTGTAACCTTCGTCTTGGGATTCTTGAAGGACCATAGGTTCAGTCCATGTTTTTCCATCTAAACTTCTACTATAGGCCACCCACGTATCTTCGGAATCTTCACCCGTTTGGGAACTTTGCCATTGACAGTACAAATACCCTTTGAATGCAGTCATCACGGCTCCATTGCTGAAGTGATCTGAGCTATCTGATGGTTTAAACACTGTAAAAGTTTCAATTTCTTTGGGATAATTCAATCCTAAATCAGCCACCTTTAAAGAGTCAAACAAATCCTCCTTCACGGTAAATGCAAGCTCTTTTGGTTTATGCATTTGACAACTTTGAAACAAGAGAAGACAAACTAAACAAATTGTTATGCTATATATAATACGGTGTGACTCCTTCATTATTTTGTAAATCGAATCCAGTCAATATCTAGACTCCCCGAGTCATTAATAATGCCCTCACGCAATGCCATGAAACCTACCTTGGCTCCTATCCATTTACCTTCTCTAGCCGTAAACGTTTCTCCAAGTTTTGTAAACTTTTTATTATTTAAACTGTAATAAAAATCACAGTGACCTCCTTCACTCACTCGCACCTGCAGATATATGGTATTCGTCTTCAATTTTACTTTTTCACCAGTTCTCTCCTTAGTCCCTTTATCAGCATCCATGCAAGTTACCTGAGACAGAAATAAGTCTCCATTCTCCTGTTTCATTTGAAGATAACTGTAATCCAACCCCATAACCAGGAAACCAACTTTTTCGCCATCGTGACGTGCATTAAAAGTCACTTTTGAAGTAGCTGTAAAAGTTTCCGCCGGGAATTTTTGTAATAATAAATTGGGCACCTCATGGATATTGTTGGCCTCTTCAGAAAGGGGTCTACAATACATGGTAAAATGTCCCATCGATGTTGGAAATCCCCAATACACCTGGTTATTTGCCTGCCACTGCCATTGCAACCCTACTTTTGGTGTGTTAAATTCATCTGAATCTGGCGGTGTAACAATGTTATATGTCTTACCTACATTGGGCTTTTTATACGTAGTTACAGGCTCCCCAACACCATCCTTGGATTGATTGACTCCCATTACTGGCCAGTCCTTTTCCCAATGCATGGGTTGCATGTGTACAATACGTCCGTAAGCCCCTTTATCTTGAAAATGGATAAACCAATCCTCTCCAGTTTGGGTTTCTACCCAAGCTCCTTGATGCGGACCATTAATGTCTGTTGCTCCTTGATGTAGAACTTTCTTCTTCTCATAAGGTCCGAATACGGATTTTGACCTTAAAATGGTTTGCCAACCGGTAGCTACCCCTCCTGCGGGTGCAAAAATGTAGTAATAGCCATTTCGTTTATAAAATTTAGGCCCCTCAATGGTATCTTCTCCATCATGGCCATCAATAATCATCACTTCATCATCATTGGTTTTGGTTCCTTCATCGTTCATAGAAGCGATAACCAAAAGGCTTTTAATTCCAGCGCGACTTCCTGCAAAAGCATAAGCCAAATAAACCTGACCATCATCATCCCATAGCGGGGTAGGGTCAATGAGTCCGCGACCTCCTTTAACCAAAACAGGTTCAGACCAAGCAGCTTTTGGGTCTTTGGTTTTAATCATATAAATTCCAAAATCGGGATCTGGATAATAAATATAATACTCCCCATTGTGATATCTAATACATGGTGCCCACACGCCTTTACCATGTTGGGGTTTGTCAAATACATCCAATGGCACTTGTTTAGGAAGTGCATAATTCACCAAATCCCAATTCACCAAATCCTTGGAATGAAGAATGGGTAAACCCGGAGTACAGGTAAACGACGAAGCCGTCATATAATAATCATCTCCCACACGCACCACATCGGGATCGGAATAATCGGCGTGCAAAATAGGATTGGTATAAGTTCCATCGCCATTATCGGAAACCCAAACCTGTGACACATTCTTTGTTTGGGAATATAAATTCCCTATTATAAATAAACTTGCTAGAACAACTATTTTTTTCATAAATCTATGATACGTTTTTCTTGATGACTCCTAAGAGCAGCCTCAATAATTTTTATAACCAAGGAAGCTTCTTCTGCTGTTACAGGAAGGTTTTCCTGATTTTTTATGGCTTTTGAGATTTGGTCATAATAAGCCATATAATTGCCTATTTCGGTCGCTTGATGAGTTTTAATGGATTGACCATTCTTCATATAATGCAGCCAACCTTGCTCTTTTTCAGGCTCCACACCCCAGTATTCGGTATTTGGTTTGACACCCTTTTGAAGTGCAGCTTCTTGTATATCGGCCTTCGATTTCAAAAAAGACCCCTTGGTTCCATGAACACTATAGGCTGGCAAAGGCTCTCTAACAAAATAGCTTGATTTTAAAGTCACGTAATGATGTGGATAATACAGTTTGACATCAAAATAATCAACCACTTTCGAGTGCTCTCGGAAACCATCCAAAGTAGCAAACACACTTTTTGGCATCCCGAAAAGTTGAATCGCCTGATCGATAATATGGGAGCCGAGATCGTACAAGCTTCCCACTCCTTCGGTCGGGGTCTCTTTATGCACCTTATAACTCAAGGCAGGCTCAAAACGGTCATAATGAAATTCGGCCTCAACTATATCTCCTAAAACTTCTTGTTCAAGAACTTTCTTTACGGTTAAAAAATCACTATCCCATCGTCTATTATGAAAGACCGAAAGTAATACTTGATGTTCTTTCGCCAATGCCATTAACACTTCAGCTTCTTTAGAGGTGACAGTAAATGGTTTTTCAACAACCACATGCTTCCCCGCCAAAATGGCTTTTTTGGTGAATTCAAAATGGGTGATGTTGGGTGTATTTACAACTACCAAGTCAACCTTCTCATCAGCTAGAAGTTCCTCTAAAGTTCGAAAAGTTTTGATGCCTGGATAGGTTTCTTCTGCCAAATTTTTTGATCGCTCCAAGACCCCATATAAATTAAAATCGGGATGTTCTTCAATAAATGGTGCGTGAAACACAAGTCCACTCATTCCAAAAGAACATAAAGCAGTATTAATGGAAGCCATGATTTGTTACTATTTACCCAATTCTAAAGCGGCCATGATAAATGGGCCGGTCCCTTTTGGGTCATTAGATCTTATTTTCTCTCCAATATAATATTCAAAAGTTCCATCACGATAAGGGTTACCACCCAAACCAGCTACTGAACAACATTGATTTAGATTAACCACACCTGAATCTTCAACTGTAATAAAAGTATCCAGAATTCCTTGAAAACCTTTGTCGGCATATGCTTTAAAAGATTCAGGAAGATACCCCTTATTAACTCCTTTTGCCAAAGTATAAGTAAACATAGAAGTTCCGGTAGCTTCCAGGTAGTTTCCTTCTCTATCTGGGAGATTTAGCACTTGATACCATGCCCCACTTTCATCTTGATACTTCACTATGGCTTCTGCGTATTGATTTAGGTAAGTAAGCAAACGGTCTCTACCTTCATAATCTTCTGGTAAAACATCCAAAACGTCTACCATGGCCATTCCATACCACCCCATACCTCGTGACCAGAAATGTTGCGATAAACCGGTTTCTTTATTCGCCCATTTTTGTTCTTTACTTTCATCCCATCCATGATAGTACAAACCAGTTTCAGAATCCCGGCTGTGCTTTTCAATTAAATCAAACTGAAGCATTATTTTATCGTAAACCTTTTTGGCTTCTTCAGGACTCATAAAGGTTTTGGCATATTTGGTATGAAATGGTTCTGCCATATAAACACCATCCAACCACATTTGAAATGGATAAACTTTTTTGTGCCAATATCCGCCTTCAGAAGTTGTAGGCTGTCCTTCTAATTGTTTATGAAGGGTATCCATGGCTTGTTTAAATCTAGGTTCTTGTTTGTTTTGATAGAGATAATAAATGGCATCTCCGGACTTAATCATATCCAAGTTGTAGTTTGATATCTTATAGGTTTCAATTGAGCCATCTTCATGAATCATTCTATTTCCATAATCATAGATATAGTCATAGAGTTTTTGATTGTGAGTTTGCTCATAAACTCTAGACATGGCCTGCAATACCAAGCCATTGGTATAACTCCATCTAGGTTTTTCTCTAAAATCGAGTAAGGTAGGATCTGGAAAACGTTCAATCTCTGAAAGCGCCATTCGTTCTGACCACTTCAAGGTATCAGCCACGATTTGTTCAGATAAAGATTCCTTTGTTTCAACTTGCTTTTTTTGGTCCTTACAACTTAAGAAAAGACCAAGGGTTAAAACAATTGCTACCGATAGTTTATTCATCATCTTAATTTTGCTTTTTATCATACTTTTTGATAACCAAATATTTCAATTCTGTTTCACCAGCATTACTAATACCATGCATGCTATTTGACGGACAGTATAAACTTGTATTAGGTCCAACGACTTGTTCTTTTCCATTTAAATAGAATTTAGCTGTCCCTTCCAAAACATAAAAGAATTCATCTTCAGCATGTTTGTGAGGTGCATGGGTTGATTTTCCAGGAGAAACCACACTCATTTTTATGGTTCGTCCATCCAAAAAATCCTTGTCGGCAAACCAATATTGATATCCAACTTTGGTAGGAACCGCTTCCTCTTGTGAAAAAGTATTGACACAGTCTTCAATAGTCCATTGTTTTTCTTGGGCACACAAGAACTGGATTCCTAAGGATAGACATCCAACAAGAAAAATTTGGACACTCCTTTTCATTACATCTTATTATTAGAATTCAATTCTGCCAACAACCCATCTAAATAGGCCTCAAACTCTTCTTTGTTTTTGATACCATCGGATTCCTGTTCCCAAGCACCTAAAAAGTAAAAGGAAATAGGTTCTGTTGTTGGTTTAAATTCTACCAAATAATCAAACTCTCCTTTTTTGACTTCCGCAGTAGTTGCGACCTCATAAAAAACCGCCATCCCTAATTTATCGGGCACCAAAGTTTGTTCGCCATAAGTAGCAATATATCCCCATTTTTTGTTATCACTTAGTTTTTCCAAATAGTCCACTTCGTGATTGATAATTCCTGTTACAATACCATTTACTGCTTTAGAAGGTTTAATGGTGTGCTTAGTATATCTTTTATCTGGCTGAATACTCAAGGTAGATTTCAAATCAATACTTTCATCACCTGTTTTCCATCCAAAGTAATTGACATGAACAGTAGATAAGGCATCAGAATTTTCTACGGAAGCAAAGGTTGAATCGACTTCTTGGAAATGCTGCACTTCATTATTGACTAATCTACCTAGGGAACCTACTCCCAAACCTTTGCCAACCTTAAGTATATCTTGCCCCCAGGGTTCTGGCTCATGATAGGAATCAAATCCATCTTGCCCCACTTGGGCCAAAACCATGGTATCGGTTTTTTTACCAAAAATATCAATAGCATTTCGCCAATCTAAATACAATCTATACCCTACTTTGTTACTCTCCCAACCTGGACCTTCATATCGAATGTACCACGAGTGATCAGTATGTTGTTCTGGAACTTTAAGATTATCAACATTTTTAAAAGAGGTGCCATTGGCATATTCCTTATGGCCTCTCGGCCCATCCACCCATTCACCTCCTTGTGCAATGGCAATTTCGGCATAGGTTTTAGGGATAGACTTTTCCGCCTGTTCTACTACAACATCTTCATCAGGAGTTTCTTTCTTTTCATTTTTACAAGCCAAGAACAAAGCTCCAAGACATATTACAACAATATAATTTCGTTTTTTCATAGGGTTTAATTTTTCTTTAATGTCTTATCTAAAAATACACTAATATGGTTTAAAGTCTTCTCAAACCATGGGTGAAACAACCAGAAAGAATGAGGACTCCCTGGCAATGTATAATGATCACTAAAAATATTATAGTTATCTAATTTTTTAGTCATATCGTCCCTTCCAGCATGGAATCTGGGAAACGAACTACTGATAAACAAAATAGGCGGGGAATTTTTGGAAACATGGTTAATAGGGGAAGCATTTTCCCAATTTTCTTGAGCCTCTTCATAAACACCTCCCAACCAAAAGGCTGCCATATCTCCTTCTGATGATTCTGGATGCCTAAAAGCTAGCACGCCATCAATATTCACAACAGCTCGAACTAAATCAGCTTCCAAATAACCTACCAAAGTGGCTATTTGAGCCCCAGCCGAAGCTCCTAAAACGACTATATTGTCTTTATTAATTTGATATTCTTTAGCATGTTTTCTAATAAAACGAAGTGCTTCTGTAACATCATCTATAGCTGCCGGGTATTTAGCTTCATCTGATAGACGATATTCCACGGCAAAACATTGGTATCCTTTTAAAGCTAAGTGGGCTGCTAAAGGCGCCATCAATTTTTTATCTCCCGATTTCCAACCTCCACCGTGAACCAAAATAATAGCAGGGGTATTGGATACAGATGTATTCTCATAACGATCTAAATGCAACTTTCGGTCACCTATGGTTCCATAAACCAAATTTTTCTGAATTTTCAAATTAGGTGCTTCAGGTATTGCCACCTCTTTGATATCTGGATGCTTTTTAACCAATTTCTTGTAGGTAGAGGCTACAGTATAGGATGTATCCTTTTTAATTTGCTGAAAAGCCATTCCATAGGAAGTCAACAACATTATCAAACATATGATTGGAAATTTCACTTTCATACCATTTCATCTAAAAAATAAGCCTGACAGCTATCAGGCTTATTTAAAAAACAACATTTCAATTCAAACTAATTTATAGTAAACTCAATTGCTAAAAATTCAACTTCAAGGTTTGGCGGACTCAATTGGAGATTCCATAAGTTCACCATTAATTTTTGTATTTATTAATTTCAGATTTTCCACAGACTCCATAGAAAAAGGTTCTTCGACCTGATCTATAACAACATCTTTAAATGTAATATTGGAAATAGGTGATTCAGCATAACCTTTGGCTAGAATTCCATATTTACCACCATTCTTTACTTTGACATTTTCTAAAAGAATGTTCTTCACCTCTGGTATGAATTCACCTTCCTGTCCAGCATAAATGCCATAAAATAAATTGACTCTCAAAACGGCTTCTTTAACTTGTCCGACATTTAAATTCCTGACATAAACTCCATCAACTACACCACCTCTTCTGGAATTGGTTTTAATTCGAATAGCTCTATCCAAATTTGGACTATCCATTTCACAGTTTTCAACATAAACATTGGATACACCTGCTGACATTTCACTTCCAATTACCACACCACCGTGTCCATCAATCATTTTACAATTCTGAACAATGATGTTTTCGCTTTTCATTCCTACTCGCCTACCTTCATTATCACGACCTGCTTTAATAGCAATACAATCATCACCCGTATTAAATGTGCAATTCTTTATCCACACATTTTTGGAGTATTCTGGATCGCAACCATCATTATTAGGCCCATGACTTTCAACAGTAACACCATCGACAATCACATTTTCAGATTTGATAGGGTGTATAACCCAAAAAGGAGCATTCACGATTTTCACCCCTTCAATCAACACATTTTTACATTCAAAGGGCTCAATAAATGTAGGCCTCAAATAATGCCCATCTCCAAAAACTCTATCTTTAAGAGGTACACCTGCCTGCCCCATCTCCATCAATCTTGGCAAATTCAAACTATCTCTTTGAGAAGGTTCCCCTTCTTTCCAACCATAAACATCCTTTTTACACCATGGCCACCAATTGGTTTCATTCGCTTGCCCATTTAAAACTCCAGAACCTGTTATAGCCACATTTGTTTTTTTGTAAGCATACACCAATGGCGAGTAATTCATCAATTCTATTCCTTCATAAGAGGTATGTACTAATGGCAAATAAGCCTTAGGATCGGTTTTAAATAAAATTTCAGCATCCTTATCAAGATGTAAATTGACATTGTCTTGAAGATGAATAGGGCCTGTGAAAAATTTACCTTCCGGTATCACCACCTTGCCCCCTCCAGTTGAAGAACAAAGGCGAATTACCGAATCAATAATTTTTGTGTTGTCGAAAACACTATCTCCCTTTGCTCCATAGTCCATTATATTATATACTTCATTCTTAAATTCTGGTGCCTTTATAGTTTCCAAGACCGCCTTCATATCACTCCATGGATTAAAAACGACCGACTCCTTTTTATCAGAACATCCCAAAACAGAAACCAGCATTAAAAAAAGTAACCCTAAAAAATTTCTTACCCTCATAAAGAACAATATAAAATGAATTCAAAAACTTATCGAAAAGCAAAAATGCAATCGATTACCAAACCTAAAAAATTTCAAAATACTTTCCAAGTAAATATGCAAAAAGCTCTATCTTTTATTGCGTTATTGAAAAAAAACACCGTATTTTTATTCTATATTAGGATTTTTAAAACCCTATTTTGTTGTAATTTACAATTATCAAAAGGATATTTATTTTATATTGTAATCGATAACAAGATTTCTGAAAAGAAAAAATAATTATATTTGTCGACCCATTTCTTCACTAATATTTTCTAATTCAATGGCGAAAAAGACTACGATTTATGATATAGCCAAAGAGCTAAACATTACGGCTGCCACAGTGTCAAGAGCCTTAAATAACAATCCAAAAATTAGTGAAGCTACAAGAGCCCTCGTCTTGGAAACTGCATCTAAAATGAATTACGAGCAAAACAAATTGGCTTTGGCCTTAAAAAGAGGACGAAGCCATAATGTAGGAGTTGTGGTTCCAAGAGTAGATAGTAATTTTTTCGGCTCAGTCATTAGAGGGATTGAAGAAGAATTGAACCCTCATGGATACCACGTAATCATTTGCCAAACTCACGAGAGCACGGAAAGGGAATCTGCCAATATTGAAACCTTATTAAATGCCCAAGTAGATGGTATTTTAATTTCAACTTCATATACCGAAACCAAACCCTTCAAAAAGGTCTTAGATAAAAATGTTCCCCTTATCTTTTTTGATAGAAAGTTGCAAATGGACGGAGTTAGCTCAGTTACCATCAATGACTTTGAAGGAGGCTACAAAGCAACTAAACACCTCATTGACATGGGATATAAACGAATAGCCCATGTTGGAGGAGACCGCTCCCTTCTTATCTATAAAGATCGTTTTTCAGGTTACAAACAAGCACTACTTGATGCAGGCCTAGAAGTCAATGAATCATACATCATTGAAACAAAAAGTAGCCTGCAGAATGGAGCCATGGCCATCCAAAGCCTAATCAATCTCGACCCCAAACCTAATGCACTTGTGTCATCAAGTGATTTTGTTGCCTTAGGCGCCATCCAAGAATTAAAAAGATTAGGCTATAACGTCCCTCAAGACTTTGCGGTGGTAGGCTTCAGTAATGAACCATTTACAAAATTCATGGAATCCACTATTAGTACGGTCAACCAATTCCCTTTGGAAATGGGCAGAATGACCGCTAAAGTATTTCTGGAGCAAATAAAAAATGCCTCAAAAGTGAAGATTGAAAAAAAGGTTGTTTTGGATCCAGAACTTATCGTGAGGGACTCCTCCAAGAGTTAATAAAACTTAGAAACAAGAATTATTTTTCAATCCTATTTAGGGGCACCTCGGTTTTAATTTAGTCACTTACGATAATTTATATACTTATTGCGTATAATCATTCGCCCTATTAAACCTCCCTTCATTGCTTTCCACTAACACAACTAATTCTTATTTAACACCTTTACAACAGGCATCGAATTACTTTTGTTAATTCTTCATTTAAAGTTATTAAAATTGCGATATTCAAATTTTTATCAATAATTAATTGCGTAATTCAAAATTAATAATAAATTTGTGTAATCGATTACATGTTTATTACTAATTTTTTTAACTAACTTTTTATGCACAACAATTTAATTGATGACTTGTTTTCCAAGTTTTTACATTGGAAAACATTTGGAATTTTGAAAAGTAATTCACGGTCGGTATTCCTCCTTTTTCTTTTTGTTTTGAGCACCTCTTTTATTCAGGCTCAAACAAAACAAATTACAGGAACGGTAACCGATGGTGAATTAGGAGGTCCTTTGGTAGGAGCCAATATTTTGGTAAAAGGAAAGGCCAAAGGAACAACTACCGATTTTGACGGAAACTATTCCCTAGACCTCGACGATTCTTCCGCAATTTTAATTTTTTCATACACTGGATTTATCTCTCAGGAAGTCCCAGTAAATGGTAAAACAACAATTGATGTCGTTCTACAACCAGACCAGGAGGCTTTAGACGAAGTAGTTATTATTGGATATGGTACTACCAAAAAATCTGACCTCACTGGATCGGTTGTTGCCATAGATGGAGATGACCTTGCTGCACAACCAATTGCCAGCGCAGCTGAAGCACTGACCGGTCGTTTAGCAGGGGTTCAAGTAACCTCAACCGAAGGATCTCCAGACGCAGAAATAAACATTAGAGTTCGTGGAGCAGGATCTTTAACTCAAGATAGCTCACCCTTAATTATTGTTGATGGATTTCCTGTTAACAGCATGAGTGATATATCCCCATCTGACATTGAGAATATCAGTGTTTTAAAAGACGCATCTTCTACCGCTATTTATGGATCTAGAGGTGCTAATGGGGTTGTAATTATCACAACCAAAAGCGGAAAAACAGGAAAAATATCAGTTAACTTCAATATGTTTTATGGTTTCAAGAAGCTAGCAAACACTATTGATGTTTTAGAACCAGAAGACTATGTAAAATGGCAATATGAATATGCCCTTTTAAGAGACAATATCGATTCTTACGAAACCTATTTTGGATCCTATTCTGATTATGACCAATACGTAGGAATGCAAGGAAATAACTGGCAAGAACAAATTTATGGTCAAACAGGAGAGGTTCAAAGTAGAGACTTATCGGTACGTGGTGGTACAGATAAAATCAACTACAACTTCAATTATGCCCATTTTGATGAAAAGGCAATCATGGTTGGTTCTGATTTCAAAAGAGACAACTTAACGTTAGCTTTAAAAGGAAAAGCAAGTGATAAGGTTGACCTTTCATTTACAGTACGTTATGCCGACACTGAAATTAATGGTGGTGGTGCAAACGAACAAAATGAGGTGTCCTCTGCAGATGCCCGTTTAAGACATAGTGTTGGTTACTCTCCAATTCCTTTACCTGGATTAACAACAACCAATACAGACGAAGCACTATCCAGCTATTTGGTTAATCCTTTTGTAGCCGTAAATGACAATCAAAGAAGACAAACAAGAAAAAACTTAAACATGATAGGTAGTTTTTCTTGGGAAATCATTGATAACTTACAATTTAAAAGTGACTTTGGTTTGAATAATAGATTTGACTTAGACTATCGCTTTTATGGTAGATCTACATATTATTCCAACAACAGACCTCCAGCAGAATATCAAGGTCTTCCTTCTTTATTAATTAGAGATAGAAAAAGAGAAGATTTCAGAAATGCAAATACAATTAACTATGATTTTGCAAACCTTATTAAAAACGATAATCACCGACTAAAAATTCTTTTAGGGGAAGAGATGATTGTTGCCAAGAACAACTTAGTTACCAGTGAGATTCAAGGATTTCCAAAAGATTTTGATTTCGGAACATCCATCAATTTAACTACTCAAGGAACACCGCTTTCCGTAGACAATTTCTACAGTCCTGATGATAAATTATTATCCTTTTTTGGAAGGTTGAACTACGATTTATTTGATAAATATCTTTTGACCGCAACTTATCGTATGGATGGTTCCAGTAAGTTTCTTGGAAGCAATCGCTGGGGATACTTCCCTTCTGCGGCCTTGGCATGGAAAATGTCTGAAGAACCATTTCTTCAAAATACAGACTGGTTAGATCTATTGAAACTTCGTGTAAGTTATGGAGAAGTAGGTAACAATAATATTCCTGCAGGACAAACGGTTCAAAGTTTTGAATCTTCAAACACGGCGTATTTAAATGACATCAATAATTATTGGGCGCCTTCAAGTATTATGGCTAACCCAGATTTGAAATGGGAAACTACCGTATCTCAAAACCTAGGTTTGGATTTCGGATTATTTAACGGACGTTTAGATGGAGCTGTAGAAGTTTATAGAAACATTACTCAAGACCTATTGATTAGATTCCCTACTCCTGGTACTGGTTACGATAGCCAATACCGAAACATGGGAGAGTTGGAAAACAAAGGTTTGGAAGCTTCCTTAAATATTGCCGCCATTCAAAAAGAGGATTACGGACTGAACCTATCCTTTAACGTGGCTATGAATAGAAACAAAGTTAGATCGTTAGGAATCATGGACGATTTTGGAACCAACACTAATTGGGCTTCTACTCAAATAGGAAACGACTACTTTATACAAGTTGGAGAACCAATAGGTCTTATGTATGGTTACCAAAGCGATGGAAGGTATGAAATTTCAGATTTCAGCTATGATGCGACAACTGGCACTTACACGTTGCTAGATGGAGTTGCAGACAGCAGCCCTGTTGTAGGTGATGTTCAACCAGGTATGATGAAATTAAAGGATATTAATGGTGACGGTGTTGTAGATGTTGATGATAACGACGTCATAGGAGATGCTAATCCAAACTTAACAGGAGGTATGGTTCTGAATGCTTATGCTTACGGATTTGATTTGACTGCAGCATTTAACTTCAGCGTTGGCAACGACGTATACAATGCTAATAAAATTGAGTTTAATACGGCAAACCAGAATGGCCAATATAGAAACCTTTCTTCAGAAATGGCTGATGGCGTAAGATGGACAAACTTAAACCCAACGACTGGTGAATTGGTAACAGACCCACAAGAATTGGCTGCTCTTAATGCCAATACTACCATGTGGTCACCATACATGCAAAACTTTGTGTTTAGTGATTGGGCTGTTGAAGATGGGTCGTTTTTAAGATTAAATACCTTAACTTTAGGGTATACCGTTCCAAATTCGTTATTAGAAGCTGCTGGAATTACCAAATTAAGATTCTATGCCACTGCAAACAACGTATTTATAATAACGAATTATTCTGGTCTTGACCCAGAGGTTTCTACAAGAAGAAGAACACCTCTAACACCTGGAGTGGATTATTCTCCATATCCAAGAAGTAGACAACTCGTATTTGGTTTAAACCTAAACTTTTAATTCAAAATGACTATCAAGATGAAACATATATATAGAATAGCTGGAATTTTGCTCATTGGGCTGTTTTTCAGTTGCCAAGAATTTGAGGAAGACTTTTTAGAGGCTCCTGCCCAATCCACACTGGATGAATCCATCATCTTTTCAACCCCAGGTTTAGCCAAAGGGGCTATAGATGGTATTATGGAACCCATGGGGCAAACAAACTCTTATAGAGGTCGTTTTATTCCTTTTTACGGATTCAATACCGATTGTGAGTTCCATTACAGCTCAGATGATGCGGGAAGTTCACAAGGGGAGTTGATGGACTATAGCATGACTCCAACCAATTCACAAATGAATTCCAACAACAATGCTTGGGCCATGATGTATTTGGGAATTGAGCGTGCTAATATTTGTATTAGAGGTTTGAGAACTTATGGTAACCCAGAGCCGGGTACAGAATTGGGGCAGCTTTTAGGTGAGGCACTTACTTTGAGAGCCATTTATTATGCTGATTTAATGAAGGCGTGGGGAGACGTTCCTGCTAGATTTGAACCAATTACCACAGAAACCATTTACCTTCCAAAATCAAGTAGAGATATCGTTTATAAACAAATCATCGAAGATTTAGGAGAAGCCTCTACTCTTGTAGCTTGGCCAAATGAATCAGCATACACTACTTCAGTAGAGCGAATTAACAAAGCGTTTGTAAAAAGCTTTAGAGCTCGTCTTGCTATGGTAGCTAGCGGTTACCAACAGTACCCTGACGGAATAAGAAGAAGTAATGACCCAGACCTTTCTGTTGACAACATGTATGCCTTAGCTTTAGACGAGGCTACTGATGTGATAGAAAGTGGAATGGCTCACTTAGAATCTTCTTTTGAAACATTCTGGAGAAATTATAATGAAGAGGTACTTACAGCTGGAGGTGAATCCTTATGGGAAATCCCTTTCTCTCCTGGTAGAGGTCGTGTCTTGTTTTCATTTGCAGTTCGTCACAGAGGCGTTGACCAACACACAGGTCAAGCTCGCGGTGGAGCAGCCGGACCATTACCATTTGTCTTTTATGATTTTGATGAAGATGATACCCGTAGAGATGTCACTTGTGTACCTTATCAATGGGGTAATCCTACTGATGGTTTTTCTAAGCAAGAATTGGTCAACCTTGATACTTGGTATTTTGGAAAGTACCGTTACGAGTGGATGAATCGCTATGTGACTTCAACCAACGATGATGGTGTTAACAAAATTTACATGCGTTTTGCTGAAGTATTACTAATTGCTGCAGAAGCAGCCAATGAACTTCAAGGACCTGGAGCAGCAGCACCATACTTAAAAGAAATAAGAATGCGAGCTTTCCCTTCTGAATTGCACGCTGAGAAAGTAGACAACTATGTGAATGCGATTTCAAGTTCAGATGCCATGTTAGAGGCCATTCAAATGGAACATTTCTATGAATTTACTGGAGAAATGGAACGTAAACAAGCTTTAATTCGTTGGAACATGTTAGCATCTAGCTTAGATGAAGCAAAAGTAAAAATGTTCAATTTAAGAAACAGAACTGGTGAATATTCAAATGTTCCTAGTACCGTATATTATCGATATGAAGAGGACGAAGAAACGTTAGATATCTATGGTTTAAATCGTGACGAAAATACCGACCCAGGACCAGAATATTCAGCATTTGACTGGACTATTTTGGCTGATGAGACCATTAATTCCATTTACGAAGAAGGTATCAATCCAGACAACAGACAATTTTGGCCAATTTGGCAAATATTTATTGATGGAAGTAACGGACAATTAGTAAACGATTATGGATATTAAAAAAAACCGAAAGAACACTTTTGTTATGAAAACAACCAAAATAATCAAACCCTTTTTAGCCGCTTTGGCATTACTTCTTGCTTTCAATAGTTGTGATAAGCCAGATGAATTGATCGAGGAACTTCAAGTGAGCAGGGAGTTTGCACCTATAAACCTGACTGCCTTCATTAGAAATCAAGTGAATGTAGAACTTAACTGGACTGTCGATGATAATGTTGACACCTATTTAGCGGAGTTTAGTGAAGATGAAAATTTCAACAACATTGTAGAATCTGTTACTGTAAGCTCTGACGAGTTACCGGTTCTAGTTCCATTAGAAGGCGAAACTTTGTACTACATAAGAGTTCAAGCACTAAGCAGTAGAGGGTTGGAAGACTCAAAATACACTTATATTACTGCTGAAACCCTCACAGAACAGTTGTTTTTACCAATTGAGCCAGGAGACATTCTAGCCACCGAGGCCACCTTACGTTGGTTGCCAAACAGTGCGGTAACCCATATTACTATTGAACCAGGAGGAATTGTTCATAATATCACTCCTGAAGAGCAAGCTAGTGGTGTTGCAATCATTTCTGGACTTACAGGAGAAACCGATTATACAGCTCAAATTTTTAACAATGCTACTTTAAGAGGTGTCCAATACTTTACAACAGGAATTGACATTGGAGACGGGCAATTAGTGACTCCTGATGATGATCTTTTCCAAATGATTGCTGACGCTGAACCAGGTGCCACTTTAGTTTTGGATGCTGGAGATTATACAGCTCAATCTGGTTCTGTAACATTAGATAAACCAATTACCATCCAAGGCTTATACAGCTTTGACAAACCTTTATTAAAAATTGGATTTGTATTGGCAACAGGAGCTACCGAAGTTAATCTTGTAGATTTAGACTTAACTGGAGACTTAGCCAATAGCGTAGTTGAAGTTTTAAAATTTGATGGAACAGGAAGTTATGACAGTATTCTTATTAGTGGTTGTAACATTCATGATTATGACAAAGCGCTTATTTACGGTAATGTAACGGGGGCGGTTCTAAACTCTTTCACAGTAGAAAATAGTATTGTAACAAATGTTTTGACGAATGGAGGTGATTTTATCGACTTTAGAAACTCAGATGTTTTAAATATCGATGTAAATACTAGTACTTTCAATAACTGTGCACCAGGAAGAGATTTCTTTAGAATTGATGCGGCCGGAGATTCTAATGGTGTAGGCTTGACAAGCAATATTAATTTAGCTAATTGTACGCTATACGCCTGCTCAAATTCTGATAGTAGAAGAATCTTTTACGTAAGATTTGACAGTAATGATATTACGGTTACCAATAATTTGATTACTGATACTGCCGTAGAAGGTTATTCGGATAGAAATGAGACAGATGAAACCATCACATTTGCCAACAATAATTACTTCAATGCACCTACATTGTATGATTCATCAGTAGCTAGATATGATACCTCTACTACCTACACAACAGTAGACCCTGGATATGTAGACGCTGCAAATGGAGATTTCACAGTAACCACTCAATCGTTAATCGATTTTAATGTTGGAGACCCACGTTGGCTTCAATAATAAGTTAGTTTGAATTAGTCTATAAAGGGAGGAGTGAATAAAAATCACTCCTCTTTTTTTAATTTTATACACATGAAACTTTTAGCACCTCTTTTTATTTTTACCCTCTTTTTAAATTTTAGCACCTCTTGCTCCTCTCAAGATTTGGCATTCCCATCGGCTGAAGGTTTTGGTAAATTTGCGTCAGGAGGAAGAGATGGCATTGTTTACAAAGTCACCAACCTAAATGACGACGGAGAGGGTAGCCTAAGAAAGGGTATTTTAAAAAGCGGCCCTCGCATCATCATTTTTGACGTATCTGGCACCATTGAATTAAAGAAAGATTTGGATATCAACAAAGGAGATTTATCCATATTGGGGCAAACTGCTCCTGGCGATGGAATTACAATTAAAGGATATCCCGTTACTATTAAAGCGGACAATGTTATTGTTAGATATTTAAGATTCCGAATGGGGGATGTCAATCAGGTTGAAGGTGATGCATTAGGATGCAGAAAAACCAATAATGTGATTATAGACCATTGCTCCATAAGTTGGGGGACCGATGAAAATGCCTCCTTTTATAACAACAAAAATTTCACCCTTCAATGGTGTATCATCTCTGAAGCTTTAAATCGTTCTGTTCATCACAAAGGAGCACATGGATATGGCGGCATTTGGGGCGGTGTAAGAGCATCTTTCCATCACAACCTATTAGCACACAACAACAGCAGAAATCCGCGTTTTAGCGGCTCTGAAACAACTCAAAATTCGGAAAATGAATTTGTAGATTTTAGAAACAACGTCATCTACAATTGGGGTGAAAATAGCATTTATGGAGGAGAAAAAGGTCGCTACAACCTTGTCAACAATTATTTTAAATCGGGTCCTGCAACAACCTCATCTAAATTGAATCGGATTGTAAGTCCTTCTGAACCTTATGGTCAATTTTATGTGGATGGCAATTTTGTATATGGCTACCCAGCCATTTCCGAAGATAATTGGAATGGCGGCGTTCAATGTGAAAATCCGAATAAGGCTAAATTAATAGAACCGATTGCTATATTTAACAATACGGTTACTCAAACGGCACTAACTGCTTATGATTGCGTATTGACAACTGCAGGAGCTAGTCTACATAAAGATGCCGTAGACTTAAGAATAGCGAGCAATGTACTTCATGGCGAAGTGTCTTACCAAAACGGGATTATTGATTCCCAAATGAATGTTGGAGGTTGGCCTAAACTCATTTCGAAAAAAACAGATAAAGATTTGGATGAAGACGGCATACCAGATGATTGGGAGTTACAAAATGGCTTGGATCCAAATCAAAAGGATTCCAACCAAAAATCGATAAACCCCAACTATTCAAACATTGAGGTTTATGCCAATTCTCTAATAAGTATAGAGTAAATTATTCTTAATTAATCCTGAAATTCAAAGGCTCCAATATCGGGAGCTGTCCCTGAAAAAGGTAATCCTACATCCGCTCCTTGATCAATTAAATCACTCGTAGAAACAAGTTTCAGAAAGTCAATATCTGGCAAACTTCCATCAGCATTTCTGGGTGAGGCCAAAAGATTAATATCCACACTTACAAAATCGGAAGCATCGGTCACCAAACCTGATTGCCAACCGTTATGGCTAATGTCTGTTTGGGTGGCTGAATAGGAATCAGAATTAACGCCTGAAAAAGAAAGGGTATTTTTAATCAAAAGGAAATTAGCAATATTGGTACTGCTGAAATTAATATTTCTTCCATTGTTGTAGGCCGAACAATTGTATAATTCGACATTTCCTCTATTACTATTATGATCAAAGCCGTCGTATATATTTCCTGCTGCAATACAGTTTTTATAGACACCATGATGCTTTAAGGTCTTGTCATCGCTACCCCCAGTTTTAAATCCGTTACCATCACCGGCTCCTGGGGTACCGTCCATTAAGTAGCCATTATTAAAGGCCCAACAGTTTTCATAATAAGTGGTGATATCATCATTATCCCTTAAATAGCCATCCCAGCCATCATCTAAATTTTGCCAAGCCCTACAACCAATAAACTTATTATTGGAACCAGCAGTAAGCTTACAAGCAAATCCATCGGCATTCTCTAAGGTCGAATCAGCATTATAATAGGAGTCGCAATTCAATATAGTATTGTTACTTCCTCCCGAAGAAATTTGTAACCCAGAGTCGGCATTCTCACTAAAGGTGCAAAACTCTATTAGATTGTTATCCCCCGTGATATACATACCGTTATCACCAGCTCCAAAAATATCAATACCCTTAATGTGCCAATAGTCTCCAGAAAGATAAACCCCTCTATTATTTGAGTTTTCAGTCATAGAAGAAAAATTAAACTTGGGACGTTCTGTAGCTTCAGGGTTAGCCAGCAAAATGATGGGATTTCCATTTGTTCCTGATCCAGAAATTTGAATGGTGGAACTGAATTCATATTCCCCTCCTTGGATGTAAATAATATCTCCTGCAGAGGCATTAGCAATCGCTTGAAGAATTTCTTGGCTGGTTTGCACTATATTATCAGGAATAGAACCCACCCCCGATATTGAAAAGGATCTTTCTCCATAAGCACCAGACCCATCTTTAGCTATGGCTTGGACCACAACAGATCCATTGGACACAGCTGTTAGTAAACCAGAGTTAGAAATAGTCGCCACGGCTGTATTGGAAACCCACCAATTGACAGATTTATTGGTCGCATTGGTTGGTACTACCTGAACCGAAAGCTGACTGCTGCCTCCATCCGTTATCGTTTCTCCAGCAATGGTTATGGAACTCACTTTGACATCGTTTTCCTCACTAGGGGAATCCTCACTACAGCTCGTATAACAGAAAGCCAAAGTAAAAATCAAAATTTGGGCAAAAAATCTTTTCATGGCATGTATAAATAGGTTAAAAACTACAAAGAAACCCCTCGTTTCCAAGGAATAAAGTCATCTTGATTTAAAAGTTTAGCCTTGGCTTGCTTTGTGCCACTGGCAATTTGTATAATCTCCTCCAAAGTTTGCTCAGCCATTTCTTCAATGGTCTTTTCGCCTTTAATAATGCCTCCGGTATCGATATCGATGATATCATTCATTTTCTCAGCTAATTCGGAGTTGGAAGATACTTTTATAATAGGAGCAATCGGATTACCCGTTGGTGTTCCCAATCCAGTCGTAAAAAGAACCACATTGGCTCCGGATCCTACCATAGCCGTCGTACTTTCCACATCGTTTCCAGGTGTACATAACAGATTCAATCCAGATTCAGTCACATATTCTCCATAATCCAAGACATCTACAATTGGCGAAATACCGCCCTTTTTGGCAGCTCCAGCCGATTTCATGGCATCTGTTATTAAACCATCTTTTATGTTACCAGGTGACGGATTCATATCAAATCCAGAGCCGGCATTAACCACTGACGCTTCAAAATCTTTCATCAGACCCAAAAACTTATCAGCCTTTTCTTTAGTCACACAGCGATTAACCAACTCCTGCTCCACGCCACATAACTCTGGAAATTCAGACAGTATCGCTGTCCCCCCTAAGGCTACCAAAAGATCAGACGTATAGCCTAAAGTTGGGTTTGCAGAAATACCTGAAAAACCATCCGAGCCGCCACATTCCAAACCTAATCTTAACTTGGATAGCGGTGCTGGCTTACGTTCTATTTTATTAGCTTCTTTAATGCCTTCAAATGACTTTTTAATAATAGCGGAAAGCATTTCATCAACCGTTCCCATTTTTTGTTGTTCATACATTAAAATGGGCTTCTTATTATCAGGGCTGATAGCTTCCAATGCTTGATTAAATATGTCTATCTGTAAATTTTGACACCCCAAACTCAATACCGTAGCTCCGGCCACATTGGGGTTTTTTACATATCCAGCTAATAAACGGGCTAAGGTTTCAGAATCTTGTCTAATACCTCCACAACCACCAGCATGGGTAATAAATTTCACTTCGATATTGTCAAATACATTGGTTGTTACCTCATGCGTTTCTGTCGCTACCGAGCTTTCCCCATCATTCACCAAAGAACGCAACAGCATTCTATGGCTATTTGTTTTTTGGGTTAAAAGTTCCTTTTCAAAAACTTCTTTTAGGATTTCAATATTTCGATTTTCACAGAAAACCAATGGGAAAAACAACCAAACATTGGCTGTACCTACTTGACCATCTTCACGATGATATCCCATAAAAGTGCGGTCTTTCCATTTATCTATATTTGGTGGATTCCACCCAATACTATCCGTTTTGCCAAACACCTTCTCACTTTGATGGGTTACATTACCCGTGGTAAGAACCTCGCCCTTTTGAATTTTAGTATTGGCTTTTCCAACCAAGACCCCATACATGATTATTTTATCAGATGGCTCCAAATCGGTTAAAGCAATTTTATGCTTTGCTTTAACATCTGAAACCAACAAGATTTCTTGCTCTTCTAAAAATGCATTTTCACCCTTAGAAAGGTTGATAAGTGCCACAGCAACATTATCAGATGGATGGACTTTTATTAATTGTTTCTGCATAATCCTGAATCTTTTTATAAGGATTCTTTAAAGTTCTTGAATCCTTTCTCTACACCATGTTCTTCAATTTCCTTCAGTGCCGTAGCCACTGCCTTTGACAAGTTGGGCACTTGATTTAAATCTTCGTCCCAAAAAGCAACTTGACCTAACACATTTTCCACAAGTTTGTCATAATCGTTTTCCTTCCAAGCATTTTCAAAATATGCAACGATATCTGCACCATCTTTAACCGGAAGAGTAGCTCCATTCCATGTGCCTCTATAGAATCTTATCAAACAAGCAAATGCAAATGTTAAATGAGCTGGTAAGGCACTTTTTCTTTGGGCATATTCCAGCAAACTGGGGAGTACACGAACCTTAAATTTTGATATGGAATTCAAGGCAATGTCTGCCAATTGGTGTTTAATAAATGGATTTCTGAAGCGGTCCAAAACTTCATGGGCAAACTCTTGCAATTCGGTCTTGTCCATATCCAAAGTTTCAATGATTTCATCAAAAATCGCTTTATTGACGAAATCTCCTGTAAAATCATTATCCACAGTTTCCTTCACCGTGGTATTTCCATAAAGTAAAGAAAATGGCACCATGGTAGTATGGGCCCCATTTAAAATTCGAACCTTTCTAGTTCGATATGGCTGCATATCTTCCACGATTTTCACATCCAATTCGGTTTTATCGAATGGAAGTTTGGCCTTTAAATCGGCTCCTCCCTCTATGACCCAAAGGAAAAAAGCTTCAGCTGTTACAACCAAATTATCGTGATAATCTAATTCAGCCAAATAAGTATCAATATCGTCCTTTGGATATCCTGGAACAATGCGGTCTACCAACGTATTATGGAAAGTACATGCTGTATTTATCCATGTTTTAAAACCATCTCCCAATTCCCAATCATTACAATAATCCAAGATGATTTTCTGAAGTGTATCGGCGTTGTAATTAATTAATTCACAAGGTATGATGGTAAGCCCTTTTTCTGGATCACCAGAAAAATGTTCAAAACGCTCCCAAAGAAATCTTGTTAGTTTAGCCGGAAAGGAAGTTGGCGGCGTCATATCTGCACGATCATCTACTTGATAAGCGATTCCAGCTTCCGTAGTATTAGAAATAATAAATTGTAAAGAGCTTTCTCTAGCTAGAGCCAAATAAGACTCATATTGGGTATAAGGATCGATACCTTTGACAATATTGGTTATCAATTCACTCTGATCAATGACCTGCCCTTTTCGTAATCCTTTTAAGAATAGTGTGTAAAGTCCATCTTGATCATTGAGCATAGATACCATACCACGATCAATAGGTTGAACTACAGCGATTCCTGCATTAAAATCTACTGCTTGATTCAGCTTTTGAAATGCGTATTCCACAAAAGCCCTTAAAAAATTGCCTTCTCCAAATTGAAGGACTTTAATAGGAAATGGGTCTCCCACAGAGACATTATTTCTATTTAATGGTTGTTTCTTATCTATATTTTGTGCCATTCCTAAACAATTACAAATTAAACAATCGAGGTAACCACAAGGTCAACTCAGGAAAATAGGTTACCAAAAACAGGGCAACAATCATTGCCAAGAATAAAGGAACCAAAGGTTTTACAACTTTTTGTATGGTAGTTTGTGCCACACCAACACCTACGAACAGCACCGATCCTACAGGTGGTGTACAAAGCCCAATACAAAGGTTAAGCACCATGATAATTCCAAAATGAATGGGGTCCATACCCAATTTGGTTACCACTGGTAAAAAGATGGGCGTGAATATTAAAACCGCTGGAGTCATATCCATAAAAATCCCTACAAACAAAAGCAGCAAATTAATAATCAATAAAATGACAATCTTATTGTCACTTATAGATAATAAAGCAGAACTGATATCTTGGGGTATGTTCTCATAAGACATTACCCATGACATACTCATAGATGCTCCAATCAATAACATAACTACAGCCGTAGTAGACGAAGAATCCAACAAGATCTCTGGAAGCGATTTAAAGGTGATTTCTTTGTAGTAAAATCCGAGAAGCAAGGTATACAACACGGCAATGGCAGAGGCCTCTGTAGCTGTAAAAATCCCGCTAACGATACCTCCAATAACTACTACCAACAACATCAAACTTGGCAAAGCCGCAATAAAGGTCTTTGTTACCTCCTTTAAAGAGCTACGCTCTCCTTGCTTATATTTTTTCTTTTTGGCCCAAAACGATGCCACCAACATTAAAAACAATCCTGTCAATATACCGGGAATATATCCTGCCAAAAACAGAGCTGCAATAGATACACCCCCACTAGCTAATGAATAAACGATTAATACATTACTAGGAGGAATTACCAATCCTGTGGTGGCCGAAGTAATATTTACGGCAGCACCAAACTCTTTTGAGTAACCTTCTTTCTCCATTTCAGGACCCAAAATACTTCCCATAGCTGAAGCCGAAGCCATAGCCGAACCCGCAATAGCACCCATTAACATGGCGCCTATAACATTGATTAAGGCTAACCCACCTGGAAGTGATCCAACCAAGGTTTTCGCAAATGCAATAAGCCTATGGGCTATGCCCCCTTTATTCATTAATTGGCCCGAGAGTATAAAAAACGGAATTGCCAAAAGGGCAAAACTATCCAAACCAGTACCCATCCTTTGAGAAACCGTGGTAAGTGCTGGTAAGCTAGGAATACTCACCAACATGGTTAAAACAGATGAAATAGAGATACTCCAAGCGACTGGTGTTCCTATTGACAATAAGGCAATAAAACTAAAAACTAGTACAATTACTGGGAAATAATCCATGGTTAGTTAAGGGTTTTAATATCAGAAATCTTATAAAAAATAATCAATAGGCCACTCAAAGGGATACAAGAATAAACCCATGCTAATGGAATTTGTAAGGCTGGCGAATGCTGTCCCAATACAGAGGTAATGTAAACAAGCCTAATCCCTCCTATCACCAAACAAAAAAAGGCAAATGCAATAATCAAGATATAGACTATGCGTTTTATTTTTTTCTGGGTTTCGGTAGTTGCTTTTTGAGGCAAAACATCAATTGCCACATGCATGTTTCTACCTGAAACATAAGCTGCTCCCAAAATTCCCAACCAAATCATAAGATATCTTGCCAATTCATCTGTAAATGAACTTGGGGTCCCAACCACAAACCTGGTAAAGACCTGCCATAAAACATTCACGACCATCACCGCCATAATGGTGATAAGTAGTCTACCCAAAATCAAATCAATTCTGCTTCTAAGATTCATATTATCTGTTACTTTTTATTTGATCTATCAATTCTTTGATTTCGGGATCCTGCTCATATTGCTTGTAAACCGATTTCGTTTTTTCTGAAAAAGGCTCCTTGTTTGGCAAAATGACCGAAACGCCAGCTGCCTTAACGGCCTCTAGAGCTTCTTTTTCCGAATCTTCCCAAAGCACTCTTTGATAAGTCACAGATTTGTCTACGGCCTCTTGCAACCAAACACGTTCCTGGTCTGATAAATGATCCCATGTATGCTTCCCAATGATTAAGACATCAGGAAGTAAGGTATGTTCATCTAAACTGTAGTATTTACAAACCTCATAGTGTCTAGACAAATAAAAACTAGGAGGATTGTTCTCTGCCCCATCCACAACGCCTTGTTGTAGAGAGGTGTATAATTCACCCCATGAAATGGGTGTTGGAGAGCCTCCTAAACTTTTAACCATTTCAATGGCCGAGGCACTTTCCATAACCCGGATTTTCATTCCTTTTAAATCAGATGGTTCTTCAATGGGTTTTTCCTTGGTATAAAAACTTCGGCTACCAGCATCATAATATCCCATACCCTTAATCCAATAATCCTCACCTTCATCCAAAAGTTGTTTCCCGATAGGACCATCTAAAATTTGAAAAGCATGTTCTTTATCCCTAAACAAATAGGGAAGACCAAACACTTTCATTTTCGGCGCAAAATTTTCCATGACTCCAACAGAAACTTTGGTCATGTCTAAACTTCCTATTTGCAGCAATTCAACACATTCCCTTTCGGTTCCTAATTGTTGACTTGGATAAATTTCCAATTCCATTTTACCACCTGAAATTTCGGCGAGATCCTCACCCATTTTCACCATGGCTTTATGTACCGAATGATTCACATCCAGTCCATGACCTAGTTTAATAACACGGTGTTCCTGTGTATTATCACAGCCCATGAAAATTAAAAAACCAAGTAACGATAATGCTGCAAGAAGTTTGTTTTGCATCTTATTTTCTAACTTTCTTAATGATGTCTAAAGCGTCTTTCACCTTTGCTTCCAACCCTTTAAAATCTTTATTTGCTAAAATATCTTTTGAAATAAGCTTAGAACCCATTCCTACGCAGGTAACACCTGCGTCAAACCAAGCTCTTAGGTTGTCTTCTTCTGGAGAAACACCTCCTGTAGGCATAATCGATGTCCAAGGTTGTGGCCCTTTAACACCTTTTACAAACTGCGGTCCGTAAATATCACCCGGGAATAACTTGACAATTTCGCAGCCTAATTCCTCTGCTCTAGCAATTTCAGTCAAGGAACCACATCCTGGAGACCACAATACTTTTCTACGGTTACATACCACAGCGATATCCTCTCTCAAAACAGGAGTTACAATAAAATTGGCTCCCAATTGCATATATAGGGATGCTGCTGCTGCATCGGTAACTGATCCTACTCCTAAAATCATACCTGGCAATTCTGCCGAAGCATACTTTACCAATTCACCAAAAACCTCATGAGCAAAGTCACCTCTCGCGGTAAACTCTAGCAAACGAGCACCTCCATCAAAACAGGCTTTTAAAACCTTCTTACTTAATTCTATATCTCTATGAAAAAACAATGGAATCATTCCATTCTCTTTCATTACTTGAGCCACCTCAAGTCGTGTATATTGTGCCATAATCTGTTATGTTATAGTCCTGTGAATGCTGAATGACCCGTTCTTTTCATTACAGCATCCACATGAACCCATTTAAATATTGTTAATTAGCGAGCCACTCTTCCAGAAGCGTCTCCTCCCATAAGTTTTTTCACCTCATCAATAGTTACCAAGTTGGCATCTCCCTTGATGGTATGTTTTAAACAAGAAGCTGCAACAGCAAAATCCAAGGCATTTTGATCATCATCAGGATAGGTCAATAAACCATAGATAAGACCTCCCATAAAGGAATCACCACCTCCTACACGGTCAACAATATCTGTAATTTGATATTGTCTGGTTTCAAACATTTTCTCTCCGTTGTAAAGAACTCCAGCCCATGTGTTATGTGAAGCCGAGATTGATCCTCTTAAAGTTGTAATCACTTTTTTAGCTCTTGGGAACTTCTCCATCATCTGTTGACAAACAGACAAAAAGGCCTCAGCTTTGACATTGTGCCCTTCTGTTTGCACAGAAATACCTTCTGGCTTAATTCCAAAGTGCATTTCAGCATCTTCTTCATTTCCAAGAATGATATCACAGTATGACGTCAATTCGGTCATGATAGCTTCTCTATCGCCACCATATTTCCATAATTTAGCACGATAATTCAAGTCGGTTGAAATGGTAATACCCTTTTTACTAGCAGCCTTAACAGCCTCTAGACAAACGTCTGCTGAACTTTGTGAAATAGCAGGAGTAATTCCTGTCCAGTGAAACCAATTGGCTCCCTCAAATACCTCATCCCAATCAATCATGCCTGGTTGAATCTCACTCATCGCAGAATGCGCTCGGTCGTATACCACCTTAGAACCACGTGATACAGCCCCAGTCTCTAAGAAGTAGATTCCTAAACGGTCTCCACCCCATACGATCTTATCTACGCCTACGCCTCTCTTTCTCATTTCCATCATGGCACATTCACCAATGTCATTTTTTGGTAATCTGGTCACAAAATCTACAGGTACACCATAGTTTGCTAAAGAAACAGCTACATTTGATTCTCCTCCTCCATAAACGACATCAAAATTATTAGCTTGTGAAAATCTTAAAAATCCTTGTGGAGCCAATCTTAGCATGATCTCTCCAAATGTTACTACTTTGCTCATGTATTCTAGTGGTTATAATTATTCTTTAGTTATAAAATCTTCTCTCATGGGACTAAACACATCTACCAGCAAACCGCTTTCTAGACAGCTTACCCCATGAATAGTATTTGAAGGGATAAAAAAGCAATCCCCTTTGCTTAATTCTTTAGTTTCATCACCAATGGTCACTTCAAACTTACCAGAAGCGATGTGGGTTACTTGAGAATGTGGATGATGGTGTAAGGCACCAACGCCACCCTTTTCAAAAAGCACGTGAACCATCATAAGGTGATTATCATAACTTACAATCTGCCTTTTAATTTTAGGTTCTACCTGCTCCCAGGACGCGGACGATTGTTCAAAAAACAACGGATTCATTGCTAGATTCTTTTTTAAAATTTGAAATAATCTTTGGCGTTGTAATAGCTGATATCCTGAACAATCTTTCCAATCCATTCCATATCATTAGGAAGTTCACCTCGTTTTATCTCATCTCCCAAAATCTGACATAACAACCTTCTGAAATATTCGTGTCTTGGAAATGAAAGAAAACTTCTGGAGTCTGTCAACATTCCAACAAAGCAACTTAAAAGACCCATGTTGGATAAGGCGTTTAACTGTTTGGTCATTCCATCCTTTTGGTCTAAAAACCACCAGCCCGAACCAAACTGTACCTTTCCTTTAACGCTACCATCATTGAAATTACCAATCATGGTCGCCATCACTTCATTATCTGAAGGATTCAAATTATAAAGTATGGTCTTGGTTAGTTTATCTTTACTATCAAGAGCGTTTAAGAAAGCAGATAGATTCACTGCCTGCGGATAGTCTCCTATGGAATCCCATCCCGTATCAGGTCCTAATTGCCTATGCATTCTTGCATTATTGTTTCTCAAAGCTCCCAAGTGGAATTGTTGCACCCAACCATTGCTATGGTATGTTTCTGATAAAAACATTAAAATAGCTGTATGGAATTTTTGAATATCTTCTACTGACAAGGTCTCTCCTTGTAATTTTCTCGTGAAAATTTGATTAATTTCCTGATCGGATGCTGGTAAATAATCAATATAATTGAGTCCGTGATCACATAACTTGCATCCATTTTCATTAAAATATGCAACTCTTTGTAACAAAGCATCACACAAATCCTGATAGGATTGAATCTCAATCTGGGTAACTTCTCCTAACTTTTGCAGGTAGTCTGTATAGCCCTCAGCCTCAATTAATATAGATTTATCTGGCCTAAAGGCAGTTGATACTTTTACTTTGAAATCACCACCGCTCAATTGTTTATGATACTGAAGATTATCAATAGGGTCTTCAGTAGTGCAAACCAACTCGGCATTCATCTTTAGCAATAGGTTCTGACAACTGTAAGCCTCTGAACTTAATTTCTCTGAGGTTTCTTCATAGATACGATTAGCCGTTTTTGGGCTCAACAAATCGTACTCCCCAAAATACCTTGCCAATTCTAAATGTGTCCAATGGTATAATGGATTTCTTAAGGTATATGGCACCGTTTCGGCCCATTTCAAAAATTTATCCTTGTCTGATGCCTCCCCTGTAATGAAGTGTTCATCAATTCCTAAGGTTCTCATGGCTCTCCATTTGTAATGGTCACCATTGATCCAAACTTGAGATAAATTTCCATATATTTTATTATCAACCATTTCCTGAGGTGGTAAGTGGTTGTGATAATCTATAATAGGAAGCTCCTTAGCATAGTTATGATACAACTCTTCCGCATAAGAGTTCTCTAACAAAAAATTATCATGAATAAAATGTTTGCTCATACAGTTATGACATTTAGTTTTCGTTGGCTGGCTTCCCTATGGTTGCCAAAATACCTCCATCGACATAGATGATTTGTCCGTTGACAAAATCACTTGCCTTGGAAGCCAAAAACACGGCAGCACCTTGTAAATCTGATGGATCTCCCCATCGGGCAGCTGGTGTTCTATTAATAATGAATTCGTTAAATGGATGGCCATCAACTCTTATTGGCTCTGTTTGGGAAGTGGCAAAATATCCAGGACCTATTCCATTAACTTGAATTCCATGTTTAGCCCATTCGGTTGCTAAATTTCGAGTCAACATTTTTAAACCTCCTTTAGCAGAAGCATAGGCACTCACGGTATTTCTACCAAGTTCACTCATCATAGAGCAAATATTGATGATTTTACCTTCTCCTCTTTTGATCATACTTCTTCCAACCAGTTGAGACATGATAAAAGCCCCTACCAAATCAACATCAACAACTCTTCGAAACTCCTCAACCGACATATCTTCAGCAGGAACACGTTTGATGATACCCGCATTATTCACTAGAATATCAATTGGCCCTTCCTCTTCCATCAAAGCCACCTGTTTAGCCGATTCCTTTTCATCAGTCACATCAAACAAATATCCAGAGGCCTGAAACCCCAATTCCTTGTAATAGGCCAAGGCCTTTTCCAATTTTTCGGGGGTGGTGCTGGTTATAATAAGTTCGGCACCAGCCTTTCCTAAGCCTTCAGCCATGGCCATTCCCAATCCGTGGGTACCACCAGTGACTAAAGCTCTTTTATTTTTTAAACTAAAAAGTTCCATGCTTTTATTTTAATTCGTTTGGAGGACACACATCCATATCTCCATAATCCAAATTCTCTCCGGCCATACCCCAAATAAATGTATAGTTAGATGTTCCTGCTCCAGAATGGATAGACCACTCTGGCGAAAGCACTGCTTGGTGATTGTTCATGAAAATGTGCCTTGTATTTTGTGGCTGCCCCATAAAGTGACAAATGGTTTGATCTGGATCCAAATCAAAATAGAAATATGCCTCCATCCTTCTCTCATGAGTATGTGCTGGCATCGTATTCCACACGTTACCTGGAAGCAACTCAGTCATTCCCATTTGCAACTGGCAAGTTTCCACTATACTATTAACGATAAGCTTATTTAAGATACGCTTGTTGGCTTGTTTTTCATCTCCTAACTCGATAATCTCAGCATCTTCACGACCTATTTTTTTAGTTGTAAAACTTTGATGCGCCGGAGCTGAATTGATATAGAATAAAGCTTGCTCCCCATCATGACTTGCAAACAACACGTCTTTATGACCTTTGGCTACGTAAAGCGCCTCTTTTGTTTTCAACTCATAGATCGTTCCATCAACCGTAACAGAACCTGTTCCGCCGATATTGATGATCCCCAATTCTCTTCTATCCAAAAAGTTTTCAGACTTCAAATAAGGAATGGTTTCCAATTTTAAGGATTGCCCTACTGGCATCACACCACCTACAATCAATCTATCGTACATGGAATAGGTCACATTGATCTGATTTTCAACAAATAAATTCTCAATTAAGAAATGCTCACGCAACTCCTCAGTACTATATTTATTGGCATCTGTAGGGTTGGCAGCATATCTAAAGCTATAATTCATCATAATTTTCTATTTTCGCATTGTAATCGATTACACAAATATAAAATATTTTATTTTAAATATCATAAATTTTTATTTTTACAATTTAATAGGTGCTTTTTTAAGGAATTAGCAACGGTGATTTCGAGTAGCAACCCATTTTAAATCAATAAATTACATCAATCTCATGAAAATTGCACACAATTATACAGGAAAAGTTGCTGTCATTACTGGTGGTGGCGGAGCCCTTGGAGGCGCTATGGCTCTAGGCTTAGCCCTAGAAGGTATTACAGTGATATTATTAGGAAGAACCCAACAGAGTCTGGACGAGCAAGCCAAAAAAATAGGCAATCTAGGCGGGCAGGCAGTTGGGATGGTTGCAGATGTTTTAGACAAGGAGAGTTTAGAAACAGTCAAAGAAGAGATTCTTGAGCGCTTCCATAAAATTGATATTTTGGTTAATGCGGCAGGAGGCAATATCAAAGGAGCTGTCATCCAACCTGAAGAAAGTGTCTTTGATATGGACATGGCCGATTTTGACAAGGTTGTAGACCTTAATTTGAAAGGTTCCTTATTACCAACTTTGGTATTTGGTAAGGAAATGTCTAAAAATGCTCATGCGAATATTATTAATATTTCCTCTATCGCTGCCCAAGAGACTTTAACTAGAGTCCTGGGTTATTCAGCTTCTAAGGCTGCCATTGAAAACACTACAAAATGGTTAGCCGTAGAATTTGCCAAGAAACATGAAAATCCGATAAGAGTCAATGCCATTGCGCCTGGTTTTTTTATTGGCGAACAAAACAGAAACCTGCTTCTAAATGCTGATGGAAGTCTTACTGAAAGAGGGGCAACCATTATTCAAAACACACCTATGGGACGCTTTGGAAAACCAGAAGAACTTATTTCCTCGCTTCTCTATTTAGTATCTGACGCCTCGAGCTTTATCACAGGAACTGTACTATATGTAGACGGCGGATTTAAAACGTTTTCTGGGGTGTAAAATCAATCGATTTTGTGATGTTATTCGTTTTGTTTGGCAAAAATCACAGTCCTTTTTTTTAGCAAACTTAAAGACAGAGCTTTTCGAAAAATTTGCCTTTTAAAAAGTTTTAATATAATTTCAAAGACAGCAACCAAAACTTTTTAATATCAAGCCCTTTAAAGACTAGAAATTATGAAGCGGTGTTTTTGAATTGGAAACCAAATACTTTTTCATTTCAATGGAATTAAAAAAACAGCCAATTTTAACTCTCATTACATGAAACCACATCCGATAAGTTATTACTTCATTTGCCTCGTTTTATTATGTACTACTGGGATGAGTGCTCAATCATACATAGGAGCCACAACAGATCATTATTCAGGTATACATGGGGTGATTTTAAACCCTGCCTATATTGTCAACACGCCTTATAGGGTGGATATCAATTTGGCTTCAGCAAGCGCTCTTGGTGGCAGTGATTATTTTGCAATCAATGTGGGCGATATCTTAAAATCAAATGGCGGCTTTGATTTTGATGAAGACGTTGACAAATTTCCTAAAGACGACAACAACTTCTTTTTCAATGCTGATGTATTAGGACCTTCATTAATGTTTAATTTAAACGGTAAAAGCAGTTTTGGTTTTTCAACAAGAGCAAGAGGATTTTTAAACCTAAATAACATCAACGGTCAATTGTATGAAAATCTGGAAGACGGCTTTGATAATTCCCAAGATTTCAATTTCAACTTGGAGGACTTTGTTGGGAAGGTTAACGCCTGGGGTGAAATAGGGTTCACATATGCTAGAACCCTTATACAAACGGACAAAAATATCTTTGCGGGAGGTATCACACTTAAATATTTAATGGGTGCAGGTTCAGCCTTTTTCAATACGCCTATGTTATCTGGACAATATGACGCTACCTCTAACACCCTATCTACCAATGGGTCTTTAAGTTACGGATTGAGTCACCCAGATTTTTCACCCGAAGACATCAAGTTCAACCACCTAACCTCAGGTTTTGGTGCCGATTTAGGTATAAGCTACCAATGGAATGAACAAAATGCAGATGGTATAAATTCTGAGTCTTACATCCCATACAAATTAAAATTGGGGGTTTCGATAACGGATATCGGATCAATTAATTACAAAAATGGCGAAGTCACGCAATATGACATGAACAACATTGTGGATGCTGACATTTTTGATGAAGATGACTTTCAACAAGTTTTGGAAGATTATTATAGCGGAGAGACCACATCTAGAAATATTAAAATCAAACTACCTACGGCATTTCACCTCATGGCAGATTACCATATCAAGAATAATTTTTACGCGAGTATCAACGGAGATTTTTCTCTGATTTCAAGTAAAAAACATAAGGTAAGTCACATAATAAACAACTTCACCCTTACACCAAGATTTACTACCAAATGGTTTAGCGTCTATAGCCCATTTAGCTTAAGAGAATATGGGAATTTTGCTTGGGGCTTTGGTTTTAGGGCCGGTCCTCTTATGGTAGGATCTGGATCAGCATTGAGCAATTTGATTAGCAATAACTCAAAATCTACGGATATTTATGTAGGTTTAAAGGTCCCTTTGTATCTTTAAATTATAACTTGGTATGAACCTTACACAAAACAATGCAAAGAAAAAAAAGGTTAAAATATTAGGGTTTATTATTCTTCTCATTGGAATCATCACGCAGTTTGCTTTTCAAGCAAAAATTATTGATATGGTTGCCAGCATGTTGATAGGCGGAGGTATCGGATTACTCGTGGGAGCATGGGTAGGGAAAAAACAAGAAACCAGTAATTAACCCTTTTTAAAAAATTCGCAATGACCAAAATCAGATATAGCAAAAAAAGATTGAAAAGTTATTTCCTCCTGGGGCTTTTCATGATTATCATCGGCATCCTTTTTCATTTACTTTCTATATTTTATGAAACGTGGAGCAAACCTCCATTAGACACTCTAGGTATCGGACAGGTGTCAGCCGGTATTTTCTTTTGGGTGATTTCTCTTTTTGAAAACACGAAACAATACCTAACTATAAAAAACGAGGTATTAATAAAGCACACACTTTTTGCAAAAAAGATAAACTTAAACGACATTACTGAAATACGGGAATTTGCAGGGGATTTAAAGCTGATTACCAACCAGACAGAATTTGTTATCGACACTCAAATCGCGGATCCCGATTCTCTTCAGGAACTCAAAAAAGCATTAAAACAATATAATAAAGCTTGGACCTAAAAAAATAGATTCTCAAAATATTCCATTTAAAAAAGATGCCATAAGAAAAAAGAAAGTAACTTACTCTTAATATTTGGATTCTAACACCTATTAAAACAATTGTAAGTTGATTAAAACCATCCTTTTAATACTACTGGGACTCTTTTTTATTCTTAATGGAATAAACCACTTGATTAACACCCATACTTATAAAGAATATGCAGATAAAAAAGGGTTGATTTCACCTAGATTAATGGTTAGGATAAGTGGTATCGCTCTTATTTTTGGTGGACTATCTATTGCCTCGGGATATTTTTTATTGATTGGCATCATTGGGCTTTCTCTTTTCCTGGTTGTAGCCTCTTTCACCATTCATCAATTTTGGAAGGAGTCCAATACCGAAAAACGGTTGTTGGAAGGAATGCACTTTGCAAAAAATATGGCCATCTTAACAGAATTAATTTACATCGCCTACTCTTAAAAACCACAAGATGAAAACAAGCCGTTTAGAAGCCTTTAGTGATGGCGTTCTTGCCATAGTAATAACTATCATGGTTTTAGAATTAAAAGTTCCAATTGGATCTGACTTTGAAACATTAAAACCACTCATTCCCAAATTTTTATCTTACATCCTTAGTTTTGTTTATTTAGGTATTTACTGGAACAACCACCACCATCTTTTCCAAGCTATAGAAAAAGTAAATGGTCAGGTTCTTTGGGCTAATTTAGCCCTTCTCTTTACTCTATCCATGGTTCCCTTTACGACCGCTTGGATGGGTGAAAACAACTGGGCTAAAAATCCAGTGGCACTTTACGGAATCAATCTTCTGTTGAGCGCCATCGCTTTCTTGGTGCTTGAAAGAACAGCCATAAAACATGAGGGAAAAGCTTCTAAAATTGGTTTGGCCATAAAAAATCACAAAAAGAAAATCCTATCTATTGCCTTGTATATTGTGGGCGTAATCGGTTCCATAAAATTTCCTATTTTAGGAATCCTATGTTATGCCCTGGTCGCCCTCATTTGGCTAATACCCGACAGTAGGATTGAAAAACAATTAAAATAACTAGTTATGACAACAAAAGAATACACCAACGGAGAGGTTACCATACTTTGGAAACCAGAAAAATGCATCCATTCAGGAATTTGTGTAAAAACACTACCCAAAGTATACAACCCAAAAGAAAAACCATGGGTCAAGCCTGAAAATGCATCAAGTGAGGAGCTCATAAATCAAGTGGCTAAATGTCCTTCTGGGGCTTTAAGTATTAAAAAATAAAAATTATATGGTAACCATTGAAAGAGAGGAAACAGGTAGCAAAGGAAGGTTTGTGATTTATGAAGATGGTGTTTTTGCTGGAGAAATGACCTATACGTGGGCAGGTTCTAACAAATTCATTATTGACCATACAGGTATCGAACCGGGATTTTCTGGAAAAGGTTTTGGAAAAAAAATGGTTTTGGAGGCAGTCGAAATGGCTCGAAAACAGAACGTAAAAATCTTACCACTTTGTCCCTTTGCCAAAGCTGAATTTGACAAAAACAAGTCCATTGCAGATGTGAGATTCTAGGGAAAATTCCTCTAAAAAAGATAAAAAGTTCCAATTTCTTGGAGCTTCGTCCATTTTTGCGGTCTTGATAGTACACAAATTTTCAGCTTATAAAAACTATACCCATCTTACATTTTATTTTATAATGAGTATAAATGCAAATGTAATCTGTAACATTAATGATTGTAACTAGACCTATGTTTTAAGCAATCAATTTTATTTTAAAATTCCCTTACTAAAACCAAATGATTATACTACTCATCCTTACCATAGCTGGATTTATTATTTTGGATATATTTCTTTTTGCCAAACTATTTAGGTTGTTCTTTAAAGAGAAGGACTCCTTTAACGAGTCTGTTTGGTATTCATTTAAACCTGACCTACTCTCATTTTTTGATGGAGAGTTTTGGCGGGATAAAGCATCAGAAACAAAATTAAAGCTCTTCCTATTCCTTTGTTTCGTCATTATTGCTGGAGAATTTATTATTTTAAAACAGATAGGACTATTACCTAATTAAAGTTAATTTCGGTAAACCTGTGTTTAGAGAAGAAATTTGTTTTTAGATTAAAAAATATGATAGAAATTAAGTCCTTATTTTTATTTGCTTTTTTCCTTATTACATCAATTGGATTTGGTCAAGATGACATAAAAATCAAAGAAAGGGACACAATAATCGTTGTGTCAAGAAGTATTGGAAAATGCGGTTATTTAACAGACGATTTTTATTCAGCTACTGGTTTGATTAAGGGACACGTGCATTCGGCCTATTATTATAAAAATCTAAATTCAGATGCATTGGAATCTATTCCGATTGATGATAATACGTTTAATTATAATTATTATCGTAAATACTACGGCAACAAAAAATCAGAAAAAATTATGGTGAAATTAATCATCGACAATTATTTTTTAGAAGGGAAAACTTATAGTGTTTTAAACCATATAGAATAAAAAATGTTTCTCATAAAAATTAATATTTCCTTATAACCTAATTTGAGATATTATCCTCATCCCCTTGTGTCACAAATATATTTTCCCTTATCCTGTACTCATTGAGCAATACTCTTGAAGCTGTAGAATCATTATATTGGTAAGCATCTAAATAAATCTCCTCATCCAAAATCATACCCACATATTGTTCTCCTTGTTTTCTTGGGGTTACTGAAAAAGGAATTTTTAAGGTGTCATTTAACCTATTGGTCCCATCAAATAATGAATCACACTCAAACCTTTCTATTTTATGATAATCTTGATTCGGATTAAAAATTTTTAAATAAGTAATAGTAAATTTCTCTTCACTATTAATGAGTTTTATACTATCATGTAAGGGGTGGAATAATTCTATTATTCCTTCATATTCTCTATTAAGAACTAATGTATCCTTCAGATAAACCTTTAGAAAAAGTTCTTTGTAAATTGAGTCCTTCTCACTGATAGCATCCCGCACTCCATTATCAAATTTTCTATCATTCTTGCAACTAAGTGAAAACAATAATAAGATAATACAAAACAATGCTTTGTAATTGCTTTTAATCAAAGGAAAATCTTCCTTTAAGTTAGAATCATCGTTAGGACAGGAACAGAACAGAAAAATGCTAAACAATAAAAAAATGTTTCTGAGTAAATTCATAATACAATAATAAAGATTCCCGTGTGAATCGCAACCTAAAAAAAATAGAAGAAAGCATCTATTTTTAAATACGGTTTTAATTTAAATATAATCTTTAGGAATGGGGAAGGGGAGCAAACGAGGACTTACAAAGGAGGAAAAAAGACTACTTTCTTGAAACTTATAGAAATAAAAAAAGCCCCAATTTCTTGGAGCTCTTTATTTGCTTATAACTTATCTATAAAGATTCTAATCTAAATAGAATTTGCTACCCTAAGTTATCAAGCAATTGCTATTAATAAATTGACTAAAACAAATTCGAAAAGACTCCATGGAGCTTTCTTTATATGACAGTTATTTTACAACGATTCTTTTCACTAATCTTTGCCCGTAGATATCCTCTATAGCCAATAAGTAGATTCCTGTTTTCACAGATGAAACATCTAACCGTCCATCAATCAACTGGTTTGACTGTAATACTTTTTTTCCTGTAACATCAAATAAAGTCACTTTATCCACAACTACACCAGAGATATTGATAACCCCATGACTTACTGGGTTAGGAAATATTTGTGCCTGTAACACTGAATTTTCTTCAACATTTAAAGTACCACCAGAGCTAAATACGATCCTGTCGATTACAAAATCTCCAGGAGATGAAGCATTACCATTATTTGTATCTCTAATAATAACTTGAATATTTTGTGTCATCCCTAACCAATAAGCAACACCTCCATTCAGCTCTTGGGAAAGATCAACGGAGAATGTTGCAAAATTACCCATAGATGTAGCCATGTCGTAGGATTTTCCTTTATATGAACTATAATCATCAACGGGGCTCTGCCATTGCACTCTAAACTGGTTATTAAGAGAAGATTCATTTTTATATACCATGTGCATCCAATGATAAGAATCTGCATCTATGGTTCCAGGATAAATAACCTTTCCGTTTTCCCCAACATTTGGAGTTATGGTCATATTTCCACCTGCCACAGAAATAGTTGAGCTGTTTTCTTCCCATCCTTCAGAATCACCATCTGAGTTAAATTCAAAAGCTACTTCTGTTCCAGGCTCCGTATTCTCCGCCACTATTTCAATCTCATCAATTTTTAGGCTTCCAGAAATAGTTGGACCTGATTTAATTCTTAGACCCAGACGAGAAATATCACCACTGGCATTTGGACTTGATGGAATAGTTATGACATACTCATTAAATCCAGATCCGTAAGGAATTTCAAAATCCTGTTTCCCAGCTGAACCCCAACTAGTACTTCCTGTTGGAAGATTACCTAATTGGAACGTTGTATGTTGAGCTCCATCAACCATGATTAAATTCTCAGCAATAATCCTAACCGTCATGTATTCAGAAGAAGATAATTCTGGGCTAAAATCAGAATTTTGATTCATACCTGCATATCCTCCAGGGAAATCACCTCCGCCATCGCCTTGAAGTGTATAGATACCTCCTGAAACATCCCAACCTGGAGCTCCAGAATTTGCCCAACCTTCATTATCACCATCGGTGTTGAAATCGTAAACTATTGATTGAGCCTGTGAAACCATAGCAACAAACAACATTGTAAATAATAAAGTAATTTTTTTCATAATATTAGTATTAGATTATTGGTTAATAATTAGTTTTTTAATTTGCGTATCCCCCTGCTTTGTACGCATTCTTATAAAGTAAAGCCCTCGGTTTACATTTGGTAGTGTTACCAAATTCCCGTTGAAGGACAAAGGAAATACTTGCCCAGTTACCGAAACCAAATCCATGTTTTCAACATGCTCTAGATGCTTTCCAGAAATATGCACATAGTTTGAGGAGGTGGGGTTCGGATAAATTTTATATTCATCTGTCATTTGCAATTCTGCCACCGATAGAGAAGACAAATCTGTCATTGAAAAATCATCAAAGTAATAGGTCCCTTGGTCCCTTCCACACAAAACTTGCAATTGTAAGGCCGTAACAGCTGAAGGAATTTCAAAATCACTTTCAAAATATTCAAAAGTTGAGGACAAGGTATTTATCGAACCAAACAGATAACTAGTACCTGTTCCTTCAACAACCTTCAATCGTATTCTGAAAGCTTGATCCTCAACAGATCCTTTAGCAAAACATGAAAATCGTAATGTGGTATCCCCATAAGTGGAGGCATCAACTTCCAAATTCCTTAACATAACAGAATTCCAAGCGCCTGAGGCAGAAGCCACATCTACTTGCATGGTCAATCCGTAATAGGAATTAGCTGAAGTGGCATTTTCATTAGTGGCTTCAGACACTCCTTGAACAAAAAGATCCCACCCCGTATCATATCCACATTCAACATCAGCATTGGTAATAATCCCTGAAGTTTCGCAAGCTTCAGAATTTTCTCCTAGCAAAGCCTCTTTTACATCTTCTACCCAGGTTTGTGAACTCACTAAATAAATGGATTTATTGGCCTTTTCACCTGCATCCCAGGCAGTAAAACTGAACCCTCTGCTAATAGCTGCCTCTGCTACATATTCATGATATAAAACTCTAGAGGCGTTATCGGGTCCGCCATAAGGACTGTAAGTACCATTGTAATAATTGTAGCCTTCGACATTATCGGCTCCAAACTCGCCAAGAAACACAGGCACATTATTGGTAGCAGCCCAATTCATTACCTGATCAAAGTGGTTATCTATATTAGCCATATCGGCTTCTGTTCCCCAATCAAAATCATTCCAATTCTCTTTGGAAGAACTCGTAAATGCAAACGGTTTATAATAATGGAAGGTTGGTATCAAATAGTCATCACTAGCCAAAAAATCAGTAGGCAACTGCAAAGGCGCTTCCCATGAGTTGACACCGCCCCCATTTACAATGACATTTCGAGTAGGATTGGTTAATCGAATGATATCTAAAATTTCCTGATTTATAAAATTAACTTCATCAGCATTCATACTGAAATAAGCTTCATTCATAATCTCAAATAGCAGATCTTCTGATTTGTTCTGAAACCTTTCAGAAATATCTCTCCAGATGGCTCTAAAGCGATCCTCTGCTGCCAATCGGTCATTTCCTATACGGTAATAATCACTTTCTTCATCATAGCTTTCCCAAAACCAATGGTCGCCGTGAACATCAATAATGGCCACCAATCCATGGTTGAGAGCCCAATCAGTTACTTCCTCTATTCGATCTAAATAAGATTCGTTAACCAAATAATCGTCCGGACTCCCAATATAATTCCCTCCACCGTCTTCATAGGTCACCTCATCAAATGGCGTGGTTTGGGTATCAAACCTAATGGGAATTCTTACCGTTTCAAATCCAGCGATTGCCACGTTTTCAAAATAACTTTCTTCAACAGGGTCTGCCCAGTTCCCCTCATATGGAGCACTTAGGGTATTCCCAAGGTTAATTCCTCGCCCCATCCTTTCTACCATTTGAAATGGTGTGGCTTGAGCAAATCCTATAAAAGGACTTAAAAAGTAAACAATGGCAATCAAATTTTTCACTAGTCTTTTCCTTTTTAAATGACTTATTAGTCTTCAGACATTTGGTCCTTACCTTTTTTCCTTGCCTTTTTTTGGTCTTTAGTCAGAACGTCATTAAAGATTTGCTTAAAATACTTTTTGTTTATAGCTTTCATTTTATCCTGATCTCCCCCTGCTTTTCGCTCTATTTTTAACTCTTGTAAACGAGCCAAGTGTAATTCATAAACCTGATCTTTTTGTTCTTTTGACAAAGCCAAAGATTTATCCCCTTCAACTATTTGTTCATTCAATTCATTGACTTTTTCCATGGCCTTTTCCTTCATGTTATCAGATTGCGAAAATCCAGTAATTGTGAGTCCCAGAATTAAAATAAAAGTTGTTATTATTTTTTTCATTTCTATTAAATTTAAATCAGTTGTTGATAATATTAGTTTGTTGTGTTATTAATTAAAAACCTTCAAGTTGTCTAACCTCCATTGTGTTTTCCAATAAGTATCATCAATCGTTTGGAAAACCCTAACTGAGACATAAAAATTAGACTCAGGTGAAATATTCATTTCCTTTCTTTTGTAATTACTGATAGCATATCCCTCAGACTCCATATCCATAGCAGTTTCTACATCTATTTCAATCCAATCACCTTCATTCCAGACTCCAGAACCCGTGTAAGATGTAGAATAGTAAAAGGTAACCACTGCATTATTAAATTGTGGCGCTTGATTATAAGTTAAATCAAGAGATACGGTCACGTCTCCAGAAACTTCCATTAGAGGAGAAATCACCACGTTATCAATAACACCATTTCCATTCTGAGCATTACTATAAAAAAGGACCAAGCCACCATCCGATGTTTGAGTGACATCATCCACATCGGCATACTTCCCAGCGTTAATATTGTATTTAAATTTTTTAGTATCAGGTAAGTCTTGAGTAGGTAGAGAAAATGCTTCAAAACCTACCTCTTCTAGTTGTGAAACGGTGGCATCTTCAAACGTTTGAAGAAAATTAAAGGATGCGAAGTCATTATCCTCTATCGTCATGGTCATTTCCTGAACATTTACCCCTGGTAATAAACCTCCCGTAACTGAAGTAATAGTTAAGACAATATCCTCGGCCTCTTCTAAATCTGAATCATCTAGTATTTCTAAATTCAAAGTGGCAGAACTAGAACCAGCTGGAATCATTAGCACATACGGATTTGTAGAACCTCCATCTACCGTAAAATCTGAACCTAGAGTAGCATCTCCCGAAAAACTGATTTCAACAGTAGCATCAGCTGTAGTAGTTCCTGATATATCAAACAACACTGCTACTGTACCATCCCCTTCGTTAACAGACATTGATGACGTAGTAAAATCCATCACCGGATTGGGGCTTGCGTCATCATTTATAATGGTCACTACAGTTTGTGAAGTGGCCCCAATAGTTAGTCCGCCATCTACTTCTGAAATAGCAAAGACAATATTCTTATCTGCTTCAAATTCATCATTATCAATTGAAAGTATATTGAAGTTTGCGGAAGTTGCACCTCCTGGCACGGTTAAAGTGAAGGTATTTGACGATTGTCCTTCAATCGTATAATCTGTACCATAAACCGCATCTCCTGTAGCTTCTATGGTAATTGCACCTCCATCTGTGGTTGCTTGGTCAAATGATAAATTAACAGTAGTCGGTAAGGTATCATTCTCATCCATTTCTTGAGAAACACTCTCAAAATTCACAAGAGCTATGTTTGGGTCATCATTTTCTATTATCCTGAAGGTTAAAACATTTTGTTCTCCTACCTGTAAACTACCAGAAGCTTCACTTATGGTTACGGTCAAATATTTATCCTCCCCAATGACATCATCGTCAATAGGTTTTATGGAAAATGTCGATAACAATCCACCTGCAGGCACCTCCATTGTGAAATTGGAAGCGTTGGCACTCGTTTCATAATCTACGCCATATTGAGCGCCTGTTATATCAATGGTATAAGAACCACCTCCATGGTACACATTGTCCATACCAACATTTATAGATAAGGCGGCCGTAGCATTTTCAATTTCAACCAATTCTTCTAATGAAAAATTAACGTTTGCTGTTCCCCCATAGTTGGACTCATCATCCTCACAGGCAAACAGAATACTCGTAATTATCAATAGTGTTGTTAAAAGCTTGCTTTTCATAGTTTGTGTTAATTTTGCATGATAAAATTCCTAAAATTTATAAAAATCAAGGTTTAATAATTGTCAGATAGGGTTCGAAAATTGTGATAACTGTAATTTTTACAGTGTAAATTTGAATAAAGAGCAATAAATTAGGGTTCCTATTAAAAAACTAATACCCCTCGATATTCATTCTATATTGCGTATGCAAAACGGAATGAAGTTGCTTTACGATATCCTGATAGGCAAGTTTACCCACCACATTTTCATTTTCATCGGGATCCAAATTAAGGTCGTAAAGCATACTATCTATTAAAGACCCATCTTGGAGATTAATGTATTCGGTATAGCTATAATTTGGAGTTTGCAATGTAAAGCCATTGCCTTTTTTAATCAAAATATAATCCTTCCCTGGTAAGTTTGGATTCTCTAGAATAGGGACCAGACTCTTACCATCTAACTTATCTTTTGGCATTTGAAGTTCACACAATTCTGCCAAGGTCGGATAAATATCTACAAGCTCTACAAGTGCATTGGATGATGTTCCATTATTTTTTGAAAATGGATTGTAAATAATCAGTGGAACTTTGGTAGATGTGCGGTAGTTGGTAAATTTGGCCCATTGGGTATGCTCTTGCAAATTATAACCGTGATCTGAAACCAAAACAACCAAGGTGTTGTCATCAAGATTTTGTTCTCGTAATTCCTTTAAAATTTTCCCAATCAAGGTATCAACATAACTTACCGTTGCATAATAACCATGTATAAGATCAACTGCCAACGAATCGCTCACTTGACCTTCTTTTGGAATCCCAGAATAAGCTCTCATTTCAGGCCATTTGCTTATGGATATGCTCGGTGCATTCTTGGGTACAAAATTATTGTAAGGTTGCTTAACACTATCCCTTGGATATAAATCCCAATATTTTTTAGGAGCATTAAATGGTAAATGCGGACTAATAAAGCCTGCTGTCAAAAAAAATGGAGTCTTCGAATTCTTTAATTTCTTCAGATCTCGTATAACCTTTTCCGTCATCAAACCATCTATATAAATGGAATCATGGACTGCTGCACTTTCAAAAGCTGGTCCTGTATTTGTCAATCGGTATTCCTCAATGTTTTCTGGCAATTGATAATCTTTCCAAAGCGATTGCCAATAATCAGTTGGAGATAATCCCAAGTCGTTCTCATCAAAAGCATATGGCCGCCATATTTCATCCCAGTCCTCTTCCCTATCATCGAGATGATGATAAATTTTTCCATTGGAAATAGTAGTATAACCATTCATCCGAAACAATTGAGGCAAAGTAACGGCATCAGGTGTTTCTTCTTCCACAAATGTATTATAATTCAGAAACCGATTCTTGGTTGGCAATAATCCTGTTAACATACTGGCTCTTGAGGCACCACAGACTGGCACATTACAATAAGCGTTATTGAACTTTATACCATTGGCAGCTAAATTATCCATGTTAGGTGCAATTACAATGGGTTGTCCATAGGCAGCCCATTCTGGACGCAAGTCGTCCATATACAACAAAAGCACATTAGGTTTCAAATTTGCTGGTTGAAATAAGTCCCCTTTAAAACTCATGAAAATCAAAACCAACGACAACGATGCCAGTCCAATTATCTTTCTACGCATGTTAATAGTTTTCTACTATGATTAAAATGATGAATGTCTTCAAACCTTCCTTTTCTAAAATCAATATTAAACAAGAAAAACTCTTATCTATAATTTATACCTTTTGATATCACTTTCTTTGTATCCGATTCTTTGTGACATTGTATAAATGTAAAATCCTTGTTTTACATCAATTGGTTTAGAATACAACTTCCAGCCACTATCAAAATCTAATTTCTCATCAGGATTTTCTGAAATATAGTAGGCTACGGATGCTCCTTGTGTATCACAGTCTAAGGAAACTTCTCCATTTTCATAATTCAATTTAACGGGCTTGGTTATAGGCTGTTCAAATTGGGGCCACATGGCGGCAATCAATTCACTCTCTGGCATGGTGCCTAAATCTGGTCTATCCTTTTGAAATTCCTCCAAAGCATGTCTCATTTTGATTAGATCTTCTGTGTAGGTAGAATCCAATGCCAAATTATTGAGGTTATGAGGGTCCTTTTCCACATCATATAATTCCTCAATTTTTTTGGTTTCAAACCACATTTGTTCGATGGAATCTAACTTACCTTGTTCTTGAAGCCCTAGAAAAACTGGCATCATTGGGATTTGTTTTCTGTACCCAACATCTTTGTATTTCGTTAGCTCTGGAAAATCATTTCTTAAGTAAAGAAACCGTTTATTCCTTATCGCCCTAATACGGTCTGAAAATTCATCAAATCGGTCAGAACTGCCGAATACAAAATCTCTTTCTTTTGACTTGTAATCACCCATAAAAGCATGTCCCTCCATATAAGGCTTTGGTTTTTCGCCAATAAGGCTTAACATGGTAGGCGCCAAATCCACAAACGAAATCAGTTGGTCAGTTCTACCTACCGCACCATTAAGATTCTTTACCATAAAAGGAACCTTTAATCCTGAATCGTAAATTTCACGTTTTTGACGTGGTAGCGGCCCGCCATGATCACTGTAGAAAAAAATAATGGTATTGTCATAAAGGTTGGCATCTTTCAATTCCTTAATAATCTTACCAACCTTAGCGTCCATAATCTCTATATTGCTGTAATTTCTTGCCACTGTTTCCCTTGTAGCCTTGTTATCTGGCAAATAAGGTGGAACAGGAACACTATCTGCATTTACCGTTAAGGGCATATCTTCATGTTTCCATAATTGACTTTCATGGGTTTCATTTATATTAAAAACAGCAAAGAATGGTTGATTTTTGGATCTGTTTTTAAAATGGGCTTTGGGTCCATTTTCATCCCAAGCCGTAACTGGTGCCGCAAATTGATAATCCGTTTTTGGATTGTTTGTACAGAAATACCCCAATTCTCTCAAATATTCTGTAAAACATTTAACATCTGGCGGAATCACGGCAGCATATTGTCTTATAGGATGACCTTCAAGATCATTCGTTTGATATGCTTCAGCAGATTTATATTCACGCTTTCCCCAACCTTGAACATCCATTCCAGTTCTCATATGCATGGTCCCAATACTGGTTGGGTACATACCCGTAATAATACTCGATCTGCTTGGAGCACACACCCCTACTGGAGCAAAGGCGTTGTCAAAAATCAAACTTTCTTTTGCCAATCGGTCTAAGTTTGGTGTTTGTGCCGTTGAATCTCCATAAAATGACAAGGTAGGACTGATATCCTCACAGGTTATCCAAACAATATTTGGTCTTTGTTTGCCTTCTTGTACCGAATTTTGACCCTTTTTTGTATCAAGATTTTCACAAGTAAACAAAAGAAGGACCATCAAAAAAATACTTCCTAGTCTCACTATATATTGATTTTGAATGTTGAATTTTTACGTGGCAATAAATCAAAAGTTCCTTTGATTACTTTTCCATCTTGTACAAAAGAATATTCATAGGTTCCAAAAAACCCTCTCCCAGATACTTCCCCATTTTCATTGGTTTCACCATAAACATTGGTTTTCCATTCCTCATGAACCAAGGAGAAAAAAGCCTTCCCCATAACTCCTATTTGCCCATCTTCTGTATAGATATCTACTTTATCCCTGTCATCATCTGTACAACCCCAAAATAGAAACTCACTCACATAAGGGTGGCTAAAAGCTGCAATCATAAAATCTCTTGTGTACTGCTCTCTGATTTCGGGATCCTGAACATCCATGGTGAATTCAGACACTCCGATTTGTTTCCCAAGAGATGCGTAATAATTCAATAGTTCCAAAACCCTTTCTGGAGGCGTTAAATCACTTCCTATATGACATTGAATTCCGATACCTTGAACCAATCCGCCAGTGTTGGCATCAATCCGTTTGATAAAATCGTAATACCATTGTTGCTTTTTGGTATCAATTCCCCCTTTGCTTATGATCCCATATTCGTTGGTGTACCTTAAAGCTAGAGGTTGATGCTTTTTAGCTGCTTTAAAACCATCATACAGAATTTGTTCAGAACCTGTGATTTTCTGTAAGTCTTTATTGGTATAAGCCTCATTCACGACATCCCACTTAAAAATGCGGCCTTTGGTAACTTCAAGCAGATTATTGACGTGGGTTTCCACAATCTCAGAAACCTTTTCAGGATTGTCTCTGTTTTGTCTAACCTCGGGAGTCAAATATTGAAACCCGGGCCAAATTAAAACATGTCCCTTGACATCAATATCATCTTTCTCCAAAACATCCAAAGCTTCTAAGGTTACTTTTCTTTTATTCTCTCGATTCCAAGCTTTGATTTTTAAATCGTTTGCCAAAACCGTGTAATGAAACGCCTTTTTGAAGTTTTCATATTTAAGGTTTCCTTCAACTATGTCTTGTGCATCCATGGCTGCACCAAATGGAAATGCATGTTTAACCAATTTAATACTGATATTTTGGTGGGCAGCCGGTTGACCATCCTTAAGTAATTGAACCGTGAACTTGCCTTTTCTCAGCATCTCAATGCGCTCATTGGCTTTTTGGCGCCATTCGGCATCGGCTTCCATCCCGGCATAAGAAATTTTAGTTTTGGGTAAAGAGGTTACCTCTGTTCCTTCTGGATAAACTTGAAATTTAATATCCTTAATTAAAAATTCTTGAGGTTTGAACCCATATTGAAGAACCAATCTAAAATCATCTTTTGATATATCCCTTGTCGCCTGAAATGGAATAAAATATTCCTGCCAATCTGAAGAGATACTCAGAGTGCTCGTGAGATTATCTTGATAAGATTCTGATTGTCTAAAGAGCCAAAGCATTTTTGCCTCCCCCGTTTCAAGCGAAGAAAAAACTGTTTTGGCCTGAAATGAAAGCAAGAATACCTGGCCCTTACTGAAATCGGTATGCTTCGTTGGTATTTTATTGGCTAGTTGATAGATAAATTGAGGTTGATCACTGGTTGTAACCGTAAAAATTTGCTCATCATCCACTTGGTTCATCGTTATCTTCCCGCTATCCTTGTCACTGGTTAAAAACCTCATTTTTGATGCATCAATGATATTGTGACCATTTATTATAGTCTGAGCTTTTACAAATCCGGTCATCAAAAAAAACAGGATAAGAAATTGCTTTCCTCTTTTAAAATTTTTCATGTTCAATAAATTTTTTCTCCTAATTGGCGTTTAAATCTCTCAATCCTTTTTTGGACTTAATTTATAATTTGGATTTGGTCTTGGATCTTGATAGCTCGTTTCGTTTTTCCATTGTTCTAATTGTATCTTTAGTTTTTTGGACAATTCAGGAAAATCTTGATAGACATCCTTAGTTTCATATGGGTCCGTTGTTAAATGATACATATAATAAGAATGATTCTCAACCACTTCTGTTAACTTATACCCATCCATTTGAATTACATTCACCCATTGGCTCCTGAATTCACGAGTTTTAGGATTATACCCAGCATAATTGGTATATTCCCAAATTAAGGCCTTCCTTTTTGTCTTGTTTAGAGATCCTAATAGGATAGGGGATAAATCTTCACCATCCAATTGATAGTTTTCTGGTTTTTGAGAGTTAGTTAAACCTAGGATAGTTGGGTAAAGGTCTATATGGATTATTGGCTCTTTGCTTAAAGTATTAAAAGCAATGTGGTTTGGCCATTTGAAAATATACGGAACGCGTATACCTCCTTCAAAAGTTTCTCCTTTCACGCCTTTATATGGCTGATTAAAGATATTGCTTTCGGTTTTGTAATGACCATTGTCACTAGTAAATATAACAATTGTATCATCTTCCAATCCTAATTCATTTAGTTTAGATAATAACTGACCTACACTATCATCTAAGCTCTTTATCATGGCTAAAACTTTAATTTCGTCAGGGCCTACCGAATCATTTCCTTGGAGTTTATTTTTAAAATGGTCAAGGTACTTTTTTTTAGGTTCTAGAGGTTTGTGAACCAAATAGTAGGGAACATATGCAAAGAAAGGATTTTTAGAAGCTTTGGCTTTTTTTATAAAATCAATAGTTTTTTCAGTTATATAATCGGCTGAATATAAAGACGCGTCTATGTTGTTTTGTTTAGGATAGGTTTTAAAGTTATAATGTCCAGTGATTTCAAAACCTTCATCAAAACCTTGATTTTGAATTTGAAGTTCGTTATGACCCAAATGCCATTTCCCATAAGCGGATGTCATGTAGCCATTAGCTTTTAAAGCTTCAGCTATTGTGATCTTATTTAAGGTTAGACCCACCCCAGAACCTTCTAAGTGGTAGTTGTCTGGAGGGAGATATTTCATTCCATTTAGTGTTTTTTCATCTTTTTTAAACCGGTCTGCAACCCGATACACTTGATGTCTCGGAACGTACTGGCCAGACATAATTGAAGCTCTGGAGGGCGCGCAAGTTGGATCGTTAGAATAACCATTAGTAAAATGCATCCCTTCGGAAAACAACTTATCAATATTTGGAGATTCCACAAGATGGTTACCATAACAGTTTAAGGCGTTAATACCTAGGTCATCTGCTAAAATAAATAAGATGTTAGGCTTATTTACAGTCTTGTTCTGAGCTTGCCCAATGTAAAGTATTAGGCAAAAAAGGAGAATTAAAAATTTATTCATAAACATTGAATGCGGTTATTTGAGTTGTATAAACACTTTCTAGAACATTAAATCGAATCGCTGTGATAGGAGCTCCATTCATCTTGACACGTAACCCCTCGCCAATAGTTTGTCCCGTAACTACTTTTTTCCAATAACCATAAATGTCTTTAGTCTCAATGCTGAATTTTCTTAGTGAATGCGAACGCATGTTTTCACTTAACAATATGGTCTTTATATTTTTAGGGGTTTTAAAATCTAATTGTAACCAAGGAGTTTTATCATTTTTTTCAGGTTCCCACCATGATTTCAGGTGAATCCCTTCACTAAACACATTGCCTTTGGTTTCATAAATAACTTCAGGGGTATTTTTTTCTTTAATATAGGAAGATGAAGATACCTCAAACTCCAATTTGCTAACTGGTTTTGCTTTCCAGGTTTCAATTCTCTCAAAGTGTTTAGGATTTTCTTTTAACTCAAGCGCTACAATATTATTTAGATGATTGTTATACTTGTTTTTATCAAATTTAACGATAAGCCTATCGTCTTTAATTTCATAGCCTTCAAAACCATCAGTGATTCCTACAGCAGCAACTATTTCAGTAGGCAACTTGGGCAACTCAAAAATAGCCTGATTGTCATCAGATACTTTTTCTATAAAATGAAGGTATAATATATTGTCTTTTTGTGTTGAGGCTCCCCAGTCGCCTCCCATTAAAAATCCTCTTCGTGTGTTGTAAAGGGTATGACCATATTTTTTTAAAAAGGCTCCTACTCTATAACCTTCCTCTGCTTCTTCTTTAACAAATTCACCTTTTCCATTCGGGCCAAAATTAAGAAGTAAATTACCGCCATTACCTATAACTTGAATTAGCATTCCAATGATGGTTTCAGCAGGTTTTATCGGACCGTTTTTATGATATAGCCATTTATCTGTCATGGTTAAGTTCGCCTCCCAATATCTGGGATGATTGACAGGACCTAGGCTTTGTTCCGGATTATCATAATCCCCTCTTAAGTTATCATCAGGCCACCCAAAACCAACACGAGAATTAGACAACAGTCCCGGTTGTTTTTTTTTCATTTGTTTTAGAACATGATAGGAGTCCCATTGCCAGTACTTAGTTGCCAAATGATCCCAAAACACACCGTCAATTCGACCATAATCAGTGAATAACGTATTGATATGTTCTTTCATATAAGGAAGGTAATTTTCATAGTGATTCTCTCTTAAACAATCGGGGTGATGCCAATCAGGTTGTGAGTAATACCAAAACAATTTAATACCTGTCTTATGAGCTGCATCAGCTAATTGTTTACAGATATCCCTATCATATGGTGTATTCATAATATCGAAGTCGGTATTCTTAGCGTCAAAAAAACAGAACCCGTCATGATGTTTGGCTGTAAATACCAAATAGCTGGCACCAAATTCCTTTACTTGCTGCATCCATTTATCGGCATCAAAATTTACTGGGTTGAATTGTTTGTATAAGGTATCATACACCTCAGGTTTTACACCTTTTAAAGCCGGTTTTCCTGCACCTGGCCTTTCTCCAAATCGCCCCCAACTCAAAACGTCAGTTGCTAAAAGAGCTGGACCCCAATGCACGAAGATTCCTAATTTGGCATCTTTAAACCACTTCATATCCTCTTCGGTGGCAAGTAACTCTTTTTGTTGATCCAAGTTCACTTTCATGGATGTATCTTTTGGTTCAAATTGCCATTTTGCCTTGTAGGACATTTTCTTTTGAGCAAATGAGAATCCTCCACAAAGAATGATTAAGACTAGTGTTAGATTTTTCATCATAAATTTTTTAGGTTTTATTTTCTTAATCCAATTAAATGGTTGGCTCACCATCAAGATATCCCAACGATTTTAAAAAAAGATCTGTTTTCCTCAAGGTATCTATAAAATAATTTCCTTTGTTGAAGAATGAATGTGTTGCACCTTCGTATAAAAATAAATCACACCTACTACCGATGGCTTTCATCTTCTTTTCATATAGTTTAGATGATTCCAATGGTGTAGTCTTGTCTTTAGTTCCAAAAAAGATAATGGTTGGAGGAGCTCCTTTGGTAATATTGTGCAAGGGAGATATTTCTAAATACCTGCCATTCATTCTGTTATACCCAAATCCCTTTTTACTGTTATCGTATACAGGATTAAACAGAACTAAAGCATTAGGTTTTGAACTAATACTTAAATCCTCTTTAGGTCCTTCCAAGCCTTCTATGTTACCACATGCTGCTGCCAAATGACCGCCTGCCGATCCACCACCAGCGGCTATCTTATTAGGGTTTATACATAACTCTTTGGCATGTTTTCTAATATATCTAATGGCTGATTTGGCGTCTTCAACAGCATCAAACGGTGTTGTACCATGTACTGTTTTAATTCTATAATCTACCGAAATGGCAACCATTCCTCTTGATGCTAAATAACTAGACTGTCTTTTAAAGGCTTTATAGTTTCCCGTATTCCAACCTCCCCCATGAAAAAATACAATGCTGTTGTATGCTTTATTTTTATTGAAATTTTGAGGTTTATAAATATGTAAATAGAGTTTAACTGTATCTACCAATTTGTATTGAATGGTTTCGGGTTGTATCTCAGGAATGGAAGACTGCCCCTGAATTGTGTAACCCAAAATATTTAGCCAAATTAGTAAAAATGCTCTCATAACATATGGTTATTAAAACTTGGCTTTCCAATTATTTAATGCAGTTAATAAACTATTTGCGAGTTCAGGCATTTCTTCAGAAAGATTGTGAGACTCTGATGGATCTTCAACTATGTTGTACAATTCTGTTCTTCCTTCTTCATACCAATTAATTAATTTGTAATTTCCCATTCTAATGGCAGAAGATTTTGTGTCTCCAGTATTTACAGGTCTTGCTTTTGAAGAGTGCCAAAAGACCGTTCTATTACTCCACTTTTCTTTATTATGAAGAATGGGCAGAAAACTCTTTCCTTCAGTCTCTAGTGATTTTTTAGTTGTAATATCCAACAAGGTTGGAAAAACATCCATGAGCACCACAAGAGATTCTTCATCTGTCCTAGCAGCAAATTGGCCCTTCCACTTTACAAAAAGAGGCACTTTAATTCCGCCTTCATATAACCAACCTTTTCCAGCCCGGAGCGGAAAATTTGTAGTAGCCAAATCTCTTTCTTTGATTCCGTCATTGGAAAGTCCTCCATGATCTGAGGAAAAAACAACGATGGTGTTGTCTTCAATTTGCAAATCTATAAGCAGTTGCAATAACTTACCCACATTTTCATCCATGGTTTCTACCATGGCCGCATACTTAGGATGATCTTGACGCATTTTGGTGCGCCCTGTTCCTTCTTTGATATATTCAGGTTGATTTCCAAAATCAAAATTTCGGATTTCTTCCTGATTCCTTTCAATATCTTTTTCCTTTGCTTCTAGGGGTTGATGGACTGCATAAAAAGAGAACATGGCCATAAAAGGTTTGTTTTTGTCTCTAGTTTTAATGTATGACATGACATTTTCTGTCATAACATCCATCAAATAGTCTCCATCTTTACTTACTTCATCTACATCTGGAATTGGCGTTTTCTTTGATTTACCATTGCCCCACTTTTGTTGGTTGAACGGATATAAAAAACTGATGGGAGAACCTGCATGACCAGCGGCAAAACTAAATTCATAACCAAATTCTTTTAAGCTCATCTCATCTCCCAAATGCCATTTTCCAAAATAAGCTGTTTGGTATCCTGCTTTTTTAATGTTCTTTACAAAATTTTTATTTTCTGGAACATGGTCCATTTTAAATCCATCATCTGGAACATCCCCATTTTGAATAGGGTAATCTCCAGTCATCATGGCATATCTAGATGGGACACAACGCGGGTAATTGGCATAAGCGTTATTCAATACAACTGACTCTGAAGCCAATTTATCTATATTGGGAGTTTGGTATATTTGGCTTCCATTGCAGCTTAAATCATGAAACCCCAAATCATCCACATGGATAATGAGTATGTTCGGTTTTTTGTCCAGAACTTGTGTTTCCTCCTCTGCGACAGTTGTAGTAGAATTGCATGAATTCAACACCAAACCTATAATCCCTATAAAAATTAAAAACCTATAACCGTTCATACCTCCTATTTCCTATTTCTTTATAATTTTTAAAAATTGTACTCCATTTTCAGTTTCAACTTTTAAAACATACATGCCCTTTAATAGTTGGGATACATTTACCGTGTCTTCAAAAAAATGATCATTGGAATAAATTTTTGCCCCGGTCATGTCGTAAATATGCAAGGACTTAATTGGGTTTGGGCATTTCAAATTCAACTGGTCGTTTACTGGATTTGGATAAACAGACAACTCGGATATCAAGGACTCTTTTACTCCTAAAGTATTTTGAACTTCAATTAAAGAAATAGAAAACTGACCTGCCATAAATGAAGCTCCTACCGTAGAAGTACTAGTCAAAATATTTGAATCCCCATCTGCCACACCCGAAATGTAAGGTTGTAAGGATTGATATTGGGTTAAATTACGCACCCCAGAGTAGGTTAGGAGATTGTCTAAATCAACTTCATCAAAATCGATATTATTGATATTGATAATTAGAAGGGTTTCTTTTTCAGCATTTTTAAATTTTAAGCCAAACAATGATTCAATACCATTTACGGATATAGGATTGGTTTCAAAATTAATTTTTTGCATCTCGTCCATGTCCACCGTGGCATCAGCAATTAGTTTTTGGGCCATTCCTACTGGAGCCAACTTCATGGGTGAGGCAGCGTTAACCACATTATTATCTGAAATATAATGCCAATATAGCTGCTCTACTTTTTCACCCAAATTCAACCAACTGTAAATCAATGCTGCATAACGAACTGCCGAAGCCCATGTTTCTTCAGCTATTTCTTTAACCTCTCCGTATTCTGTATACCAAATCTTATAATTATCTGGCACTAGATTATAATCTGATTGTTTATCAATGGGGTATTGTATACCTTCTGCAATGGCTACTTTGGCACTTGCTACATTGGTCACCTCATCTTGAACCCCATAATTAGCATTTAAATAATGATGTTGGGTTACTGCATCAATTTCTGCAGCCAAGGTCATAAATTCAATATTATTTTCAAGGTTATTGAAAATTGTATTATTCCATCTATCCCTCGCAGGGGTTCCACCTTTGGTAGTTGTCAAGGCTATTTTCATCTCTGGATATTCTGTCTTGATGGCAGTTACAATAGCCTTACAATGTTCCAAATAAAATAAAGCTGAAATTTCCGTTGCATCTGCTTTGGTTGCGGATTCAAAGGGCGTATTTGTTTCAAAATCCCACCCAGAATAAAACTGTCCATTTTCCTGAACTATTTGATAAATGCCACTTTCAATATTTCCAAAGTAATATTCGTTTCCCAACTCAACAGCAAAAGGCAATTTCCCATTGGCTTCAAATTCACTTAAAGCATTAAGCATATCTTCAATTTTCAAAGCTAAAGTCGTGTCACTTTTTAGTATCTGCTCACTGGCATTTACATCGACACCCGTTACAGGTGTGGGTCTTGCCATATTAAGTACATAGATGGCTTTAGTCCTTGTTGGAAGTGCATTTAAAAACGTTGAAATGGTGACAATTTCTTTGTTCCCCCATACCTTATCGGTATTGGGAATAAATTGACCTGTACTCCAATCCCAATAATTGGCTTGTGTACCAGCGGGATATCTAACTACATCGGGATTCATGTCCTCAACAAGGTCCAAAAAGGAATTATCTGTCCACCAGGTTCCATTATCAGATCTTCTATTGAATCCTATATGAAGCTCACTTACGTCTCTAACTTCTGTTTCCAGACTTGTTACCACCTGAGCCTCTATTCCATTGGAAAAACCGACTGCAACTATAAGACAAAGTGAAAAAAATGGTTTTATCATAGCTGGAATTAGACATTAAATTATTTTCGACCTGCTTTAATGGCTTGCTGAACACTATAATAAGCAGGAGTTGGTTTAAAATCCTCATCATAGACAGATTGGAATTCTCCCGTACCTTTCTTCACACGTGTAGCTACATCCCACAAATTCAAAGTCACCTCACCTTGTTTGCTTTTATCAATAAGCACTTGGACTATCCTTTCATAAATTTTCTTTTGAATGTCACGTTCTTCTTTAAGTTTTGATTTATCTTTTACTAGATAGTCTAATTCGGTAACATGAAAAGCAAGGTCATTTTGATGGGCCCAGTCGATAAGATTTTCCAGTTTTTTCATGGTCTCATCCAGATTATCCACAAAATCCTTTCTTTTGGCTCCCATGTTAATATGAGCCTGCCACCCAATTCCATCCACCCGATACCCCTTTGATCTGAGATATAAAACCGTTTCTTTAACACGGTTCCACATGGGAATCTCCATCCCCACATTTTGGTTATATACCAACTCAATATTTGGAGCATAGTTGGTGGCAATCTCAAAGGCCTTTAAAATATAAAGTGGAAAGCCATTTTCATCTAAACCTATTCTTAACCATGGATTTTCCCAACTATCGGTACCTGGTTTTGGCCCGAACCAACTACCATCGGCAAGGATAGTTTCATTAACCACGTCCATGTATTTGACTGTAGGTTCCTTATCAAATCTTTTTGCAAAAGCTGTAGCAAATTCTTCTAAAATCAGACTCAACTCAGCAGGAGTACGATGATCCTCTTTTACCCATTTAGAAGCTTGCGGACTAATAGGACCATGCAATCTTAGAACTAATTGGTGTTTCTTGGCAAAGGTGATAAAGTATTCAATTTCCTGCCAATTCCAAACTCCGGGTTTTGGATGAATTCTGGTCTGTTTAGCTGAATTGGCGGGTGTTAAATAGGTGAAATCCTTTAAAAAGAGTTCTTCTTTAATTGTATTCAATTCGGTATAGTTTAGGGTAGCCCCAACAAGTAAACTTGATTCTTGCATGTTATTTTGAGCTCGACTTACAACTTGGTTTGAAAGAAATAAACCAAAAAGAATCCCTAATTTAAATAGCCTTTTCACCATAATCAATCTTTCTTCTTTTTCCCGACATCCAATCTTTCTGGAACCAACATTTCTTTTTTCCAATCTTTTAATAATTGAAGCATTTGTTGTGTTTTGGCAGGTTCCCTTTTAACGAGGTTCTCAGATTCAGAAATATCAGTTTTTAGATTATAGAGCTCCAATTCTTTAGTTTCTAGAAATTGAATTAACTTATAATCACCAGACCGAACAACAATTGCTTTACTATCTCCAGTACTATGTGGTCTGGCTTTTTTTGAAATCCAATAAACAGTTCTATCGTTCCAAGAAGTTTTTTCTTGTAAAACCGAAGCATAACTTTCACCGTCAATTCCATTTATTTTTTTATTCAAAGCCAAATCCGTTAAGGTTGGAAACACATCCATACCTAAAACAATGGATTTATTATCGGTATGAGGCTTCAATTCATTTTTCCATTTCACTAAGAGCGGCACTCTAATTCCTCCTTCATATAGATGGCCTTTTCCTGCACGTAACGGATTATTTGTAGTTGCTAGATGTCTTTGACCTTTATTGCCATCATTGGATAGACCTCCATGATCTGATGAAAACACAATAATAGTATTGTCTTCAATTTTTAAATCTTTTAGAAGTTTCAATAAGCGCCCCACATTTTCATCAACATTTTCAACCATTCCAGCATAAGCTGGATCGTCTTGCCGCATTTTTCGTCTTCCTTCTCCTTCCTTGATATATTCTGGAGTGTCACCAAAATCAATTGATTTAAGTTGCTCTTTGTTTCTGGCTTCGTCTTCTGTCTTAGCTTCTATTGGGGTATGCACTGCATAGTATGCTAAAACCGCCAAAAAGGGCTGGTCCTTTGGGTTGTTTTTGATAAAGTTTATGGTGGCATCTGTCAACATATCTGAAGCATAATCACCTTCCTTACCATCCTGTTCTAAATCTTCAACTGGTTCTTTAGCTGACTTTCCATTTTTTTGCTTGTTAAACGGGTAAAATCTTGAACCTAAGCCACCCGATCTTCCAGCCGCATAGGTATGATTGAATCCAAAATTTTCTGGGCTACTTTTTCCTTCTCCTAAATGCCACTTACCTACATAAGAGGTATTGTAACCAGCTTTTACAAATTGTTTTATAAAGTTCTTCTCTTCTGGAATACCTCCCAAATTTCCTTTATTTTCATTAACGGGATAGGTTCCAGTCATCATCCCATATCTAGACGGGGTACATCGTGGATAACTACTATAAGCGTTTGTGAAATTGACACTTTCATTACCCAATTGGTCAATATTTGGAGTATTATATAAAACCGATCCCGTCATACCCAAATCATGATAACCTAGATCATCTGTATGAATTATAAGGATATTCGGATTCTTTTGTGCCAGTGTAGTCATTCCCATTATTAAGAGCAGAATGAAAAACAGACCCTTATTTAAAAATTGGTTATTCATATAGAAATGGATAATAAATGATTTGGAAATGGTCAAAAGCCATTTCCAAATCACTCCTTATTGATTATAATCTTGATTCTAAATGCTTTTTGAGTTTAGCCTTTAAATCAGCAATTTCAGAAGCATAAGCCTTATCATTTACATGATTTTTGGTTTCCAAAGGATCTCTTTGATAATCATACAATTCTCTTCCTACAATATTGCTATCCTTATATGGCAAATAGCTTCTATAGTCATTATCATGCCATTCGGTATATCTAAACCTCTCAGTTCTTATGGAATAGCCCATTCGCTTACCTCGTGCATATTGATGGAAGGCCCCATCGATTGACATATTAGTTGTTGGATCGCCATCCATTAAGGCTACGAGAGATTTACCTTCTGTTTGACCCGATTTTTTCACACCGGCCAATTCAAATACTGTCGGAAATAAATCTACCAATTCCACAGGAGTTCCGTCTACTTGTCCTTTTTCAACTCCCGGACCAGCAAACATAAATGGAATTCTAGTTGCTTGTTCAAAGTTGGAGTGTTTGCACCATTCTGTATGGTCTCCCAGGTGAAATCCATGATCACCCCATAAGACAATTACGGTATTCTCTAACGCTCCTTTTTCTTCAAGAAAATCCAATAATATACCTATTTGTGCATCGATAAAAGATACACATGCCATATAGCCATGAATCAATTCTTTTTGCTTTTCTACAGGCAGTGGCTCACCTACATCTTGGTTATTGGGTATATCTGAATATGATCGTAATTCTCCAAAATTATGGAAGGCTAATCTAGGAGTCCCTTCACTCAATTCTTGAAACTCTGCAATTTTAATTTCTTCTCTTTTATACAAATCCCAATATTTTTTAGGGGCATTGAAAGGTAAATGTGGACGTTGAAAGCCAACAGCTTCAAACCAAGGTTTTCCAGAAGCCATTAAGCTTTCTAATTGCTGAATTGCCGTTTTAGTATAGACGCCATCCTGATAATAGGTATCTGGAACGTCAGGTCCCTCACTACTTGGTTTTATTTTATTGAAAACATATTTACTGATCTGACCATACTTTTTCTTTCCTTTATCAATAGCTTCCTTTTTAATGCGATTCATTTCTGCCTTAGTTCTAGGATCTTGATACGTATTAAAAGCTGGATCTCCCTCAGGGTCTGGTAACTGATGTGGTAAACTCCAACTTTTTCCATCATGGCCAGGTGAAGAGGACCCCTTATGATAAATTTTTCCAACACCTGTTGTTTCGTAGCCTTGAGAAATAAGATATTCTGGCATTGACATTAAATCTGGTGCTACTTCTCTAAAATCGGTATGCAAATCCCAAACCTTAGTCCTATCAGGATAAGTCCCGGTCATAACACTTGCTCTAGAAGGCCCACAAACGGCATATTGTACATGAGCATTTGTGAAAGTTATACCCATATCTGCCAACCGGTCAAAATTTGGAGTAACCATTTCTTCTTGACCATAATTGGATAGAAGCGGTTTTAAATCATCGACTGCAATAAATAGAATATTCTTTTGATTCTTGGCAGACGCCATTTGAACCTGATCATTTTTAGCCTCACTTTGTTTTGGCCCCTTTTGAGCATGACACGCAAAAAGGGTCATGGCCATCATGATAACTGATATTTTTATGTGTTTCATTATCGCTTAGTAATTATTTATTTAAAATATCTCTCACTGAAGTTTCATCATCTTCTTTATCAACAATAAGACCGAAATCTTTATCGGTAATCTCTCGAAGCTCCTCAAGAGACTTCTCATTTCCATATTTTTTCTTTAGACCATTCAATTGACCCTTCAAATCTGTAATGACACTAGCATATTGCGGATCATTATAAACATTGTTTAATTGTTCTGGATCCTTTTCCAAATCGTAAAGTTCCCATACGTCAATATTGTAATAGAAATGTGCCAAAGTAAATCTTTGGGTTCTGATTCCATAATGCGGCTGAACATGGTGCCAATAAGGAAATTCGTAATAATGATAATACATGGCTTGCTGCCAATCATCAGGCGTAGTTCCATCTAATAAAGGTTTAAAACTAGTCCCTTGTGTCTTATGATTCGATTGAATATTGGCAATATCCAAAAAGGTCGAAGCAAAATCAATATTTGTGATGATGTCTTTATTTTGAGATCCTGATTTTATCATTCCAGGATACTTCATGATAAATGGCATGCGTAAGGATTCTTCATAGATGAACCTTTTATCAAAAAAGCCATGATCTCCCAAATAAAACCCCTGATCTGATGTAAGTACAATAACAGTGTTCTCTGTTAAATTATTATCATCTAAATACTTCAACACTCTTCCTATATTATCATCTACCGATTTTACGCAAGCCAGATAGTCTTTGATATAGGTCTGGTAACGCCATTTACGTCCATCTTCTTCAGACATTCCCTCAGGTTGAACAACCTCACCCGGACTTGCTCCATAAAATGCCCATTCCAGTTTTTCTTTTCTATCCAAACCTTCAGGTTCCTCCAACTTCATATCTCTTCGGGAAAAATAATCCATAGTCATTTCGGTATCTCCTGCTGTTAATTCCCTACCCTTATAATCATCGTTAAAAGTCGATGGATAGGGCATTTCTATATCATCCCAGAGATCTTTATACTTGGTATCTGGTTCCCATGGTCTGTGTGGAGCTTTATACTGAAGTATCATCATAAAGGGTTCTTCTTGTTTACGCCCTTTTTGCAACCAATCAAGTGCAAAATCGGTACTTAGATTGGTAGAATATCCTTTTTCCTTGACATCCTTTCCGTTTTCATTATAAATAGGATCCCAATAATGTCCTTGTTGTCCCGCCGAATTATGGTATTTAAAAACATCAAAACCCTGTGGGTCACTCCCTAAGTGCCACTTTCCGAATAGGCTGGTTTGATACCCATTTTTTTGAAATTCTTGTGGAAAAGTCCATTTGGTTTCATCAAATTTACCTCCACTTTCATTTTTGTAATAACCATTAAGATTGCTATAATCTCCCGTTAAAATGGCAGCCCTACTGGGGCCACAGATAGCATTGGTACACATTACGTTTTGGAACAACATCCCTTCATTCGCTAGTCTATCTATATTTGGGGTTGGAGCTATTTCACTGTAGATTCCCCCATAAGCACTGATAGCTTGGGTTGTCAAATCATCGGCCATGATATAAATGATATTTGGCCTTTCCTTGGTCATTCCCAAATCCTCAGCTTTGGCTGTTTCATTAGTTCCTTTATCCTTGCACCCCAGAAACAAAACTATTAGGGTCGACATTAAAAGGAATCTTGAAGAATTCATTTTCAACATAATTAATTTAATCTAAAATTATTTTATCCGGTGCATTAATGGTTATAGACTTTAAGTCTTTGTCTGCAGAAGAATTACCTGTCATAATGGTAAATTCTCCAGGTTCCACAACAAAATGGAAGTCTGCATCATAAAAAGCTAAACTTTCAGCTTTAATTTCCAATGAAACTGTTTTGGTTTCACCAGGTTCAAGACTTACTCGCTTATACCCTTTTAATTCCTTTATTGGTCGCGTGTAAGAACTTATATTATCCCTTATATACATTTGAACTACTTCTTCCCCTTCCATTTCTCCAGTATTAGTAACATTTACACTTACAAGGATTTTATCATCGATACTATTGAAAGATGTTTTTGAAACTTGAGGCTCTGAAAATTGAAATGAAGTATAGCTTAGCCCAAAGCCAAAAGGATGTAATGGCACTTTCTTTTCGGTATTGTATTTATGGATATATGCCGTTGGCTTGTGATTATAAACCATTTGCAACTGCCCAACGGATCTTGGTACGGTAAGAGGCAATTTTCCACTTGGGTTGACTTCTCCCATTAATATTTCTGCCACAGCCTGACCTCCAAATGCTCCTGGCTCCCATGCATTCACCACAGCTTTAACATTACTCTCAAGCCATGGTTCAGCAATTGGACTACCACTAACATACACAACTACAATGGGCTTTCCAGTTTCAATGATTGCTTTAGCAAGATTCAGTTGATTCCCCGAAAGTGCCAAAGTAGCCCGATCAATATTTTCACCTGTTGTTTTATTTGGCCAATCATGTCGATAAGAATTTTCACCCAAAACCAGTACAACCAAATCTGACTGTGCTGCCTTTGATTTTGCTATATTTATGTTCTCATCGGTTATCCATTTAGACCTTTGGCCACAATCATAATATTCTGAATTGAATTTATATTTCTTTGCAAATTGATCTATTCCTTCTTTTATGGTCACATAATTTTCATCGGGTTGAGGCGAAGTCCAATCTCCCAAAATAGTCATGTTATCGGCATTGGGACCCGTTATAAAAATTCTTTTACCATCTAAATTTCTTAAAGGAAGTATCCCATCATTTTTTTGAAGTACGATACCTTCTCTAGCTTGTTGTAAAGCAGCTTCTTGATGCTCTGGTGTAAAAATGGTTGTCTTTACTTTCTTCAGATCAACATAGGGATTTTCAAACAACCCTAATTTGAATTTGGCTTCCAATATTTTATAAACGGCATCGTTAACCCGCTCCACACCCAATTTACCTTCATTTACCAACTCCACTACATAATCTTGAAAAAATGGTCCGTGCATGTTCATATCCATTCCCGCACTTAAAGAAAACAATACCGACTCCTTAAAATCCTTGGCTACATGATGCCATTTGGCGATTCTTGAAATATCATTCCAATCACTCACATAAAAACCTTTGAATCCCCAACGATTACGCATTAAATCGGTCATCATAAATTTGTCCATATGACCTGGCATACCGTTTACTTCATTATGAGCAGCCATAATTGAAAATACGTTGGCTTCCTGAACCGCTCTACGATATGGAGGTAAAAAGATTTCAAATAGCGTTCTTTTGGACACATCTGTTGGAGAGGCATTTAAACCATTTATGGATTGACTTCCAGCAATCAGGTGTTTTGCACAAGCGATCACGTGGTTAGTTGAGGAAAAATCTTCACCCTGTAGACCTTCAATAGCTGCTACCCCCATATTTCCCACTAAAAAAGGATCTTCCCCAAAGGTTTCACCTGTTCTTCCCCATCTTGGGTCTCTCAACACATCGATATTTGGTGTGAAGGTCCATTGTGTTCCAGTAGCCCTCATTTCTGTGGCGGTTTGAGCGCTAACCTTCCTCATCAAGTCATCATTAAACGTAGCGGCCTGAGTAATAGGAGTAGGATATACTGTGGCACCTCCTTGATAATAAGCATTTCCATGGATGGCATCAATTCCTATTAACAAGGGAATTTTTAATGGAGATTTTTGTGCCAAGGCTTGAAGTTCATTGGCTTCTTCTGCCGTTAACACATGTAAAAATGAGCCTATTTTGCCCTCCTCTGTTAATCTGGCAATGTCTGTTGTTTTGAAACCCGGATAAAACCCTTGCGCATCATTTTTGTCTAAATCATCTTCAGATAAATCACCTAAGGCCTTTCGCATATGCTCTAAACCCACATACTGACTCATTTGTGCAGCTTTGTCCTCTAATGTCATTCGAGACATAAGATCCTGTATTCTGGCATCCACATTAGCAGATGGATTTAGATAAATTGGTGTATCAGACTTAGATGTTTTCTTTTGGGCTTGACAACCAAAAAATAGGCTTATCGCAAGGAGGAAAGAAAACGAAACTTTTGTTAATCTCATTATTATATAATTAATTAATATCCAGGATTTTGATCAGCATCAGAAATAGCCTGATTTGAATTGGTTTCTGTTGAAGGGATAGGCATCAGCATGTTTTTAATTGAAATTGGATAAATAACATCCACATTGCCAAGATTTGGGAAATTATTATGAGTTTCAATAACCTCATCCAAAAACCATTCATAGCCCCTTCTTCTTGTATCAAACCACACATGACCTTCGCCAAGTAATTCATATTGTCTCTCTCTCATAATGCGGTGTCTGAACTCCTCTTGAGACATGGCACTCCAGTCGGCTGGCTCAGCTGCCTGAGTTCCATCAGCCATGGTTCTGGCTCTTGCCAAAACTTCGTTTACATAGGAATAAGCATTTCCAGGACCATTCAGTTCATTTTCTATTTCAGCCAACATTAAAAGAACATCGGCATATCTTAGCTTAAAATAATTTCGCTTTGTAGTTGTTCCGTTATAGCTTGGGTCGGTGAACTTTTTAATGGCAGCGAATCCATTATTCCCATTCACGGTTGTTGGGTAAATATTTTGATTAACCAAAACCCCTTGGTTATTGTATCTCATATAAGACCCATAATAAAAAGTCGTTTCTAAGCGTGGGTCTCCAGGATATTGATTGGCATGTTGATCAAACACCTCCTTATTTGGTCTAATTCTTCCAAAAGTGTTTAAGTTTTGAAAGATACCGTTCGGATTATAAAGTCGAATCAAATCTGAACTTCTTCGTCCCCCTTCAAGGGTATACTGAAGCTCAAACATAGCTTCAGAAGTATTTTCATTATCAATATCAAATAGATCCTCATAATTGGAAACCAAGGCATATTGACCATAGACTTGTATCGCTTCATCATAGGCATTTTGCCAGTAAGCTTGGTTTCCCTCGTCTTCTCCAGCTAGCTGCATGTACACCTTAGCTAAGTAAGCATTTGCAACATATTTTGCTGGACGGGAGGCATTGTATTGACCAATGTCTGGCAATAGACCTTTTGCCAAAGTTAAATCTGAAATTACCACTTCATATACCTCTTCCTTAGACGCTCTAGGCGTATGGAGATTATCTGCTGTGGCAGGTGAAGTTTTAATAGGAACACCTCCAAAAAGTCTAACCAAATCAAAATAAGTAATTCCCCTTAGCAGATAGGCCTGTCCTAAAGCGGTATTCCTATTTGATAATGGACTATCTTGCATGTTATCAATAACCACATTACAGGTATTAATGGTAGCATACATGCCTTGCCAAAGTCGGGTTAAGTTAATATTGGATGGCGTACAATTTAGACTGGTTGCATCAACATTGGCATTTTGTGTGGAATAAAATTTGCCAGACATCGGCATCATAATGTTATGCCAGTTTGCACCGTGATACTCGTATCCTGCAAATTGAATGTACATCCCCGTAACTGCAGACTCAACAGCATCTTCCGTTGAAAAAATTTGTTCGGTATAAAAATCGGTTATGGGTTCTTCCGTTAAATAATCTTCACAACTTTGTGTAAAAATCACAACTCCTAATAATAATATTTGAAATACAATTTTCTTCATGATTCTTCTCTTTTTAGAATGTGATATTTAATGAAACGGAATATGATTTTTGATTAGGAAACGAGTTCCAGTCAACACCTATTCTGGTTGGGTCATATGAAAAACTATTCACTTCGGGATCGTAACCACTATAATCTGTTAGTAACCAAAGATTTTGCCCAGACACTGAAACGTATGCACTATCCAAGAAATCAATTCCTTCTACTGGAAGGTCATAACCTAGGGTGACATAGTTCAATCTAAGGAAGCTTCCATCTTCTACAATTCTGTCTGTAAATCCTGAAGTAGTTTCAAGATCGTATCCCACTCTTGGATAAGTACCTGTTGGGTTTGTTTCACTCCAAGCATTAAAATAGGCTTCAGACCTTATATTGTCTGAGTTACGGCCACTTGCGTATGCTTCTCTTAAAAGGTTTCCATTTGCAATATCATTCCCATAAACTCCATTAAAGAAAAAGCCCAGTGAAATTCCTTTATATTCAAATCTAGACCCCAAACCAAAACTAAAATCAGGGTTTGGGTCACCAATAATGGTTCTATCAGCATCGGTAATATTTCCATCCCCATTTTGATCTACCAATCTTACATCTCCTAATTGAGGTGCAATTCCTTGAAACGAAGGTGAATTTTCTAAATCTTGTTCGTTTGAAATAATACCATTTGTTTCAAATCCGTAGAATAATCCTGGAGCTTGACCTTCAATGAAAATATTTGCAGGAACCTTAAAATGATTACCGCCTGAGATTTGCCCGCCTAAATACGCACTGTATGTTTCGGTTCCCCAAGCATCTGGCGGAATTCCTAAGTCATCAATTTTATTTCTAATTATGGAAGTATTCCCATAAAGATTCCAAGTAAAATTCTGATTCCTTATAATATCTGCCGAGAAACTAATCTCTACACCTTTATTAATTAAAGTCCCTTGATTTACATAATAATCATTAAACCCATTTGAAGGCCCTATTTGGGTATTCAATAACAAATCGTTTACTTCTTTATAAAAGACATCTCCCGTCAAAGTCAATCTATTATCCCAAAGACCTAGATCAAAACCAGCATTATATTGGCTTGAAGTTTCCCAAGTAAGTTCTGGATTCGCCAAAAACGCTGGCAGGACTCCATTCACTGATCCTCCACCTATATCTCCATAGGGAGGAACATTGGATCCTGTCATTAACGTATAGAACTGATAATTTGGAATAGCTTGATTTCCTGTTAAACCCCAACCAACTCTTAATTTTAATTCATCAATGCTTTCGGATTTTTTCAGAAAAGATTCCTGATTTACCTTCCACGCTAAAGCAAGTGCTGGAAAGTGCCCCCACTTATTTCCTTTAGCAAAACGGCTACTACCATCTGCTCTATAAGTAGCGGTAAATAAATACCTATTCTTAAAGGTATAGTTGAATCGACCTAGAAAGGATAGGAGAGATTCATTTTCCCTATACAATACTGTTGGCTGAGTTACTTCAGCATTTGAAATTCCATCTGCCCTTAAATCTTTTATAGCAAAACCATATCCTGTATTTGCAATTTGCTGTAAAAATCTTTGATCAATAACAGTTCCAACAGTCCCATTAATTCTATGGTTTTTATTAAATCGCTTTTTAAACCTTAGGGTATTATCAATATTATACCTGAATCGATTAAGGGTAGCGATACCTGCCTCTCCATTTACATTGGCTCCCCTAAAAATAGCTGTACCATACCAAACCTTTCTTTCTTTAGTTCTGTAATCTGCCCCTACGGTAAGGTTGTAATCAAAGGTTTCTGATAATTTATAATTTAAAACTGTTGATCCTAGTAACCTAACTTCCTTGGACAAATCATCATAGTCGGTAATCCATGCTCTCGGCCCATCTAAATTTTCGGTGATATCTCCTGTTCCATAATAATTATCACCTAAGCTCAAAAATGGAGCTGAAGTAATAATTTGTCTTACCATATTATTATTGTTTCCTCCTAAGTCCTCCGTTCCCTTAGATGCCGAATAATCCCCATAAAAAGCAGAAATCTTAGTTCTCATGTCTAACCTTTCTGATAACTCATTGTTAAGTTTCATGGAAAAGTCTATACTCTTGGCAAAAGCATTAGGAACTACCCCTTCATTTTTATTATAACCTAATCCAAAATAGTAATCTCCCTTTTCACCTCCTCCTGAAGCAGTAACTCTATGAGAAGTGGAAACCGATGTTTTATAGATGTCATCTGCCCAATCAACACCCTCCAGTCTTGCAATTGTAGCTGAATTCTCAAGCATATACGCATCACTGGTTTGCCAGGATGCAATACTACCGTCTGGGTAAACATAGAATTTTGGGTTGTTGCCATTGACCGCTTGGACTTCGTTGAAATAGTTGACATAATCTCCTGATTCCAATACGTCAATATTTTTACTTACACTTCCTATTCTAGTCGTTACTGCATAATTAAATTTTGCTTCTCCCTTAATTCCCTTCTTTGTAGTAATAATGATAACTCCATTAGCCCCTCTTGACCCATAAATGGCAGTTGCTGAAGCATCTTTAAGAACCTCAATACTTTCTATATCCCTTGGATTAACACCTGTTATCCCGTTTTGAGCGGAAAGAGAACTATTTCCCCCTTGTAACGGGTCAATCACATCCTCAGTAGCAGAATCCATTATAATTCCATCAATGACATATAAGGGTTCTGTATTTCCAGTTAAGCTATTGGTTCCTCTAATTTTCACACTTGTAGTAGCTCCAGGCTCACTGCTATTGGCGCTTACTAAAACTCCTGCTGCCCTACCTTGCAATAAATCTTCTACATTTCTGGATTGAGCCACAGCATTTTCAATGGGTTTCACAGAGGTAATCGACCCTGTTAAATCCTTTTTATCTACTTGCCCATAACCAATAATGACAACCTCATCCAATTGCTCACTACTTTCTTCCAATTTTACAGTGATCTCTGTTTGAGAAGTAATAGTAACTTCCTGAGCTATGTACCCAAGGTAGCTAACCACCAAGGTTGCTGGGGTTTCATCAAGTGTGATAGAAAATTTCCCGTCAAAATCTGTAATTTCTCCTTTGGTTGTTCCCTTTACCAATACCGAAGCTCCAGGCAAGGGAAAATTTGTTTTATCTGTGACCGTTCCCTTCACTATTTGTTGAGACACCATTATAATTGGCGACAACAGAAAAAGAATAATTAGAAATTGTTTAAGGTGTTTCATAGTTGTGTGATATTCATTTCTGTAAAACTAGGACTTTAACATCTCTTTAGGGTTTTAAAATCTATCACAAATGGTTCAATAATTGTCAAATTTTGAATATTTGACAATAATCAAACCTAGAATATGAGTAACCAGCAATTTTAACTCAAAATAATTGAGCAATTGAAAATGAAAAACTTAACAAGTAACTTCTATTTATTTTTGAAGACTTTCTATAAATCCACTAGGAGTTTGTCCGTAGAACTTCTTAAAGGATGTACTAAAATATTTGGGATTAGAAAACCCAGAGCAATAAGCAACCTCTTTTATGGTCTTTTGTCCCTCAACCAATAATTTTTTGGCATACTTCAACTTGGTATGGATAATAAAGTCTTGCGGCGATAGATCAACTAGGTTTTTAAGTTTCAGATAGAGGGAGGTTCTGCTCATTCCAAATTGTTTGGACAAGTCATGAACAGAGAAATCGTTGTTTTCAATATTATCCAAAATGGCTTTCTCCAATCCTCCGAGAAATTCTTGATCACTCTTGCTTCGGAATAAAGCCGCATTACCGGCATCTTCTTCCTGAACAAAACGTTGCCTTAAGGTTTTTTGCCATTTAAAGGTATTGATGATTTTGGCCAATAAGTATTTGACATTGACAGGCTTTTCTATATACTCTGAAATACCGCTTTCAATACTTTCAATCTGCTGAACTGAGTTTTGAAGAACTGTAAGCATGAAAATGGGAATGTGATTTAAATTGATGTCCTCTTTCAGCTTCTTAGACATTTCCATACCATCCATTTCAGGCATTATCAAATCTGTAAGAATTAAATCTGGGAATTGTTGTAAAGCCACTTCTAGACCTTCTGAACCATTACTAGCTTCAAAAATTTGAAAATGCTTTCCTAGGGTTTCAACGAGGATACTTCTCAATTCATCATTATCCTCAACTATCAAAATTTTATTATCACTAAAATCATCCAGTTCTGAAGGGTCATCCAAATCACTGGGAGATACAGGAACTACGGTTTTCTCTTTAACCAATTCTTGCTCCCTGAATTTAGATTTCAAGTTAGGTAATTCAACAAAAAATGAGGTTCCTTTATTTTCTTCACTCTCAAAGGTAATAGACCCACCAACCTTTTCAATCAGTTTTTTAACCATGACCAAGCCCAAGCCCGTCCCCGGTCTTTGACTATTAATGACATTACGTGCTCGATAGTACCTTTTTAAAATATACTTTTGCTGCTCCTTTGGTATTCCAAGTCCATGATCTTCAATTTCAATTCGCAAATCACCAAATCTAGTTGTACTCGTGTATAAATTAATGTTACCATCATCAAAGGAATATTTAATTGCATTTGACAACAGGTTTAAAACAATTTTATCAAAGATATCTCTATCAAAAAAGAAAACTTCTTTATCCCATTTATGGGTTATTTCAAGATTTAAATTTCTTTCACTCGTCAAAGGTTTAAAATCGTCTATTATACCTTTTAAATGGGACTCAACTTTTATAGGCATAATATTTTGAACTTCCAGATCACCACTTGTCACTTTGTGAAAGTTCAGCATTTGCTCAAACAAAGAGTTAATTCGTTTTACGGTACGTTTAATTTTAACCTTTGATTCTTCATTAGATTTTACATTTTCTGTCATACCATCCAATGAGGACAATAATATTGCTAATGGCGTCTTGATCTCATGTGTAATGTTATTAAAGAAATCAATTTGTTCATCTGCATGACGTTTATGAACTACAACACTCGTAAAGTGAATTATCAATAGAATAACACCTATTATTAAAAAGGTATAGATAAAAAATGCCTTATTTGTTGCCCACCAAGGGGACGAAATCTCAACATTTAGGCTTCTCTCATCCCCAAAATTTCCATATTTATCAATAGCCCTTACTCTAAATACATATTTACCAGAGTTCAAATTGGTATAGGTAGCAAAACCATTGGGACTTGGCTCAGACCAATCTTCTTCAAACCCCTCCAAAAAATAAGAATAAGTCACCTTTGAAGGCGTACCATGTGAAACACCTGTAAATTCAATTTCCAAAGAATTCTCATCACTCTCCAAAACAATTTCATCAGTTTCATTAATATGTTTTTCAAGGACATGAGATTCACCTGGCTTAATTTGTTGATTGAACAATTTAAAACCATCAAAAACAATGGATGGGCTATGGCTTTGACCTTTGATTTTATCAGGGTTAAAAATGGTAACCCCATCGACACCTCCAAAAGCAATTAATCCATCTTTCAACCTGGTATAACTCCCATAATTGAACTCTGTTCCAGCCATACCATCTCTTTTGTCATACACCCTAATAATGGTATCTTTTTCTGAGGTCATAATATGAGCCAATCCTTTGGTGGTACTGGCCCAGACATCATCAACATCCATAGCTATTACCCCTTGTACAATATCTGACGGCATTCCAGACTTGACTGTCAATTTTTTAACATCTCTAGAATTTGAATTGAAATAAACCAAACCCGCACCATTGGTTGCAACAATGATCTCTCCGTTCGATGTTAGATCGATAGCACTAATAGTAGAGTATGCTAAGTTATTGGATTGTGGGCTTAACTCTTCTATTAATTTAAATTCACGTTTTTGGTCATTTATTCTATAAATTCCATTTCTTCCAGAGGCCAAAATATCACCATCGGGGGCTAATTGTAAAGATTTAATCGTCTGAATAGGGTATGTTTCAACCCGATTGTCTGGTCTTAAAACTGTAAGATCCTCTTCAATACCTGCAAACCATAAGTTACCTACTAAATCCTTGCATATGGCATATATTTTCTTGAGCTTGATATTGGCATCTCTAGTTTCATTGAAGGGAACAATTTGAAAATTAGAAATATGGATTCTAAAAAGTCCGTTATTATAGGTGCCAGCCCACATATATTCTCCATCGGCTTCCAAGGATAAGACGATATCCTCTGCTTTTTGTGGGTTAGGGCTTAGATATTTGAAATTCTTCCAACTATTTTTTGCTACATTCCAAACGCTCAGTCCCTTTTTGGTTCCAAACCAAACATTTCCATTAGAATCTTGAGCTATGGCCCGAGTAAAATCAGTAATCAGCGTATGCTCATTATTTAATTCATGTTGTATTTTAATAAAAGGTAGTTTATTGGAATTATAATAATTGACTCCCCCCCCATAGGTTGCAATCCACAGAATTCCCTCATTACCCATTTCTATATCATAAATACCATTACTATTGAGAGAATTTTGATCATCTGGGTCATCTATAAAGTGGTCTACAACATTGAAATTCTTGTTCAGCAGATACAGACCATCCCCGTCGGTTGCCAAAAACAAATTCCCCTTTTTATCTGAAGAGAAATCGGTAATAGGAAATAACCCTAGAAAATCAACATCAACACGTTCAAGCTCCTCCTTTTCAACATTTAAGGTAAATAGCTCTCCATTTTTTGAACCAACTAGAATTTCATTATTTATTTTATGAATCACATTGATACTAGAAACAGTACCTTTAATAAAATGTGACTTTTGATTATTTATTTGATAGGCATATAAGCCCTTCCCAGTTCCTAAATAGAGTGTATTCCCTTCTTGATAGATATTTTGAACTACAAGATTTCCAATAATTCTTTCTAAACCATTAGAATGTTTTTCTGGTTGAAACTTCCATAAACCATTAAAAGCTCCAATCCAAATATTTCCATTTCCGTCTTCCGTTATTTTATTTACTAATGACGGATTGATATCATCTGCACTCCCAATAAGATCAAACTTATCAAAGTTTTTATTATACAAGCAAATCCCATTCTCCATACCAACCCAGACCCTTTGTTTGGAGTCAATAAAAACTTCAGTAGTCCTATTACTTATATTCTCAGGAAGCCCATCATAGGTGTCATAAATTTTAAAAAACCTTGAGTTATGTTTTAGGACACCCTCTTCTGACGCTATCCACACATTACCGATGCTATCCTGTTCTATGTCATAGGTAATACTTTGTGTGGAAACGTTATCCCCTGTTAGCTGTTTGAATTCAATTGAAGACTGTGCATAGATCCCAATAAAATTGAATAACAGAACGATTGTAAAAAAACGTTTATATAAAGACATGAACAAAACTAGTAGCGCTATTAATAGCTATTTATTTATAATTAAAATTTAATTGAGGTAAATATGTGCTCATCAACTAACATCTTAAAAGATGGTATTCTGTTTTTAATAAACTATTTATAATCTCAATTTTAATATCTTCTTCCTATGATGAACTAAAAATAACTAAAATTCATTCAAAATTCATGACAATATAACAAATCCATATTTCCAATTGAGGACTTCTCAATTCCTTTTCAATTAACCTGCAATTGATACCAGATCCATAATTCATATAATTTCAAGCAACAACAATTATAGAATTGAATATTCCAATAACTATTAAGAAATTATATGATCAAAGATTTTTTAACGTCGGATACCTCAATAAATTAACGGGCACCCATAGGCGCACCAAATAAGGAAGAAAAAGCTACCTTTCAGTAAATTAAAACACAAAAAAAGCCCCAATTTCTTGGAGCTTTGTGCATTTTGCGGTCTGGACGGGACTCGAACCCGCGACCCCCTGCGTGACAGGCAGATATTCTAACCAACTGAACTACCAGACCGTTGCTTTAATGCGGATGCAAATATACGTGCCTTTTTTAATAAGTCAAATATTTTTTCAGGTTTTTTTAAATAAATTTTTGCCGCTCTACCATGTAGGTCGTCAAGATATGGTCAAAGGCGTCATTTATATTGGCCTCAACGTACTTTATCTGGTATTGCCCACACTTCAATTTAACAGCCTGAAAGTACTCTTTTACAGCTTTTTGGTAGCTTTCCTGAATATTCTCCGCATATAAATTGATGTGTTCTCCAGTCTCAACGTCTACAAATCGTCGGGGAGCGTTGTCAAAATCAAAATCCAATTCTTTTTCCTTGTCAAAAACATGAAACAACACGACTTCGTGCTTATTATACTTCAAATGCCTTAAGGCTTCAAATAATTTAGTCTGATCTGTTTCGGTTTGAAACATGTCTGTAAAGAAGAAAATCAAGGACCTCCTATGAACTTTTTCAGCAATCTGATGTAGATAGGTGAAAGTTTCCGTTTTCTTATTCTCTGGCTTGTTTAACACCATTTGAGTCAATTGATGCAACAACATATGATGGTGTCTATCACTTCCCTTTTCCGGCGCATAATAATCATAGGCATCACTATAGACACTCAATCCTACAGCATCTCTCTGTTTTTTTAAAATATGCATTAGACTCGCAGCGGCCAAAGCAGAAAAGCCAATTTTATTCAGCCTATCAATGGAGAAGGAACTCATGTTTGGATAATGCATGGAACTGCTGTTATCGATAATCAAATGACAGCGTAAATTGGTTTCCTCGTCATAGCGCTTAGTGTACAATTTATCCGTTTTGGCATAGAGCTTCCAATCGATATGTTTGGTACTCTCACCACTGTTATAAATTTTGTGCTCTGCAAATTCTGCCGAAAAACCATGAAACGGGCTCTTATGCATCCCAGCAATAAACCCTTCCACCACCTGTTTTGCCAACAGCTCTAAATTGGTAAATCCACTTGTTTTATTAAGCTCCTTGGTTAAATCCACGTGATTAAATTACCGCATCCACAATTCCGTATGCCACAGATTCTTCAGCATCCATCCAATGGTCTCTATTAAAATCCTTTAAGACCTTTTTATAATCCTGTCCACAGTTATCTGCCAAAATCTTCGCACTTAATTCTTTCGTTTTTAGAATTTCTTGTGCCGTAATTTCAATGTCACTGGCTGGTCCTCTAGCCCCTCCACTAGGTTGATGGATCATCACTTTGGCATGTGGCTGGATAAATCGTTTCCCTTTGCCCCCCACAGACAATAGTATAGATCCCATTGAAGCTGCCAATCCTGTACAAATTGTAGACACATCACTTTTCAAAGATTGAATGCAATCGTACATAGCAAATCCCGAAGTCACATAGCCTCCCGGACTGTTAATATAGAGGTGGATGTCTTTGGTTTCCAAGGCATCCAAATATAGCAATCTATCAATGACATGTTTGGCCGAATCATCGTCCACTTGTCCCCAAAGAAACACTTTGCGTTCCTCTAGTAATTTATGGTCTAATAGGTCTTGGACCTTAGTTGTTTTGCTCATATGAAATAATTTTACCTAAAAATAAAAAAAGGTTTGCAGTAACTGCAAACCTTTTATCAATACTTTATGTTTTTATCTTACAAAAGCGAATCGATAGCTTCACTGTAGGTTCCTTTAGGAGCTACACCAACCTGACGTCCTACCACTTCACCGTTTTGGAATACCAATACGGTTGGAATGTTTCTCACACCGTATTTTGCAGCAAACTCTTGATTGGCATCAACATCTACTTTTCCAATTACTGCTTTTCCTTCATATTCCTTACTTAATTCATCTATGATAGGAGCTACCATTCTACAAGGTCCGCACCATGCAGCCCAGAAGTCAACCATTACTGGTTTGTCGCTTTTTAATACCGTTTCTTCAAACGTTGCATCTGTGATTTCTAATGCCATAATATATAATTTAATATGTTCTACTTAACTCATCTATTAATAATGCAAACTTAGTCAAAAATTCTGCCAAACCTTACAGCCTGACAATTTGTTTTTTTTATGCCGACATTGTTGCAGATTATGCGGTAATCTTTTAAAAAACTAATATTTAGTCAAAGGACACCTTATTCGCCAACTGTCTTAAAAGATCCAGATCTTGTGCGTTTTTAATATGACCCGCTACATCATACATCAACTTATCCAATTCTTCTTTTATGGCGTCCTTATGGATTTTAGTTGCGTTTGGATTTGCAACTAGTGTAGCCATCATCATAACCAATTTTTGACTACATGTCATGTCCTCCTTACAGTAAGTTCTATAACTCATCATGATTTGAGACAACAAATCTGAAAAAGACAAGGTTCTTAATTTCACACAGGGATTACCTTCCTCTTTAAAGATAAAATCACAATCTGCCTCCAGTAATTTTAATGCAAAAAGTTCGGTTAAATAATCTATGGTATTTACTGCTGTTCCGGGATCATTAACTCCTGGCGACATAGCTCTCACTCCAATCTCAGCAATTTGTTTAAATCCCAACACATAATTCTCGCTGACATTTTCAGTGGATCTATTAAGAAGAATAAAATCAAAGACACTATTTAATTCGTCATCAGATAAGGGCTTACTCGATTTAAAAAGCGGCATTCCTTCTCCGACAAAAAAACCCTGATATTGCAACAACTCAAGTTTAAAATTTTCCTTTTCACAGATATCCAAAAGTCCTTCCTGATTTAATCCTCTAAAGTACCCAAACGTCTTTGCGGAATATGATGTCCAGTTTTCCGAATCCGGAAAAGAAACAGCATCCTTTTGGTTGTCAATGATAAACTGAAGCCGCTTACTAGCTTTATTGAAAATACTATCCAAAATACTTTCAACCTGTATGGATTTTGAAATCGAATCAATAAAATAAATGAAAAAAAACAGACAGATGATGGTTAAGATAATCCCAATAAGAATGGAAAAACCAGGCAATTGGTATTGATCTTTTGTTGGCTCAATACCCACCATCACAAAGGTATTATAAAGTAACGTTCCTAAATAAAGACCTAAGATATACTGATGCTTTCGTACCGAAATCAATCCAGGCAAAACGCGTGGGGAAAAATTACTGGAAGCCTGATTAAGCAATAACATCACCATGGAAAAACTAAACACCATGATGGAAATTATTCCAGCAGACAAATAACTCAACAGTGTTGCCGCTGTTTCGTAATTATTGATTATTAAAAAAGGGGCCTTTTCGATTAAATAGGGAGTAATACCCCATTTTTCAGAAAGACCTGCAAGAACACCTAACAGAAATCCGGCAACTCCCAAGACTCCGGGAATGAAGGCAATGTTATTTGCAATGGTTTTAAAAAAGGTCTTTATTTTCCAAAAACTTGAAAAATAGGAATTATCCATAGTTGGTTATTTGACAAATCAATTCAATTTATAAAATAACTCTTGTTCCGTCAACTGATTTAACAATTCTTGGGAAATTTTCACCTTCTGTCTTCTACTTGGCATCGTTAATTTTAATTGGTCCTCATTATCATAAATGATAAAAGTCAACGCCTTGTCACCTTCATGCTCTTTAAACAAATTCTGTAAGGTTTTAATTCGATCATCCTTTAAGTCCAAAATATTCAATTGCACAGATAATTTTCTGGCATAGGTATCCATCACATCATGCAACAATTGAAAACTATTGAATTGCAATCGAGGCTCACCTTTAACACCCGTATTCTTATTGACCCAACCTTCTCTTACAAAGGCTTTCACAAACACAAAGGAATTTTTAACCAAAAAGTGCCTAAATTTTAAATATTCTTCACCAAAAATCCGAAACTCAAAACTATCATCATAATCTTCAATGATAAACAAGGCCCATCCTTTTCCTTGTTTGCTGGTACGGTGTTGGATATCGGTAACCACGCCTCCAAAAACCATTTCTCGATTAACAAAAGGCTCTAAGTTTTTAAAATTGGACACCACAGCATTACAAAAGGTTTTCATCTCTATTTTGAAATCATCCAATGGATGTCCAGAAATATAAATACCCACTACCTCCTTTTCTTGCGCCAACTTTTCCATGGTACCCCACTCTTCACATGGCGGCACTTTAGGCTCTTCAATTTGCACTTCACTAGCATCCCCAAACAAACTTACCTGTGCCGAATTCTCGTTCTCTTGATGTTTGGCGCCATACTTCATGGCCTTTTCCAAAAAGGTAATGCCATCACCTTCGTCTTTAAAGTATTGGGCTCTATGCGTATCGTCAAAACAATCAAACCCACCAGCATAGGCCAAGTTCTCGAATGCACGCTTATTGGCTGCTCTTAAGTCTATACGTTTTGCCAAATCAAAGATGGATTTATAGGGCCCATTCTCCTTTCTATTCTCCACAATAGTCTTTACGGCTCCATGACCTACACCCTTAATAGCTCCCATTCCAAACCTAACTGCGTTATCTTTGTTTACAGAGAACTTGTAGAACGATTCATTTACATCAGGCCCCAACACGTTTAATTTCATACGCTTACACTCTTCCATGAAAAAGGTCACCTGCTTGATATCATTCATGTTGTTTGAAAGTACCGCCGCCATATATTCGGCTGGGTAATGAGCTTTTAAATAGGCTGTTTGATAAGCAATCCAAGCATAACAAGTAGAGTGCGATTTGTTAAATGCATAACTGGCGAAAGCTTCCCAATCCTTCCAAATTTTCTCCAGCACCTCTCTCGGATGTCCGTTAGCCTCTCCGCCATCCAAAAACTGAGGCTTCAGTTTCTCCAATAAAGCAAATATCTTTTTACCCATCGCCTTACGGAGCATATCGGCATCACCCTTGGAGAAGTTGGCCAATTTTTGCGATAGCAACATTACCTGTTCTTGATATACCGTAATCCCATAGGTTTCCTTTAGATATTCCTCCATGGCAGGTAAATCGTAAACAATTTCCTGGTCTCCATGTTTACGCGCAATAAAGTCTGGAATGTATTCCATTGGCCCCGGACGGTACAGGGCATTCATTGCAATAAGGTCATCAAACACAGTGGGCTTTAAGGACTGCATGTGTTTTTGCATCCCAGGAGATTCGTATTGGAAAACCCCAACTGTTTCACCACGTTGGAACAACTCATAGGTCTTTTGATCGTCCAGAGGAAAATTCTCTGGGTCCAATTCAATACCATGTTTGGCTTTGACGATTTTGACCGTGTCCTTTATCAATGTAAGGGTCTTCAAACCCAAGAAGTCCATTTTTAACAACCCAGCACTTTCTACTACCGAGTTATCAAATTGGGTAACGTATAAATCAGAATCTTTAGCTGTAGAAACCGGAACAAAGTTGGTAATATCATCAGGGGTAATAATCACGCCACAGGCATGGATACCAGTATTTCTTACAGACCCTTCCAAAACCCTTGCTTGGTTTACCGTTTCAGCCTCCAAATCACTTCCGTCAGCTATATTCAATAACTGATTGATGTTTTCAACCTCTTCTGAACGGAATTTGCTTTTCAAGGTCTTTTCATCCATACCAAATATCTTGGCCAATTTGGTATTCGGAATCAACTTGGCAATTCTATCGGCATCAAATAATGGCAAATCCAAAACCCTAGCTGTATCCCGAATGGATGATTTGGCAGCCATGGTACCATAAGTAATAATCTGTGCCACCTGGTTCGCCCCATATTTATTGATTACATAATCCATAACACGTCCCCGACCTTCATCATCAAAGTCAATATCAATATCGGGCATACTGACACGGTCTGGATTCAAGAATCTCTCAAAAAGTAAGTCGTACTTGATAGGATCAATATTGGTAATCCCAAGACAATAAGCCACCGCCGAACCTGCAGCAGAACCACGTCCGGGGCCTACCGAAACCCCCATATTTCTGGCCTCACGAATAAAGTCCTCAACAATCAAGAAATAACCTGGGTATCCTGTATTTTCAATAACAGACAATTCAAAGTCAAGTCGTTCTTTGATGGATTCGGTAATCTCTTCATAACGCCTTTTAGCTCCCTCATAAGTAAGATGCCTTAAGAATTTATTCTCACCTCGCTTTCCTCCATCAACCTGATCTTCCTCTACTTGAAACTCCACAGGAATATTAAACTTCGGAAGCAAGACGTCCCGAGCCAATTCAAAAGGCTCAATTTTATCTACAATTTCTTGAATATTGGTAATGGCCTCAGGCAAATCCTTAAAGAGCTCTTTCATTTCATCAGAAGACTTAAAGTAATACTCCTGATTAGGTAAGCCATAACGGTATCCTCGTCCACGCCCTATAGGTGTAGCCTGTTTCTCACCGTCCTTAACACACAATAAAATATCATGGGCATTGGCATCCTCCTGTTCTGCATAATAGGTATTATTTGAAGCCACCAGTTTCACCTCATGTTTTTGAGCAAACTCAACCAAAACTTTGTTTACCCTATTTTCATCCTCTTGATTGTGACGCATTAACTCAATGTACAAGTCGTCACCAAAGGTTTCTTTCCACCATACCAAAGCCTCTTCAGCTTGCTTTTCACCTACATTAAGCACCTTACTAGGCACCTCTCCATATAGATTTCCTGTAAGCACAATAACATCTTCTTTGTATTTCTCTATTAAGTTTTTATCGATTCTGGGCACATAATAAAACCCCTCTGTATATGCTATAGAAGAAAGTTTTGCCAAATTGTGATAGCCCCTTTTATTTTTTGCCAAAAGAACAATTTGATAACCATTGTCCTTGACATTTTTATTGGTATGATCTTCACAAACAAAGAATTCACATCCTACAATCCCCTTAATAGGCTTAACATCAGCTTGTTCTCCATTTGCTTCTGCGGCTTCAATTTTATCCTTTATCGATCGATTGTAATTCCCAATTTCCTTCACAAAATGAAAGGCTCCCATCATATTAGCATGATCTGTCAAGGCTACAGCAGGCATATTATGTTTGGCGGCAGAGGCCACCAAATCTGGAATGCTAATCGTTGATTGTAAAATGGAGAATTGTGAGTGGTTATGCAAATGCACAAAATCAACATCGGCCAGCTCCTGAATGTTTTGTTTGATTTCAGCCGACGATATCGAATCTTCCTGTTTTTTTAATCGCTCATAGATTTTGGCACTCTCCTTTTTTAAATTGATGTGCTTTAAACCTATGAGTTGAATTTCCTTAGGGTTAGCTTGTGAAAAATTCTCAAAATAATCAGATTCTACATCCAATTCTTTTTTGTCAAATTCCTCTCTTCTTACCAACTCAAAGAAACATCTTGTTGTAGCCTCAACGTCGGCAGTGGCGTTGTGGGCCTCAGCAAAGGGCTCGTTGAATAAAAACTCATGAAGTTCCGTCAAGGTAGGCAGTTTAAATCTCCCTCCACGTCCTCCAGGGATTTGACACAGCTCTGCCGTTTTCTCTGTACAGGTATCTAAAATAGGTAGTTCCTGTAATTGATTTTCAAAATCCTTACGAAAAAATTCACATCCCATCACCTTGACATCAAACTCCACATTCTGCCCAACCACAAATTTGGCTTTCTGCAGTACGGCATGAAATTTATGTAATACTTCAGTCAAAGGCACACCTTGTTCAGCCAATGCTGTTGAAATTCCGTGGACTTTTTCTGCATCATAAGGGATATTGAACCCCTCTGGCTGTATCAAAAAATCTTCATGCTCTATGACATTCCCCATAGCATCATGAAGCTGCCAAGCTATCTGGATGGCCCTTGGCCAATTATCCGTATCGCTTATTGGCGCTTGAAAACTTCTTGGTAAACCTGTGGTTTCTGTATCAAAAATGAGGTACATAGAACAATCGATTTTTTTAAAGTGACTCTTAAATTTGGAATAAGAAAAGTGATTAAAAATAAAGAGTTTTGTCGGAAAAAATCAAAGAACTTTTCAATAGTTTTAAACAAAAAAGCGCCGCATAAACAGCGACGCTTTTTTGTTATTTTGTTTCAATAAATTAAGAAATACTTTCTTCATGCACCTTTTCGGTATTGATGGCCGATTGAATGGCATTCTTATGTTTATTTAGTAAGGCATCTATACTTGGCGGTAAGTTCCTGTCTTTTAAAATAGCATTATATTCTTCCAGACTGGCCTCCTCTCCTCTGATAGCTTCTTCCAAAACAGCCTCCTCACTATTCTGAGAAAACGTATTTTTCAAATTCATCCAATTTCTATGCAATGCCCCTTGAAACGTACCGGATTTTTCTGGCGTCTCACCGTATTGAAGAATTTCAGTCCTTAACTCCTTAGCAAACATGCTTCTTTCAGATGCTCGACGTTTAAAAAACATTTTTAAACGATCATTTTCCACTTGTTCCATGGCATTTAAATAACCTTTCTCGGCGTCATAATTCTTTTCTAGTAACTCATTCAACTTATTCGACATATCTTTTGCAAATTCCATGATATTTTGATTTTTAAGTTTTTCAATGACCTTTTTTAAAGATGTGCATTGTTCAACATCTCTAAATCAAGATACCATGTAATGGCTGTGAAAGCAACTAGTTTAACAACTTTACCAATTTGTTATGTTTAATTAACAAAAAACGCAGCCCTAAAGCTGCGTTTCTGTTAAAGTATTTTAAGATATTATTAGTTGGCATCCAAATAATCTGGAATACCATCACTGTCTGCATCTTGAGCATCATCTGGGTTTCCATCCCCGTTTGGATCTGGATTTTCATCGATAGTCAATATCGTATCATTGTCATCATCATTATCCAAATAATCCAAAATACCATCCGAATCAGAATCTAAAGGATTGCCTAAAGCATCTTCTATTTCATACATGGTTAAAATGGAATCCCCATCATCATCTGTATCTAAATAATCTGGTGTACCGTCACCATCTGTATCGTCATTTGTCAAATCACCATCACCATTGGTATCCTCATCAACATCTGCAATACCATCTCCATCTTGGTCAGAAGCCTCACAATTCAATCCATCAATAATTCCTTGCAAAACGCCAGTGGCATCACCACAAGCAACCTGCTGATCCATTAAAGCTTCCTTATAATTGTTACATACTACAACATAATTAGCATCTGTTGGACTTGCTGCTTGATAAGCCTGAAGCGCAGTAGCTGCTGCAGAAACTGCCTCATCACAAGACATAATATCATCCCCGCCACCCACATAAGGCATAACTATATCAAAAAACACCCCTTCACTGAAATTAACTGTTTCATCTCCAGTTTCATTGTAAGCATTAAACCAAAATTCCCCAGAAATTTCACGTAAATCTGGATTCCATCTTGTAATGGTCACTTCCCCATCTGGAGGATACATAAAGTTCTCACCATCGTTTAGATAGTTGGTTGAATATAGGTCTCCATTAGATAACTCTAATGCCGCCATTCGAGAGTTTGTACCAGACTCACCCCCTAATTGGTAAGTTTGTCCTTGGCTAGGGGCATTCACTCTAATAGTCAAGGTTTCATATCTACTTCTTGCAGTAATCACAACACGACCAGCTTCATCATAATCTCCAGACATGGAAACAGCTTTCCAATAGTCTCCATTAAATCTTCCTTGAACAGCAGGCGAATTGAATTCTACTTCATCTTGACAGCCTACCAAAGAAAGGACTGCCAACAGTAATACATAAATTTTTTTCATAGTCGATTTTAATAGTAAGGGTACAAATATGCCCAAAAATAGAATAAAATAATTAATTCATATCGCAGAGAAATAAAAAGTTGAAAATTAAAAAATTGTGGTATATTTGCACCCTCATTAATAACCGAGGTCGCGAACCTCAAAATTTAATTATTATGCCTGTAAAAATTAGATTACAAAGACATGGTAAAAAGGGGAAACCTTTTTACTGGATCGTAGCCGCTGATTCGCGTGCTAAAAGAGATGGTAAATACCTTGAAAAAATTGGTGCTTACAATCCAAACACTAACCCTGCAACAATTGACCTTGACGTTGATGGTGCTGTAAAATGGTTACAAAATGGAGCGCAACCTACAGATACAGCGAGAGCTATTTTATCTTACAAAGGTGCTTTATTGAAAAACCACTTAGCTGGAGGTGTTAAAAAAGGAGCTTTAACTGAAGAGCAAGCTGAACAAAAGTTCACTGCTTGGTTAGATGAAAAAGCAAACAAAGTACAAGCAAAAGCTGATGGTTTAGCCCAAGCTGATGCTGATGCCAAGGCTGCTGCCTTAGAAGCTGAAAAAGCAGTAAATGCTGCTAGAATCGCTGCTAATACTTCTGAAGAAGAAGTAGCAGAAGAAGCTCCTGAAGTAGAAGCTGAAGCTTCTAACGAAGAGGAATAAAAAATTTATTTTTTATACTTTTAACCCCGACAAGTTTTGTCGGGGTTTTTTATTGCCAAGACTATGAAAAAGGAAGAATGTTTCTACTTAGGTAAAATTGTAAAAAAATACAGTTTCAAGGGTGAATTACTCGCCAAATTGGATACCGATGAACCAGAACTCTATGAAAATTTAGATTCTGTTTTTATCGAATTAAGAGGCCAGCTGATTCCCTTCTTTATTGAGTCCTCCCAATTCCACAAATCGGAATTATTGAGAATCAAATTTGAGGATGTTGAAAACGAAGCCGATGCGGACTCCCTGTTAAAACATGATCTTTACCTGCCATTAGCTTTTTTGCCTAAACTGGAAAATGATAAATTCTACTACCATGAAATTATAGGTTTTGATATCGAGGATATTAACTTCGGAAAAGTTGGTATTATTAAAGGTGTGAATGATTCGACGGCTCAAGCTCTTTTTGAAATTGACCGAGACGGAACCGAGATTTTAATTCCGATGAATGATGAATTTATCACAAAAATAGATAAAGAAAATAGAACTATTTTTGTTGAAACTCCCGAAGGTTTAATTGACCTTTACCTATCATGAAACCCTTCCAATTCAAACAGTTTTCCATAAATCAAGACCAATGTGCCATGAAAATTGGAACCGATGGCGTTCTACTTGGAGCCTGGTCTAAAATTGATAATCATCCACGAAATATCCTAGACATTGGAGCGGGAACGGGAGTTATTTCCCTTATGCTTGCCCAAAGAAGCGACGCTCCCGCAATTGATGCCCTAGAAATTGATCCCGATGCATACGAGCAATCTGTAGAGAATTTTGAAAACTCTCCTTGGGACGACCGCTTATTTTGTTATCATGCCGAATTCACAGAATTTGTTGCCGAGATGTTTGAGGAAGAAGAAACCTATGACATCATTGTGTCCAACCCCCCTTTTTATACCGAAGAAGTTTCTTCTGGAAATTCAAAAAGAGATCAAGCAAGAATGTCCTCATCCTTACCTTTTGAGGATTTGATAGAAGGGACCTCCCTTATTCTTTCAGAGAACGGAATTTTTAATGTGGTTATCCCAAACAAGGAAGAAACCGCTTTTATCCAATTAGCCAGTCAATTTGGATTGTTCCCTTTTGAAATCATGCGAGTCAAAGGAACAGGCACATCAGAAATCAAACGAAGCCTACTAGCATTTAGCTTTGAACAAAAGGATCCTATATTTTCAGAATTAATCATAGAAACCGAAAGACATCAATATACAGATGCTTATAAGGAATTAGTAAAAGACTTTTATTTAAAAATGTAGCTAGGGCTTAAGACGCATATAATAGGTATCTTTAAGGCTAAAATGATTCTTACAACCTATTATGAAACACACCCTTTTTGCTCTCCTTATCCTTTTCTGCTGGATATCCCATTCACAGGAGGCACTTGTTAACCAAATCAATAGTCCTGTAGATTATGTGAACCCTTTAATGGGAACAGATTCCAAACCGAGCCTCTCCAATGGTAATACTTATCCAGTTATCGCCTTACCCTGGGGAATGAATTTTTGGACACCCCAAACCGGACCAATGGGCCATGGTTGGGCCTACACTTATGATGCCGACAAAATAAGAGGCTTTAAGCAAACACACCAACCCTCTCCTTGGATGAATGATTATGGGCAATTCTCTATCATGCCTATTACCGGAAAGTTGCGATTCACGGAAAACGAACGAGCCAGCTGGTTCTCACATAAAGCAGAAAAAGCAACACCATATTACTATCAAGTTTATTTGGCAGATCATGATGTGACTACAGAATTTACTCCTACAGAGAGAGCTGTCATGTTTCGTTTTACATTTCCAAAAACAGATAGCTCATTTGTTGTTATTGATGCCTTTGACAAAGGTTCTTACATAAAAATAGATCCTAATCACAAAAGAATTACTGGATATACCACCAAGAATAGCGGTGGTGTCCCAGAGAATTTCAAAAATTATTTTGTGATTGAATTTGACAAACCTTTCACCTTCAACCAGACCTTCTCTGGTGAAACACTTATGAATTCTTTGGAAAATACAGATGACCATGTTGGCGCTGTCATTGGGTTTATAACTGAAAAAGGAGAACAGGTTCACGCCAGGATAGCTTCCTCGTTTATCAGTAAGGAACAGGCCCTCCAAAATCTGAAGGAGATTGGACCAAACAATTTTGATACTTTAAAGGAAAAAGGCAAAACCATTTGGAATAAAGAGTTGAACCGAATTAAAGTTACGGGAGGTACTGTCGAACAAACCAAAACATTTTACTCTTGTCTCTATCGCACCTTACTATTCCCGAGAAAGTTCTACGAAATGGATGCGACAGGAAACATAGTTCATTACAGTCCTTACAATAGTGAAATTCTTCCAGGGTATATGTTCACGGACACCGGCTTTTGGGACACGTTCCGGTCTCTATTTCCATTCCTTAATTTTATGTACCCACAACTCAATGTACACATGCAAGAGGGATTGGCCAACGCCTATAAAGAAAGTGGATGGTTACCAGAATGGGCTAGTCCGGGTCTAAGAAATATTATGGTTGGAAACAATTCAGCTTCGGTAGTAGCTGATGCCTATCTTAAAAACAAAGAGCAATTTCCCTATGACATTGAAACCTTATATGAAGCAGTAATTCATGGCGCCAATAATGAGGGACCTATGGAAGCCGTTGGAAGAGCGGGAGCTGAAGCATACAAATCGCTTGGATATGTTCCATATGATATCGGCATAAATGAAAATGCCGCAAGGACCTTAGAATATGCTTATGACGATTTTGCCATTTACCAACTTGCCAAGGCACTCAATAAGCCCAAGGAAGAAATTGAAGTTTACAAAAAGAGAAGTCTTAACTACAAAAATCTGTATGATCCTAAAACGGGTTTGATTAGAGGGAAAAATAAAAATGGCCAATTTATGGCTCCCTTTAATCCTTTTAAATGGGGAGATGCTTTTACTGAAGGTAACAGCTGGCACTACACCTGGTCTGTTTTTCATGATATTGAAGGTTTAATTGGGCTCATGGGAGGCAAAGAGAAATTTGTCCAAAAACTGGATAGTGTCTTTACCATGAAACCTATTTTTGATGATTCCTATTACGGTGGAACCATCCATGAAATAAGGGAAATGCAAATTGCTAACATGGGGCAATATGCCCATGGAAACCAACCCATACAGCATATGATTTACCTTTATAATTATGCTGGAACACCTTGGAAAGCTCAATATTGGATAAGAGAAACCATGAACAGGCTCTATCTTCCTACTCCAGATGGTTATTGTGGTGATGAGGACAATGGACAAACATCAGCATGGTATGTGTTTTCTTCCCTTGGATTTTACCCAGTTTGTCCAGCTACAGACCAATATATTTTAGGCGCTCCTCTATTTAAAAAAGCTGAGATTAGTCTCGAAAATGGAAACACCATAACTATAGAAGCCAAGGAAAACAACTCGGAAAACCGATACATTCAAAGCATGACATATAATGGTAAGTCATACACTAAAAATTGGCTATCACATTCAGAACTGATGAAAGGTGCCACTATTGAAGTTAAGATGGGTCCTCAACCTAATAAAGAAAGAGGCACCACAGTAAATGATGTTCCATATTCATTATCAAATCAAAAATAATTATGAATAAACTCTCATTATATCGTATTTGTATAATTACACTACTATTTCTCCCGTTAAACATATTTTCTCAGCAAAACAAACTCTTACAATTTGCAAATCCTATGATTGGAACTGCCAAAATGGGGCATACCTATCCTGGCGCGTCATCCCCTTTTGGTAGTGTTCAATTAAGTCCAGACACCGACACCATCCCCTTTGCTGTCAATGGCAGATACAATCCTGACGTTTATAAATATTGCGCGGGTTATCAATATGAGGATACAACAATCGTTGGTTTTAGCCATACGCATTTTAGTGGTACTGGCCATTCTGATTTAGGTGATCTTCTCATTATGCCTACTACTGGAAAACTTCAACTAAATCCAGGAACAGAGGAGCACCCTGAGAATGGTTATCGGTCTGTTTTTTCTCATGATACCGAGATTGCCCAACCTGGTTACTACAGTGTCCTACTGGAAGATCACAACATAAAAGCCGAACTAACAGCAACTACCAGAACGGGTATGCATCAATATACTTTCCCAAAGTCGGAAGACGCACACATCATCCTAGACTTAACTTCAGGCATCTATAATTATGACGATAAAAATGTTTGGACGTTCCTTCGAGTTGAAAACGACACCCTTATTACGGGATATCGACAAACAAATGGATGGGCGAGAACCCGAACGGTATATTTTGCTATGGCCTTTAGCAAACCTTTTAAAAATTATGGCTATCAGAAACTGGAGAAAAGCACCTATCAAGGCTTTTGGAGAAAGTTTGACCAACTGCATCAGTTTCCAGAAATAGCAGGCAAACAAATAAAAGCCTATTTCGATTTTGACACTCAAGATCAAGAATCCATTCAAATCAAAGTAGCCCTATCACCCGTAAGTACAGAAGGTGCTTTAAAAAACATGCAAACTGAAATTCCAAATTGGGATTTTGAAGGCACCAAAAAGAAGGTTCAGGGTAATTGGGAAAAGGAACTTCAAAAAATAGAAATCACTTCATTAAATGATAGTGACAAAACCAATTTTTATACGGCTATGTATCATGCCTTTTTAGGCCCAACCGTTTACATGGATGTGGATGGAAACTATAAGGGACTGGACATGAACACCCATAAAGCTAACGGCTTCACAAATTATACGAGCTTTTCACTTTGGGACACCTACCGAGCACTTCATCCTTTTTTCAATTTGATCCAACCCAAAAGAAATGGAGATATGATACAATCCATGATGGCACATCAAGAACAAAGTGTCCATCACATGCTTCCTATTTGGTCCCATTATGCCAATGAAAACTGGTGTATGATTGGATATCACAGCGCTTCGGTGATTGCCGATGCCATTGTCAAAGGAAACTCTAACTTTGACACCAATCAAGCGCTACAAGCATGTGTTGCTACAGCCAATGTCCCTTATTTTGACGGTTTAGATTATTACATCAAACAAGGATTTGTTCCAGAAGACAAAAATGGAGCATCTGTATCTAAGACTCTAGAATATGCCTATGATGATTGGGCGATTGCTCAAGCCGCCAAAACTTTAGGAGAACAAACTATATATTCAGAATTTATAAATCGTTCCAAAAACTATCAAAACGTATTTGATGCCAAAACTGGGTTTATGCGACCTAAATTGTCCAACGGCACCTTTAAAAAGGAGTTTGACCCCTTGGATACCCATGGCCAAGGTTTTATTGAAGGAAACTCTTGGAATTATAGTCTGTATGTCCCTCATGATCCCGAAAACATGGTAACCATGATGGGTGGAAAAGAACAATTCTCCCGACATCTAGATTCATTGTTCTCAATGGAATTACCAGATAAGTACTTTGAGAAAACCGAGGACATTTCAAGAGATGGCATTATTGGGAATTATGTTCATGGCAACGAACCATCACATCATGTGGTCTATTTGTACAACTGGACAAAAGATCCTTGGAAGTCCCATGATAAAATCAAAATGATCTTAAGAACCATGTATAAACCAACTGTAGATGGTCTAGGCGGTAATGATGATTTTGGTCAAATGAGCGCCTGGTATATTTTTAGCAGTCTTGGTTTCTACCCTGTTGCTCCTGGCAGTGAGGACTACGCTTTAGGTAGCCCACTGGTAAAGGATGCGGTACTTCACTTGGAAAATGGCAAGATCTTTCGCGTGGAATCGAAAAAACTTTCAGAGAAAAACAAATATGTTCAAAGCGTTCTTTGGAATGGAAAAGAACTGTCTCTACCTATTATAAAACACAGCCAAATAATGCAAGGAGGTGTTTTAACCTTTGAAATGGGCAGCAAACCAAATAAAAAATTATACCAGTAATTTATGTCAAAACCAGGCAATTTATTATGCCTTTGAAAACGATTTCGTTAATTTTGTGACAAACTAAAAACAACTCATGAAACCAGACTTATTTGAAGCTCCAGATTACTATCAATTAGACGAGTTACTTTCAGAAGAACATAAATTAGTACGTGATGCTGCCCGCGAATGGGTAAAGCGTAATGTATCTCCCATTATAGAAGAATACGCTCAAAAAGCAGAATTTCCAAATCAAATCATTAATGGTTTGGCTGAAATAGGAGCCTTTGGGCCTTACATTCCTGAGGAATACGGCGGTGCAGGTCTAGATCAAATTTCCTACGGATTGATTATGCAAGAAATAGAAAGGGGCGACTCTGGAGTAAGAAGTACAGCTTCTGTACAATCAAGTTTGGTGATGTACCCTATTTGGAAATACGGTTCAGAGGAACAGTGCCAAAAATACCTTCCAAAGCTAGCCTCTGGAGAAATGATGGGCTGTTTTGGATTGACTGAGCCAGATCATGGAAGTAATCCAGGAGGTATGGTGACCAATTTCAAAGATATGGGCGATCATTACTTATTGAATGGAGCCAAAATGTGGATTAGTAACGCCCCCTTTGCGGAGATCGCAGTTGTTTGGGCCAAGGATGAAGAAGGCCGTATCCACGGATTGATTGTAGAACGTGGCATGGAAGGTTTTTCTACCCCTGAAACCCATAACAAATGGTCTTTACGAGCTTCGGCTACCGGAGAGTTGATCTTTGACAATGTTAAGGTTCCTAAAGAAAATTTATTACCTAAAAAATCTGGGTTAGGAGCGCCACTTGGATGTTTAGATTCTGCCAGATATGGAATTGCATGGGGAGCTATAGGAGCTGCCATGGACTGTTATGATACCGCTTTGAGATATAGCAAAGAAAGAACTCAATTCGGAAAACCAATTGGGCAATTTCAGCTGCAACAAAAGAAATTGGCCGAAATGATTACCGAAATTACCAAGGCTCAATTATTAACTTGGAGACTTGGCGTTTTAAGAAATGAAGGGAAAGCCACTTCAGCACAAATATCCATGGCAAAAAGAAATAATGTAGATATGGCCATTAATATTGCTAGAGAAGCACGTCAAATGTTAGGCGGTATGGGAATCACAGGGGAATATTCCATCATGCGTCATTCCATGAATTTGGAAAGTGTGATTACTTATGAAGGCACCCATGATATTCACCTGCTTATTACTGGCTTGGATATCACAGGGCTTAATGCCTTCAAATAATAAAACTGAATGAGCTTTCTTTTCGTAAATTGTATAAATATATGTTCGCAATGAAAGCTCATTTTTTAATTTTTATCGTTTTACTATTCGGATGCTCTTCCGGTAATAATTCTTCCAACAATTCGAATAATCCTGTTGATTATTCTGAAGAAACCACTTCTGAAAATAATTCGAATACCACCCCAGAATATAAACTCTTGTTTCTTGGAGATAGTTACACGGTGGGACAAAGTGTATGTGGTACCTGTAACTTTCCTGCCCAACTTATTAGTCGTTTAGAAAATTCTGAAATTAGTGGTGATTATAACAAAGAAGTAATTGCCCAAACGGGTTGGACCACCACCAATTTACTAGGTGCTATTAGCGCTCAAAACCCTTCTAATGATCATGATTTAGTCACTCTTTTAATAGGGGTTAATAATCAATACCAACATAAGCCGTTTAGCATTTATGAAGAAGAATTCCCAGAACTATTAGATTTAGCTAAAGGTTTTGCAGGTGGAGACGCCAATAAGGTCATTGTTATTTCTATCCCTGACTATGCATACACTCCATATGGTGAGAACAATCCGGACTTTGAATTGATTTCACAACAGATTGATCAATACAATGACTTTGCCCAATCGATTGCAGAAACCAACAATGTCACCTTCCTATATATTACCGACATAACAAGGTTAGGACTTGAAAATCCCAGTTTGGTAGCTTCTGATGGATTGCATCCGTCAGGAGAAGCATACTCCCAGTTTGTGGATAGGTTAATGCCCTTGGCTATAGAAAAAATTCCATAGGAGAGGAATTAGCTTTCCGGAGCCAGTTCTACTTTTAAACCATCCAATTCAGGCGTAATATGAATTTGACAACCCAAGCGACTGTTATCTTTGACATAAAAAGCTTCACTTAACATGGCTTCTTCGTCATCCTGTATCTCCGGAAGTTCGGTATCACTCAAAACATAACATTGGCAAGAGGCACACATGGCCATACCACCACAAACGCCAATAGTTCCTTCTGGAGCCAATTCATAACTGCGAACCACCTCCATTAAATTCATGGCCATATCTGTAGGAGCATCCACTTCATGGGTTACTCCATCTCTATCTATAATCGTGATTTTTATATCTTGTTCTTCCATGAATTAATTAATTGCTTTAACTACAGCTTTCGGGGCTTCTTTTCTCGTTCCATCAAACCCATCAACACCGCTAACCGTAGTATATTTTAAAACATAGCGCTTGCCAGGGTTAATGATTTGGTATGCTGCTTGACACATCAATGTGGCTTCATGAAAACCACATAAAATGAGCTTTAATTTCCCTGGATAGGTATTCACATCTCCAATGGCAAAAATACCAGGAATATTGGTTTGATAATCTAAAGCATTATTAACCACTATGGCATTCTTCTCAATCTCTAACCCCCAATTTGCAATGGGCCCTAATTTTGGGGACAACCCAAACAATGGGATAAAATGGTCACACTCAATTTCAAATTCCTTTTCAATATGATCAGCTTGAGACACTACCACCCCTTTCAAATGATCCATAGGATCACCTAAAATCCCAGTCACTTCACCAGGCGTAATCAAATTGATTTTACCTTGATTTTTTAAATCTTGAACTTTCTCAACAGAATCCAAAGCTCCTCTGAACTCATTTCTTCTATGGATCAATGTGACTTCCTTGGCTACATCACTTAGGAAAATACTCCAGTCCAAAGCTGAATCTCCTCCACCAGCTATAACAACGCGCTTGTCTCTATAAACTTCTGGATCTTTAATCATATACTCCACACCTTTATCTTCAAAGTCTGAAATGTTATGAATTAAAGGTTTCCTGGGTTCAAAACTCCCCAAACCTCCAGCAATAGCAACTACAGGAGCCTGATGTTTAGTTCCTTTATTGGTTGTCACTATAAAGCTGCCATCTTCTAGTTTTTCAATGGTTTCGGCTCTTTCCCCCAATGTGAAACCAGGTTCAAATTGCTTCCCTTGCTCCAAAAGTTTTTCAGTAAGATCACCTGCTAAAATTTCTGGATAGGCAGGAATATCATAAATAGGTTTTTTAGGATATATTTCCGAGCATTGCCCCCCTGCTTGTGGTAAGGCATCTATTAGGTGACATTTTAATTTCAACAAACCTGCTTCAAAAACTGTAAATAGCCCTGTTGGTCCAGCGCCAATTATTAAAATATCTGTTTTAATCATGAATTTGTTTTTTGTTGTAAAGGAACGTTAGAAGAGACTTGTTCCAATACCATTAGAAATTCCGTTAGGTTAAATCTCTATGTTTATGACTTTTTCAATTTGAGGAACATATTTTTTAATAGTCATTTCCACCCCTGATTTTAAGGTCATTTGGTTGACACTACAATTAATACATGCACCTTCCAATTGCACTTTAACTAGCTTATCATCTTCAATAGAAATTAAGGAAATATTCCCTCCATCACTCTGAAGAAATGGACGAATCTCGTCCAAAGCCTTTTCAACATTCAATTTTATTTCTTCTGTTGTCATCACTTATTTCTTAACGGCTGAGCAACCAGCCATAGTTGTAATTTTAATTGCTTCGGTTGGCGGCAATTGGTCGTTTCTTTTAACAACTTCTTGCACCACATTTTGGGTGATTTTCTCAAAGGATTGCTCTAATGGCGTAGCCGTTTGGAGTGCTGCAGGTCTTCCCACATCACCAGCTTCCCTAATGCTTTGCACCAAAGGAATTTCTCCTAAAAATGGCACTTCCAAATTCTCTGAAAGATTCCTAGCTCCTTCCTTTCCAAAAATATAGTATTTATTATCTGGAAGCTCTTCAGGAGTGAAATAGGCCATATTCTCAATGATACCCAATACTGGCACATTGATACTTTCCTGTTGGAACATTGCAACTCCTTTTCTGGCATCTGCCAAGGCCACTTGTTGTGGTGTACTTACTACTACCGCTCCAGTAATAGGCAAAGATTGCATAATACTTAAATGAATATCTCCAGTTCCCGGAGGTAAATCGATCAATAAGAAATCTAGGGTTCCCCAAGCCGCATCAAAAATCATCTGATTTAATGCTTTGGCAGCCATAGGCCCTCGCCAAATTACAGCCTGATCAGGCTTTGTAAAAAAGCCAATAGATAAAATTTTAACCCCATAACTCTCTATTGGTTTCATTTTGGACTTTCCATCTACTTGCACAGATAATGGTTTTTCAAATTCCACATCATACATAATGGGAATGGATGGACCGTAAATATCTGCATCTAGAATTCCAACTTGGAATCCCATTTTAGCCAGGGTTGCTGCCAAATTGGCTGTCACTGTAGACTTTCCTACCCCTCCCTTTCCAGAAGCCACAGCAATGATGTTCTGAATCCCGGGAATCGCCTTTCCTTTAATTTCGTTCTTAGGTTTTTCTGGGGCATCTACTTTGACATTCACCTTTATTTTTGCCTTTTCATATACTTTCTCATGAATAACCTTCATGATTTCAACCTCGGTCTTTTTCTTGGCTTGAAGACTCGGATTTTTAATAGTTACATCTACTATGACTTCATCTCCAAAGGTCACTACATTACCAACCGCACCACTTTCTATCAAATTCTGACCCTCCCCTGGGGCTGATATAGTTTCTAAAGCTGCAAGAATATCTTGTTTATTCAATTTCATTTTTTAATCAATACGTAAAGTTACTAGCTGAGCTAAACAACTCATGTAACGTAAGTTACAAACTTATTATTCAGAATAATTCTAAACTCCAAATATACTGCGAAATGTTTAGAAAGGGAAGCGGTTTTATTGAAATGATTTATGGTTTGATTAATCAAAATGATTGGTAGGTTCTATTTCAATTCCTTGGATGGATCCCAAAACACCGAATCAAAATCTTGAACCTGATTATCAACTACTTGAACACCCTCAGCTTCCAGAAGTTGCTGCATGAGATTGGTTCCTTCAAAATGATGCTTTCCAGTCAACAAACCTACTCTATTGACAACTCGGTGCGCAGGCACATTCTTTTCACCCGACACATTCATGGCATAACCAACCATCCTAGAACTTCTAGGAGCACCCAAATAGGAAGCAATGGCGCCATAACTGGTAACCCTTCCGTAAGGAATTAACCTAGCCACTTCATACACCTTTTCAAAAAAACTAAGTGTTTCTGGTTTCATTAAAGTTCCTGAATGATTCTGATTAAAGTAATCAAAGAAATAATAGCCGTAATGGTTCCAATAATACGGTTCATATTTCGTTGGTTATTGAATTTTTTACTCCTAATTTTTTCGAAGAAAAACAAATAGATATATAACCCTACAAAGGCACCTGAAGTCGACCCTGCGACATAAGACAAAATACTTATCTTATCAAAATGCAACCAACCAAAATCAGAATAGGAAATGGTTACATAGGCCTGAAATGGAATGGGAAACACATTGATAACCGACAAAAACATTCCCTGAAAAAACCGACTGGTTTTACTTCTACTGTCAAGATCTGCCTTGGGTCTTTCATGTTTATTTGCAATAAAAAAGAAGTAAATACTCACCAAAATAAATATCACCAAAGCGACTCTTTGAAGAATATCGACGACATCTGGATGGTTGCTTAAATACCGAGCAAATATGGTTGCCAGAAGCACTTGAAATACTATGACCAAGCATGCCCCCAATGCAAACATGACACTTCGAACATGACCTTCTCGCATGCTGATTTTAGCAGCAGTCATATTAAGTAATCCTGGTGGCATTGTGGTTAAAAAAGTTACCACAAAACCCAGGAAAAAGACAAAAGTTAAATTCAATTCTATCTCAATTTAAACCTAATATACGTAATTGGTTTGTTTTGTTCCAAATACTGACTTTCGTAGAAGGTTTGGATTCCAGTCACTTCCTCAGGGCTTCCCTGCTGTCTATATACATCATGATTGGCATAAATAATTTCATGGCCTTCGCCATGAAGCAAACCAAGCGTATATCCGTGCATAAACTCAGAATCTGTTTTTAAGTTAAGAACACCATCGGGCTTTAAAACCTTCCTGTATTTTTCTAAAAAATGGGTATTGGTCATTCTATGCTTCGTGCGCTTGTATTTGATTTGAGGATCTGGGAAAGTAATCCAGATTTCGTCAACTTCATTCTCTGCAAAAGCATATTCAATCAATTCTATTTGAATCCTCAAAAAGCCGACATTCGATATCCCGTCTTCAATAGCCGTCTTAGCTCCTCGCCAAAATCTAGCCCCCTTAATATCGATCCCTATAAAATTTCTATCTGGAAATTTCTTTGCTAAACCTACAGAGTATTCACCTTTACCACAACCCAATTCCAAAACTAAAGGCTGGTCGTTTTTGAAAAACGTTTTATTCCATTGCCCTTTTAATTGAAAATCACCATTCACCAATTCCTCCCTACTCGGTTGGATAACGTTATCAAAAGATTCATTCTCTTTAAATCTTTTTAGTTTATTTTTACTTCCCACGGATAAATTTAAAGTTTAGGCAAAATTAAGGAAACATAGCCGCTTTACATTTGCTTTTTTTATGAAATTGAGAAAACGCATATTAGTAGCCCCTCTTAATTGGGGTTTAGGTCATTCCACACGTTGTATTCCGATAATTCAAGCTTTAATTGACCAAGGGTTTGACCCAGTCATTGCTAGTGATGGAGTCGCATTAGAATTGCTTAAAAAAGAATTCCCCAGCTTAATCCATGAAGAATTACCCTCCTATAACATTACCTATTCCAAAAAAGGGATATTTTTTAAATATAAGATTTTAAAAGACGCTCCAAGAATATTGAGGACCCAAAAGGAAGAGCTTCAAAAAGTCAAAGAATTGGTTAAAACTTATGATATTGTTGGAATCATTTCAGATAACCGATTTGGAGTAAGGCATAAAAACATTCCTTCCATATTTATCACACATCAATTACAAGTCTTAAGTGGTACTACCACTTGGTTTAGCACAAGATTTCACCATAACGTCATTAAAAAATTTGATGAATGTTGGGTACCAGATGCTCAAGGAAAAGTGAATTTAAGTGGTAAGCTGGGGCATTTAGACACCCCCATTATTCCTACTAAATATTTGGGTCCTATTAGCCGGTTTAACAAGCAAGACTTGGAAATAATTTATGACTTGATGGTGCTTCTATCTGGTCCAGAACCTCAACGCACAATGCTTCAAGAAAAGCTACTAACCGAACTTTCAAATTACAATGGAAAAGTCCTTTTTGTGAGGGGTGTCATTGAATCAGAGCAATTGGTTGAAAAAAAAGAAAATATTACCATTTACAATTTCATGACCAGTAACGAATTGGAAACCGCACTGAACCAAAGTGCCATAGTAATTTCTAGGTCTGGATATACCACTGTATTGGATTTAGCTAAACTAGGCAAAAAAGCATTTTTCATTCCCACACCTGGGCAAACGGAACAAGAATATTTAGCTATAGAATTACAAAAACAAGGATTGGTTCCTACATGCAAACAAAGTCAATTCAAAATTAAAGACCTAGAGCGCGTTAAGGATTTTAAAGGGCTCTCATTTGAGACAGAAACAAACTTTGAAAGTCTATTCAGCCTTTTCTAAACTAAAAGAAAATTCACTCCCTACCCCCAACTCACTTTCAATGTAAATTTTCTCTTCGTGCGCTTCAATGATGTGCTTAACTATGGAAAGTCCAAGACCAGAACCGCCCTCTTTTCTTGACCCGCTTTTATCAACCCTGTAGAATCGTTCAAAAATTCTGGAGATATGTTCTTCACCAATACCTTCTCCATTGTCAGTTACCCTGATAATAATTTTATTTTTAATCAGGTTCTCTATACTCACCTCTGTAGTACCCTTTTCCCTTCCGTATTTAATGGAGTTCACCATAAGGTTGGTCACCACCTGTTGAATTCGTTCTTTATCTGCTTTTACCAAAACCGGCTCATCATAATTCAAGTCAAACATTAAGGTTATCTCTTTTTTGGCCGCCTTCATCTCCAGCATATCAAAAACGTTTTGGATGACCTCCACAATGTTAAACACCTCCATATTAAGTCGCAAATCACCTGCCTCTAATTTGGTAATCATATCAAGGTCCTTTACTATATATATAAGTCTTTCTACCCCCTTATTCGCTCTTGACAAATATTTTTTAAGGATTTTCTTATCCTTCATGGCGCCATCGAGAAGGGTTAAAATATAGCCTTGGACAGTAAATAAAGGGGTCTTTAACTCATGAGAAACATTTCCTAGAAACTCCTTTCGATATTCCTCCCTAACCTTTAAAGTTTCAATTTCCAACTTTTTATCCTTGGCATATTTGTCTATTTCCTTGGTCAGAGTAGCCATATCCGTAGTAATGGGTTGTTTAGTCAAGGACGTAGATTCCAAAAGGGTCAAATCATCATAAATTTTCTTAACCCTTCTGTATATGAAACGTTCCACGCGGTATTGAATAATTGCAAAACAAACCAAATAAGAAAGAAGTGCAAAAGGAATCACAAACCAACCTAAGGCACCTACCACATATAAAAAAACACTCAAAAGGAGTGTTAGTATTATGGTGATAAACAGCGATGTTCTAATCGCAAATTTATATGTTTTCTTGAGTTTCTGCATCAATCGACAAACTTGTACCCAACGCCTTTTACGGTTTTAAAGCTTTTGTCTCCAATTTTTTCACGAAGCTTTCTGATGTGTACATCAATTGTACGTCCACCAACAACAACTTCATTACCCCAAACTTTATCCAAAATTTCCTCTCGCTTGAAAACTTTACCTGGTTTTGATGCCAACAAAGATAGTAATTCAAATTCTTTTCTAGGAAGTATAATTTCTTCATTCTTAAGGGTGATTTTATACTCGTCCCTATTGATTACCAAGCTTCCAATTTTCACTGTAGACTCTTGGGTTTCATCTTCTTTAATTCGTCTTAACAAAGCCTTCACCTTACTTACCAGCACTTTTGGCTTAATCGGCTTGGTAATGTAATCATCAGCACCTGCATCAAAACCAGCAACTTGTGAATAATCTTCACCTCTAGCTGTTAAAAAAGTAACAATAGTATCCTGTAATTCTGGCACTTTCCTGATTTGCTCACAAGCCTCAATTCCATCCATTTCAGGCATCATAACATCTAATATAATTAAATGCGGCTTCTCCTTTTTAGCTTTTTTCAAAGCTTCAACTCCATTCTCGGCTGTAATTACTTGATAACCTTCACTTGTCAAGTTATAACCTATGATTTCCAAAATATCTGGTTCATCATCTACAAGGAGGATTTTGATGTCCTTTTTTTTCATTTTTAAAGGTTTCGTTTAGTTTGAAAAGTAAAGATAGTATTAATCAAAATAATTTAATATCATTTGATTACAAATAACAATTAGGTAACAAATACCTTACAACAAGTTAAAGAAAAAGGGCGTTTTAACGAATGTTATGATAATTTTGGTCTGATTTTTGAATTATTTTATTACATTTAATTGAATAATTTTTCCCAATGAAGCAGTTTTACCTAATAATATTCTTTTGTGTGGTCTTTTCTCTAAGTGGTTTCTCCCAAACTACTGAGAAGTATATGGCGGCCAAACAAGATATGGAACTAGCAGAAAATTTAACGCTATATCCCAATCCTGCTAGTCATGGAAAAGTTTATATCTCATCTAAAAACAACAAGGTTAAAAAAATTGAAATTTTCAATGTTTTAGGAAAATTGATTTTATCCACCACCCAATTAGGTAACGAACTCAATATTTCCAAGTTAAAGGCAGGTGCCTATATTGTGAAAATTTCTGAAGAAAGCCTAACAGTGACTAGGAAACTTATAGTTCGCTAAAACCCTTATGTTATATTAACGTAAAAACTGACATAAACCTACTCCTCAGGTAGATTTTACTCATAATAATCTTTATATTTGTTTTTCAACATATTAAATCAATAATCTATGAGAAAAATTTACTTATTATTAATTCTACTTATTACCACTACGGTTTCTTTTGGACAAGAAATCCTTATAAATGGTGATTTCGAATCTTGGGATGATGTTAATACCCCTACAGCATTTACACATATTGAAAGTACGGAACAAGAATCTAGCGAAGTCCATTCAGGCACCTATTCAGCCAAAGTGACAGGTGGAACAAGTGATTTAGGTCAAACCATTACTGGAATCACACCCGGAATCAACTATACAGTTTCATTATGGTACAAAGTTGAAGAAGGAACAGGCGATGGGTCCGATGCCAGAATTTGGTCTTACTGGAGAAGCGAAGGAAGCAACCTAACAGATAATGCAGACGAATTAAGAGGGCCTAACAATTCTTATTTTGATACTAATGGAAATGTATGGACAGAATACAGTGTAACTGTTACAGCCCCAGCAACTGCCGATGAATTCTACTTTGAGGTAAGAACATACTCTGGAGCGGTAGTTTATTGGGACGATTTCTCCTTCTTTCAAGAAGCTGAAGGTTCTCCTTCTTTAAGCATTACATCTCCTACTAACGGCGCGTCAGTTGTTGGTCCTGATGTAGACGTTGAATTATCAATTTTAAATTTTGAGGTTGGAGCAACTGATGCTGGATTGGATGGACACATTCATTATTCTTTAGATGCTGGTGGTACGGTTATGGTATATGATACAGATCCTATTGCATTAACTGGACTTGCTGATGGTGAGCATACAGTAGATGTTTGGTTAGTGGACAATACACATACTCCTTTAGACCCACCAGTTGAGGCTTCTGTTACTTTTACTGTGACTTCAATTACTGAGGTAGCTGACCTTGCTACCTTAAGAGCTTCTGCCGAAGGTGGAATCTATGAAGTGACTGGTGAAGTTATTGTTAGTTTTGTAACCGGAAACAACAGAAATCAAATTTTCATCCAAGATGCGACTGCTGGAATGTTAATTGATGATAACGCCGGAACAATTACTACTGCCTATATGGATGGAGATGGTATAACAGGCCTTACAGGGCAATTGGGTAGCTATGCAGACATGCTTCAATTTGTACCCACTGAAGATCCTGGTGCCGCAACTTCTTCTGCTAACAGTATCTCTCCTCAAATGGTAACATTGACTGATTTGGAAAATAATTTGGATATGTACGAATCAGAATTAGTTATGATTAATGGTGTTACTTTTGCAGATGGCGATGGCACAACTACTTTTTCTTCGAATACCAATTATGATATCTCTGATAGTACTTCTTCTGCCTTTGTGTTTAGAACCAATTATCCAAATGACAATTTGGAGGGAGAACTAATTCCTAATACTCCTGTAAATATCATGACTCTTGCAGGTGAATTCAATGGAACTCCTCAGGTATATCCGACGGGAGCAGATTATTTATTATCAGTAAACGAAATCAATTCTCTAAGTACTCTAAGTATGTATCCTAATCCAGTTTTAGGAAACCAGGTAACCATTCAAACTCAAGGTAATGGTACTATTTCTGTTTCAGTATTTGACGTATTAGGGAAAAATGTATTGAACAAAGAAATTTCTAATAACACATTAAATGTTTCAAGCTTAAAGTCTGGAATTTATTTGGTTAGAATTTCTCAAAACGGGTTTAACACAACTAAGAAATTAGTAGTTAAATAAAAGAAACACAACCTAATTTTTATAAGCACTGTCTATTGGCAGTGCTTTTTTATTTTCAATACTTTTGTGAACATGGATCCCGCTACTATTTTTAATATTAATTCCCCTACCCATTTTGAGCAAAAGGCTCTGGAAGTTTTTAAATATCAATTTCAAAACAATAAAGTTTATAGGTCCTTTTGCGACCTACTCTATAAAAACCCAGCGGATGTGAACTGCATAGAGGACATTCCTTTTCTACCCATATCCTTCTTTAAAACCAAAGAAATTACTACCACACCGGGAGTCAAAGACATTATCTTTACAAGCTCCGGCACTACAGGCTCTTCTACCAGCAAGCATTATGTTTCTGATATTTCATGGTACATTGAAAGTTTTAGAAAAGGATTTCAGCATTTCTATGGGAATATTGAAGATTATACTATTCTTGCCCTCTTACCTTCCTATTTAGAACGAGAAGGCTCCTCACTCATATACATGGTTGAAGACCTTATTAAAAACTCCAAAAAGGAGAATAGTGGGTTCTATTTGAATGATTTAAAAAAATTAGCACACACTTTAAACCAATTGGATGCCCAAGGAGAAAAAACATTGTTAATAGGTGTCTCTTTTGCACTGTTAGATTTGGTTGAAAAGTACTCCTTCAATCTTCAAAACACCATTATCATGGAAACAGGGGGAATGAAAGGACGTCGTAAAGAATTGATTCGTGAGGAATTACATGGCATCTTGGAAAAAGGATTTGGCGTTAAAAAAATTCATAGTGAATATGGCATGACCGAATTATTAAGCCAAGGATATTCTAAAGGGAATGGAATTTTTAATTGCCCCCCTTGGATGAAAGTTCTAACCAGAGATCCAGAAGACGCTCTTACCATTCAAAACCATGGCAAAACTGGAGGTATCAATGTGATTGATCTTGCTAATTATCACTCTTGCTCCTTTATTGCCACCCAAGATTTAGGAAAAACACATAAAGATGGAAGTTTTGAAGTTATAGGCCGATTTGATCATTCAGACATTAGGGGATGTAACCTTCTAATCTTGTAAGGAATTAATTTTCCAATCGACTAATAACATGCTTTCATGGAAAAGAAATTGATTTTTAAGTTGGTTAGAAAGCAAAGCGCCTGAAGATTTATATCTCAGGCGCTTTTATAGTTATTGATACGGCTTAATTAAACCGCCTTTATTATATAAGTATTTTTCTTCCCTTTATTTATAATAACGTACCTATCATTGATCAAGTCATCACGTGTCAACAGATAGTCTTCCTTAACCTTCTCTTTATTGACAGCAATAGCATTTTCTTTCAAGGATCTTCTAGCTTCACCATTAGAGGCCAAAAACTCCGTTTTTGCGGCCAATGCACCAATCATATCAACCCCTTCATCAAAATCTGAAATCGGTAATTCAGCTTGGGGCACACCTTCAAACACGTCTAAGAAAGTCTTTTCATCCAAAGTTTGGATATCCTGCTTAAAGGATTTACTAAACAAAATATTTGAAGCCTTTTCAGCTGTTTCAAAGGCTTCTTTAGAATGCACAAAAGTAGTCACTTCCTCTGCCAATCTTTTTTGTAAGATTCTATAATGAGGAGCTTCCTGATGGGCTTCAACCAATCCTGCAATAGTAGCTCTATCCAAAAAGGTGAAAATCTTGATATACTTTTCAGCATCTTCATCAGAAGTATTTAACCAAAATTGATAAAACTTATAGACGGATGTTTTTTCAGGATCTAACCATACGTTCCCCCCTTCACTCTTTCCAAATTTAGAGCCATCTGCTTTAGTTATCAACGGACAGGTCATCGCAAATGCCTTTGTTTCTTCTCCCACATTCATTCTTCTCACCAACTCGGTACCGGTAGTTATATTTCCCCATTGATCACTTCCTCCCATTTGAAGCAAGCAATTGAAGTTTTGGTGCAAATAATAAAAGTCGTAACCCTGTATTAGCTGATAAGTGAATTCCGTAAAAGACATACCTACACTACCCTCTTCCCCCGATAAACGTTTTTTAACAGAATCCTTAGCCATCATATAATTAACCGTGATTCGTTTTCCTACATCCCGAGCAAAATCTATAAATGAGAAGTCCTTCATCCAATCGTAGTTATTGACTAAAACAGGAGCATTTTCATCCTTAGAATCAAAATCCAAAAACCTAGAGAGCACACCTTTAATACCTTCAACATTATGGTTTAAGGTAGCCTCATCCAATAAATTTCTTTCATCACTCTTCCCAGATGGGTCACCAATCATCCCAGTAGCGCCTCCTACCAAGGCAATAGGTCTATGTCCAAAATTCTTAAGGTGCACCAACAAAATAATAGGCACCAAACTACCAATATGTAAAGAATCTGAGGTTGGATCAAAGCCGATATAAGCTGTTGTCATTTCCTTATTAAGTTGCTCCTCCGTCCCAGGCATGATATCATGAACCATTCCTCGCCAACGTAATTCTTCTACGATTGAATTTGACATGTATAAAATTTTAAAATTTAATTGGAGCAAAGATAAAAATACAACAAGAATTACTGAGCCTTTCAATAGAATTCTTTACTTTAGTTTCATGATTTTGGTAACCGGCGGAACAGGGTTAGTAGGCGCTCATCTACTTTACCATCTAGTAAAAAAGGGGGAACGTGTAAGAGCTATTTTCAGAAGTGAGAACAAGCTCTCTGTTACCAAAAAAGTGTTCTCTTACTACGAATCCAACTTCGAACTTTTATGGAACCAAATAGATTGGGTTCATGCCGACCTATTGGATATTCCAAAACTTTCTGAGGCATTCAAAAACGTTGAATATGTTTACCACTGTGCAGCCATGGTCTCCTTTGACCCTGATTGTTATCACCAACTCCGGAAAACCAATATAGAAGGTACTGCCAACATTGTCAACCTCTGTATTGCAAATAACATAAAAAAAATATGCTATGTGAGCTCTGTTGCCACCTTAGGTAAAACTCCAAATAACACTCCAATAACTGAAGAAACTGCTTGGAATCCAGAGGCAGATAACAATGTTTATGCTATAACCAAGTATGGTGCAGAAATAGAAGTATGGCGCGGGACCCAAGAAGGTTTAAATGCAGTTATTGTAAATCCAGGAGTCATTCTTGGTGGCGGAAATTGGGATCAAGGAAGTGGTATCATTTTCAAAAAAGCCTTTGAAGGAAATAAATATTACACCAAAGGAGGCACTGGTTATGTAGACGTTCAGGATGTAGTTAACATTATGATGCTATTGATGTCGAGCAACATACAAAATGAGTCTTATATTTTAGTCGCGCACCATTTGTCCTCTCATGACATTTTATCCAAAATTTCAATCTATTTAAAAATACCAAAACCAACTAAAGAGGTATCCCAATGGATGTTGGAGATTGGCTGGCGAATGGATTGGTTAAAAACGAAATTAACAGGAAAAGAACGCCTACTTACCAAGCAACTGGCCAAAACTTTAAATACGCCAAGCTTCTACAGTAATTCTAAAATAGTCCAGGAATTGAATTATGAATTCACCCCCATTGAACAGACCATTCAACGGGTATGCAATGAGTTTTTAATCGACAATTAGAGAGTCCACTCTTTCTAGCCCCTTATTTTCAACTCTATCATTTATTCCACGAAGCTGATTTAAAGAATCATTTGTGACTGGTTTAATTCTTTTTGCTCCAGTTACACTATCTGATTTACCAATCCCTCGCATACTTTCTTCCTCCTTCTTCATATCTTCACTCAGCCCCTTCCTGATGACATCCAAACTATCCATTACCTTTTGGATTATTTCATCATAGTCATCTACTCGATAAGCATAGTAATTATTATTTTCTACAAATTGCAGGCTATCTATTTGGTATTTTTTGTAAATGTATTGATCAGGGACTATCCCATTGTTTTCCAACATTTTTTTATTAACTCCTTTGGCAGAATTTACAAGGGCTAAATCTAAAAGTATATGCACCATTTGATCCTTTGACAGTAAGTTTTCCGGTTCTTCAGGCATTTTAACATCATGACAACCCAAAAAAACTGCTAATACCAAGAATAAGAGCACCCCTTTTTTCATCTATTGAATGTTAATCTTTTAGCAAACCTTTTTTCATTTACCTTGGAGCTTTCATAAGCCACATTACCATTCAATAAGGTATGAGTAATCCGCGACTTAAAAGTGACCCCTTCAAAAGGTGACCAACCACATTTGTATAAAATATTAGATTTATTGACGGTCCATGGATTGGCAGGATTTACCACCACCAAATCAGCATAGTATCCTTCTCTAATAAAACCTCTTTTTTCAACTTCAAACAGAATCGCTGGATTGTGGCACATTTTTTCTACCAATTTCTCCAGAGATATTTTACCGCGATGATGCATCTCAAACATGGCTACCAAAGCATGTTGAACCAAAGGCCCGCCTGATGGTGCTTGCGTGTACACATTATTTTTTTCCTCCCAAGTATGTGGAGCATGATCTGTTGCAATAACATCTATTCGATCATCCAATAATGCCTTCCAAAGTTCATCCCTATCCTTTGCGGTTTTAACGGCCGGATTCCATTTAATTAATGTCCCCTTCTTCTCATAGTCTTCATCAGTAAACCAAAGATGGTGAATACAAACCTCGGCCGTAATTTTTTTCTCCTTTAATGGCAATTTGTTTGAGAATAATTTGGTTTCCCTTCCTGTTGACAAATGGAATACATGAAGTCGAGCACCTGTTTTCTTCGCCAATTCAATAGCCTTTGAAGAAGACAAATAACAAGCTTCCTCGCTCCTGATTTTGGGATGCATCTCCATTGGAATGTCATCGCCATACTCTTTAAGATAGGCTTCAAGATTATTCTTAATAGTTTGCTCATCTTCACAATGCACAGAAATAACCATATCGGTGCTTGAAAATATTTTCTCTAAAACCTCAGGATTATCGACCAACATATTCCCTGTAGAAGACCCTAAAAACAACTTTAATCCAGCTACATCTTTGGGATCTACCTTTAAAATTTCATCAAGATTATCATTGGTTCCTCCAAACATAAAAGAGTAATTGGCATAAGAACTTTTTGAGGCAATTCTGAATTTTTCTTCCATCGCCTCAAGATTTACAGTTTGTGGATTGGTATTAGGCATTTCCACAAATGAAGTAATACCACCCGCAATGGCGGCTTTAGACTCTGTTTCTATTGTAGCTTTATGGGTCAACCCAGGCTCCCTAAAATGGACTTGGTCATCAATAACTCCAGGCATAACATAATTACCTTCCACATCTATCACTTTAACCTGCGCAGATTTGGCACTGATACTGCTATCTATTTCCTTTATGAAGGCATCCTCAATTAAAATATCACCATCAAAAATTTTCCCTTCATTTATGATTCGAGCATTCTTTAAAAGAATAGTGTTCTTTGCCATGTTTTTTTATGATTGAAAATACTTTTTAATTTCATTTTTATTACTCCAAAAATAGCTTCAGAAATAATTCCTTTACTCATTTTTGATTTCCCTTTGGTTCTATCTGTAAAAATAACAGGAACCTCAACAATTTCATACCCTAATAAATGGGTTTTAAACTTCATCTCAATTTGAAAGGCATACCCAACAAATTCTATCTTATCCAAATTTATAGATTCCAAAACTTCCCTTCTATAACAAACAAACCCAGCAGTTGTGTCGTGTATTTCCATACCGGTAACAAAGCGCACATACTTGGAGGCAAAATAAGACAGTAGAATTCTACTCATAGGCCAATTCACCACATTTACGCCAACTACATATCGCGACCCGATTGATAAATCGGCTCCTTTTGAACTACATGCCTCATAGAGCCTCACCAAATCGTTTGGATTATGCGAAAAATCGGCATCCATTTCAAAAATATAATGATAGTCCTTCTGGAGTGCCCATTTAAATCCTTCAATATAAGCGGTACCTAACCCGGTTTTACCTTCCCGTTCCAATAAGAACAGCTGATTATGAAACTCTTCTTGAAGTTCCTTTACCTTGTAACCAGTCATATCAGGTGAGTTATCATCAACTACCAAAATATGAAACTCCTTAGGCTGCGAAAAAACAGCACGGATAATGGCTTCAATATTTTCAATTTCGTTAAAGGTAGGTATGATCACTAAGGCGTCCGCCATTGACAAGGAATTTTCAGCAAATGTAAGTTAATTATTATTGATGACTTTTTAAATATTACTTAAATTAAAAAGACCGGTATCAAAATTTTGTAATAATTTTAAACCATGCTAAGAGATTATGACACGCATGACTTATTTACCATCCTTATGGTAACAGGAATTATTTTGGTAGCTGCCTCCAAATTGTTTTTTGAAAGGCGGTTTAACCAATTTATAGGGATTTTTGTAAGCTCAACTTACCTCAAGGTCTATGAAAAAAATCAAAAGTTTTTTGATTACTTCGACAGCTTGTTATTTGTCAATCTCATTTTCTCCCTAGCTATTTTTATTTGGATCACACTTAATACAGTTTTTGAACCCATTGAAATATCTGCAAATAATCTTCTTAGACTTATATTGGCAATCAGTGTCTTTATACTGGTAAAGGTGCTTATAGAAAGGTTGGTGGCAAGTATATTCAACATCGACAAACTGATCGACGAATACCTTTTTCAAAAAATTTCCTACAAAAACTTTTTGGGTATTCTATTAGTCCCCATAAATGCCGTTTTATTATACAGTTTGACACCCAATAAAACCATCATTCTTATTGTTATTGCCCTCCTGTTTTTAGTCAATTTAGTAGGTCTAATCACCTCTTACAAATCACATCAAAGTTTAATTAAAAAGGAATTCTTTTATTTTATTTTGTATCTTTGCGCACTTGAAATCGGACCTTATCTGATTTTATACAAGTTGTTTATTGAAACTGCAAAAGCATAAAACTGACTTATCCTATGAAAGTGAAAACAATTTTAGTGTCTCAACCCGAACCTAAAATAGAAAATTCGCCCTATTTTGATCTACAAGAGAAACAAAAAGTTAAAATTGATTTTAGACCCTTTATTCATGTCGAAGGTGTAGAAGCCAAAGAAATTAGACATCAAAAGGTCGACCTTAACAATTACTCGGCTATTATTCTTACGAGTAGAAATGCTGTGGACCATTTCTTCAGAGTAGCAGAAGAAATGCGCTTTAAGGTTCCTGATACCATGAAATATTTTTGTCAGTCTGAGGCTGTTGCTTACTATTTGCAAAAATATGTGGTTTACAGAAAACGTAAAATTTATGTAGGTAAGAGAACGTTTGCTGAATTATCTCCTTTAATCAAAAAATATAAGGACGAAAAATTCTTACTTCCTACCACCGACAAATTGAAGCCTGAAGTTCCTGAAATTCTAAACAATTTGGGAATTGATTGGAAAGAAGCTATTTTTTATAGAACCGTGATCAGTGATTTATCTGATCTAGCTAATGTTTATTACGATATCCTAGTTTTCTTTAGTCCTTCAGGAATTGAATCCCTTTTTCACAATTTCCCTGATTTCAAACAAAATAACACGCGTTTAGCTGTTTTTGGGAACACCACTCTTAAAGCAGTTGAAGAGAAAGGATTAAGGGTTGATATTCAAGCACCCACTCCAGAGACGCCTTCTATGACAATGGCGCTTGAGAAATACATTAATGAAGTAAACAAAAAGAAGTAAGTTTTTGACTTATTCAAAATAAAAAGCGACTACTTAAAGTAGTCGCTTTTTTTATGACGTATGATTTTCCTTATTGAATGACCAGCTTCTTAATTTCTATATGGTCATCAACAAACAATTTGGCCATGTAGATCCCACCAGAAAGATGAGACATATTTATGGCATTACTCCCTTCTAACAATTCACTAGAATGCACCATTTTCCCTGTAACACTATAAATTTCAAGTTGAGCAGTTTGGTTTCCATTTAAACGAACATTTAGATTATTACTAACCGGATTGGGATACACTTGGAATCCTATTTCATTATCTACCTCTGATACAGATAGAGTGCATTCAGAGGATTCACTCATTAAAGTTGTTTGTGCATCTATGGTCCATCCAGACAAATATGCCGCACTAGGGTCATCAACAAACAAGCAGCTTAAGTTTCCATTAAAATCAGTATCAAATGAGGTGATATTAGCATTGTTTCCATTCCTTAAATCTATCAAAATTAAACTCGATCCGCCACCATTATTATAAGCATCCAGAGTAACTAAATTGATATTTAAGCTCAAGTCAAGGGTAATTAAATTATTAGCTCTAACATTTAAATTTTGCAACGCAAAATTAGAACTCAAATCCAGGCTATTTATAGCGGCATCTGGCATGTATAAATCTGTCAAATCAAACAAGCCAGCCACATCAATGCTTTCCAAAGAAGAACAGCTCTCACATGAAATAGATTCCAATTGGGGTAAGACCGAAAAATCAGCAAATTCCAAATTAGCATTATAACCTAAAATAATACCCGTAATGTTATCAAATGCCTCAATACCTGATAAATCTGTAATATCAAAGTTCTCAATATTCAAAACCTCAGTAAAGGCCGAAGCCGTTGCGGTTGGTATTTGGTTGTCATTGGGGATGTCGTCAAAAAAAGCCAAGGCTAATTCTAAATTAGAATCTGGTATTGCTGTATACTGGCAAACACCAGAAAAACCAAAGCTTAATAAAGCAATAAATAATAGTAGTTTTTGTTTCATAGGATAAATTGGTTAATAGTTTGTCTTCTTAAACTTACCAATTTTTTAACATAAACAAAAAAAAATCAGATGAACAACATCTGATTTTTAGGTATTTGTATTTTAAAAGCTATATCGCTGTGGTCCTCCCCGTCTGATTTCTTCACTGGCAAAAGATTCAAATTTTTTGAAATTTTCCCTAAAAGCATTTGAAAGTTTAAAAGCTGTTGTATAATACGCTTTGTCATTATTCCAAGTAGTTCTTGGACTTAAAACTTCAGATGGTACTCCTGGACAATGTCTAGGTTGTGCCACCCCAAATACAGAATGAATATGGTAATCGTCATAATTGTATAATCCCAAATCACCATTTAAAACGGCATTGATCATAGCTCTTGTATACTTTAATTTCATTCGGGTTCCTACACCATAAGGTCCACCAGTCCAACCAGTATTGACCAACCAAACGTTAACCCCAGCTTCCTTCATTTTTTTGCTCAACATTTCAGCGTACTTTGTTGGATGCAATGGCATAAAAGGCGCACCAAAACAAGCCGAGAAAGAGGGCTGCGGTTCTACAACACCCGCCTCTGTTCCCGCCACTTTAGCGGTATATCCCGAAATAAAATGGTAAGCAGCCTGAGCAGGAGTAAGCTTTGAAATTGGAGGTAAAACTCCAAAAGCATCAGCAGTAAGGAAAAAGATATTTTTTGGATTTTCACCAATTGACGGCTTTTTAATATTGTCTATGTGGTAAATAGGATAACTCACCCTTGTATTTTGAGTTATCGAGGTATCTTCATAATCAACTTCACCATTTGAATCCAAAATGACATTTTCTAGGATGGCTCCTTTTTTAATCGCTTGAAAGATTTCAGGTTCATTTTCCTGTGACAGATTGATGACTTTAGCATAGCAACCGCCTTCAAAATTAAATACTGTATTCTCGTTAGTCCAACCATGCTCATCATCACCAATCAAACTTCTGTTTGGGTCAGTTGACAAGGTAGTTTTCCCTGTACCAGATAGACCAAAGAAAATAGCAGTATCGCCATCTTTCCCAACATTGGCACTACAGTGCATAGGAAGGGTATTTTTGAAAACAGGTAAAATAAAATTAAGTGCAGAGAAAATACCTTTTTTTATTTCCCCGGTATAACCAGTTCCTCCAATCAATGCTATCTTTCTTGTAAAATCCAAAATAGCAAAATTATGTTGGCGTGTCCCGTCCACTTCAGGGTTAGCCATAAAACCGGGAGCATTGACCACAGTCCATTCTGGTGAGAAGTCTTCTAATTCTGTTTCATCAGGTCTTATGAACATATTATAAGCAAACATATTGCTCCATGGATATTCATTGATGACGCGAATGTTCAATTTATAGTTAGGGTCTGCACAAGCATAGGCATCTCTTACGAAAATTTCCTTTCCTGAAAGGTAATCTACAACTTTGTCATATAGTTTTTGAAATTGATCAGAATCAAAAGGAATATTGATATTTCCCCACCAAACCTTGTCTTCTGTGATAGCATCCTTTACAATAAAACGATCTTTGGGAGACCTTCCCGTAAATTCACCTGTGTTAACTGCCAAAGTTCCATTTGCAGTTTCTACACCTTGTCCATTTTCAATAGTTACTTCTTGAAGTTCTTCTGGAGATAGTTGGTAATTTACCTGAGCATTCTTAATGCCATAGGGCTCTAACGAAATCGTTTTCGTTGTTTGGGTGTAATTAGCCATGAGTTTTTGTTTTGAATTGTTGGTACAAAGCTAAAACTTTATTTTTATTTAGCTCTTTTTAATGATTTAAACCTGTGACTTTTTTATAAAACCAACCAACATAACCACCCAAGCGGCTATTAATGCTGAACCTCCAACTGGTGTGATAAGAGCAATGGTTTTGAAATTAAAGGCAGACATCTCATTAGTAGCCAAACCATAAATAGATCCAGAAAAAAAGATAATACCGACAAGTATTAAAATAAAAATGGTTTTCTTAGTCTTAGCTTCTAAAATATTGGTCCCACCAACAAATAAAAGCAATATCGCGTGATACATTTGGTAGCGCACACCTGTTTCAAATGTAGTTAGTTGCTCGGGACTTAATACAGCTTTCAATCCATGGGCACCAAAAGCACCTAAAGCCACACTTAAGATTCCAAAAAGGGCTCCAGTTATTAAAATTTTCTGATTCATCTAAAAAAGTATTTTAGGTTTTTATTGCTCATTCAATTCACTAAATTCGTGAACACAAAATTACTCAACTTAACTAATTATGCGAAAAATATTGGTCATTGGTTCAGGCAAATCATCGTCTTACTTGATAAAATATCTGCTTGACAAATCCGAGGAAGAAAATCTACTCATCATTGTTGGCGACAAAAATTTCAGTCATGCCCAAAAATTAGTACACAACCACAAAAACGGACAAGCCATTGTCTTTGATGTTTTTGATAAACAAGTTCGTGAAAATGCCATTGAAAATGCAGATATCGTGGTCTCCATGTTACCAGCTAGATTTCACATTGAAGCCGCAAAAGATTGTATCAAATTCAACAAGAACATGGTTACCGCATCCTATGTAAGCGATGACATGCAAAATCTGGATAAAGCAGCAAAGGATAAGGGTCTTGTTTTCATGAATGAAATTGGTGTGGATCCAGGAATTGATCACATGAGCGCCATGAAAGTGATTGACACCATTCGTGCTAAAGGCGGAAAAATGATTTTATTCGAATCCTTCACTGGGGGGCTGGTTGCGCCAGAAAGCGACAATAACCTATGGAATTATAAATTCACTTGGAACCCGAGAAACGTGGTCGTTGCAGGTCAAGGTGGCGCTGCTAAATTTCTGCAAGAAGGAACCTACAAGTACATACCTTATAACCGTTTATTTAGAAGAACCGAATTTTTAGATGTTGAAGGCTACGGAAGATTTGAGGCCTATGCCAATAGAGACTCCCTAAAATACCAATCGGCCTATGGTCTTGATCAAGTTAAAACCTTATACCGCGGTACCATGAGACGGGTTGGTTTTTCTAGAGCCTGGAATATGTTTGTGCAACTAGGCATGACAGATGATAGTTACACCATAGAGGATAGTGAGAACATGACTTACAGAGATTTCGTAAATGCCTTTCTGCCATACAGTCCAACAGATTCTGTAGAACTCAAATTCAGACATCAATTGAAAATTGACCAAGACGATATTGTTTGGGATAAATTGGAAGAACTAGATATTTTTAGCCATTCCAAAAAAGTGGAACTCAGAGAAGCCACTCCGGCGCAAATACTTCAAAAGATTTTAATGGACAGCTGGGACTTAGCTCCAGATGACAAAGATATGATTGTCATGTACCACAAATTTGGCTATGAACTTAACGGGAAAAAGCATCAAATAGACGCCACCATGGTTACCACAGGTGAAGATCAAACGTACACCGCTATGTCTAAAACGGTAGGCTTGCCAGTAGCCATTGCTACCCTCGCCATTTTGAACAAAAAGATAACCACTCCAGGTGTTCAAATCCCCATAACCAAAGAAGTATACGACCCTATTTTAAAGGAATTGGAAACCTTTGATATTCGGTTCCATGAGTATGAAGTTCCTTATTTTGGCTATAATCCTTTAAACCTTTAGTGATAGATAGATGCCAATCTCATTCATTTTTTAAACAATTATTGTAAAACATTGATTTTAAGCTTTCATTTTAAAACTCAATGCTTACATTTACATTCCTAAAATTATACTATAGTGAAAGTTACAAATCAAAACCATATTGAAATCGATGGAATAGATAAACAAATCCTGCGCGCCCTTATGGAAGACGCAAGAACCCCTATCCTGGAAATAGCTCGACAAGTGGGCATTTCTGGAGCTGCTATTCATCAAAGATTGAGAAAATTAGAGAAGTCTGGTTTGCTTTCAGGATCTAAATTTATTATCAACCCCAAAGTATTAGGTTACACCACCATGGCTTTTATTGGTGTTTATTTAGATAAGGCCATGAACAACCCTGAGGCGGTGAAACAATTAAAAAAAGTACCTGAAGTTATTGAATGTCATTACACCACTGGTAACTGGAGTATTTTTATCAAAATATTATGTAAGGACAATGAACATTTAATGCATTTGTTGAATAAAGAAATTCAATCCATCCCGGGAGTTTCTCGAACGGAAACCTTTATTTCACTGCAGCAGCAAATTGACCGTCAAATCCAAGTATAAAAAAAAGCCCTTTTTGAAAGGGCTTTTTTAATTCTATAGATTTCTTTTTAGTCTCTACTCATAAAGATCTGAAGTATATACCAAAATAACAGCATTAAAGAAGCAAACAATCCCAAAGCAGCCGGAATATAATCATCCGTCGAGTATTTATTCACCAAGTTAGAGGTTTGATACAAGATACTCCCTCCTGCCAGTAAACACATCGCAACAGAGAACCATAAACCTAAGTCAAACCCAAAGATGGCTCCTGCGGCAATTAATCCTAAAGCAATAAAAAAACCAATGGTTAAACCGGTTCTTAAAAAGGAAAAGTCCTTTTTGGTCACAAAAACAACAGCAGACAGACCGGTGAACAATGATAAGGTTACAATAGCTGCTTGATTTAGTACTTTAGTCCCTTCAGGTAATAAATTGATTACAATATATAGGAGTGGAACAAAAATAAAAGCCTCAGCTAAAATATACAGACCATAAGCCAAGTACTGTTTATTTTTATCTTCACTTTTCATCGCCATATTTTCTGCATAATTGGTAATGAACATAAACCCTCCCAACATCAATAACCAACGCCAACCTTGGGTCATAGACAAAGCGAAATTAATAATTGCATCACTTTGCAACAGTAAGTACTCAAAAAGAATAAAAACCAATACCCCTCCAGCCACATGGGCGTAGGTCTTTTTGTAAAATGCTACCCTATCGACAGCTGACAAATCACTTAATAACAATTTGTTTTCCATTTGATTTTCCATAAATAAGATTTAGTTAATTGAGGAGGTAATTTAGCAAAAAAAAAGTCGGAAAGAAAAATCCGACTTTCAATTTTTATATGTGACTTTTTAATCCCGTCTTCCAAATACCTGAAATGCCCAATACAATAAAGAAGCTAAGGCACCTATTGCCGCCACCAAATAGGTTCTGGCAGCCCATTTTAAAGCATCTTCAGCTCCAGCATATTCCTCTTGTGACAACATATTCTTGTTCTTTAACCAAGCCAAAGCTCGGTTACTCGCATCATATTCTACAGGAAGAGTTATAAAACTAAATAAGGTTGCAAATCCCATAAATGCCAATCCGGCAACGGCTATCCAGTAACCCAAGCCCATTCCGGCTCCTGCACCTAACACCAATCCACCAATGACCAACCATTGAGACATTCCAGAAGTAACACTTACAATAGGCACCAATGCAGAACGCATTCCTAATGCACTATATGCTTGCGCATGCTGAACCGCATGTCCACATTCGTGGGCAGCAACGGCAGCTGCCGCAGCATTCCTTTGCGAGTAAACCGATTCACTCAAATTAACCGTCTTATTTTTTGGGTTATAATGATCTGTCAATTGACCTGGTGTAGAAATAACTTGCACATCACGAATGCCATTATCCGCTAACATTTTTTCAGCAATCTCGCGTCCGCTCATTCCATTCCGAAGATGTACTTGCGAATATTTATGGAATTTTTGCTTCAGTTGATTACTCACCAACCAACTGACGAGCGCAATCGCTCCTAATAATATATAATAGCCTAACATACTCTCAATTTTTAAATATTAAAATTAGAGCAATTACAGCAAATAATGCGCCAAATTCTTGTTAAGAAATTTTGTCAGATTAAGCTGTCTTGGACTCCCATCCAAAGGCTTCAGCAATTTCATTGTAAACAACCTTTCCATGCACCACGTTCAAACCTTTTTGCAAAGACTCATCGGCTTCACACGCCTTTTCCCATCCCATATTTGCCAATTTTAAAATGTAAGGCAGAGTGACGTGGGTGAGGGCCAAGGTAGAAGTATAGGGAACCGCTCCGGGCATGTTAGCCACACAATAATGTACAATATCATCAATAATATAGGTCGGGTTTTCGTGGGTTGTGGGCTTAGTTGTTTCCATACAACCTCCTTGATCTACTGCCACATCCACCAAGACGGTCCCAGGACGCATCAGTTTCAGCATCTCCCTAGTGATTAATTTAGGAGCTTTAGCGCCTTTTATCAAAACCCCACCAATAATCAAATCATGGGTTTGAATGTGCTTTTTAATATTGAATTTACTGGAATATTCAGTAACCACATGGGGAGGCATGATATCATTGATATATCTGAGACGTTTCATATTCACATCCATAATGGTCACATGAGCCCCTAGACCAGCCGCCATTTTTGCTGCTTGAACACCCACAACACCAGCACCTAAAATGAGAACCTTCCCAGGTGTCACCCCAGGTACACCTCCTAACAAAACGCCTCGTCCTTTAATGGGCTTTTCCAAATATTTGGCCCCTTGCTGAATAGCCATTCTACCTGCCACTTCAGACATGGGTGTCAATAAGGGCAACGTACCCTCCTCATCCTCTACCGTTTCATAGGCAATACAAACGGCATTACTTTTTAACATGGCTAAGGTTAGGGCTTCACTGGAAGCAAAATGAAAATAAGTAAACACAATTTGTTTTGGTTTCACCAAAGAATATTCGGAAGCAATGGGTTCTTTAACCTTCACAATCATATCAGCAATATCATAGACCTCCTCGATACTTTGCAGAATTTCTGCTCCTACTTCCTGATAATCTTCATCAAAAAATCCACTACCTTCTCCTGCAGTGGACTGAATATAAACCGAATGACCGCTATTGATTAATTCGAAAACCCCAGCGGGAGTCATCCCTACCCGATTTTCATTGTTTTTGATCTCCTTTGGAACACCTATTTTCATGATTTCAAGATTTTTATATTCCAAAATTGGGTTTTTTATTTCACACCCCCAAACAAAAAAGGAGTCAGATTTCCTTTTTAACAATTTCTTGAAAATGACCCCTATAAATTATAGGGTATTTTGTTTTTAAAGCTAAATTTATTGATTTTTTTGTTCCTCATACGAGCTAGGGATGACACGGATTGAACTTCAAAGATTCCTGCTTTCACAGGGATGACAACTGTGCTCTGAATGATAAAAATAGGTTTATTTGTGCGAAGTTAAAATCTGATACACCAGAGCCTTGGTTGGTTTTTGATCCCCAATGGCTTTCCTTACGACATCAAAATCCACCTTAAAATCACAGCCCGATTTATAGGCGCTACAACCATAGGCTGTTTTACCTTTTATGACAGTTCCTTTTTGGCACTTTGGGCACGCCAAAACATCTGCATCTGTTGAAGTCTCCTTTTTGACCGCGCCTTTCTTAGGCTCCAATTTCAATTTAAAGTTTTCATCAAACCGAAGTAGGCCTTCCACGGTCCCTCCGCCTGCATTAAAACCTTTTAAATTGACCGTAGACCCTTTTTGAAGCAATCGAATCCACTGTTTTTCGGATATCTTCTTGCCCATAAAACTAAAGGGCAATACAAAATCGCAACCAGACTTATAACCACTACAGCCATAAGCGGTTTTCCCTTTCAGTAATTTGGCCTTTTGACATTTAGGGCAGTCCTCATTTAGAATCCCTGCTGCCTTTACTTTTTCAGCTTTGACCGCTCTATTTTTAACCACCATGGCTTGCGAAATATTAGCACGGGTGGTTTCACTACGCACCTCATACACCAAAGCATCTACCATGCGCTTCATGTTTTTTATAAAAGCAGCGGCACTATACTCCCCTTTTTCAATGTCCTTTAATTGCTTTTCCCAAGAACCTGTCAACTCGGCCGATTTCAACAAATCATTCTGAATAGTATCAATCAACTGAATACCGGTCACCGTGGGCAATACCTGTTTTTTATTTCGCTTGATATATTTTCTCTTGAATAGGGTCTCAATAATATTGGCGCGGGTAGATGGCCTTCCAATACCATTTTCTTTCATGAGATCCCGTAGCTCTTCATCATCTACTTGTTTGCCTGCAGTTTCCATGGCACGCAATAGGGAAGCTTCGGTGAATTGTCTTGGGGGTTTGGTTTCCTTTTCTAAAAACGAAGGCTCATGAGGCCCTTTTTCACCCTTTTCAAAAGCTGGTAAAATATCTGGTTCCTTTTCCTTGGTGTCCTGATTTTCAAACACCACGCGCCAGCCTTTTTTTAAGATTTCCTTGCCCGTAGCCTTAAACAAAATTTTAGCAGCATTTCCTGTAACCGTGGTACTAGAGACCGTACAATCCTCATAAAACACAGCAATAAAACGTCGGGTAATGATGTTGTAAACTTGCTGTTGGTTATATGGCAAACTGGCCTCCATACCCGTGGGAATTATAGCATGGTGATCGGTTACCTTTTTATCGTTGAATACCTTTGTGGACTTTTTGATTTTCTTTCCCAGCAAGGGTTGCGTCAATGCTGAGTACTGCGTTAGTTTCCTTAGAATGCCTTCCACTTTGGGATAGATATCGCTTGGTAAAAAAGTGGTATCTACCCTAGGATAGGTCACCACTTTTCGTTCATATAAGGTTTGAACAATTTTCAAGGTTTCATCGGCTGAAAAACCAAATTTAGTATTGCAGTACACTTGCAAGCCAGTCAAATCAAAGAGCTTGGGTGCATATTCTTTCCCCTTTTTCTTTGAAACATCCTCAATTTCAAACTCACTTTCTTTGACTTGGTTTGCCAAAGCCTCTCCATCTTCCTTTTTTAAGAACCGGCCTTCCTCATAACTAAAAAGGGTATCGCGATACAGGGTCTGCAACTCCCAATATGGCTGTGGCTTAAAATTTTCAATCTCCTTAAAACGATTGACCACCATGGCCAGGGTTGGGGTTTGCACCCGACCTATAGACAGCACTTGTTTATATCCCCCATGTTTAAGGGTGTATAATCTGGTGGCATTCATTCCCAACAACCAATCTCCAATAGCTCTAGAAAAACCAGCATAATAGAGGTTATCGTAATCGGTAGCAGGTTTGAGATTATCAAAACCTTCTTTGATAGCCTCGGTGGTTAAAGACGAAATCCACAAGCGCTTTACCTCACCTTGATAATTAGCTTCATTCATCACCCAACGCTGAATCAATTCTCCCTCTTGGCCGGCATCCCCGCAGTTGATAATCACCTCAGCTTTCTGAAATAATGACTTGACAATTTTAAACTGTTTTTGAATGCCCGAATTGGCTACCACCTTGGTTTCAAACTTTTCGGGGAGCATGGGTAAATTGTTCAAGTCCCAACTTTTCCAATGGGGTTTGTAATCATTGGGTTCTTTGAGGGTACAAAGGTGACCAAACGTATAGGTCACTGCATACCCATTGCCTTCAAAATAGCCATCACGCTTGGTATTAGCTCCCAATACAGAGGCTATTTCACGTGCGACACTTGGTTTCTCGGCAATACAAACTTTCATGAAAATGATTTACAAAGTGGGATGCAAAATAGGACTTTTAAAGAGTTTTCAAAAGATAGAACTCAAAAAATAAGGGCTATGTTAACAGCCCTTATTCTTAAAATATGTTTAAGGATTTTATCCTACAATATTGACAATTTTACCAGGAACTACAATCACTTTTTTAGGGGTACGACCTTGTAACTGCTCTTGGGTTTTATCATATTCCAATACCGCCTTTTCTATGTCTTCCTTGCTCATATCCATAGGAAGTTCCATGGTGAAACGCATTTTACCATTAAAGGAAATGGGATAGTTCTTGCTGCTCTCCACCAAATGGGATTCGTCAAATTGAGGAAATGCTACCGTAGAGATACTGCCTTCATGACCCAATTGGCTCCACAATTCTTCGGTGATATGGGGTGCATATGGCGAAATCAATACCAACAAAGACTCTAAAATCGCTCTACTAGTACATTTTTGAGCTGTCAACTCATTCACAGCAATCATAAAGGTCGAAACCGAGGTATTAAAAGAGAAGTTCTCGATGTCCTCTTCTACCTTTTTAATGGTTTTATGCAAGGTCTTTAAACTGTCTTTAGATGGTTCAGCATCGGTGACTTTGATGCCGTTATCATCTACATACAACTTCCAAAGTTTCTTCAAGAATCCATGAACCCCTGTGATACCAGCCGTATTCCAAGGCTTGTATTGCTCTAAAGGCCCCAAGAACATTTCGTACAATCTTAAACTGTCTGCCCCATATTCTTGACAGATGTTGTCTGGATTAACAACGTTGTATTTAGACTTGGACATTTTTTCAACTTCGCGACCGACTTTAAAAGTTCCGTCTTCCTCGGTTATAAATTGAGCATCTTTAAATTCTGGACGCCAATTTTTAAAAGCCTCCACATCTAACTCATCTGAAGCGTTTACAAAGGAAACATCAGCATGTATTTTAGATGTATTAAAATCTACATTCGCGTAAGACTCTGGAAATTCCGCTAATAATTTAGATTCAATTGATTTTTTAACATCAGAAAGCAATTCGGAAGCATCCTTTTGTTCAAATAAAGGCTCACTGATAAAAACAATATTTTCTAAAATCAAATTAGAGCAAAAATCTTTAATTTCCTTTGAATCATATATTTCGTCTCCCATTAAAATCTCAGGAATTGCTCTATTAACAAAAGCACTTGTTCCCAAAATCATTCCTTGGTTAATAAGTTTTTTGGCAAACTCATCTACTTGCACATAACCACGATCTTTTAAAAACTTGGTCCAGAAACGGGCATACAATAAGTGGCCGGTAGCATGCTCGCTACCACCAATATATAAATCCACATTTTGCCAATAGTCCAAAGCTTCTTTGCTAGCAAAAGCCTCATCATTATGCGCATCCATATATCTAAAGAAATACCACGAACTTCCAGCCCAACCCGGCATGGTGTTCAATTCCAATGGAAATATGGTTTTGTTATCGATCAACTCATTGCTAACCACCTCAGCAGTTTCGGTATTCCAAGCCCATACATCGGCACGACCTAATGGCGGCTCTCCTTCTTCGGTTGGCAAATACTTTTCAACCTCTGGTAAAGTAATGGGCAAATGTTTGGCCTCAATCATTTGAGGCATTCCGTTCACATAATACACTGGGAAAGGTTCTCCCCAATAACGCTGACGGCTAAATACCGCATCACGCAAACGGTAATTGGTTTTTCCTTGCCCCTGACCTAGTTTTTCAAGTTCCTCAATGGCTTTTTTGGTAGCTTGCTTGTAGTTTAATCCGTTAAGGAAATCACTATTCCCAATGACGGTGTTTTCTTTATCAGCAAACGCTTCTTCAGAAATATCAACCCCTTCAAAAATATTAGGAATGGCGATATTAAAATGCTTCGCAAAATCGTAATCACGTTGATCGCCACATGGAACTGCCATGACAGCCCCTGTTCCATAACTCGCCAACACGTAGTCACCAATCCAAATCGGAACCGGCTCTTTTGTAAATGGATGTTCGGCATAGGCACCTGTAAACACCCCTGAAATGGTTTTAACATCAGCCATACGCTCACGTTCGCTGCGTTTGGCTGTTTTTTCTATATAGGCTTCTACCTCCGCCTGTTGTTCTGGCGTGGTAATTTTTGATACTAAATCGTGCTCTGGGGCCAAGGTCATAAAACTCACCCCGAAAATGGTATCAGGGCGCGTGGTGAATACTTCAATCGTATCTTCATGATCCTTGACATTGAAAACCACTGAAGCCCCTACCGATTTCCCGATCCAATTACGCTGACTTTCTTTAAGAGAATCGGTCCAATCGATGGTTTCCAATCCTTGCAACAAACGTTCTGCATAAGCCGAAATACGCATGCTCCATTGTGTCATTTTCTTTCTGACCACAGGATGACCACCTCTTTCAGAAACTCCGTTGACTATTTCGTCATTAGCTAACACGGTTCCCAAAGCCGGACACCAGTTAACTTCGGTTTCCGCTAAGTAAGTCAATCTATATTTTAATAAGATTTCTTGTTGCTTTTCTGAAGACCAGCTGTTCCAATCTTCAGCAGAGAAACTAGGCGTATCCTCATCACAAACAGCATCTACTTTAGCATTTCCAGCACGCTCAAACTCTTTGATCAATTCTGAAATGTCTTCGGCCTTGTTATCGATGTTGCAGTAATAGGAATTAAACAACTGAATGAAAATCCACTGCGTCCATTTGTAATAATCCGGATTGCTGGTACGCACTTCGCGTGACCAATCAAATGAAAATCCAATTTGATCCAACTGACGTCGATAGGTCGCAATGTTTTCCTCGGTAGTCACCGCAGGGTGTTGCCCAGTCTGTATAGCATATTGCTCTGCCGGCAAACCAAAGCTATCATACCCTTGAGGATGTAAGACATTAAAGCCTTTATGGCGTTTGTAACGCGCATAAATATCAGAAGCGATATACCCTAGGGGATGCCCCACATGCAATCCCGCTCCAGAAGGATAAGGAAACATGTCCAAGACATAATACTTAGGTTTATCACTATGGTTTTCGGCTTTAAAGGTTTGGTTCTCGGCCCAGTATGCTTGCCATTTGGCTTCGATGTCGTTGAAATTGTATTTCATCGTTGAGTTTCTGCTTTTTAAAAGCGCAAATTTACGGTTAATATAACAATGTTGAAAGTTTAAACGTTGTAAAGGTTAGGTTAAGAGATTTCTTTATATTTTTACAGAGTTAACCCTACATATTCTATGAGTTCATCGTTTGAAAGGTATCAAAAACGCCGATTGATTTCTTCTTATTTTTCTGTAGTACTAAGCATCGCCCTTGTGTTGTTTCTATTGGGTCTTTTGGGGCTTTTGGTTTTGAATGCTAAAAAAGTTTCAGACCATTTTAAAGAACAAGTGGTTTTGACCATCTACTTGAAAGACACAGCCAAAGAGGTTGAAGTGAAGCAAATGGAGAAAAGTCTTGCCATGGCAGATTATGTAAAATCCACAGAATATGTTTCCAAAGAGCAGGCTGCCGAATCTATGAAAGCCGAAAACGGGGAAGATTTTATGGAATTCCTTGGTTTTAATCCGCTTTTAAACTCGATTGATGTACACATCAAAGCCGATTATGTGACCGAAGAACAACTGAAACTCATAGCCGATGAAACCACTTCAAAAAGCTTTGTAGATGAAGTGCGTTATGACAATGATCTGGTTACCCTTATGAACAACAACGTCAAGAAAATAAGCTTTTGGATTTTAGTGATCAGCGGTCTGTTTACCGTGATTGCCGTGTTATTGATTAACAGCTCCATCAGACTTTCGGTATATTCCAAACGGTTTACTATCAAAACTATGCAAATGGTGGGAGCCACCAAAAAATTCATTAGACGTCCGTTTGTTTGGAAGAGTGTACGTTTAGGTATTATTGGGGCCGTTGTTGCACTTATTGGAATGGCTGTTGTGTTGTACTACATTGACAAAACGTTCCCCGAATTGGAATTTTTGAAAAACCAAATACTGATTGCTTCGTTATTTTTAGGTGTTTTTGCCATGGGGATTGTCATCACCTGGATCAGTACCTTTATTGCCACACAACGATTCTTGAATTTAAAAACAGATCAGTTGTATTACTAATTTGAGTCATGAAAAAAATATTCTACATCTTTCTTTTATTGTTTGCGGTGTTTATTTTTTTCATTGCCAAATCAAACATCATCTCAGATCCAAAACCTGAGGAATGTGCTAGTCAAACGGTACAGATTGTTGAGATTTATGAAGGTTCCTCTCATGATATTGTCTTTAAGGATGGCAGCGGGGATTTATACTACATTAACCGGGGTCTGGAAAGAGGCCTAAATTTAGATAGCCTTAACAAGCAAATTTTAAATAAATCCGTTACTTTGCAACTGCCAAAGCTGTTTTGGGGCACTTCTGAACATATTGCCCAAATACAGCTAGGAAACCAGATTATTTTTACCGAATTCAATTGATTATGGGAGAGAAAAAACGTAGAGAAGAAGCCAAAGGGCAATTCCTTTTTGGGAAAAAGAACTACAAATTCATGCTTATTGGTTTAGCCTTTATTGCCGTTGGTTTTATTTTGATGTCTGGTGGCGGAAGCGACGATCCCAATGTCTTCAATCCTGATATTTTTAGTTTTAGACGTATTCGATTGGCCCCTACTCTTGTTTTGATTGGGTTTGCCATTGAAGTTTATGCCATCTTGGTCAACCCAGACAAAGACTAACTGGCTTCTCATTACTTAAACTGCAACCATACCAATTTTCATGGACATCATTGATTCAATCATTTTAGGTATTATACAAGGACTTACCGAGTTTTTACCTGTATCTTCCAGCGGCCATTTGGAACTGGGAAAAGCCATTCTAGGGGATAATTCCGTACCTAAGGAAAGTCTGTTGTTTACCGTTGTATTACACTTTGCAACAGCATTGAGCACCTTGGTTATTTTCAGAAAAGACATTTACAACATTATCAAAGGAATTTTAAAATTCCAATGGAATGACGATTTACAATTTGCGGTTAAAATCGGTATTTCCATGATTCCAGCAGTCATTATAGGCTTATTGTTCCAAGAAGAATTGGAAAGTCTGTTCAGTGGAAACATTCTGTTGGTAGGCTTGATGCTATTGGTTACAGCAGCCCTTTTATTCTTGGCAGATCGTGCCAAAGACACACAAAAACCAGTAAGTTTTGCCAATGCCTTTGTGATTGGAATATCACAAGCTATTGCTATGTTGCCCGGTATTTCCAGATCTGGAGCGACCATTTCTACATCTGTATTGCTAGGAAACGACAAAACCAAAGCCGCTAGATTTTCTTTCTTAATGGTGGTCCCTTTAATATTAGGGAAAATTGCAAAAGATATTTTAGGGGGCGAATTAACTTATGAAGCTACCAACTTTATGCCTTTGACCATAGGTTTTATTGCTGCCTTTGTATCAGGGTTATTTGCTTGCACCTGGATGATTTCTTTGGTAAGAAAAAGCAAACTCACCTATTTTGCAGTCTATTGTGCCATCGTTGGTTTAATTGCCATCATTTATTCATTCACAAGCTAATGATAACGGGAGAAGATTTTAAAAACGGACAGGTGCTGCTCATTGACAAGCCTTTGGATTGGACTTCCTTTCAAGTGGTGAACAAGCTTCGTTGGGCAATTAGAAAAAAACACAACCTTAAAAAAATAAAAGTGGGTCACGCAGGAACCCTAGATCCTTTGGCTACTGGGTTATTGGTCATCTGTACAGGAAAAAAAACCAAGGAAATACAAACCTTCCAAGGTCAGGAAAAAGAATACACCGGAACCATCGTATTGGGAAGCACGACACCCTCTTATGATTTGGAAACTGAAATTGATCAAACCTTTCCTACCGAGCATATTTCCGAAACCTTGATTCACGAAACCACCAAACAGTTTATTGGTGACATCCAGCAATTTCCACCTGTATTTTCTGCCATTAAAAAGGAAGGAAAGCGCCTTTACGAATTTGCCAGAGAAGGCAAAGAAGTAGAAATTCAATCCAGAATCATTAACATATCAGAATTCGAAATCACCCAAATAAATGGGTTGCATGTAGATTTTAGAGTGGTTTGCAGCAAAGGAACTTACATCCGCTCTTTGGCCCATGATTTTGGAAAAGCATTGAATTCTGGAGGACATCTTTCAGCTCTCAGACGTACTAGAATTGGCGATTTCTCCATTGAGAATAGCCAGTCCATTGATAGCTTTTTGGACAACTTATGAACTAAAAACGTGAATTTTACGTATATTTCGTGAAAACTAACGGCATCCAACCCAAATTGTGACGTTTGAATTTATCTGATAAACATAAGGCCATTCTCATAACAGCACTCATTTCTGGTACTGTTTTGCTCACCGTTTTCAATATGCATTTAAAAAGGCAAAAAGAGGTGCTTGCAGAAAGCTACTACGAAATGGAGCCTCAAGAAATGCTTGAAGAGCTTAAAAAACTGGAAGAATTGGAAGCCGAGGCAGAAGACAATGCCGCCAATAGCACCAATAAGGCCATAAACGAAACCAGCACTTACAAACGTTTCGCTCAAGCATACCAACCCATTGAGCCACCTCAAGACTACGAATTAAAAAACACCGAAACCACAGATGTATCAGAAGAGCCTATGGAAGATTCCAGTGCTGACAGCGATGCAGGTATCGATGAGGAGACCATGAGTTCTTTCAATGAGGTTAATGCCCTATTAAAAAAACAACGCAGTAGTGCAGCTCCAGGAGAACAATCGGTTAACAAAAATACAACCATCAGATACTCCCTTAAGGACCGAACTCATGAATACCTTCCCATTCCTATTTACCTCTGTGAAGATGGCGGAAAAGTGGTCATTAATATAACAGTTAACGAACAGGGCATGGTCACCAAGGCTAACGTGAACGGATCTACAAATACCTCAAACGAGTGTTTGGAAGAAAGTGCTTTGGAATATGCCAAAAAGGCCAGATTTAATCCCGATCGGGCTAAAAAAAACCAATTAGGAACCATTACATTTTTGTTTAAATCCAAACATTAGGTTCCGTTTCTTTCTTATCTTAGTGTCTTAATTTGGCACAAAATGGCGAAACATAAATGTGGCTGGTGTGTAGGCGACGACCTCTATGAAGCTTACCATGATCAAGAATGGGGCGTTCCTGTTTATGACGACGAAACCCTTTTTGAATTCCTTGTTTTAGAAACCTTTCAAGCAGGTTTAAGTTGGATTACCATCCTAAGAAAACGCGACAACTTTAGAAAAGCCTTTGATGATTTTGACTATCATAAAATAGCACACTATTCAGAAGAAAAAATATTGGATCTCCTTCAAGATGCGGGCATCATTAGAAACAAACTGAAAGTACGCGCCACTGTGACCAATGCCCAGGCATTCATGAAAGTCCAGGAAGAATTCGGGTCGTTTTCCAAATACATTTGGGGATTTGTAGATGGCAAACCCATTAAAAACAAATTGGATCATTACAAGTCAGCACCTGCTACCACACCACTCAGCGATGCCATAAGTAAAGATTTAAAGAAACGCGGGTTTAAGTTTGTTGGCTCTACCGTTATTTACGCTCATATGCAGGCTACAGGTATGGTCAATGACCATGAAGTGAATTGCTTTAGGTATCAAGAAGTTTAGTATGCAACAGGCTAGCAACAATAACGAGCATTTAAACGATCTAGGAGACCTCCTTCTCGAGGTGGGGACCTTATTGATGAGTGCTGGGGCCAACACAAACAGGATTCGGGTGACCATGAAACGGATTGCCCAAAGCTATCACAACCAAGCCGAATTTCTCATAACCCATAGGGCCATCATGTTGACTATCTATGACGAAAAAGGCAAAACCTTTTTCAATCAAGTAAAGCAAACGTATGCCCAGGTCCCCGATTTCACTATGGTAAGCGGCATCAGTCGTTTAAGCTGGCACATAGTTGAAGAACAATTACCCATGGCCGAAGTTAGGAAAGAAATCGAGCGTTTAAAATCCAAACCCAAATATCCAAGATGGGTGGTTTTGGCAGCTGTGGCATTCGCCTGTAGTTCCTTTTGCAGGTTAGCGGGAGGCGATCCCCTTGAAATGGGAGCCGTCTTTATTGCAGCCATTACAGGTCTCTTTCTTAGACAGGAATTAACCAAGAAGAGCTTCAACCCTTATTTCACCGTATTTTTAGCGGCGTTCCTATCCACAATAATCTCTGGAAGTCTTGGCTATTTTGGGCTTTATGAGCACGATAACATCACCTTAGTAACTTCCATTTTATATTTGATTCCTGGGATTCCATTAATTAATTCCATTTCTGATTTCTTGGATGGCTATTCCCTAAACGGATTGGTAAGAGCTGTAAACGGGTTTGTTATTTCCTTTGCCATTGCATCGGGATTATTGATAGCCTTATTAATCTATAATTTCGTATAACGGATGGACTGGATGCACTTTATAGAAAGTTGGTTTTGGTTTGGTTTTGCTGCCTTGGGGTTTGCCATCTTGTTTAACGTTCCCAAAAGAACCCTAACTGCCATTTTTATGATGGGGGGATTTGGTGGTCTTGTCAAACTGTTATTCTTAGAATGGAATAACGGTGTTATTTTAGGCACTTTAATTGCCTCTATCTTTATTGGCTTTGTAAGTATCGCTGCTGCCCATTCCAAGCATTCCCCGCCTTTTGTTTTTGCCATTCCGGCTGTCATTCCTATGGTTCCCGGGTCTTTTGCCTACCATACCATGAAAGGGATTATCAAACTGGCTTACAACCAAACTCCTGAAGATTTTTTACCGTTGCTCAACGAGACTGTGACCAATGGCTTCAAGACCATGTTCATTCTTTTGGCCATTGCTGTAGGGGTGTTTGCCCCTATGTTATTGACCGCAAGGGAATCAGCCAAACAAATAAAAATACCTTTGTTTAACCATGACAAAAATCAAGACTAAGGAAGCTTTTTTAACATTCATTTTTTTCGTATCTTAGAGATACTTCACAAACTAATTTATTTAAAAATGAGAACATTAATCTCCAGTCTGCTATTGGGTTTATTAGTCATTTTTTCGTGTAACAACGATGACGATAGCAGCTCAAACAACACCCAAAATGAAATTGAAAATAATGTCACCGCTAGCACTTGGAGGATTACTAAGTTTATTGACTCGGGGGATAACGAAACTGCCAATTTCTCTGGTTACAATTTCAACTTTATGAGCAATGGTACCGTGAGTGCCTCCAATGGTAGCAACACCTACGAAGGCACTTGGAGCATCACAGATAGTAATAGCAATGATGATAGCCAAGATGACTTGCATTTCAATCTGCACTTTAACCTCACCAATAATTTTGAAGATTTAAATGACGACTGGGATTTTATTTCGCAAACGGCTACAAAAATTGAATTGATTGATGTAAGTGGCGGCAATGGTGGTACGGATTATTTGACATTTGAGAAGAATTAAGACTTAACCCACTTAATGACCTGTCGATATCTGCTTTCCAATATTGCGGATTTGCAATCCGTGATTCTGACTTAAATAACAAGAATATCTTATCCCCTTGCACTGATTAAACATTATCGAATTTGTTTTTGTCTATCTGGATGTTGTATTTTAAGGGAGCTAAAAAAATCATTTTTCCTATCCTCATCAAATTTTTTAACCATTGCATAAATCCCGTAATACTGTACACCATTAAGCTGCAATATTAAACACTCAGCTGTTTTAATTTCGCTTTCCCTATCAATAAAAATCATCTTATATGCTTCAAAATCATCAATAAAAATCTGAATAGAATTGGAATAATCAAACTTTTTACCCTTTAGCATTTCTATCACCTGATTAGATATAAGTTTATAATTGGATCTCAGCTTAAATAAGCTACTGCTACAATCTTTTATTTCAATACCTCCCAAATCTACAGGTACTGACCTTACAAAAACAAAGGAATCGTTTTCATTTTGGAAATGATAGCCAACTGCCTTGGCTCCGCTTTCAAGTTGTTCATATTTTTTTACCGAACCAGGAAATTCTACTGAAATAACTTCATCAATTTTAGTTTGGCTATTAACTGTTAAAGCAAACAACAGTAAAAACAATGTAATTCTCATTTATTTTTAGTAATCTTTTTATTTTATCTCATCAATCTAACCTTAAGTTTAAAGTAATTTGCCTTCTCAAGATAGTCCATTTTGCTGTGAATCAAGTTATAATCTTATAAATCACCAGAAAAATACTTCCAATAATTACACCTAAACTTCTCACAAAAACACTAAAGCGTATTATACTTCCCGACTCTTTGTATTTTTTATAATCACTTTTGATATGGATTGCACAATAAAATCCAAACATTATAAACAAAAATATAATTGAGTCTATATCCTTCATCTCTTTAATAAACCGGTTCCCCCCGCTACCGCACGATTGTATCGTGTGGTCCATCTAACTGATTCCAACAAAACTTTAGCCAAGATATTGAAAAACTACAATACCATCAAGCAATCCTTTCTCCCCTGCATAATCCCTCGCACTACTATAAACATAGTCTTTTGCCTTATACACCAAACCCGCCTCTACAGGATTATTATGCACATAAGTTATTTTTTCCTGTATCACCCTACTACTCCAAAGTTCTATGGGCTTATTGTCATGACGCCAAAATTGGTAGCCATTAACATTTGACGAATTGTCTGCGGCTTTCCTGAACCGTTCCAACAGAAACACCTTCCTACTTTCGATTGGGTTTTCAATTATAGCCTTCACTACCGCTTTGCTCGTAAACCGTTTAAAATCCCCCAATAGAAGAGCAGGATCCCGACCTTGAACACTTCTGAAAACCAAATGAACATGATTGGTCATAATGCACCATGCCGCTATCTCCATCCCTTTCTCATTTTGACAATAGGACAAACTTTCTAAAACAATATCTTTGTATTGATTCCGGGTAAAAACGTCTAACCATTCCACCACGGCAAAACTCACAAAGTATAGCCCCTCTGGATTATAGAACTTGTAATTGCGACTCATAAGCCTAAAAGTACAAAAATCACAAATGAAAAATTCAATTCTGATAGGACTTCAATCAGTCTTTAAAAGGATTAGGAACGCGATACAATCGCGCACCAGCTGGGAAAAGAATTAAGATTTCACCCACTTAATAACCTGTTTAGTATCGGTTTGTAAAAAGTAAAGCCCCGATTTCAACGGATTTACATAAAGGCTATTGGTTCCTTCTTTAAGTTGGAACTGAAGCACTTTGTTTCCATAGATATCATAAACCGTGACACCTTGCACATGCGTGGATTTTAGTAAAAGATGCTCATTCACGGGATTCTGTTCAAGTCGTAAGCTTTCACGGCTAGCAGACACCTCAACAATTGATAATGTTGCACAAGCATCTTCTATCTCCTCCAGAGTATTACAACCCTCCACATTGGTGTCTATAGTAATAACCGCACCTTCAGGTGGGCTTGCCAAATAGTTACAAATAGAGGGCACCGCACAAAGAGATAAACTGCCATTAAGCAGTAAATCCAGATTGCCCCCAATGCTGGTATCACCAGTACCTAGTCCTTCCAACGAAGCCAAACTAGCATTGTCTTCTATAAAAACACCGCCTTCAGGGCCCCCAACAATGGTTTCCACATTGGCCAACGCACTAATATCAGTCAGCAATGGGTTTTCAACAAGCTCCAAAGTCTCGCCAATATAGATCAGGCTATCAAAGCCCAACAAACTAACTAGCATCCCATTATCCCGAACAATCACCGATCCCTCTACCGAAGTTAATCCTTCAAAGCCTTCCAAATCTTCAAGACTCCCACAGGTTCTGATGGTAAATTCTCCCACAATAGCTTCCAAATTGCTCAAGGCAGAAACAGAGCTTAGGGCGTCTAAATCCCTTAAAATAAAACCATCCAAGGCATCATTCCCTATGGTTGTAAAATTCTCCATCCCTGCCAAAGTTGTCAGGTTGGGACAATCTCTAATCTCAAATGCTCCAAAGCTTCCCGTCAATTGTGAAAGCACACTTAAATCCACAATATCGTCACCAGAAATTTCAACATCTACCCCATCTGGTAAAAACGTACAGCTCGGGTAATCTACTGCAAAGGCATCCAACTCGGCTTGGGAATTAAAAGCGATGGGAGCAACAGGACATTGAGCTCTCAAAAAAGGGCTGAAAAACACAAAAAGCAAGACAAAGAAAAACCGATAGTTGGCCATATTTCGAAAGAATAAAAAGAGTTAATAGCCTAATAAATATACGTGTTTTTCTATTAAGAATTGAAACAGATAACACGTATAAACCTCCCTTTATAATGATGATCTCCTCCTATTCTTCCTTTTTCGATTGCAATGCTTTTCTTGTAAAACGTCTGGCCAACCAATTCCTAACAGGCTCATCATATTTCTTTAATACAATGTAAGACAACAACAAGGTGCCCACTAACAATGCTAATCCAGCCAAAATTCCTTGACCTAACGGAATTTCATTATTGACAACCCAAGCATAGAAAACATAGGTAAACGGGAAGTGAATAATATAAATAGGGTATGATATATCACCTAAAAAGGTGCAAAGCCTCTCTGTAAAACCGCTTTTTACTTTACCTATAGCCCCCAAATAAATAATTACAGGAAATATCAAAATCACAGATAAGGAATCATAAATGCCGTTTGCCCATAAATGGTCATATCCCCCTACTCTAGGGAATGATAACACCACCACTAGCAACAGACTGGTCAATAAAAAAGTTCTTTTCCCGTCTACCACTTTTACCACACGCCTTAGCAGCATCCCCGCCATATATGGAAACAACAGACGGGTAAACCCAATCCTTAATTGGTTAGGCTCCACAGACCAACCTCCAATGATATCACCGTTTGGACTCGTTACGGCTAGGTGTATTAAAGCAATGGCAGCAATAAAAACCAGTACCGATAGTATGGTTTTTGATAATTTTCGCAGTACTAGGGCATGCAATATATTGGCTATGTATTCCAAAAACAAGGACCAAGCCGGACCATTAAGCGGATGCATTTCATGCCATCCCCTGATATCCATAGACGGTGGAACCGGAATTAAAGTATAGCCAATTAGTGTTATCAAAATTAATTGCCAAAAAGAAGTGTCCGCTATGTTTGGAAAATAAGGAGACTCTCCAAAATAAAAGCAAATAGCACCCATGGTCATCCCAAAAATAATCATGGGGTGTAGTCGAATAAGTCGGCGCTTAAAAAAATCTTTTAGGGTCATTTGATCCCAACGATCGTCATAAGCATGAGCCATCACATAACCCGATAGCATAAAAAAGAAATCTACAGCCAAATAACCATGATTGATAAGCTGTTTTACATGGTCACCTCCCGAGTACACTTCAAGAACATGAAACAAAACCACTACTATGGCTGCAACACCCCTCAACGCATCGAGAATTAGAAAGTGCTTTTTAGAATCCGAAAATGTTGAACTTGCCTTTATCATAAATGTATATCTCAATTATTATTTGCACACCTTATAACAAGGTATGGACTCCTGTCAAAAATAGAATGATGTCAAACTAAGTTATTGTCCTATTTTAGATTTTTGTTGTCTTATATTTGCAATTATCATAGTATTTAAACATGGAAGCCATAGAAAACATAAAATATAGTCATGTAGATATTGATACAGATAAGTCTTTCTTTTTTGACCATGTTCATATTGTTTGGGATGAACAAATTTCGTTTCACCAAAGTGACGAATGGGAATTGTCATATATCATAACTGGCAGCGGAACACGCGTGATTGGTGATGTGATGGAAACATTCTCAAAAGGTGAAATCATATTACTTCCTCCCAAGCTCCCGCATGTCTGGTATTTTGATGAACACGTTCATGACAAATATGGCAAGATTGAAAACATAACCATCATTTTTCCGGACTCTTTTTTAAAAAGATGCGCCGAGGTATTCCCAGAAGCAAAAAAGACTATTGAGTACATTAAAAACCTGAATAAAGGAATGAGTCTTGAAGGTGAAATTTTACCTTATGTACAAACTTTAATGACATCTATGACTTCCCAAAATAACCTGGAGCAGTTAGGATCCCTCCTCCATATACTTTCACATATAGCATCCAGCAAAGAAATGAGGGTGGTAGGCTATAGTGAGAAGAAAAGAAACAATGCCCAAAAAATGCAAAAGATATACCGCTATATATTGGTTAATTATAGTACTAAAATAACGCTTGATGACATTGCAAAACATGTAGGGATGAACCGTTCATCTTTTTGCACCTTTTTTAAAAGAGAAAGTGGTAAATCCTTTTTTTCGGCCATTAGAGATTACAGAATAAATTGCGCCTGCTTAATGCTCAAGGAAACCGAGATATCTATTGCCGATATTTGCTTTGCAGTGGGCTTCAATGACATCCCATATTTCAATCGTTCTTTCAAAAAACAAATGGGTTGCTCTCCCAACGATTATAGAGTTCAAAGGCATATAAATCCCACACCTTAAGCAAACCATTATAGCTCGAAACTTTTTAAAGCATTTTTTAGGTAGGTTTCCTTCGGGTCTTCTCCGGGTTTCCTTCGGGTCTCCTTCGGGTTTGGTTCGGGTGAGTTCGGGTGGGTTCGGGTCATCTGGACCAGCCCTGTCAATTCAAAAGTAAAAAGAAGCTTCCCCAATAGTAGCCCTATGGCAAAGGTATGGATACAGTATGGATAATGTATGGAAGATGCATTTCGGCAAAAAGTACAATTTTCGGCAAAATCGGCAAAAAACGGTAGAAACGGCAAAAAGAAGAAAACTAATAAGAAGAGGAGCCTCCCTTACAAATAACTCAAAAACACCTCCCGATCCATATCCTCGGCGCCCAAACTGGCCAAATGATGGGTGTACACTTGGCAATCAATAAGCCGATAATTGGTCTCCTGAACAAACTGGATAAAACCCACCTTACTGGCATTACTTACTTTAGAAAACATGCTCTCCCCACAAAACATCCCCTGCCCCAAATCCACACCGTACAAACCACCCACCAATTCATCTTCCAGCCAAACCTCAACCGATTTGGCATACCCCAGGCGGTGCAGTTCCTCATAGGCAGCAATCATATCCCTGGTTATCCAAGTCCCATCCTGCCCTTTCCGCTCCATGTGGGAGCAAGCGTCTATCACCTTCTTAAAATCTTGATTGTAAGTAACCTTAAATTTCCCGCTTTTTAAAACCTGCTTCATACTTTTGGAAACCTTCAACTTCTCTGGAAACAAAACAAACCGTGGGTCGGGGCACCACCATAAAATGGGCTGATCATCTTCAAACCAAGGAAAAATGCCTTTGCCATAAGCATCCAGCAAGCGACTTACAGACAAATCGCCCCCAATGGCCAATAAGCCTTCTAGGGAGGCTTGGTCTAAAGGTGGAAACGGATCATCGGCTCGTAAAAATATCATATAAAAAAACCTGCTAACATGGGGTCAGCAGGTCTAATGTAATTGTTTCTTATGATTTATTAAAACGGTAAATCATCGTGATCTTCATCATTTAAATCATTGGCTGGTTCAAAAGCCTCAGCTGGCGGCATAGGTGGCATATTTCCATTTGAAGCATCCGCTTGTAGCGCTTCAATTCTCCATCCTTGAATCGAGTTAAAATATTTAGTCTCTCCTTGTGGATTCACCCATTCTCTTCCTCTTAAATTGATGCTAACTTTCACCTGTTGTCCTACTTGAAATGTATTTAACAAATCCGTTTTATCTTGAACAAACTCAATCATGATGTGCTGCGGATATTGCTCTTCTGTAGTTACAACTACCTCACGCTTTCTAAAACCATTACTTCCAAACGATTGCGTGTCTCCAATCAATTTAATTCTTCCTTGTACTTCCATTTTCTAATTCAATTTACTAATTACGATAATAATATTTTCCAGGCGCTTTCTACATCGCCATAACTTAAATAATTTTGTGCCAACTTATGTTTCTCCCTGTTGGTAGCGGTCTTCAAATAAGGGTGTTTCTCAGATAGTTGAGACACAAAGGTCTTCACCTCATCTTGAGACGGCAAGGTTTCTACATTGCCTAACATTCCCAAATCATTACCCGTTAGCACCATGCTATTCCTAATGGCTTCAGGCATGCTATCCACTCCTATGCCCAAGGTAGTCAAAGGTTTTGGAATTTCAAAAAACCCACTCTTGGCTCTACTGTAATAACTGCCACCTGCACGAGAAACCAAATCTAATTTTTCCTGAACAATCATGCCATGATCATCTAGCACATCGCCGTCCAAATGCAGCTTGATCACCTCACAGATAATTAAATTTCCAGCACCACCTTCAGTCCCCAATTTGATAATATCATTGACCTTGCACTCAAATTGCACAGGCGATTCTGCTACTCTATAAGGTTTCACCAAATCAGATGGAACCATGGTCAATCCGGCCTTGTCAAATTCATTGACCCCATCAGGGTATTCTGTACTGCTCAATGACATTTGGTGTACCAAATCATAGTTCACCACATTGATAACCACCTCTCTCGTTGCTTCAGCATTCTCCAAAGTGTGCTTAGTGGTATTATCCCTAACTCTTCGAGCCGGCGAAAATACCAAAATTGGCGGATTCGAGCTAAACACATTAAAGAAACTAAACGGAGACAAGTTTGGATTTCCGCTTTCATCCACGGTACTTGCAAAAGCTATAGGCCTAGGCGCAACAGCACTCTGTAAATAAGCCTGCAATTTGGCTGTAGGCAATTCCTGAGGTTCGTATGAGGTCATTAAGTTTCCAATTTGTACAAATGTAACCAATTAGCATTTCAACAAAAAATGATTTGAAGTAGGACTTGTACAATATTATTAACAGAATTACATTATATTTCAAGAACAAAATAAGTCGCATGCTTTTTTCAAAATACCCCAATGTCATGAGATGGGTCATGGTGTTCCTCTCTTTTGTCATTATATCCCTCATTTTGTGGAATACCTATGTATTTTTTCAAAACTTCAAGGAAGAAGAGCGCACCAAAATGGAAAACTGGTCCTTTGCCCAAAAGGAGTATTTGAGGATTTTAGACAACCTTTCCATAGATAACGACTTCAATCCAAAGGATCTAGACCTTATCTTGAAAATACTAGGAAGCAATACCACCACACCCATGATTGTGGCCGACCAAGATTTGAATGTGGTAACTTTTAGTAACATTGGAGAAAGCAAAGTGACCGACTCCACCTTTGTAAGCAAGAAAGACTCGTTGTTTGTGATGAACAATGCCAAACAACTCATTGAGCAATTCAGCAATGAAAACAAACCCATTGCCATTATCAATGAAAACCAAACACTCTACTACGGAAATTCACCATTACTCAATAAACTCAAATATTATCCGCTTGCGCTTATTTTGATTATCGTCCTGTTTAGCGCTGTGGTTTATTTCTTTTATAGAAGCTCCAAGATAGCGACCCAGAACAAACTCTGGTCTGGTATGGCCAAGGAAACAGCACATCAAATAGGAACGCCTTTGTCCTCATTGATTGGTTGGACCGAAATATTAAAATCTGAAAACACCAACCCCGAGTACATCGTAGAAATTGAGAAAGACATTAGCAGGCTGCAAACCATTACCGAACGCTTCAGCAAAATAGGCTCTGTGCCCACCTTGCAAAAAGCCGATATTGTGAAGGAAACTATTGAGTCTTATGACTATCTGAAGGCACGTTCCTCAAGTCTAGTGGAATTTGAACTTGAGACCCCTCAAGAAGAAATTTTTGTGCTTTTAAACCAGCAACTTTATAGTTGGACCATAGAAAACTTAGTAAAAAATGCCATTGACGCCATGAAGGGAAAAGGAAAACTATCGGTACGCATTACGCATTTGGAAGACGAAGTGAAAATTCAAGTAAAAGATACCGGAAAAGGTCTCCATAAAAACCAATTTAAAAGTATATTTGAACCTGGTTTCACCACCAAAAAAAGAGGCTGGGGACTGGGTCTTTCTTTGGCAAAGCGCATTATTGAAGACTTTCACAGTGGCAAGATTAAAGTTTTACATTCTGAAATAGGAAAAGGAACCACCATGCAAATCATCTTAAAAACCATCTAAATATGGACGTTAAGTACATTACGGTTAAGGAAGCTGCCCTGAACAACAATTGTCCGGAATGCTTCAACAATCAAGGACTCAACTTGACTTTCAAACAGAAGTTTGTAGAGAATAAGTTTTATAAGTCTTTAACCGAAGAGACCATTCAAGAAATTGAATGCCGGGTGTGCAACACCATGATTTACCCCGTAAGATGGACAGAAGATATTGAGCGTGTTTTTAAGTACCATCAAAAAGCTTTTATCCCAAAAACCAAATCAATGAAGTTAAAGAAACTGTCTTGGGTTCTAATAATTTCCTCGATCATTCTACTGGCGCTCCTTATTACAGCTGCGCTCTTATTGCTTTAGCAACAGCTTCAAAGTCCTCAGGCGTGTGAGCCGACTTTGTAATAAAACGGGCATCATCCATAGAAGTCAACGGAATGAGATGCACATGAACATGCGGCACTTCCAACCCAATTACAGTCATACCCACCCGTTTACAAGGCACAGCCTTTTCTATGGCCAAAGCCACAGTTCTTGAAAAAGCCATCAAACCCATATAGGTTACCTCATCCAAGTCAAAGAGTTTATCCACTTCCTTTTTAGGAATACAAAGGGTATGTCCCTTGGCATTGGGATTAATATCCAGAAACGCCAAAAAGTCATCGGTTTCTGCAATTTTGTAACATGGGATTTCTCCGTTGATAATTTTAGTAAAAATGGATGCCATGGGTATGTGTTTTGAGTACTAAAGATAAAAAGAAAATTCCTGCCTAAAGTCATCTAAGCAGGAATCTTTATAGGTTGTAAAATCTTATCGGCTGATTTCTAAGATGTCAAATTTCATGATCCCATTAGGCACCTGTATCTCGGCTACATCACCAACAGATTTACCAAGCAAGCCTTTTCCAATAGGCGAATTCACAGAAATTTTTCCAGTTTTTAAATCGGCTTCACTTTCTGCCACCAACGTATAGGTCATTTCCATTCCATTGGTCTGGTTTTTTAATTTCACCTTAGACAACACCAATACTTTAGAAGTATCCAATTGTGATTCGTCAATCAGTCTCGCATTGGCCAACGTCTCTTCCATTTTGGATATTTTCATTTCCAAAAGCCCTTGCGCTTCCTTGGCGGCATCATATTCGGCATTCTCACTTAAGTCTCCCTTATCTCTTGCGTCTGCAATAGCTTGGGAGGCCTTTGGACGTTCTATATCTTTTAATTGGTTTAACTCGTCTCGTAACTTTTTTAATCCTTCTGCCGTGTAATAAGATACTTTACTCATAACTTCATCGTTTTTAAATTATAATTAGCGCTTGTTTGTGTACAAAAAGCCCGTCCAAAAAATTCCTGAAGACGGGACATAAACGCAAAAAATCCCGTTCTCACGAGATTGTCCTACAAATATACAAAATATTTATGTCTCTGTGCTTTTTGTTGTAAATTGTGCCTAAAAATTGAAGAAAAAATGAAATCCTTTAAACTCCTCATAATCTTGGCGGTTACCGTGCTGTTTTCATGTAATAAGGATGATGATGACAACAACAGAAACCCTTATTTACCCAACGTGTCTTTTGACACTGGAAATATGATCAACACCAATTTACCCCAGTATAGTGATTTGAATTTTACTGGCAACCACAAGGTGGTTCCTGGAGAAGGTGTGGGTATAAGAGGTATCGTTGTATATAATACGGGTAGTGGCTATACCGCTTTTGAAATTGCAGATCCCAATCATACCCTTCAAACTTGCTCTACACTTACTGTAGATGGCATTATTGCCACTTGCAACTGTGATGATGGCAACTCCTATGACATTGTTACGGGCAGCCCTCAAGAAGGTACCAACGGTCCCTATGCGCTTTTAAATTACCGGGTACAAGTTTCTGGCAGCATCATTAGGGTTTATAACTAATTGCACTTATCATAAACCTTAATTCTTAGATGGTTTTTAGGAAACCGAACGGGCTTCATTTTTACTTCATCTTCTTGTGAAATTGACATAGCACGCTCATCAAAACGAAACTTGGGGCGCTCCCTCAGGAATAATAAGTAGTTAGACGTAGCAGTTTCAAAATTGGCTTGTGATGACAACACAAAACCGTTAAGTATGATTTGCTTTTTGGATTTAACAGGACTGAACATTCCCAATGAGCTATCTTTTGCCTCTAGGCCTAATAGGGAATAGCCTGAGATATCGGTTTGGGCATTTAAACTGAAAAGAGATAGAATAAAAAGAATACTTAAATGATTTCCCATAATTCACAACTATAAAAACCTAAGATAGCATTATTCTATTGAAGCTTCCTCTTCTGGCCAAGAATCCAACATGTCTATGTTCAAATAGTAGATTTGAATGTTTTTATTTGAATCTTTTAATTGTTGATTTGAGGTCTTTAAAATTTTCCTATTTTTTTTACTCCCCATGAATTTAGCCCAAAGAACTATTGCTATATTTTGATTCTCAGGAAAACGAACTGAATCTCCATGCTGATCAATTATAAAACCCTCTAATTGCGATATGCTTTTTTCATTAAATTGAAGCTCCTGATCTTCTAAAATCATATCGTAATAGTTCGCTTCTAAATCATCCTCTTTTTTCTTAACCAAACACATTTGGGTTTCTTCTACGAAACCGCCTTTTTTATTAAACAGATAGGTGTCTGGCAGTCGGAATAATGAATCCCTAAATACGGCTAAATCTTGATAGGTAGTGTAAGCAGACAAATAAAAGTTATGGGCTAGATCAACGGGTAAGGATTCCTCTTAGATGTATTTTTTAAGAGAATGGATACTTTCCACTTGTGGTTTCTTTATACCTGCAACGGTTCTCAAAACCGGTTGGCAACTCAAAAAAACTAAAACCATTACCAGAATACTAAATTTTCTTATCATAACATTTCAATATATTCCTAACTAATCCAGCCTTCGAAATAAATGCAAGACTCGAAACTTTCTAAATTAGGCCAACCTATGGAAATTAAAACCCAACAAAAAATGTAATAATTTTTAAATCTATTTTATTGAATTAAAAAAGCCAAGGAAATCCTTGGCTTTTTTTAAGACTAATAGATTCTGAAACAAGTTCACAATGACAATTCCCTTTAAAAGTTCAGTGTCACTCCCACTAAAAAGTTAGCCGTAGCTTGTGGGTAATATCCCGCACCTTCAATGGTTGTAATTTGATTGGGATTACTCCAAGTATCATCATAGGTATAGTAATACCCATTTGAGATGTATTTCTTATTGAAAATATTATTTGCTAGCCCTGAAATAACAATACTATCAAATACCGAATTGGTTTTAATCTCATAAGTAACACTAAAATCGTTTACAAAATAGCTATCCAACTTCGATCTTTCAGCACCTGTATTTCCCATATATTGCTCACCAACATATTTACTCAACAAGGTCATTTGTAGATTCTTCAAAGGTGTCACGATGATAGCATTTCCAACAATCAGCTCAGGCGAAAACGAAATGTTTGTTTTTCCTAAGTTCACCAATTCACCATCCAAAGATGTGACGAACTCCTTATTTTTATTGGTGCTTAACGTCATATTTGGCTGCACTGTCAATACATCATTGATTCTTACCGCAGCTTCCACCTCAAGTCCCAAACGGTAGCTCTCACCACTGTTGTCACGTAAAGGGCTACCCACATCATCCAACTCACCCGTAAGCACCAGTTGTTCATTGTACATCATGTAATAGCCATTAACATTTAACCTGAAATTTTTATTGTTATGTCTCCAACCCAATTCAAAGTCGTTTAAGCGCTCTGGTTGCACGTCTGGGTTTCCTTTAAAATCATCTCTATTAGGTTCTCTATTGGCTCTAGCATAGGAGAAATAGAGGTTATTCATTTGGTTTAGCTCATAGGTCAATCCCAGCTTTGGGTTGAAAAACGTATAGTTTTTATCGACTACAAAAGGCACCAAATCAGATGAAATTCCAGAAGTCTCATAGGCAACATTTCTAACTTGGAAATCGGCAAAAAAACTCCAATGGCTATCAAAGCGCAGGTTAGCCTTGGCAAATCCACTCAAATCCTGTTTCTTTCCAACGCCATCATAGTAGCGGTCTCTTATTTCACTTTGGCTCGCGTAACGTGCCCAAATGATTTCTCCAAAATGATCCCCTTCATAATAGCTATAAGATCCTCCAAAGATCACATCCATAAAATCGTCTTTATAGTTGGCATTCGCATTGACCACATAAAAGTCGTTATCCAACCATCTGCGACGAATTAAATCAGTGGTATTGATAATTTCGCTACCTAATTCAATCTCTTCCAAACCGTAATCTGAAAAATCTTCATCTTCTTTATATTGCTCAAAAAACCCCCTTCCGTAGGTATAATTTAGCCCCACATTGGTTGACCAACGGTTGTTATACTTTTGATTCCAATGCAGTTGGTAATGGTCTTGGCTGTAGTTATCTACTTCATTGTCATAAAACTGCATGTTGCCATCCTCATCAAAATACATCCCTGCCGTGTTAAAAGTTCTATCGTTTTCCAGCTTGTCTAAATCTTCTAGACCATTCCAGCTTTGATAGGTTACTTCCTTACCACCAAACATAACCGCCTTGATTAAGGTTTGGTCACTTACATAGGAGCCTTGAACAAAATAGGATTTTAAGTCGGACGTTGCTCGGTCGATATATCCATCTGACTTGATCTGAGAAAGACGTCCTGCAATTTCGAAGTGGTCATTCATAAGTCCGGTACTGTACTTTACAGTATGCTTTCTGGTATTGTAACTTCCAAAGGAATTGGAAATTTGCCCGCTAGACTCTTTTGAAACGGCATCAGTAAGCACGTTGATACTCGCCCCAAAAGCCCCTGAACCATTTGTGGAGGTACCAACCCCTCGTTGTAGTTGTAAACTTTCTACTGAAGAAGCAAAATCTCCTAAATTCACCCAGAAGGTTCCTAATGATTCGGCATCATTGTAAGGAATCCCGTTAATGGTCACATTAGTGGATTGGGAACTCACCCCACGAACACGAATACCCGTATACCCCACACCTGCACCAGCATCTGAAGTGGTCACTACCGAAGGTAAAAAGTTTAACAGGACTGGAATGTCTTGACCTAAATTTCGCTTTTCCAATTCTTCACCTGTGACATTGGAATGGGTAATAGGAGATGTAGCATTGACCCGTACGGCCTTTACCAACACCTCATCCAGGCTTTCCAGTTTGGTTGAATCTTGGGTTGTTTCTGATGGATTCTCCTGCGACCACCCTGTCGCGGCAGTTATTAATAGCCCTAGGAGAACACTTGATTTGAATAAAATTTTCATTCGATAAAATAAATTTTAGCGAATAAAAAGAGGCAATTATTCTTTGTTGTTAAATGATTTATTTTGAGCGTTAAAAGCAGTAAAAAAGCAAAGCTTTTTTTGATACTCACTAAAAACATCTACTAGATGTTTTCTTAACGTTCGTAGTCCCTAAACAGCATTACCTGTTCTAGGTTCATTGGGTATGATCTCAGCCGATATTAGGCACCCCTTTATGAGAACGGCGCAAAATTAATGAAGAATTAACAATTAACAAGGAAAAAACAGAAAAGATAATCCGAGTTTGAAATAAGACTCGCTTTTATATTTCAGGCGGCTTTCTATTGGCCTTTTTATCAGATTGTTTGCGTTTATTATCCAAACGTTTTCTTTTAACAGAGGCTGGAATTTTAGTAGGTTTTCTTTTTTTAGGCTTCTTGAATGCCTGTTGAATCATTGCCAAAAAGCGTTCAATCACCAACTGTTTATTTTTATGTTGGCTTCTACTTTCATCACATTGAAGAATCAAAACTCCTTCATTACTGATTTTATTCTGAAGTTTCTCAAACAAGCTTTGTTTTTGCTCTTCATTCAAAGCCAAAGAAGCTTCCACATCAAAACGCAATTCTACCTTACTGGATACCTTGTTGACATTCTGTCCACCAGCACCCGAACTCCTCATGGCTGAAAATTGCAATTCTGATATGAGAGCTTCCTCTTGTACCATTACCCCTTAATTTGATGGGTGGTTTTTAATAAATCATTGACCGTTTTCACGGGATTAAAAGTTATTAAAGGAACCTCAACAAAAATGGTATTCCAAAAAGCCATACTACCGTTCCAAAGTCCGGGCAGTTCCAAGGCCTTTAAATCTTTACCTTGTTTGGTTTTTTTAGTGATAAAAGCCGCTTGATGATCTACATATTGCGTCAAATCAAATTTGTTGCCATTGTAATCTTTAACGCCACAAACAATATCTACTGGATTAAAATGAGTAGCATTTTTCAGTATGCTTTTTTGCTTCTTGTTTTTTATGTTGATTTGTGCCGATTCCACAATTTGAAGAGAAACGTTCGCAAATTCATCCTTCACCCAAAATGGACCACCTCCCGGTTCCCCTTCATTTTTGACCATGCCACAGACTCTCAAAGGTCTATTTAATTTGTCTCTCAAATAGGCTATTTGATATTTGGTTTTATATTTTTCAAATTCTGGAGAGATTCTCACATTTAAGTGCTGTGAAAGAAAAGCCGCCACCTCTTCTATTTCTGATTCAGATAACTGATGGTCATCCATTTGCTTTAAATACTCAAAAGCTTGTTGCTGGACCTCAATAAGAATCCCCGCCAACATCTTTTTATATTTGGCTACATCTTCTTTGTACTTATAAACCACCACATTATCTATGTTTTTCATAAAGATAATATCAGCTTCCAAATCATTGAGGTTCTCAATCAATGCGCCATGACCTGATGGCCTGAACAGCAAAGAACCGTCTTCATTTCTAAACGGTTTGTCCTTTGGCGTAACGGCAATAGTATCAGTAGATTGCTTTTGATAGGAAAAGGAAATATCAAATTTAGATCCTGTCTTTCCTTCAACTTTTTCTTCAATACGGTCAAATTCCTTTTTAAACTTATCCTGATGGTTTTCAGATATCGTAAAATGGATTTGAGTGGCACTATTGGAAGGTGCATAAAGCGCCGTTTCAAATAGATGCTCTTCAAAGGCCGTAGAAATCACCTGATTTTTATATTCATGAAATGGCAACAACCCTTTTGGACAATCACCATAATTTAACATCTTGGGATCCAACATCGCCTTAACAAACAGATAGGATCGCTCATTGATGTTTTTGCTTTCCAAGTCTGGATATGCCGTTTGGAGCTCCTCCATAACTTCATAATAGAATGGAAACTTTTCTAAACCGATAAAGAATAAATTTAAGTCCTTAGTGTCATGATTGTTGACATAAGAATTAAGACTTTCTTTCTCGGGATTGTATTCATCCAAGAACTGGAAAAGGAATTTAAACATTCTGGTCGCGGCTCCAGATGCCGGAACAAACTTTACAATGTCCAAACTATTTTTATCCGCCTCAAATTTTTCAATGGCTTTAGCCTCTTCTACTTCTGAAAGTCGCAAAATACCGTTATCTATAGTAGCTGCTTCTACCAAGTTTGAAAACGGAAGTCCGCTTTTAAATAGCTCAATTTGTTCATTGATTTTTTCTTCGGTTAAGCCTTTACTTTTAATTTGTTTAAGGTCTTTATTTTTAAATGCCATACGTTTTTGATAAAAGTTTATCGATTTGTTTTACTGCTTCATTAAATCGGGTAGCTTGATCCCCTTTGAGTAAAACAAAAGGTCTTTTGTGATTGATTAATGCTTGTTGAAATGTTTGAAACATTTCTTCTCTTTCATTGGGTTTATCTCTAATATTATCAGCAACCCAAGGAAGGTCAATATAGGTTAAAAAATACAAATCATAGGTGTTTTCTAGAGCGAATTTCTGCACGGGGTCTGGACAAAACCCAGAATAATACCACTCGCTATACACCTTCGTCTCTAACAAATCGGTATCACAAATAAGGAGTCTTTCTACTTGTTTAGATAATTTATTTTCCTCCTTCATTTGCCCAAATGCTATAGGAAGGACATCTTTTTCAGATAGTGTTTCTCCCAATTGCCACTTTTCCTCAGCATAAATACGCGAATATTCTTGAACCCATTTGGTTTGATAATGGTTTGCCAATTGTTCAGCCAACGTACTTTTTCCTGTTGATTCGGGACCAAACAGGACTACTTTTATGATATTTCGGGATTGCTGTTTAAGCTTTTCTTCCATGCCTTATAACCGTAAATGGCGATGATGGTAAACAATAGATACTGAAATGATGTAAAGATAAGGCCTTTATAAAAATATAAGGGAACCGATATCACATCACCTATAATCCAATAGGTCCAGTTCTCCAGCTTCTTCTTAGCCATAAGCCACATGCCCACAAAAAATATTGCCGTAGTGAGTGTGTCCACATAGGCCGTCCAGTGGTTAAATTTATCATGGACGGCGTAAACCACAATTATAAAAATGATGGTAAGAATAAATATAATGACACTCCAGAGCTGCTCCTTTTTGGTGGTTTTGGTGACAGGCACTTCTTGATTGTTCCCATCCTTTCGAGTCCAGTAATACCATCCATAAATACTCATGGAAAAGTAATAGGCATTGATAAGCATATCTCCCAATAATCCAAAAACCCATAAGATGTAAACAAAGAGCGCTGTACTTATGATACCGGTAGGATAAACCAAAATATTCTCCTTTTTGGAATACCACACACTTAAAAAACCAAAGACAACCCCAATAAGTTCTAAAACAACTAAATGAGTATCTACGCCTTCATATTGCGCAAAAAACCAATCAAAAATGTGGTTCATAGTCGTAGCGGTCTGACTTAACAATTTTCATATATAACAAGCCACGTTCTATAAGTTCAAAAGCTTCTTTGATTTCAACAGTCAAAACTCGCATTACTGCATCATAATCGCCGTAAACTTGTGTGCTCAATGGATTTTCCAAAACCTTAAGCTCTGATTCCCTTAATTTCTTGATAAAATGAATGATAGATGGCTCATAGTTATCCTGAATAGGCGTCAAGGTTAATTCTACTGATATTTTCATGATATATGTTTTAATTTGGGTTCTAATTTTAGTTCTTCAAAAAAGGATTCATCTTCCTCAAACGCGGTACCGATAACAATCATATCAGCTCCAGCACCATAGGCAAGTTCCATTTGTCGCATGTTTCTTATTCCGCCACCAACAATTAATGGAATTTTAAGCTCCATTCGTACTGCTTCAATTACATCATTGGCAACCGGATGCTGTGCACCACTTCCGGCTTCCAAATAAATCAATTGCTTGCCCATCAACTCTCCCGCTTTGGCTGTATGTGCAATCAACTCCACTTCAGTCTTACTGATTGGTTTGGTGCCTGTGACTCTTTCTACAGCCGTTTCCTTCCCATTTTCAATTAAAATATAGCCAGTAGGTATAACTTCCAATTGGGTCTCTTTCAAAATGGGAATAGCTTGCACATGTTTTTCTATCAAATAATCTGGGTTTCTTCCCGAGATTAAACTCAAGAATAATAAAGCATCTGCTTCACAAGTAATTTGGTTCACATCCCCTGGAAAAATCACTATGGGTAAATTGGTATGCTTTTTTATTTCGACTACCAACTTTTCAGTTTGGTCCGCTTCTACGGTACTTCCACCTACAAAAACATATTGAATTATGGAAGCATTCACCTTTTTCAGAAACTCAGGAACGGTTTCCAACTTTACCTTATCGGGATCCATTAAAACTGCAAGCAGTTTTTCTCCCTTATCAATGGATTGCTTTATGTGAAAATAGACCGATTTCATTATGGAATGGCATAAGCAAAGGTAAATCCCTCAAATTCTAAAAATCCTGACTGATATGATGATTTTGAACCTTGATAATCTATCCAAGCTTTAGTACCCGCTTCTTCCATTGTAAATGGAATCACCAGAGTATGCTGCAAAAAGCTTAGACCCGGTGTTGCGAATAATTTATAAAGCGATTCCTTGATGCACCAAATAACCGTAAGCTTATTGATGTATTCTGGGTCTTCTTCTTTTAAATAAAGAAATTCATAGTCCAAAAACTTTTGGGCAATCACTCCTATTTTTTCCCGTTGCTTTTCAATATCGATTCCAATCACCTCATCACTTACTGCAACAGCTGAGAAGGTAAAAGAATGGGTAATGGAAATATGCTTGCCATCCGTTAAATGAGGCTTGCCATTATCATCATAATACAAGTCTTCATCGGTATAGCCAAATTCGGCCAGCAAATGTCTTACGCTTAAAAAACCACGTTGATGCAGTTCACTTTTCATTCCCAAAACCCGTGTTTCACAAACAGGTCTCAATATCACATCCTGCTTCAAATAGTCGTATGACTCAGTGATTTTCCAAATTTTAATGGTGGTATTAGGGTTGGGATTAAGTGTTTTATACAGTGGCATTTAAAATTCTAAAACTTATTATTTATCTTTGCGGTCTAAAATTTTGAATGTAAATATACAACTATGAGCACAAAAACAATTCCTTACGTACCATATAAAGTGAAAGATATTTCATTGGCAGATTGGGGAAGAAAAGAAATAGAATTGGCTGAGGCTGAAATGCCTGGATTAATGAGTTTGAGAGAAGAGTATGGTGCACAACAACCTTTAAAAGGCGCTAGAATTGCTGGATGTTTGCATATGACCATTCAAACAGCTGTACTTATTGAAACATTGGTAGCCCTTGGTGCCGAAGTAACTTGGAGTTCTTGTAACATATTCTCTACACAAGATCATGCTGCTGCTGCTATTGCTGCTGCTGGAATCCCTGTTTATGCCTGGAAAGGTATGAACGAAGAAGAATTTGACTGGTGTATTGAACAAACTTTATTCTTTGGAGAAGACAGACAACCTCTAAATATGATTTTGGATGACGGTGGAGATTTAACCAATATGGTTTTAGACCAATATCCTGAATTGGCAGCTGGAATCAAGGGACTTTCAGAAGAAACTACTACTGGAGTTCACCGTTTGTATGAGCGTATGGAAAAGGGCACATTACCTATGCCAGCCATTAACGTAAACGACTCTGTAACCAAATCGAAGTTTGATAACAAATATGGATGTAGAGAAAGTGCTGTGGATGCTATTCGTCGTGCTACTGATGTCATGTTAGCTGGAAAACGTGTTGTGGTTTGTGGATATGGTGATGTAGGTAAAGGAACTGCAGCTTCTTTTAGAGGAGCTGGAAGTATTGTTACCGTGACTGAAATCGATCCAATTTGCGCCTTACAAGCAGCTATGGATGGTTATGAAGTAAAACGTTTGGAGTCTGTAGTTGGGAAAGCGGATGTTGTAATCACGACCACAGGAAACAAAGACATCGTTCGTGGTGAGCATTTTGAAGCAATGAAAGATAAAACCATCGTTTGTAATATTGGGCATTTTGATAATGAAATTGATGTAGCTTGGTTAAAAACCAATCATGGTAGCAGCAAAGTAGAGATCAAACCTCAAGTAGATAAATACACGGTTAATGGAAACGATATTATCCTATTGGCAGAAGGTCGTTTGGTAAACCTTGGTTGTGCTACAGGTCACCCAAGTTTTGTAATGAGTAACTCATTCACTAACCAAACCTTGGCACAGATAGAACTTTGGAACTACAGTGACAAATATGCTAATGAAGTTTATATGCTTCCTAAGCATTTGGATGAAAAAGTAGCCAAACTGCACTTGGAAAAAATTGGCGTTGAGTTGACTGAATTGAAACCAGACCAAGCCAAATATATTGGTGTTAAGGTTGAAGGACCATACAAGCCAGAATATTACAGATATTAATAAGACTGCGAGCGCTTCTAGACTCTAGATCGCTTCACTTTTTATATATTAAGATGAACCCTTGCAGTGATGTGAGGGTTTTCTTTTGGCTCAAAAATTGCTTAAATTACCAACACATGGCATATCAAGAAGTCAAAATAAAAGTCCCTCGATTTAATGAGGAATCTGGGTTTTATACCACTAAAAAACGCTCCAAGATGATGGGCAAAATTCGTGGGAAGAACACCAAACCAGAAATGCTATTCCGAAAAGCATTGTGGAAAAAAGGCATTCGATATCGCTTAAACAACAAACTTCCTGGTAACCCAGATATCTCTATTAAAAAATACAAACTTGCCATTTTTATTGATGGCGAATTTTGGCATGGGTATGATTGGGACGAAAGAAAACAAACTATCAAATCAAATCGGGAGTTTTGGATTCCAAAAATAGAGCGAAACATGCAACGGGACCGTGAAGTGAATCGGGCGCTTGCTGAAAAAGGATTTACGGTCTTCCGGTTTTGGAGTCACGAAATAAAACATGAATTAAAAACGTGCCTAAATGACATCTTGATTTACATTGAAACCGGCCGAATCTGGTAAAAAAATCCCCTTCAATTTATGAAGGGGAGTGCAAATGGAAACTTTTTCCAATTATATTGTTGCCATATCAAAACCATCTGTCTCTTTGGCTCCTAGATTATGAGTTTTTAAGTATAATATTACAGAAATTATAGTTCAATTTCTGTTTTATACATAATCTCTCCTTTCCAATTAACAGCTTGAACCAACATTTTTGAAGGCAATAAACTAACTATTAAAAATCCTTGTTCAGATTTAGAAAACTTCGTGAAATCTGACTCTCCCGTAGGTCGAACATCAGAACCTGCACCCGAAATAAAATGATGGGTGTACACACCCTTTGGTTTTAAATGCTGTATATCATGCTCATGACCTGCAAAATAAACAGGCACTTTATTAGTTTCGAAAAGATCCTCTAAATGATATCTTACATAAGGTTTGTCATCTACTCGTTTACCGGAAGTGTATAATGGATGATGTCCAATAACTATATTCCAGTCGGCGGTAGAATTTTTCAATGTTTCTTCTAACCATTTCTTTTGTTTTAAGGAATCTTGAGTTTTTACTTGTTGATATTTTTCCTCGTGATAATAATCGTCTTCAAAAGGGTTGGTATCTAAAAATAAAAATTTTGCTCGGGTTTTATCATCCTCTAAAGTCTTCTCAAATTCATAATAATGATCGGGCATATTCCATCTTTGACTTACCTGAGAATAATCTAACTGAGCTTGGTAATTTCCTCTGTAACCATGATTTCCCAAAATAACATACCACGGACAAAATAAATTAGACCCGTAATAAATGTCTTCAAAACTACTCTTAATAAAAGGGTCGTTTACAGAAGCGATTCCATCGGGGTAAAAATTATCCCCCACAGAAATGATGAATTCAGGTTCCAATATAAATCCAGCTTGTTGCATTATATCAGCCACCTCTACCTGTTTAAAATGACCATTTCTACCCCAATCACCAATAACATAAAAATGAAATGCCTCTTTTTCTACTTGAAGTTGATTTAAATTGGCATTTTCATTTTGATTATAGTACTTCCTCTGAGCCTGAATCTGACAAACAGTTAAGGCCAAAATAAAAAATAAAATTCTGTGCATGTTTTTAGAATTATTAAAGGCACAAAGAAATATGAACTCTGTACCTTTAATGTTTACTTTAAGTTGTTACTCAACGATTTTAGATAGGTCGTAGAAATAGAAATTTTTATTGTCATTCATAGCAACAAACAGTCCATTTTTAAACGTTTCGTTTAAATAGCCCGTGTAGGCCTCACATCCGTCAGTCTCTAGAGTTCCCAGATTCTTTGAATATAAAAACTCATTGGTTTTTCTATCAAAAACATTAAAGGTATGTTCCTGCTGATCTGACACAATAATATAACCTTCACCGTCTTTATAAGAAGCAATGGCTATCCCTTCTATATCTCTATTAAATGTGTCTCCACCAAAACAGGAAACCTCTTCATTACTTGCATCTGGCTCAGCCATATACTTTCTAACACAGCTCATTTCATCAGAATAATAGATATAGCCTAACTCGCTATCTACTGCAATCGCTTCAATTTCCTTTTTCCCACTAAAGTTACCAAACTCACGTGCCAACTTGAACTCTAAATGATCTCCTCCCGGAATTAATTCAAATTGATGCAAGTAATTTGTTGAAGGTCCATTTTTTCTTCCCACAACTGCATACACCTTCTCACTTTTTGGTGATTTGTAAATAGAAATTCCCATAGGTAAATTCCATTCATTCTCTAATGTATCTTGAAACACTTTAAACCCTCCCTGATCTAAGGCTTGCATATCAGGAATAGAAAATACACGTATTTGCTCACGTTCTCTTTCTGTGAAAACAAGTATATCTGTTATAGTCGAATCATTAATTTTCACATCGTAAGCTACATCGACATTATTTGGACGCTTCATTCCACGCAAGGTCTTCTCCTCAATAATCTTCCCTTGCAAATTGAAAGCATAAATGGCTCCATTGGTATCTTTATCGGTTCCAAAAACAATACTTTCTTCTGTATTTTCTTTATTCACCCAAATAGCTGGATCATCTGTATCATGCAAGGTGCTTTCTGTGATAACATCAGGAGCTATTTCTACTAAATTAGGTTTACATGAGTAGAACAAGCTTATTAACCCTAGGGTTAATAAGCCTTTTCTCATTTGTTTACTTTTTAAATAAATCATATTTCAATCCAAAGGTTAATCTTTTTTCATAGTATTCCATCTGCATGGTTCTTCCTTTTACCCCTTGGTAGTAACGTAAAGGTTGATTGGTGATGTTATTTAAGCTCGCATAGACACTTAGATTTTTAGATAATGCTACATTAGCATTAAAATCTAAGAAGAATTGCTCATCATAGTAACGATCTTCAAAAGCGCGTCCACCGATTTCATCGATATAAGCATCAGAATAGTTGGCAGATAATCTCAAACTAAATCTCTTTCCAGCGTATCCTAAAGATCCGTTGAACATATTAGGAGCTGTGTTAGGAAGATCTAAATCAGTTCTTTCTTCCCCATCTTCATTGTAAATTCCATCGGCATCAGACTTTAAATAGGTATAGTTTAAATACACACTGAAATTTTTGGCAAACCCAGGCAAGAAATCCAATCTTCTTTGGATAGAAACTTCAGCTCCAAAGACTGTTGCTCCCTCACCGTTTAATGGCTGATACACCTCATAACCATCAGCATTTTCGGTCTGTCTGGTATAAACAAATTTGTCGATATTCTTATAAAACAACCCTCCAGAAATAATACCTACAGACTTGAAATAGTGTTCTGCCATAAGGTCAAAGTTCATAGATGTAGTTGGGTCCAATTCAGAATTTCCTAAGAATATTTCTTCATCTTCATTATTCACCTCTTGGTAAGGCACTAAGTCTACGTAATTTGGTCTAGCCAAAGTATTGGTCCATGATAAACGAAGAATGGTATTCTCTGTCACATCATATTTTAAGTGCACACCAGGAAGTATGTTTGTATAATCATTTTTGTCTTTCAATACATTGGTTCCTGCATAATCACCGTCTGTATCAAAAATCAATTCATTCCCCTCACTCTCAATTGAGGTATGCTCTAATCTTACCCCAGCTAGGACACTAAATTTATTTGTTATGTTTTGATTTAACATCAGGTATCCTGCATATACATCTTCGTTTACATCAAAATTGGCGGTCAGGTATTCTTCAGGTAAATCTTCACCTTCAAATAAATTAGAATCATATAAGTTCAATCCTCCTAAAAATTCTGAAGATGCAAATGACCCCAATTGGTATTGGCTTCCCGCCAAATAATCCTCATCTGTGTAATTATGGGTTGGAACCATTCCTAACATTTCCAATGCACCAGTCTCATCAGAATACTCAATAAAACCATTGGTTCTATTCTTATTTTTCATTCTGGTTTTAGCTCCAACTTTTAAGAATCCTTCTTGATTTGAAACAATCGAAACAGGAAATTGAGCATTGACAAAGATGTTGATATCTTCCTCCTCTGTATATTGATTTTCCTCTGTGATTTCATTCAACTCAAACAAGTTATAATCGGCATCAGCTTGACTTAAAGGGGAAAACAAAGGTTTATCTTCATTGTTGTTAAAAGCAATTCCATATTCACTTTCATATTCAATATAACGCTCGTTTAAACGCTCTTCAGAAGCTTTGGCAAAAGATGCCATCCAGTCTAATTTCACTTTACCAATCAAGTGGTCTCCTCCTAGGCTATAGTTTTGCATACGTTGGTCTTCCAGTCTGGCATTTTGATTTCTATTGTTATCAATACCTCCCTTGGTCTGACGTTTTGCTTCAACTGGGAAACTGGTTAAATTTCCATTACTATCCACGGTGAAATCATCAAAAGAAATATCTTCCCCATCTAAAATTTCATGTTCCAAACGATACCTGTTTTCTCTATCGTCTCTCCAGTTATAAATGGACTTGAAATAAATGGTGTTGTTTTTATCAAACTTATAATCAAAATTAGCCGAGAAACTTCTTCTGATACGTTGCACCAAATACTCTCTCATTTCAAACACACTGGCATATGGATTCACATTTACAGCTTCTAAATTGTCTTCATCACCTGCATTATATTCAAATTCATCTTCCCATTCTGCTTCTACGTTATCACTTCCGAAGGCGTTGTCATTGAAAGATGCCGAAACCATCCACCCAAACTTGTCATTTTTAGAGCGATCCCCTAATAGGAAAGATCCATTTAAAATTCGCTTGTTGGTGATAAAATTTAAACCTGAACCAGCGGTAGCCGATAAACGGAACCCTTGTGGTGATGTTCTTGTTATTAAGTTAACAGATCCTCCTAATGCATCCGCATCCATGTCTGGCGTCACAGCCTTATTTACCTCAATGGTTTGAATCATATCTGAAGGGATCAAATCCATTTGAACATTTCTGTTATCTCCCTCTGCAGATGGTATTCTAGAACCATTTAACGTTACAGAGTTCAATTGAGGTGCTAAACCACGAACGATGATATTTCTGGCTTCACCTTGATCTACTTGCATGGTTATACCCGGAATACGCTTTACAGCGTCCCCGATATTAGCATCAGGAAATTTCCCTATTTGATCTGTAGAAACAATGTTTGTTATATTCTGTTTGTTTTTTTGTGTGTTCAGAGCCCTTGATTGTCCGCTTAATCCATACCCTGTAATCAATACCTCATCTAATTCGGTATCTTGACCAGAAAGCGTAAAGTTTAAAGTAACCGTCCCAGAAGCAGGAACAATAGCCTCTTGGCTTATATTTTCGTATCCTAGATATTTTACAGTAATGGTATAAGTACCCTCCTGCACATTTAAAATGGTATAGGTTCCATCAAAATCAGAAATAGCTCCTTTGTTAGTCGTTTCTACAATAACGGATGCCCCAGGAACGACCAATCCATTATTGTCTGTAATCATCCCCCTAATAATCCCATTCTGGGCCATCATGGAATTAGCACCAAAAATAATTAGGCACCAAATAAAAAGATTTTTAAAAAGTAGTTTCATTATCATTTTTTGTATCAATTAGTTGGACACAAAACTATATTGCCATCTTGGCTTCAAGCTAAAATTAGCGTTAACAAAAAGTGAGTAAACCACCTATTCTGGCTATAAAACAAGGCAACATTAACAAAGGGGTAACATTGAATTAAGTTTGAGGAAACTTTCTATAAATTCACTAAAAAAGACTGGATATCCTCTTTGGAATCAAGTGGCAGTTTTTTTCGCATGCGATATCTAGCAATTCGAACACTATCTGGAGTAATTCTTAAAATGGAAGCTATTTCCTTTGAAGACAAATTGAGTCGAAGTAACATGCCGAGGCGTAATTCTGTAGGAGAAAGTTCTGGATTTGCAAGAGCATTCAAACGCTGAAAAAAATGAGGATGGATCTGCTCAAAATATCCCGTGAATTCATCCCACTCCTTATCTTTGGATAAATCGAAATCTATTTCCTTTATTAATTCCTCCAATTTCGGTTTTATCATAGCCTGATTTCTATCCTTCAAATTGGTTAGTGTCTTGGAAACGTCATTCAACATTTTGTTTTTATGAGCCAAATGCAAACTATAATTGGTTAATGCCGAAAGTTTGAAATCTACTTCGCGCTGCAAGGAAGCCTCTTCTGCAGTCTTCCTTTCTAATTCGGCCTGCAATAATTTTTGTTTGTAATTAATAATATTGGATTCCTGCTGCTGCTTCTTTTTATAATACAGAAACCATCCTAGCAGTAATGCAAGAACAAACAGACTAATCAATAATAAAACCGTTTGTCTAATGTTATTCAATTCATTCTCTTTGCTCAGTAAGGCCAGTTTTGCTTCATTATCCTTGACGTTATATAAAACTTGGAGCGTATTCACTTGTTGGGCATTTTTTCTTTCAATTTCATTTTCAAAGACCTCTGCATGTTTATTCATATAGTTCAAGACCAAATCAAAATGTTCCATTTCGGAGTATGTCCGAGCCATATCCTTTAAAGCACTCTCTTCTTGATGAATATTTTTTGTTTTTCGAGACAGATCTAAAGCCTTCTTGGTATAGAATAGAGCTTCTTCCAATGCCCCCTTTTTTCTTTTAGAATCTCCTAAATTATTAATGATATTAATCAAAACATTGTTTGGACTATGCCGAGCCAATTGTTCCGCACGCTGAAAATATTGGAAAGCCAAATCATAAGACTCTAAATCTTCATAAACACTACCAATGTTTTCCAAACATATAGCCATTCCAGTACTATCCATAAGGGTTTCGAAAAGCAAAAAACCCTGATTTTGATAACCCAATGCCTGATCATAGCTCTTTTGCTTTTCGGCCACAGTTCCCAAACGAGCCAACGCCACTGCCTCTCCTTTGTTAAAAGATAATTTTTCTGATAGCATTAATCCTCGAGTCAAATAATCCTGAGCTGTCCCATACTTTTTTAAAGATATATAAACAGAAGCCAATTGATTATTAAGATAAATGGTAGTAGTATCTTCCATTTTTTGACTCACTAACGCTTCATGGTAGTGTTTAATAGCCTCATTCGCAATGCCCAACCTATCATAAAAATCTCCTAAATTACTTTGAACTTGAATGAGTCCGTCCAAGTCATGATTCTGTTTTGAAGTTTGAAGTAATTCCTTAAACTCGGAGACTTTGGAAGTCAAGTGCTCCATTTGATAATTTCCTTGTGCCAGAATAGTAGTATGGATAAATAAGCTAAGCAGCAAGGATAGGGTTCCTTTTAAAGGAAGAGATAATTTCATGGATATGTTAAAGTAAAATATCCAAAGAAACAGTTTCAATGTTACTTAAAAATGATAAGAACATTAAATAATAGAAAACAAAAAACCCTTTCAAAATTGAAAGGGTTTCCAGTTATATTGAAAAAGAGCTGTAATTATGCTTCAAATGGAACAATTGAAACATAAGACTTGTTGTCTTTTTTCTTTTCAAATTTCACGATACCATCAACTTTAGCGTGTAAAGTATGGTCTTTACCAGCGTATACGTTTTCACCTGGATGGTGAGCAGTACCTCTTTGTCTTACGATAATGTTACCAGCGATAGCCGCTTGACCACCAAAAATCTTAACTCCTAATCGTTTCGATTCTGATTCTCTACCGTTTTTCGAACTTCCGACTCCTTTTTTATGTGCCATTTTATTTCGATTTTATTTTGGTTATTAACTTAAAGCTTCGATTAATTCAGCTTTCTTCATTGAAGAATATCCTGAAATATCTTTAGCTTTCGCCATTTCTCTTAATTCAGCAACAGTCAAAGCACTTAAATCTTGAGAAACTTCAGCTTTAGGAGCCTCAACTTTTTTCTCAGCTTTAGCAGCTGGTTTTGCTCCTGAAGCAACGATACTTTCAATAACAATCTCAGTTAATGCTTGTCTGTGACCGTTTTTAACACGGTAACCTTTTCTACGTTTCTTTTTGAAAACGATAACTTTATCACCTTTAAGGTGCTTTAAAACTTTTGCTCCTACTTGAGCTCCGTTTATAGCTGGGGCGCCTAAAGTTACTTTGTCTCCGTCTCCTACCAACAAAACATTATCAAAAGATACTGTTTTACCTTCTTCGGTAGCTAAACGATGAACAAACACTTTTTGGTCTTTTTCAACTTTAAATTGTTGCCCTGCTATCTCTACAATTGCGTACATAGCGTAACGTTTATGTTAATTAATTTAAATTAAAATGTGCCTGCCAGCTGGCTAAGGCGGGTGCAAATATACTGCTAAATAATTAATCTACAAACGTTTTATTCAAATTGACCTATTTTCTTGCTGTTTTTGAAAATTTGCATAAACGATAGGGTAAGCACCACAGTTGAAGCAAAACCTTCAATGAGAATGATAAACAATAACATACCGCCACCGTAATTACCATTTAAAAACTTTTGAAGAATGCTATTCATAAACTCTGGATCCAAATGAAAAAGATAAATGGCCATAAAAATCATAAATAGAAAAGTTCCGATAAAACCAGTAAACAAGCCAGTCTTGAACCCTTCCGTATAATTAAATTCCATACCAGACGCCAACTTATAACTTTTGATGGCGGCATATAAGCCATAGGCCATAATCGCTCCATTTAATATACGTAACCATATATTTTGATGCAACCCGAACAAACGAAGAATCAAAAAATAGCCGATTAAGCCCAATGAAATAAAGAATCCATATTTTACCGAAACTGACAAGGAAGAATCCATTTTTGTTTGATTTTTAATTAGTTGTCCTTTCAATTTCCGAAAAAAATGTCATTTATTAAAAACTTTATGAACTTATTTACATTTAGCTACATAGTTGTAACATAAATCATAACTTGCATACCAATAGCCAAATAATAAAATAAACAACACATGAAAAAAATAGTTTTTACAGCCCTTATAGCCTTTTTAGGATTCAATTTACAAGCTCAGGAAGCAACACCAACAACTGCTCCAAAAATTAAAGCCGCTCCAAATGGCGTCACAGCCCAAACCGTTTACAAGGAATACATTAAGGCCATTGGAGGCGAAAAGAAATTAAAATCGATTGAAACGGCTGCAATCCAAGGAACCGTTACTATCCCAGGTGCTCCTATGATTATTTCCACCGAAATGAAAATAAAAGTACCTAATAAAGAATACATGGCAATGACCGCCGAAGGTATGGGCCTTTTAAATAAACAAGTGTTTGATGGTGAAAAAGGATATGTTGAGCAACAAGGAATGAAAGTAGATTTAACCGAAGAGCAAATCGCTCCAAAGAAAGGAAAGCCCACCTTGTTTCAAGAATTATATGCTAAAAGTGATGAGATCGCATTAGAAGGCATCGTTACTGAAGGTGACAAAGAGCTTTACAAAATAAAAGTATTGGATGAAGCCACTAAAAGTTACAGATTCTACAATACCAAAACCCACCTACTGGAAAAGGTGGAAGTAGAAGGCGGCACTGCAAACTCCATAATAGCTTACTCAGACTACAAAGAAATAGACGGAATTCTATTTCCATTCAAACAAGATATGGTCTCTGGAATGCAATCCATCAATATTACATTTACAAGCGTAGTATTTAACGAAGGGGTTACCGACGAAGACTTCAACTAGAAAATACTTTAGTTTAGAGAAGGCCTTTTTAAGGCCTTTTTTACTTATTCTTCCTCTGCGCTAAGTAAACCCCCAATAATATTAGAGCAGAACCAATGATTTGAACCCCACCAAACTTCTCTCCATCTATCACGCCCCAAACCAAAGCAATAACAGGCATCAAATAAGTAACGGATGAAGCGAATACTGGGGATGACATATGTACCAACTTGTTAAATAATACTTTGGCTACAGCTGTACCAAAAAAAGAAAGGATAACCACATAAATAAGTGATTGTTTTAGCTCAGGATGGTTCAATCTTTCATTTTCAAAAAAGCCTGAAAACAAAAGCACTAAAACGGCAGGCAATACAATGGTTGCATAATTACCTACTGCGATGGTTAGAGGTTTTACATGTTGCAAATTCCTTTTAATAATATTCACATTTGCTGCATACATGATAGTCGCCACAATGATAAATGCCGCATACAAATAGTTTTGGTCGGGATTCAATTCGGCTCCTTGAAAAATTAAAACAGCTGTTCCCACAAATCCTATCATCACCCCAATCAATTGCCTTTTGGTAGACTTAATATGAAATATAGAAGCGCCCATAATCAGAGTAAAAATGGGCACTAAAGAGTTTAGCATGGAAGCTATAGCGCTATCAATTTCAGTTTCAGCAATAGCAAAAAGAAATGCAGGCATTAAGGATCCTAAGAAACCAGACAAAGCCAGCCATTTCCAATCTGAGGATGAAATGGTTTTAATACGCTTATATCCCACCAAGAAAAGAAAAAAACCTGTAATGATAGTGCGTAAGGCACCCATTTGAAAAGCCGACAAGCCTAATAGAGATTTCTTTATCAGGATAAATGAAGTCCCCCATATTAAAGAAAGGAGCACTAAATAAAACCACTTATTTTGAGAATTTTTCATCAATTTTTACAAAATGTAAAATTCATATATTTAAGGCAATTAACCGAGAAGAATTCTTAATTTTGTGACATTAAATACTTTAAACAAATGAAAAACTTAAAACATATTTTCGCCATACTTGTTGTGGTAACATTTTTAATCTCCTGTAAAGACAATGTTTCTCCAGAGGTAAAAACGGTTGAAATGGAAACTTCAAGCGAGGTAAAGGAACTTGACCCTAATGCAACATATGCCAAGGCTGAATTCACCATTGAAGGTATGACCTGCGCCATGGGATGTGCTAAAACCATTGAAAACAAAATGGCTCACATGGAAGGTGTTAAGTCGGCCAAAGTAGATTTTGACAAAAAATTGGCTATGGTTGAATATGATGAAGCCAAAGTAACACCTGCATCTCTTGAAGAAACCGTAAAAAAAGCAGGAGAAGTATATGAGGTTAAAGACCTAAAAAAGGTTGAATCCTTTTCATCTGAGACCATGGCTTGTAAACCTGGATGCACTAAAGACTGTTGTGCTGGTAAAAAAGCTGAAGAAAAAGAAACTGCTTCAAATGACAAACCCATGACTTGCAAAGAAGATTGTAAAATGGCTTGTTGTGCACAAAAAGCGAAAGCTTAAAAGTTCAGCATATTAAAGACACACCGAAGCATCCTTTTATGGATGCTTTTTTATTTCCACTTAACAGTTTCCATAATATATCTAATATCCTTTTCCAAATAATGAGCTGCAGGAAGAATGGAGTCGTAATTTGGTTTAGCATAAAAGTATAAGGATCCCGTCAGAAAATGGTTGATGCTATCTGTAATATAAAATTGCGACTGTGATGCCGCATTACCCCCAACTTCATAAAACATCCCATAGACCCTACGGTCTTTACTTTCATACACCTGTTCGGAAATCTCATCAGCTTTTCTAGTATGCTCTTGTGTAAATTTTTGGGCATCCCTGAGGTAGGCGATCAACTTGTCCTTGTTTTGGTCTACCCCTTTATAGGTCAAAAATATGGTTCCTTTTAGTTTAGGATAACTCAAATCAATACCAAAACTATTTGTTACGCTATCCAATTGCCTAATTTTCACATCCTCTGCCATAGTATTCTTTTCAAAAGTGAACGGGAGTTTAAGATCTACCTCTTTATAAGTAGCTTCAGGATATTCCAATCGCAAAAATGCATTTGGTTTTGGAACAGGATCATCCTTACAAGAACAGGTGACAATAAATAATATAGCGAGGGACAATAAATTTTTCAACATTATGGCAAGGTAACTTTTAATCGTTTAATACGTTTTTTATCTAATGATTCTATGGTAAAAATATAACCATGATAATTTATTTTTGCTCCCAATTTGGGAAACCCTCCCGAAATTTCCAAAACAAATCCAGCAACAGTTTCAGCTTCCCCCTTTGAACTTTCAAAAATAGTATCGTCTTCTAACTTGATAATTTTATAAAAATCCTTCAACGGTGTTTTACCTTCAAACACATAGTTGTTATTATCCAATTTGGAATAAACGAGGTCTTCATCATCAAATTCATCACTGATATCACCCACAATCTCCTCAATAATATCTTCCAAAGAAATCAATCCTGAGGTTCCCCCATATTCATCCACTACAACAGCTAGATGCACTTTCTTTTCTTGAAACTCTACCATCAAATCATCCAGCTTCTTGTTCTCTGGAACAAAAAATGGCTCCCGTAGTAAAGTCGTCCAATCCAATTGTTTTTTGTCTAAATGAGGAAGTAAATCCTTAACATACAAAACCCCTTTAATGTTATCAATATTGTCTTCATAAACTGGAATTCTGGAATACCCTTGTTTCACTATCCCCGATATAATATCAGTATATTTTTGATTAATATTGATAGCAAAAATATCTATTCTTGGCCTCATAACCTGTTTGGTATCTGTATTCCCGAAGGAAACTATGCCTTGAAGGATTTTTTGCTCTTCCTTAGTAGTATCTTCCTCACTAGTTAGCTCCAAAGCTTGGGACAATTGGTCTACACTAAAATTTAATTTTTGCTTTCCTAATTTATTATGAATAGCCAATGTAATACTTCTCATGGGAAGACTTAAGGGAGAGAAAAACACATCCAGTACCCGAAGTGGATAAGACATAAAGGAAGCAAATTTGACTCGATTTCGACTTGCATAAATTTTAGGCAATATTTCGCCAAAAAGCAGGATTAAAAAAGTAACAAGAACAACCTCCAATAAAAATTTCAAAACTGGAGAAATCAACCCAGCAAACAAGAACTCCCCTAAGTAGGAGAATAAAATGACAATGCCAATGTTTATAAAATTATTGGCCACTAAAATGGTGGCTAATAATTTTTTAGGTCTTTCAAGGAGTTTGGTTAAAATAGGGACAGCATTGGACTTTTCTCCAAAGCCTTCCTCCAAATCGGTTCTGCTCAAGGAAAACAAAGCTACTTCAGCACCAGATATAAGCGCTGAACAAATCAGCAAAATAAAAAGCAGCACAAAACCTAGGACAATTGAAATATCCGCGGTCAATAAATTGATGATTAAACTCGGGGGTTCAGGGTCCAATTATCAATGGTTTAGTTAGACATATGGTTAGAAAGGAAGATCATCATTATCATCATCTATCATGGGTTCACTTACCTGTGAATCTTGTTTAGGTGCAGATGGCTTGTTTTGAAAATCGCCAGATGGTCTTTCGCTTTCACTTTTTGTGGTCAAAAACGTAAAATCTGTACATTGGATTTCTGTCGAATATCTTTCGTTCCCGTTTTCATCTTGCCATTTTCTTGTTTTGATACGACCTTCAACATAAATACGATCTCCTTTACTTAGGTATTTTTCACAAATCTCTGCCGCTTTGTTTCTCACTACAATATTATGCCATTCGGTGTTGGTAACACGCTCATTGGTTTGCCTGTTAGTATAAGTTTCATTTGTTGCCAAAGGAAACCTACCTACGCAACCTCCACCCTCAAAATAATGCATTTTCACTTCATCTCCCAAATGCCCTATTAGCATCACTTTATTTAATGTACCTGACATAATTTTCCTGAAATTTAAGTTAGCAAAGTTACATATTTGCTTATGACTACTTTAAATTTAATAAAAATTTATTATTCTTTTAAAACCTCTTGGAAATTAAAGGTGTCCAAAAAATTTCCAATTAATATAGGAACCGCATATTTTTTAACTAGATCCCAATTTACGCCCTCAACAGGTAATTTATCAGTTAATACAATCCAAAATTTGGTATAAAGGTGTCTGTGGGATAATTTATGCACGATATCGTCCTCATTATATAGGTATATTTCAGAAACAGTGTTGGATAACAATTCAGATTGATCAACCAAAACTTGAACCTCCTGAACCTTTAAACTTTTTGAAGTTTCCACTAATGGAAATTGATATAAGTACTTCCAAATCCCTTTACCCTTGCGTTTTTCCAATATGGTTTCATTTTCTGAAAGAAAAACTAAAAAATTGAAGTACTTTTTTTCTGGTTTTTTACCTTTAAGTTTTACAGGTAACTCAGAAGTCTTTCCTTCGGCAAATGCCATACAGGTATTTTGGAAAGGGCACGTGTCACAACTTGGGTTTGTTGGGGTGCAATGAAGCGCTCCAAACTCCATTATAGCTTGATTGTGTATTTCTGGATCCCTTTCGTCCAAAATATCTTGAGCCAAAGCCTTAAAAACTTTAAATCCTTGGGACGTATTAATAGGCGTATCAATTCCGAAGTACCTTGAAAGGAAACGATAAACATTACCATCCAAAACAGCACTTGGTTCCCCAAAGCAAATAGATGCAATGGCGCTTGCAGTATAATCTCCTATACCTTTAAGCTTTAATAAACCATGGTAGGTCTCTGGGAATTGACCATTTAATTCATAAGCAACATACTTTGCTGTTGCATGTAAATTTCTGGCTCTAGAGTAATAACCCAACCCTTGCCACAATTTCAAAACCTCTTCCTCAGAGGCATTGGCCAAGTCATAAACATTTGGAAACCTTAAAATAAACCGTTCATAATAAGGCAATCCCTGCTTGATTTGAGTTTGTTGTAAAATAATTTCTGATAACCAAACACGATATGGATCTTTTGTTTTTCTCCATGGCAAATCCCTTTTACTGTTTGAATACCAAGAGGTTAAATTTTTTGTGATAGTCATTTAAGATAAATACGAAAAGCAAAAATAATTGTTTATTTAATTAAATTTTAGTGTTTTAGGTTTGAAGAATTGGATATTTAATTCCTATATTTGCAACCCTTTTAATTTAATAGTAACATAATAAAAATAAATAAAATGACTAAGGCAGATTTAGTAGCAAGAATTTCTGAAAAATTAGGAATTGAAAAAGGTGATGTACAGGCAACTGTTGAATCATTCATGGATGAAGTTAAGACTTCATTAGAAGCTGGAGACAATGTTTATCTTAGAGGTTTTGGTAGCTTTATTGTTAAAACAAGAGCAGAAAAAACTGGTAGAAATATCTCCAAAAATACAACTATTAAAATACCAGCTCACAATATTCCAGCTTTTAAACCAGCTAAAGTATTTGTAGAAGGTGTAAAATCTAACGTAGAAGTTAAATAAACACAGTAATAATTTAAAAAAACGAGTACAACATGCCAAGTGGTAAAAAACGCAAAAGACACAAGGTTGCAACGCACAAGCGTAAAAAAAGAAGACGCGCTAATCGTCACAAAAAGAAAAAATAAGTCAAAAAAGTAGTTGTCTAACTACTTTTTTGGTTTTTTAACCAAAACGTTCTTTGAAAAGAGTTGAGTAAAACGAAACCTTGCGTTTTTAACCAACTCCACGGATTTAAAATCCTGTGAACAAATTATTTTTTAATCCATCTATCATGCTTAGCGTGATGGATAAAAATTAACACAATGAATAAAGAATTGATTATTCGATCTAATTCTGAACATGTTGATTTTGCCTTATTAAAAGATGGAAAACTAATTGAATTACAAAAAGATGAAGGGGGTAACAACTTTTCTGTTGGTGATGTGTTTATAGCCAAAATCAGAAAAGCCGTTCCTGGTCTAAACGCTGCATTTGTAAATGTAGGCTATGAAAAAGATGCCTTTTTACATTATCATGATTTAGGACCAAAACTTCCCTCTCTTTTAAAATTCACCAAACGTGTAAGCACAGGTAAACTAAAAGATTTTTCTCTTAAGAATTTCCCATTTGAAAAGGACATTGATAAGGACGGAAAAATTAACGACGTTCTTAAATCAAACCAATCTATTCTAGTACAAATTGTCAAGGAACCTATCTCAACGAAAGGTCCCCGAATCAGTTCTGAATTATCAATTGCTGGTCGCTATATAGTTTTAGTTCCTTTCTCCGATCGTATTTCTATTTCTCAAAAAATAGAAGATAGAGAAGAGAAAGACCGCTTAAAACGCTTAGTAAAAAGTATTGCGCCGGCTGGATTTGGAGTTATTGTACGAACAGTAGCAGAAGGCAAAAAAGTAGCCGAATTAGATAAAGATTTACAAAATCTTTTAGGTCGTTGGACGGCCATGTGTAAAAAATTACACAAAGCTCATCATCCCAGTAAAGTATTGGGAGAGCTCAATAAAGCCTCTTCAATTATGAGAGATATGTTTAATGACACATTTACAAACATTCATATCGACGATGAGGAGCTTTACATTAAAATCAAAGATTATGTGCAAGAAATTGCACCTAAGAAAGAATCTATAGTTAAGTTACATCAATCCAATGTACCCATTTTTGAAAAATTTGGGATAGAAAGACAGATCAAAACTTCATTTGGTAAAACTGTCTCTATGGCCAAGGGAGCTTATTTAGTAATAGAACACACTGAAGCACTACATGTGGTAGACGTGAACAGTGGAAATCGTTCTAACAAAGCTAAAACCCAGGAAGAAACAGCGTTGGAAGTCAATTTAATTGCGGCATCAGAAATAGCCAGGCAATTAAGATTACGTGATATGGGTGGTATCATAGTCATTGACTTTATTGATATGACAAAAGCTGATAACAGAAAGACCCTTTACAATCATCTTCGGGAAGAAATGAAAGATGATAGGGCAAAACACAAAATATTACCTCCAAGTAAATTTGGATTGGTACAAATTACGAGACAGCGTGTAAGACCTGAAATGAACATTAAAACCCGTGAGGAAAATCCTAACGGCACTAATGGCGAAGAAGTTGAAGCACCAATTGTTCTAGTCCAAAAGATCACCCACGATTTAGAACAAATCTTTAAAAAAGACTATAAAAAGGTAACCTTAAACACACACCCTTTTATAGCAGCCTTTTTAACAAAAGGATTTCCATCAGTACGTTCAAAATGGTTTTTTGAACACAAAAAATGGGTAAAAATTTTACCTAGAGATGCTTACACATATTTAGAATATCATTTTTTAGATAAAAATGGTAAAGAAATCAGATAACAAAAAAGCCCTACCGTTTGGTAGGGCTTTTTTTATGCTCTTATGTTTGGGTCCTCCATCTCCCTATTGGTCCTGTGGACCTCCAGTGGTGATGATAAACTCAGACCTTCTGTTCAATTGGTGCTCCTCCTCGCTGCAGTTGCTTCCACAATCCACCTTAGGATCGCTCTCGCCCATACCCTTACCTGTAATCCTTGAGGCATCTATACCCTTGGAGATCACGTACTGTACGGTCGTCTTGGCACGTCTGTCAGACAATCTCTCGTTGTATGAGGCAGATCCACGGCTGTCCGTATGTGAAGTCGCGTTGATCACCATATCCGGGTACTTGTTCATCACCTGTACCAACTTGTCAAGTTCAAAGGCGGCCTCTGGCGTGATGTTTGACTTGTCGAACTCAAAGTAGATAGGGTTCAGTACCACTTGGTCCTCTGCAACGATCATCTCGATCGGATCCAGGGCCACCTCTGCAGTAGTCGATTCATCAAATGTACCGTCAACACTTACCTTTTCGCTCTCATAACCGTCCATGCTCACCTCAAGACCAGACTGCTTGTCGCACTCTACCAAGAAAGTTGCCTTTCCTTCTGCATCGGTCAACTGGGTAAGCAACATGCTTCCCTGGTCATCGTATACAGATACGCTGGCTCCCTGCAATGGCTCCCCGCTCTGGCTGTCGGTAACCATAGCAATAAGGTCCACGGTACACATTGGCTGAAGTCTGAACACCTGGTAGATATCGTCGCTTCCCTTACCGCCTTCTCTATTGGAGGATACAAATCCTTCCCCGCTTTCCTCATCGATGGTAAAGGCAAAGTCGTCCATGTTACCGTTCACTGGCACCCCTGCATTTCTTACAGGCAAGTAAGACCCGCCGTCAAGCTTGGTAAAGAAAACATCCAGGTTTCCTAGGCCCAGGTGCCCGTTGGATGAAAAGTAAAGGACATCGGTACTGCTTATAAAAGGAAAACCTTCATCTCCCTCGGTATTGACAATGTCTCCCAGGTTAACCGCATCTCCGTAGGTACCGTCTCCATTGATGGATACCTTGTAGATGTCATAACCTCCGTGACCCCCTGGCATATCAGATGAAAAGTAAAGGGTCTTTCCGTCATTGCTCACGCTAGGGTCCTTGATCGTAAAGGTGTTGCTGTTCAATGGGAACGGTTTTACATAACCCCATTTCTCGCCATCAAAGGTAGCCTCGAAAAGGTTGTTCACACTGATCTTTCTTCTGGTGGTACTGTCCTTCTCGTACATCCCCTCCGAGAAACTCTCTCTGGAGAAGTACATGGTCGTACCATTGGGACTGATCGCCGCAACTCCTTCATGGAACTGCGTGTTCACGTCGCCATCTACTTGGTCGGCTTCCATAAAGCCATCTGCTGTCACCTCGGATACGTAGATATCCAAAAACGGCTGATCGTTCCAACCATAGGTCTTTCTTGACTTGTTCCTTGCCGTGGCAAAATAGAACTTACCGTCCTTGATCGTCCCCCCGAAGTCGGACTGCTCGCTGTTGATGTCCAGGTTCTTCAAACGGAAGGTCTTCTCTTTCTCCAACAACTGTGGAATATAGTCCGGGTTCTCCATGAAGGCTACCGCTCGCTGGTCGTTTGGCTTCAACTCTGCAAACTTGCGCATGTACTCATTGGAACGGTCGTACTTCCCGTTCGCCTTGAGCATCTGAGAGTACTTGTAGACGATCTCTGCATCTCCGGGAGTGCTCTCAAGTACCTTGTAGTACCATTTCTCCGCCTCCTCGGTGTTCAATATGTTGTAATTGGCCTCGGCCAACTGACGGTATACGTACTCGTCGCCCTTGCCCTTCTCTACCAGCTTCTCGTAGCTCTTGATCGCTCTAACGAACTCAAAGTTCTGGTAATATCGGTCAGCTGTCTCGGTCGCCGCGTTCTGGGAATATCCCACTAGGCACCCGATCATTGCTATAAGTATAAATATGTTGAGCTTTTTCATAATTCTGTGTGATTGGATGATTAGAAATAACGTGGTGAACGGGATACCTTTCTCGAAAGTAGGATATCAAAGTTGAGGAATATCTCGTGGGAGGCATTCGCGTTGATGTCAAGGTCGCTCACGATATGGTCATAGGCATAGCCCACGCGCAACTGTGGCGTGATCATAAAGTTTACCATCGCCGTCCAGGAATCCTCCAAACGGTAACCAACTCCAAGTTCAACGATATCGTACATGAAAAGGTTCAAGTTCCCGTCAAAGGTCATAGGTGCATCAAAGGCCATCTTCATCATCGCGTGTGGCTTTAGCTTGAAGTTGTCTGACAACCCGAAAACATAACCTGCAGCCGCAAAAAAGTGCTGCGTCTCAGATCCTACCTTCTTCCCGTTCTCAGCATCCAAATGGATCGTGCTGATGATGTTCGGCATGGAAAGAGACACATAATAAGTATCCGGCTTGTAAAGGTAGAAACCCGCCCCTACGTTAGGGGACACACTGTTCACGTCCTCTCCCAACAATGGGTCATCCGCATCAAGCCTATCAAGGCCCGTAAGACCTACGTCATAAAACGTAGCTCCTGCCTTGACCCCCATGGCCAGTTTGTGACCGCCGCCCAACTCCAGCGTATAGCTGAAGTCAACATAGGCATTGTTCTCCTTTACAGGTCCGATCTGGTCGTTAACAAACGACAGACCTAGCCCTACCTTGCGCCCTACGGGCATGT
>NZ_JAJJNF010000020.1:0-2076 GCF_021245805.1 Mangrovimonas futianensis
TAGCCCCACCGTTTGATGCCAACCAATCGTTTAGATCATCTATGTTTCCAGAACCGTCACATTCCACGGTAGAGGAGGTTGCATCTGTAATGGTAGGCGGTGTTGTATCCTGAACAGCATAGGAAGCTGTAGTGGATACAGAGTTTCCACATGCATCTGTAGCAGTAAAGGTTACAGCAATAGCTTGAGAACAATCTGAAGCATCGCCACCATAGGTGTTTGTCCAAGTGATCTCACTATTACAATTATCTGTGGCAGTAGCACCACCATTTGAAGCCAACCAAGCTTCGATACCACCTTGGTCTCCATCAGCACTACACTCAATGGCAATGTCAGAGGCAGGTGTATCAATAACCGGAGCTATTGTATCTTGGATAGTGATGGTCTGTGACACTGAAGATGAATTGTTACACGCATCAGTGAATGTCCACGTTCTGGTCACCACTATGTTACAAGTATCTGTGTCGTCCATGCTGTCCACAGCAGTAGCTGTAATATCACCAGCACAGTTGTCTGTAGCGGTCAACTCACCAGCAGCAGGCATATCGCCAATACACTCGTAAGTGATATCTGCAGGAGCCTCAGGAGCCACCGGAGCTGTTGTATCTTGAATAGTGATGGTCTGTGACACTGAAGATGAATTGTTACATGCATCAGTGAATGTCCACGTTCTGGTCACCACAATGTTACAAGGATCTGTATCGTCCATGCTATCTACAGCAGTAGCTGTAATGTCACCAGCACAGTTGTCTGTAGCAGTCAACTCGCCAGCAGCAGGCATATCGCCGATACACTCGTAAGTGATATCTGCAGGAGCCTCAGGAGCCACTGGAGCCGTTGTATCTTGAATAGTGATGGTCTGTGACACTGAAGATGAATTGTTACATGCATCAGTAAATGTCCACGTTCTGGTCACCACGATGTTACAAGGATCTGTATCGTCCATGCTATCCACAGCAGTAGCTGTAATGTCACCAGCACAGTTGTCTGTAGCAGTCAGTTCACCAGCAGCAGGCATATCGCCGATACACTCATAAGTGATTTCTGCAGGAGCCTCAGGAGCAACCGGAGCTATTGTATCTATAATAGTAAAGGTAGCGGTAGTAGATGCTGCATTTCCACAACCATCAGTGGCAGTAAAAGTTACTGTAGCCGAACCCGTTTCTCCACAATCATCAGAAAGGGCAGAGAAGTCGTTAGACCAAGCCACGGCAGAACAGTCATCAGAAGCAGTAGCCCCACCGTTTGACGCCAACCAATCGTTTAGATCATCTATGTTTCCAGAACCGTCACATTCTACGGTAGAGGAGGTTGCATCTGTAATGGTAGGCGGTGTTGTATCCTGAACAGCATAGGAAGCTGTAGTGGATACAGAGTTTCCACATGCATCTGTAGCAGTAAAGGTTACAGCAATAGCTTGAGAACAATCTGAAGCATCGCCACCATAGGTGTTTGTCCAAGTGATCTCACTATTACAATTATCTGTGGCAGTAGCACCACCATTTGAAGCCAACCAAGCTTCGATACCACCTTGGTCTCCATCAGCACTACACTCAATGGCAATGTCAGAGGCAGGTGTATCAATAACCGGAGCTATTGTATCTTGGATAGTGATGGTCTGTGACACTGAAGATGAATTGTTACACGCATCAGTGAATGTCCACGTTCTGGTCACCACTATGTTACAAGTATCTGTGTCGTCCATGCTGTCCACAGCAGTAGCTGTAATATCACCAGCACAGTTGTCTGTAGCGGTCAACTCACCAGCAGCAGGCATATCGCCAATACACTCGTAAGTGATATCTGCAGGAGCCTCAGGAGCCACCGGAGCTGTTGTATCTTGAATAGTGATGGTCTGTGACACCGATGATGAATTGTTACACGCATCAGTGAATGTCCACGTTCTGGTCACCACGATGTTACAAGTATCTGTATCGTCCATGCTATCAACGGCAGTAGCTGTAATGTCACCAGCACAGTTGTCTGTAGCAGTCAACTCGCCAGCAGCAGGCATATCGCCGATACACTCGTAAGTGATATCTGCAGGAGCCTCAGGAGCCACCGGTGCCGTTGTAT
>NZ_JAJJNF010000021.1:0-1936 GCF_021245805.1 Mangrovimonas futianensis
ATGATGCGATATCAACAATGTATCTAGCCAAAACCCCTCTGTCCCTTCTATTGTTGCCTGTCTGTTATTTAGTAAGAAATTTACTATTTTAACTCTTTAATTAAATAGATTTGTAAACATACGAGCCAAACCGTTAGCCACAATTAAGAAAAATGAGAATTTATAAACCAATAGCTATCATCCTTTTATTTCTAGTCTCATGTACATCAAAAGAGAATAATAAGAAAGATTTCACCTCATTTGACGGAACAAAAATCGCATATACTGATAATGGAAATGGAGAATTAGTTTTACTAATTCATGGTTTTATAGTCGATGGAGATTGGAATTGGGGAAAATCGGAATTAAAAAAACAACTGATTAAACAAGGCTACAGAGTTATTATACCAGATTTAAGAGGTAATGGAAATTCTGATAAACCTGTTGATGAAAATGCCTATAAAAATAATGCGGAAGTGAAAGATTTAATGGCCCTAATTGACCATTTAGAAACTGACAACTATGTGGCTGTTGGATACTCAAGAGGTGCAATTGTTCTTGCAAACTTACTTACTAAAGATAAGCGAATCACCAAAGCTGTATTTGGGGGAATGGGCATTGGATTTACGAATCCAAATTGGGACAGGCGAATTGAATTTGGGAATGTCTTTTCTGGACGGACTGAACCAAATAAAATGACAAGAGGAGCTGTAGACTTTGCGAAAAATCTTGATGTGAACTTTAAAATAATGGGCTATTTACAGGACTATCAACCTGAAACAACTATTGCGGAACTTAATAATATTGAGGTGGAGACTTTGGTAATTTGCGGAGATGATGATTTAGATAATGGAAATCCTAAAAAATTACAAGAACAATTATCGAATAGTAAATTGAGTCTCGTTAGTGGCGACCATATGAGTACACCTTTTTCAAAGAACTTCGCGGAATCGATTATTGAATTTCTTAACGAATAATAACAGTGGCTAACAACGGCTATAGTTCATTGCTTCTGACTTTCCTCGCGGAAAGTCCTCGCAAATTTGCTATCTTCGGTTTACTGCGGAAAATCCTCGCGGATTTTCACGCAACGAAACCATAGCCAAACACGTTGTAACACATTTTGACCAAACCAACAAACCATTGAAAAAATTCTGTACATTATTACATCCAATTGAAAAAAATGAAACTATTAGAATCGATTTTCAAACGGAGTTATCTGAAACAGATATTTACGAAAAATTAAAACTTTCTGGATACGGAATTTACCAATTCATAGAAAACGATTTTCAGTATAATATGGAACAATCGGAATTGGATTCTGAAAATATTAAATATTACGAACTGAAACGTAAAAAAAAGTCTTGGTTCGGACTTTCAAAAAAAACGGTAACGGATTTATTAATAAAACCGACAAATGGATTTTATTATCCATATCAATATGGAAATTATTTTTATTTATTTACTAAACATAAAATAAATCCAACTGAATTTGAAAAATGGATAAATAATGCTTTTCCAAATAGATTTGCTGATTTTGACGAAACTTACTCAATTGGATTTGACAACAATTTCGAGTTACTGAATATGAACGACTATATTTTAATTACGAATCACGATTATCAGCGAGATTTTGGAATTTCAGCAAATGAAATTATTATCAATAAACTTCTGAAAATATTAAAGGAAGTTGACAATCATAAAGAACAGAGATTTGAAAGAAAATAAAAAACGTGTTACAACACTGGCTATAATCCATTGCTTGCCAAATGCTAAACCAATATTCCTTAACTTTAACCGGCTTGATTCCTACTCCGAAATTCTGCCGAATTTCCTCGCAACGGAATCATAGGTACTGTGTTAGAAAACAAGTAAATTGCAATAAATTTTTAGGAAGCATTCAAATTTATTTGACTGTTATCCCGTGCAGCAGGGACTTTAAGTCCTTGCTGTTTTT
>NZ_JAJJNF010000022.1:0-1733 GCF_021245805.1 Mangrovimonas futianensis
TGTTGTTATTCTGTATTTGTAATGCCACCTCGTTTAAATCAAACGTATTGATACCGTCTTCAGAGTTGGGCTCATCACAAACACCGGGGACTTCATAGTCTGAAATTTGGGTGGTGCTAACTTCAAGACTTACCTGTGAAACGCTGTAACATCCTGTTGAGGGGTCAAATACCCTGGCAAAAATGGTTTGAGGGTTAGTTGTATTCAGATAGTTGTAATCCAAAGGTTGCAGATTGTCTTGAGCCTCCTCAAAAGATTCAAAATAGGCAATGGAAACTTGGTCAGGTGTGTTTGAAACTAGACTATTAGCTTCATTCAAATTGAACAGGGTGATTCCGTCAGGGCTAAAGTCTTGGTCACACTGCAAAAGAGTCCCATCAAAGGCTTCGGGAACTGGCAATACAGTTAAGTTTAGGGTGGTAGTACTAAAACAAGCGGGGAATTGTGAATCTTCTATTCTAACATAGATGATTTGGTCATTGGGAAAGGTATTTGTAAAATCGTTTGGCAATGGATTGGTATCGGTTTGAGCATGGTCTAATGACTCATGAAAGGAAATATTTAAGGAATCATTTTCACTATTGCCTTGTATTTCTTCTATCGTAGCGGTAAGATCAAAGCTTGTAAATCCATTTAGATTATCTCCATCAGAAAAATCATCACAAGACGAGAGATTTGTTGGGATGACAAAACTAGGGCCAGAAGTTACGGTTAATACAAATGGAATGACTTCAAAGCAACCTGTGAGAGTATTTTCCATTCTTGCAAAGACCTCCTGAGGGTTAGAAGTGTTGTTGTAGATTCCGGAGATAGCATTTTCATCGATGTTGGCATCACTTTCTGATTCATAGTAGGAGACGCTTACATTAGTTTGACTACCAATAATTCCTGGAGTGTTTGAATCTAAATTGAACCCAGTAACTTCATCATCAAATGGAGCCAAAGTATCACAGTTTTTCAAGTTTAAAGCTTCGAAAGAACCAGTTTCATTTGTTGGTGGGCTTGAAAATTGAGCAGTTCCGGTCCATTCCAATGTGAACGGGCTATTGCCAATGGGCCTGTCTATAACAATGAAATAAGAATCTCCGGCCTCAACATCTAACCATCTTACAAAACTGTTGCCATTGGGGCCTGGACCTTCAGAAGTATCTGTTTCTGTACCATTCATACCGGTTAAGTTATTATTTTGGCCAGCAGCTTGTGGGTTGGTAGTTGAGCATCTAATAGCTTGAGGTAGGTTGCCACAATCAGCATTTGGTCCAAAAACAAAAAAATCATAGTCTTCTTGGATTGAAAAACTTTGAGGCGTCAGATTAAAACCAAGGGTTCCCGAAGTAATCGGAGTTACTTTTAACCAAACACTATTGTTTTCCTGGCTAGAACAACTATTTAAACCAGAAAGTTCTTGTATTCCGATGCCTGAGACATCCAAGTTTAATTCTGAATTACCACAAACTACTATAGCATTGGTACAGTCGGTAGGAGCTTGAGAAAATAAGTTGGTGATCGGGAGCAATAGCATACAAATTGCTATCAATGTTAGTTTTTTCAAAGAAATTATCTTTTAAGAGTAAAGTGGCTTTTAAAAATACGTCCATCCTGTAGGGTAATAAAGAACCAGTAATCATCTGTTGGTAGAGGTTCCCCGTTCAGGGTACCATCCCATCCCATTCCCAGAGGATCAATTTTTGTAATTAGTTTTCCGTATCTGTTGAAAATGAGTATTTCGGTAT
>NZ_JAJJNF010000023.1:0-1371 GCF_021245805.1 Mangrovimonas futianensis
GGCTCGTATGTTTACAAATCTATTTAATTAAAGAGTTAAAATAGTAAATTTCTTACTAAATAACAGACAGGCAACAATAGAAGGGACAGAGGGGTTTTGGCTAGATACATTGTTGATATCGCATCATAGAAAGACCGCCCTTCTATTATTTTCTTAAAATCTGGACAGTACCTAGATCCTTTTATAAAGAGACCGAATCAAAAGCGAGCAAAGATTTACGAGAAAATAGGCTTGTTGTAACCAGAATAAATTATGGATAAAGCATTAAAGCAATGTCTTGGTATAGATGTGTCCAAGGCGAGTTTATCCCTTAGTTATGGGATACTTTACAGCAATCTGAAAAAGGAGTTTATAGGCTGTCCTGACATCATGAACGACCAATCAGGTTTCAATTCATTGAAGATTTGGCTGGGGAAAATGGTGGAGGATAAAGAATGTTTCTATGTGATCATGGAAGCAACCGGCGTTTATCACCAGAGAGTCTGTCATTTCCTTTACGATTTGGGCTATAAGGTTTGTGTGATGCAATCGGGCCGGGTAAAGCGTTATGCCCAGAGTTTGGATCAACGCTCAAAGACAGATTCTCTTGATAGTAGAATGTTGAGTATGCTAGGGCTTGAACGTGAATTGAGACTTTGGGAACCGCCCAGCAAAGAGCTTCAGCAATTAAAATTATTAAGTAGGGAGCGTAGTTCGCTATTAAAAGATAAAACTACAGAGATCAATCGTCAGAGTGCCGTGGAGTCAAGTAATTATTATTGTAAAAGCGCCCATAAGAGACACCTGAAACGACTGCAACTCATAAATGAACAAATAAGAACAATAGAGCAGGAAATGCGGGCCTTGGTCAAGGAGGATGCTAAATTGCAGGCTCGGATAGGTTATTTGGAGAGTATCCCTGGAGTATCCTTTATATCAGCGGCTACTGTTGTTGGGGAAACCTTGGGATTTGAATCCATCTCCAATGGTAAACAGCTGGCCAGTTATGCTGGTTACGATGTAGTTTTAAAGGAATCGGGCAGATTCAAAGGGAAGACTAAAATAAGCAAAAAGGGAAATAGTCATATTCGAGCCGTACTACATATGCCCTCCATGACCTGTGTGCGCTGTAATCCGACTTTAAGGCCATTTTATAAACGGATAAAGCCAAATAAAGCAAAACCTATGGTTGCATTGGTTGCGGTTCAAAGAAAGTTGTTGGTCTTGATGTACACTCTATGGAAAAACGAAGAAAATTATGATGAAGAATTTGAAAAGAAAAAACAGCAAGGACTTAAAGTCCCTGCTGCACGGGATAACAGTCAAATAAATTTGAATGCTTCCTAAAAATTTATTGCAATTTACTTGTTTTCTAACACAGTACCTATGATT
>NZ_JAJJNF010000024.1:0-642 GCF_021245805.1 Mangrovimonas futianensis
GTAATAAAGAACCAGTAATCATCTGTTGGTAGAGGTTCCCCGTTCAGGGTACCATCCCATCCCATTCCCAGAGGATCAATTTTTGTAATTAGTTTTCCGTATCTGTTGAAAATGAGTATTTCGGTATTGGGTTGGGTAAATTGAGTAATCCCAATAACCTGCCAAAAATCATTTTGACCATCATTGTTTGGTGTAAAATATTTTGGGAAGCCAATGACCGAGACCATATCTTCAACCACCCCGCAATCATTTTTCACATCCCTTACGGCGACTGTGTACATACCCGGAGGAACGTTTTGAAATGTCGTTTGTGGTTGGAAATCGGCAAATAGCCCATTCTGATTGAAAAGAGCAAATTCATATGTACCCTCTCCCGAAACAACAATTGAAATGGTATTGTTTTCTGAAGCATCAGTAACATGTATGGCTTCGATTGTTGCTATATTGGAGGGAGATACAACTATGGTTCTGCTTTTGCTGCAACCCCAAACATTGGTAGCTGTAACCGTGTAGGCTCCCACGGTGTTTACCTCGATATCTGGGGTTGTTTCCCCAGTAGACCATTCAAAGGTATTATTGGTGCTTCCATCAAAAATGCCGGCATTCAGTGTAATGGACTCCGGTGAATCATTTAGGCAATAG
>NZ_JAJJNF010000025.1:0-592 GCF_021245805.1 Mangrovimonas futianensis
TTTCAGACAACATACAACGATCCGGTAATTGACCCCTACGTCACAGATGATAGGGCCACTTCAAACAATAATTTCGACGTGGGGGCTCTGTACCGTTGGGGAGGATATTACTTCAGCTTCAACGTAAACAACCTGCTGGACAAAAAATGGAACGATGACTACGATTTCTCCAAGATCGAGCCGGAACTCCTCAGGAACTACCAGATATATACAGGATATGTCATCAAGAGCAAGAACAACAAGTTCATCGAAATGGAACCGTCCATTTTCTACCAGAACTTCTCAAGTGACGGAAGGTCTACAACAGATGTCAACTTCAAGTACAGAAAGTTCAACAGAAAAGAAGATTACTACTGGATTGGCGCCTCTTACAGGTTCCTTAACGACCAGTTCTTCAAACCGCTGAACATTGGGCCAATGGCAGGGATCATGAAGTCCAAGTTCTATTTTGCATACTCGTACCAGATCACTATGAACGACCTGATAGGCTACAACTCCGGTACACACATGATCACAATTGGTATCGACTTCCTACAGGGGCTCTCGGACTGCCCGTGCACCGCAAGCAAGCATAGAATGTATTAGTGGTTAC
>NZ_JAJJNF010000026.1:0-575 GCF_021245805.1 Mangrovimonas futianensis
CCAGTTATCAATAAAAGTTTACTTTTTGCCTCAAAAGGAGTGGAATCCTTGGCAAGAGCCCGATATAATTTGGTGATAAAGGTGTGCCTAAAACTATAGAGGCCGTAATCTTCACCTAGGTCAAAATGATCTTTGACTACTTTCTTGAACCTTTTGGAAAAGTAATCTCTTTTGTTGTTTATAGTTGTCTGCCATTCTCCACCAATTTTATCGGGGGTAAAAAGGAAAAGCTCTCCATCCATTTGGCTTAGGTCTGGTAAATCTTTCCAAAGGATTTCAGGAATGATTTTGGTTTTGAGAGGGGAGTTTTTTGCCTTAAACTGAATGGTTCGTTTGTTTGTGTCAATATCCTTGACTCGAAGACGACAGACCTCAATTGGTCTCAATAAATTATAGGATATAAATTTAATGAACAGAAGAAGTGTAGGATCGTTTGCTTCCAAGTAACTGAAAATGGCCTCGGTGGTTTCTTCCGAATAAGTTTTGTTCCTTTTTGGGATGGACTTCAATACAGGGATTCTTTTTACAAAGTTATCCTCGATTAACTCGTTGTCCTCCATGGTCTGTAACAAACT
>NZ_JAJJNF010000027.1:0-556 GCF_021245805.1 Mangrovimonas futianensis
CCAGTTTAGATGTTACCTTCCACCTGACCTACCAGAACGCAGTGGACGATGTGCTGCCACAGAGCAGTCCGTTGTCCAACGTCCTTGGGCAGGTGATCTACGTAAGAGTGGACTATGCCGGTGTGGACACCGATTGTCCTACCATTGTGGAGCTGCAGCTGATCGTGCAACCAACACCAGAGATTGCCGATCCATCACCATTGGAACTGTGCGACGATGCCGTTGCCGATGGAATGACACAGTTTGACCTGACCCAGGCCAACACAGAGATATTGAACGGGCTGGACCCGACACTGTACACAGTGACCTATTACACCGATGTGGCCGATGCCGAGATAGGGCCATCTGCCCCCAGTTACATAGCGGTCCCTACCGCCTATACCAACCAGTTTACACCACAGACCCTAGGGGTTCGTGTGGAGGACAATACCACTTTGTGTTTCCGTACCACGACCCTGGAGCTGATCGTGAATCCGCTTCCTACCCCGGCACAGACGCAAGAGGCACTGCAGCTGAGCATCTGTGACGACAACGACGACAACGACGGCTATGCAGC
>NZ_JAJJNF010000028.1:0-535 GCF_021245805.1 Mangrovimonas futianensis
CAACAGATTTCTGGTTCTTTTTGAGCCATTTCAGGAAAAAATCAACCCTGCTCTTGTAACCTTGTACGGTGGTTTTGGTCAGTGACTTCTCTTTGAGCTCAATAACAAACTCAAAGGCTTTTGCAACAGCAATTTTTGGTTGGTCATCAGATTCCTCTTTTTTAGGTGTCTTGGTTTTCTTTGGCTTTTCGGCAGGGGTTGGTTGAGGCAACTCCGGATTCTTTTTCAAACCTTCAAATAGCGAGGTGTTATCTTCAAATGGGTTGTAACCAAGTTTCAACAGCTTGATCAGTGTTCGTCTATATACAGAAAGCACTTCCAAGCGTTCTTCCTTGGTCTTAAATTTGTTGACCTTTCCGTAAAAGGGAGTGACCCGTTTCAGTTTTGAAGGGTCATCAGGATTCTGAAAGGAAAAATAAACGTACCAACGTTTACTTAAATCTCCTTTTGCTGTGTAAATTTTTGGGGTGGTAAATTTGTTTTTGTTGGGCAAATCGTATGCATTTTCGTATTCACTTTCGTATGCAAATGTAAG
>NZ_JAJJNF010000029.1:0-500 GCF_021245805.1 Mangrovimonas futianensis
GAAATGGTACTACAAGGTACTTGAGAGCACTCCCGGAGATGCAGAGATCGTCTACAAGTACTCTCAGATGCTCAAGGCGAACGGGAAGTACGACCGTTCCAATGAGTACATGCGCAAGTTTGCAGAGCTGAAGCCGAACGACCAGCGATCGGTAGCCTTTATGGAGAACCCGGACTATATCCCACAGTTGTTGGAGAAAGAGAAGACCTTCCGTTTGAAGAACCTGGACATCAACAGCGAGCAGTCCGACTTTGGAGGGACTATCAAGGACGGTAAGTTCTATTTTGCCACGGCAAGGAACAAGTCAAGAAAGACCTATGGTTGGAACGAGCAGCCGTTTTTGGATATCTACGTATCCGAGGTGACAGCAGAAGGCTTTATGGAAGCCGACCAAGTAGATGGCGACGTGAACACGCAGTTCCATGAAGGAGTTGCGGCGATCAGTCCCAATGGTACGACCATGTACTTCTCCAGAGAGAGTTTCTCGGAGGGGATGTACG